>JANQFL010000006.1 GCA_028277845.1 Sneathiellales bacterium
TGCCCGGCATCGCGCTGCCCCGTCTTCCTGGTGGCCATGTGCGTTTCTTGGCAGGCCGCTCGAGAAACAGAATGGATTCCATCTAAAGAGGAATTGCTCTAGGTGTTTGGTCCAGCCAGTCGCGCGCCTCGTCGATGGCATTTTCAAGTTCGCCGAGGTGTCCGGTATACGACCCTGTTTCCTTAACCTCGTCTTCGACATCCTTGGCCAGTAAAGCGATCCGAACCGCGGCAAAATTACTGGCCAGTCCCTTGATTGTGTGTGCGTGGTCCTGGGCAGCGTCGAAATCGCCCTTTGCCAAGGCGCCCTGCAGGTCCTGGAGTAAACGAGCGGTTTCGCCGGGAACGTCCGACAGCAATTCGCTGAGGGAATCCTCACCCAACGCTTCCCGCATTCGCTGCAGTTTGCCTTCATCGAATATCGGCATGGCGGACAGTGGCGTAGACATGCTGGCCGTGCTTTCCTCCTCGGATGACGTGGCACCGGAATTCGGACAAACACCAGGCTCGTCATCAATATCCGTACTTTCCCGCTTGGGTACTACCACACGGTTAACGGCGGTAAACAATTCTTCCGGATCGACAGGCTTACTAACGTAATCATCCATACCGGCTTCGAGATAGCGTTGCCGGTCTCCGGCCACCGCATTGGCGGTCAACGCGACGATCGGTATAGACCGTTTTTCACCGTCCAAGGCACGAATGGCCTGCATAGCCTGGATACCATCCATTTCCGGCATCTGGATGTCCATCAGAACAACGTCGAACTCTCCGTCCTGAACCCGCTCCAGGGCCAGCCGGCCGTTTTCGGCAACTTCAACGGTATGACCACGGCGAGTGAACAAAGTCGTAATCATTTTTCGGTTGATGGCGTTGTCTTCCGCCACCAAAACACGTAGCACACGCATATTTTGCGCATCGGCTTCGGCAAGCAGCTTTTTCGAGTTCACCGTTTCCGCATTGCCGGTTTGTGCGCGAAACGTAAACCAGAATACACTGCCGGCGTTTTCGACGCTGTCCACCCCGATTTGTCCACCCATAATCTCGGAGAGCTGCTTGCTTATCGCCAGACCCAATCCGCTGCCACCGTACTGCCGTGTCGTCGAACTGTCGGCCTGAGAAAAACGCTCGAATAGACGGACTTGGGACTCCGGCGAAATTCCAATGCCCGTATCGCGCACCATTACGCGTATCAACAGATCGCCGCTTGGGTCACGACCGTAACTCAACGCGATCGTCACCGCACCTTCGTTGGTAAATTTGATGGCGTTGCCCACGAGGTTGACCAGGATTTGACGCACTCGCGTCGGATCTGCGCGAATGAAACGCGGCAGATCGGGCGGGAATTCGGACAGCATCTGCAATTGTTTTTCCGACGCCTGGATCTTGAACAGAGCCACGACCCGGTGCACGAGATCGAACAAGTCGAAGTCAACAGCTTCGAGCTCGACCCGCCCCTCTTCCAGTTTCGAAACGTCGAGAATATCGTTGATGATGGTCAGCAACGATTCGGCCGAAACGCTTGCCGTTTCCGTCAGATCCCGTTGTTCACCGCTCAATTCCGTATCGGCAAGCAAGTGGAGCATGCCCAGCACGCCGTTCATCGGCGTTCGGATTTCGTGACTCATGGTCGCCAGGAAATCGGTCTTTGCTTTTGCGGCGACTTGTGCGCGGTCCCGTTCGATCGAAAGCTGTTCGGACAGCTCGCGCAATACACCTGCCTGTTCTTCCAGCCTGATCTGTGTGTCCTCGAGTTCGGCGACACGCTCAACAAGGTCTTCTTCCTTGCGGCGTAATTCTTCCTGATTTCGCTTCGACTGCGTTATGTCGGTGCGGATCGAAATGTATTGGGAAATGCGCCCTTTCGCATCGCGGAACGGGGCGACAATGGTACTGACCCAGTATTCCGAGCCGTCCTTGGCCAGATTCTTGAATTCACCGGTCCAAACATCGCCTCGGGAGATGGTCGACCAGAAGCTCTTGTAATATGACGCGTCATGGTACCCGGATTTCAGAATTCTATGATTTTGTCCAACGAGTTCATGACGGTCGTATTTGCTGATCCTGCAAAATTTGTCGTTCACGTAGGTAATCCGGCCGGACTGATCGGTGACGGCGACGATCGCGTGTTCATCGAGGACGAACTTGTACTCGCTCAACTTGGCCAATGCGTTCTCGGCCTCCTCCCGCGCCGCCGTCAGTTCTTTCGTATGATTGATTTCGACGCGGAACGCGGCATACATGTTCGCCAGCAGACCGGCCAACACCGAGACGTAGCTTACCATTTTTAGAAGATGCGCGGCATCGAACTGCATATCGAACAAAGTGGCCGAGAACGGCATGAAAACCACTTGACTGACCAGGCCGACAATCAGCGACAGCACCAGCCAATGCTCGAAATCGTCGTTCCGCCATTTGCCTTTGGTCAGATAACCCGCCAGCGCAATGGCGAAAAAGACCGCGGGTACAAGTTCTTCGGGGCGGTGAATGAAGAGTTCGGGAAAATAGGCACGGGGCAACGGCACAAGGGCGAAAAACGTGAAACTGCCGGCCACCAACAGTGCCGTTCCGAAATAGACGGATTTTTCTCCGAGAAGAACCTCTTTGCCATGCTGCGTTTCGTATCGCCAGCACAACCAGCTTGTCGCCAGCATGACGGAGAGAAAAATCCTGGATGCAAGCCAGCTCCATGGCGCGAGGGACGTCTTATCGGCATCGATTAGAAACGCGAAGTGTGATGACGTCACGACGGCGTGGTATCCATCGAACAGCGCCGTTCCAAGAAAACCAACGCCGATAAGAAGAATCGTACCGTTCTTGCGACTGTAGTAGCGAACCAGCGCCATCGAACCAACGAGCAGCGCCAAGCATGTCGCCACCACTTCCATCATTGTGTGGAGGTGGTCGTCTCCCTGCCAGGGTATACCCTTCAACAGCGGATAACTGCATATCAGGCCGGCCGCCGTCAGGACATATGTCCCTGGGCGTGACCAGATCCGCGAAAGGTGTCCCATGACGTTCATCGGGTGTCCTGAGCGGTTGAGCCGAACGGCACCTTGGCCCGCAACCGATCCCGCCAAGGCCCACCGAGCCCGCACACTGGTACTGTTCGTAATCCGGAAAGAGCCCGGCCAGTTGGCAAAGCCCCGCCGAATACCGCACTCGACGGCCCTATTTTCCGTCTCAAATTCCCTAATATTTTGTAAACGGGCGATTATGATGACGTGAGGTGAACAGACATTTTCCCTAACTGGTTGATCGACAATAGCCCCTGTCGATCCGATCGGCGGCGGGTTGGCCAAGCTCGATCGAGCTTAGTCGAACTGAAGAGATTCCAGAAAATGGTCCTGAAAGCAGAACTTGGAACCCCGACCATATCCGACTTGCGGGCACGGACCGTTCGAGGCTCCCGTTCCCGATACGGGTTCACAAAGCCGTGACCCGCGCCAATTCTGGTATATCCCTCGACACCCGTCCGTTTGTTGGTCAATGTGTGTCAGCTTATGACTTCGATCTCTCTCGACCGCGAATCCCTTGCCTCCGGACACATCGAAAAACTCGTCGCTGAAGCCGAGCGGCAGGGCTTGTTCGTTCGTATGACCCCGGAAGAACGCAGGGAATCCAAGCGCAGAACCTTGGCCGCGTACGGCAAGGACGAAGATGTGTGGGTGTTCGGATATGGGTCGCTGATGTGGAACCCGGCCTTTCATTTTGCCGAATCCGCGTCCGGTCGGTTGTATGGCTATCATCGGCAGTTCTGCCTGTGGACACCCATCGGACGCGGTTCGCCGGACAATCCGGGCCTGACATTGGCCTTGGAGCCGGGCGGGTCATGCCGTGGCATTCTGTTCCGGATCGACAGGGACGAGGTGGACAGCGAACTGGACATCGTGTGGAACCGGGAAATGATCAGCGGCGCCTATGTGCCCCGGGTGGTCCCTGTCCATGGCCCCGTGGGAAAGGTGCGCGCCGTAACCTTTGTCATCAACAGCGCCCATGAACGCTATGCCGGCCGACTGCCCATGGACCGGATCGCGGACGCCATAGCGACGGCCAGCGGCCAGTTGGGCCGTTGCTGCGATTACCTGTTCAACACGGTCGAGCATTTGGACGAGTTGGGCATCGGAGACGGTCCGATGCACAAACTTGAAAAACTGGTCCGCGCCCGGGTAGCGCCCTAGTTTTCATACCGTGTCAGACTGCGAACCACGGGAGTGCGCATGAGTTCCAAAGCAAAAGTGGTCAAGAGTGATAGTGAATGGCGGTCGGAACTGACACCCGAGGAATACCACGTCTGCCGCGAGAAAGGCACGGAGCGGGCGTTTACCGGGCAATATTGGGACGAAAAGGCGGCCGGCATATATCTCTGCCGGTGCTGCGGCCAA
Source organism: Sneathiellales bacterium (assembly GCA_028277845.1). Taxonomy (GTDB): domain Bacteria; phylum Pseudomonadota; class Alphaproteobacteria; order JANQFL01; family JANQFL01; genus JANQFL01. The sequence continues at coordinate 4,385 of JANQFL010000006.1, forward strand.
CCTTTGTTCGACTCCGGCACCAAGTACGATTCCGGTTCGGGCTGGCCTAGCTTTACCCAACCGGTTGACGACGGAAGTGTCGAATCGGAAACGGACACCAGCCACGGCATGATCCGGACGGAAGTCACGTGCAGCAAATGCGACGCCCATCTGGGTCACGTCTTTCCCGACGGCCCCGCGCCGACCGGACAGCGGTACTGCATCAACTCGCTGTCTCTCGATCTCAAGAAAACCGGCGATTGAAGGACGGCGGAATATCCGCCGCGCCTTGTCGGCTTCAATCGCCAATTAACACCAGACCGCCCTTGTCGCCGGAAAACAAGCCCGTGCCTGGCCGGACTTCCAGGTCCGAGCGGTACTCCAACGGTTCCCGTTTCGCGCAGGCCGTGGCAGTCAAGGCAGCCAACACAGTGACCAGAAGCAGCCTCCGCAAGGTATTTGACTGCATATCGACCTCCTTAGAACTTGACCCTGGCGCCGGTCAGCAAAGCATTGATGTCTTCCACATTGGTGGCTGTTCGGTCGAGGCTGTAGTGGCGGTATCCGAGGTACAGTTCGGTGCCGAATCTATCCAGGTTCTGCACCAGTTGCAGGCCCACGGCCAGTGCTTCGTCCCCGTTTGCCGCGATATCGTCGTATTGGCCGATATCGACCGAGAACGCGGTGACGCCGACCGGTAACGGATTGGCACGGTATCCCAGCTTGCCGTAATAGAACATCGGGTCGTCGCGGCCGCTGGCGGACGATTCGCGCCGGCCGGCGGCCACCGTTGCATTGAACCCGTTCCCGAACAGCACGGACGCCGAGCCATTGACGGTGTTGTTGGTCGTGCTCGAAATGCTGGACTGGTTGGCGAACGCGATGCCCGCCGCCACTTTGGTGCCGCCATGCTTGCCGGAGTAGCGCAGTGCCGCATCGGCCGCACCGCCGGCAACCAGCGAACCCGAAAGGGAGAATCCGGCGAAGCTTGGAGTGTCGTAGCGAATGCGGTCATCCCGGCCCAGCCCGTCCATATTGCTGAACACGCCGCCGACCGTAATCGTGCTGAGCGGCCCGGCGCTGGTCGAAAACAGGATTCCGCCCGCCATGTCGTTGACGGCCGAATATCCGACCAGCGCGGTGCCGGAAAAGTCGATTTCGGACACGCCGTCGGAAGCGGTGCTTCCCTGTCCGAGAGACAGTTTGCCGAATGTGTTCGACTTGGCATACAGGTCAAGGTGCCGTTCGGCGAAGCTCAGACCGCCCAGTCCCCGGTCCGACGTCTGACTGACCGATGCGGTGGAGTTTGATTCCATTTGCACCTCGATCAGCGTTCCGATGGTGACATCGTCCGTGGCTTTGACATGCCCGGCAAACCCGACACGTGTCGAAGACGCGTCATTGTCGACGAAGAACGTATCCTGGCCTTGCCCGTCGTCAATCGCCAGAATGCCCCGGTTGACCTGGCCATAGACCCTGGCACTGACCTTGTCGTTGCCGGATGCCAGCACACCCTTGTTGGCGGGCGCGCCGCCCGCGGCCGGGGAAACGGCCCGAACCTTGACGGCGGCCAACTGATCCACCTTGGCCGACAACGCCTTGATGGCCTCGGCCTGGGCCGCAATCTGGGCCTGCTGGCTGGCGATCAGCTTCTTCAATGTAGCGATCGCCGTGGCGTCCGGTTGCTCCGCGTATGCGGGTTTGAACATACAAAGGCTCGCGATCGCGAACCCGGCAAGGGTCGCGGCGCGCGTGTGGTGTCCGGTCATATCCGTTCTCCTGGGTTTCAGGCCGCCTCACCCGGACGGCGGAACGAACATGACATGGTTAATCGAGTCAAACGATGACCGAATTGACGCAGTGCCGGACTACACAAACAATTGAGGATTGATAGCGAAGCTTTGCGGACGGGCCTTTGGGCCAGTGGCGATTACCCTGCGGCGTTGCCCAGCAGCACATCGCTGACATACTTTTCGCCAAGCACCGTACGGGCCCGTTTCAGCAAACGGAATTTCAACAGGTCGAGATTGAGCACACCGCTACCGTCGCCGCGCATGACGGACCGGGCACTGAGTTCTGTCACGAAGGCATCGCGCAAACGTGGAATCTGCCGGCGAATCGCCGTCAGGCTCGACCCTTCCGGGACTTCCAGGCTAACAGTGAGTTGCATGTAGCGGCGAATCTGGTCGCCTTGCCGTATGGGAACATTGACCGGTGGGAGCCGTACGAACGCAACCTGGCCTTCTTCCACGATCTCCTCGATCACCGTCGCCGTTTGCGTATCCAGGCTTTTGCCCATCATGTAGGACGCAAGCGCACCACCACCCGCCAGCAGCAGGAAGAAAACGATCGCGATGAGGCTTTTCTTGTTCAGATTCATGGCCAGTCCAAAAAAATGCCGGTTCGGCAGCAATTAGACTGGGGGAATAAGGTTACTTTCGCGTTACCGGCTTCCGGCCGTAAACTCTTCATCCCAATACGGTTCCGGGCCGAATCGTTTGGCGGCAAAGTCGACGAACGCCCGGACCTTTGGCGACAAATGCCGGCGATGTGGGAAGACCGCGTTAACCGCGGCCGGATGGCGCTCATAGCCAACCAGAACCGGCTTCAAACTGCCGTTTCTGAGGTCGTCTCCGACGATAAAGGTCGGTGATACCAAAATACCCACTCCCGCGAGAGCCGCCGCCCGCAAGGCATCGCCGTTATTGGCATGAAAAGAACCGGTCAACCGTACCAGCCTGGGTTCCCCTTGCGGAGAGCGAAACTGCCATTCGCCGGTGCTGCTGTAGGTGTAGACTAGGCAGTTGTGGTCGACGAGTTCTTCCGGCGATTCCGGAACACCATGCCGGCCCAGGTAGGATGGCGCCGCGCAAATGACGAAGCGGCACGGCGCCAAGCGGCGCGCCACCAGGCTGGAATCCTTCATCTCGCCGATCCGCACGGCAACGTCGTAGCCTTCCTCGACCAAATCCACAAACCGGTCGTCCAAGGTCATGTCGACGGTAATCTCTTGATTTTCCTCAAGAAAATCGTTGATCGCCGGCGCCAGGTGAAGAATACCGAAGCTGACCGGCGCGTTGATCCGCAGGGTTCCCCGTGGCCGGTCGTGCATGACGGTGACCGCCGATTCGGCTTGCTCGGCTTCCTCCAGGATGCGCGCGCAGTATTCGTAGTAGGTCGTTCCGGATTCCGTCAGGCTGAGACGCCGCGTGGTCCGGTTGAGCAGGCGTGCCCCGAGCCTGTCTTCAAGCTTGCCGACCTGCTTGCTGACCGCGGATTTCGACATGCCCAACTGCTTGGCGGCAGCCGAAAAACTCTTGGCTTCGACGACCGCCGCAAAAATTGCCATACCGGAAAGCCTGTCCAATCCTGCCTCCTGTCATCGGAACCGCTCTCTTTTTAGGTTAACCAGGTGCAGCGGGAAACGGCCAATTTTGACAAAATGCCCGTAAAACCCTAGTTTTAAACGAAATTTAATGTCCCGCGACCATCATTAACGCCGATGGCCGGCCCCCGGCCGGTCAAACAGTGATTGCGTATCGCGTACCATGACGGACACTGGGACACATTTGTTCAACCGCGCCTGTCGCGCCACCCTTTGTTTGGGCGGTGTGTTTGCCTTGCTCGTATTTGGGTCGGCGGCACTGTCGGCAGAACAACCCGTCAGCAGCTACGTTCCACACATTGCGCAAACGCGTGCGGCGCCCCCCTATCCTCTACGCCGGAACGTCGGCCACGGGGCGCAGCTCAACACGATCACGCCGGCGGCCAGGCATCCGGCGGCGGACGACGGCGCGCCTGTCACGGCGACGCCCATCGGCAACCTGGCGGCACCGATCGTGCAACCGGCTTTGCCGGTCACGCGCCCGTCACAAGCGGATGCCATCGCGTTTGTCCGGGGCCTGGCCGGTAAGGCCCTCGGGGTACTGAATGACAACTCGTTGTCTGCGCGGCAACGTGATGTCCGATTGCGCAAGCTGATGCGGCGGGGACTGAACCTCCAACTCATCGGCAAGTTTGCACTGGGCCAATACTGGGAAACGGCGGATTCGACCCTGATGGGCGAATATCAAAAGCTGTTCGGCGATTTTGTCATCGCGACCTACAGCAAGCATTTCGGCAAGCGCAAGGTGGATGCCATTTCATTTGTCGGCACGCGCGCCGCAGGCCGCAAGGACGTCGTGGTCAGCACCCGGTTCGAACTGGCGGTCGGTATTGGCATCCCGGCGAACTGGCGTGTTCGCGACGTCGAAGGCCGGTTGCAAATCATCGACGTGGAAATTGCCGGCATCAGCATGGCCATGACCTACCGCAACGAATTCATTTCCTACATGGAACGGAACGGCGGCCAACTGGATGGCTTGGTCAGCCGGTTGCGCAGACGGCCCACCTGACACGCAAAACTCTCTTTTCTATCACCGATAGATTATTATCGGATTCTTTTAATCAGTAATACGAACTTTCCCCGCTTTGAGGGAAAGAACCTCCTGTTTTTCTGTGGTCTGATAGTGGCCACGTCCTGAATATTTCGATTGTTTCTCGGATCTTCTGTCGCGCATGGACACATGCGATTTGTGGGGGACGGATGCCAGGACGACCGCGGCACATCGATGTTCATGTGGGGAAACGGATTCGCGTGCGTCGTACTCTGTTGGGTATCAGTCAAACGGAACTGGCCGGTCGCGTCGGTCTGACTTTTCAACAGGTCCAGAAATACGAACGCGGTGCAAATCAGTTGGCGGCCAGCCGATTGTTCCATTTTTCCCAGGCGCTTGAAGTCCCGATCGATTACTTCTTCGAAGAGGCTTCCCTGTCGGCACCCCCCTCCGGACAAGACAACGCCGACGAGCGAGACAACAAAATAACACGGCGCGAAACGCTCGAATTGGCCCGTGCATTCCAATCCATCGCCAGCGACACCGTGCGGCGGGATTTGATTACCTTGGTCGAGAACATCGTCAAATCATTGACACCGCGCAGCGCCGGCTAGATGTCGCGGTCGTAAATCGGAAATCGCCGGCACAATGCCCGTGTATTGTCGCGGACGGAGTGCTGTCGCGCCGACACATCCCCCTGAACCAAGCCATCGACGATGTCGGCGATCCAACCGCCTATGGCCCGAAATTCGTCGGCCGCGAAACCCCGGGTCGTACCGGCGGACACACCAAGCCGTAATCCGGACGTCACCGTCGGAGGCTGTGTATCACCGGGCACCGCGTTCTTGTTGCAGGTCAGTCCCGCCAATTCCAAAGCGTCCGACGTTTCCGCCCCGGTCAGGCCTTGCGGCCGCAAATCGATCAATACGATCGGCGTGTCCGTGCCTCCTGTGACAACGGATACGCCCCGGTCCATCAGAGTACCGGCGAGCGCACGGGCGTTTTCGAGCACCTGTCGGGCGTAGACCCGGAAGTCGGGCTGCAAGGCTTCGCCCAGACACACCGCCTTCGCCGCGACGGCGTTGAGTATGACGCTGCCCTGGACCCCGGGAAATACGGCCGAGTTCAGTTTCTTGCCCAGGTCCTGGTCATTGCCGAGGATCAGACCGCCACGCACGCCGCGCAGGTTCTTGTACGTGGTGGCCGTCACGACATCGGCATGGGGCAGCGGATCGGGGTGGACACCGCCGGCGACCAGTCCGGCGAAATGGGCAATATCGGCCAACATGAAGGCGCCAACGGAATCCGAGATCTCGCGGAAGCGGGCGAAATCGATGGCGCGGGGGTAGGCCGATCCGCCGCAGATGATCAGCTTGGGGCGATGCGTGCGCGCCAGATCCGCGACGGCATCATAGTCGATCAAGCCGGTCGTTTCGTCAACGCCATAGGACACCACATTGAACCACTTGCCGGAAATGTTCGGGCCGGCACCATGGCTGAGGTGCCCGCCCGACGGCAGGGCCATGCTCAGCACCGTGTCGCCGGGCTGCAGCAACGCCAGAAAGACCGCCAGGTTGGCCTGGCTGCCCGAATGGGGCTGGACGTTGGCGTAGGTGCATCCGAATAACCGTTTCGCCCGGTCGATAGCCAGGGCTTCGGCCTCGTCGGCATAGTCGGCGCCGCCGTAATACCGCCGCCCCGGATACCCTTCGACGGTCTTGTTGACCATGATCGAACCAAGCGCCTCGAGACTGGCACGGCTGACCAGGTTTTCGGACGCGATCAGTTCGATCTGTTCGTTCTGGCGGTCACGCTCGCCCTTCAGGGCGGCGTACAATTCCGGGTCACGGTTCTTCAGACTTTGGCTGAAATAACCAGCGGGGACGAACGCTGTGTCGGTGTCAGGTGGCATGACACCACTATGACCGATCGGTGGTGGTCGATGCTATGCCGATTTCCACCAGGTGTTCGGGGCGACCCGATCACGGGTGAGCCATTTCCGGTCGGCCCAGATCATCAGCTTACGCAAACGGCTGCCCATCAGGCGGAACAGCAGCCGGTTATACCATTTGGTATAATCCTTGTTGTAGCTGCACACCCGCATGCAGATGGCGCAGTCGACCCGCATCTTGGTCCAGAACTTGAAACACTTCTCGCAATCGGCCGACCACTTGACCACCCCCTTGATGGTCGAGCGGTTGGGCCCGCCGGCCTCGGGCGGCCCCTTGGGCAGCGCCTTGGGCGGGCAGGCATCGGCGCACTTGGTGCATTCCATGCAGTATTGGTGGATGCCGTACTTTTTCGGCCGGTCGTGCGCCAGGGGCATGTCGGTGTAGACCTTGGAGAACCGCACCCGCGGTCCGAATTCCTTGGTGATGACCATCTGATTGCGGCCGTATTCGCCAAGTCCCGCCTTGACCACATGGGGAATGGTGATGCCGGTGTCGTTGGACGACCCGTAGGCCCGATAGCCCAGGCCCTCGATGAACCCGGCCAGCGACGAGACGATGGCGGCTTCGCGGGAGTATTCCCGACCGGTGGCCGACGCCGCCAGGGCCGAGGGATAGGACTCGACCAGGTCCCGGTCCATACCGTGGCCCATGACGATGACGCTGGTCATGCCTTCGGGCAGCAGATTGTCCTTCTCGTCCCGGGTTTTGGTCGCGGCGTCGGCGCTGTGTGTATATACCCAGCGCTCGTCGAATTCCGTAATGCCCACCAGATCGGCACCGAAAAACTTCGCGACCTTTTTGACCCGCGCCGCCGTTTCCTCCGGCGACGGCAGGTCGGCCTGGGTCTCCGCCTTGGGGACGAACGTGCGGAAATGATCGAGAAAGCCTTCCCGCACCCCGTCCTTGCGGCCGCGCATGGCATAATCCCGGGCGACCGACCAGGATGCGTTCACCAGGGAAAAGTCCCACTGGGAGAAGCCTTCGCCACGACGTGGCTTGGGGCGTATCTGCGCGTTATAGAACGCGATGACGTCGTCCGACATCACCGCCTGGTCCCACCAGGCCCGGTTGAAAATGTCGTCGTGTTGGCTGAAGCGTTCGAAATCGTCCGTGAACACGAAGCCGGCTTCCCGGTCGCTCTCCTCGAAACGCGACCAATCGGTCAGGTTATCGGGAGGCCGGTTGGCGGGCCAACCGCCCGACTGTTCCGGCATATCGAAGTCTTTGTCAGCCAAGACCACGCCCTTTCGCCAGCGTAGCGACTCTCAAAGCCGCAGAAAACCTATTTATCTTATATGTAAGATATTATGGTGACACAACATCCCTAAGCTCGTCAACCGCCTCCGGATTGACCAACGAGGCGAGGTCGCCCGGCGCCTTGCCCATGTACACCGCCTTCACCACCCGGCGCAGGATCTTCATGTTCCGGGTTTTCGGCAATTGCGACACCAGCACCACGTCGCCCGGCCGGAAGGCCGGACCCAGGCCGGCAACGACCGCGTCGCGCACCATCTCGCAGACGACGTCCTCGCCATGTTCCGCGACGGCGCCGTCCGACGGCACGCACGCGCACAGCACCGTCTCGCCCTTCAGATCATGGTGCACGCCGGCGGCGGCCACTTCGGCGACCACGCCCGAGTTCATGACCAGGGCCTCCACTTCGGACGGTCCGCAGCGTTTGCCGGCAACCATGATCGTCTCGTCGGACCGGCCGTGCAGGTACCACATGCCGTCTGCGTCGCGCGACGCCCAGTCGCCGTGCACCCAGAGGCCCGGCATGCGGTTCCAGTAGGCTTCCAGATAGCGGTCGTCGTCGTTCCACAGGCTGCGGGTCAGGCCGATCGACGGCACCCGCATGACCAGTTCGCCGGTTTCGCCGGGCGCCACGGGTCGGCCCTCCGCATCGACGATGTCGGCCCCCATGCCGGGCATGGACCCGGTGAACGAACACGGCCTGGCCGGATGGATGACGGTACTGGAAATGATGCCGCAGCCGATTTCGGTGCCGCCGGAAAGATTGAGGATCGGCGCCGTGTTCTTGCACACATGCTGCATGAACCAGGACCATGAGTCCGGGTTCCACAGCTCACCGGACGATATGGTGATGCGCACCGACGACATGTCGTATTTCTGTACTTCCTCGACGCCGTAGCGCATCAGCGCACGCACCGTCGTCGGAGCGACGCCGAGATAGCTGACCTTGTGATCCTGCACCAGTCGCCACATGCGGCCGGGTTCGGGATAGTCGGGCGTGCCCTCGGCCATGACGATGGTGCCGCCCAGCATGGGCACCGCCACCGCCGTCAAAGCGCCGACCACCCAGCCGATGTCGGAAATCCACAGCCAGCGGTCGCCCGGCTTGAAGTCCAGGACCAGGCCGAAATCCGCCGCCAGCTTGGTGGTAAAGCCGCAGTGGGTATGGACCGTGCCCTTGGCCTTGCCGGTGGTGCCGGAGGTGAAATAGAGCATGAACGGGTCTTCGGCATCCATTTGCTCGGTCGGCACGTCGCCGGGATCGTCGGGCGCGATGTCGTGCCACCACACGTCGCGCCCCTCATCCATGGCCACCGTTTGGTCCATGCCGTTGAGCACCACCATGTGGCGCAGGGTCGGCACGTCGGTGGCGGTTTCGTCCATGACGTCCTTCATGCGCACGACCTTGCCGCGGCGGCGCGTCGCGTCGGTGGTGACCAGGGCGACGGCGCCGGCGTCGTTCATGCGCACGGCGGCGGCCTGGGCGCCGAAGCCGGAGAACAGCGGCTGCACGATGGCGCCGATCTTGGCGACGGCGAGAAACGCGGCGATGGTCTCCGGCACCATGGGCATGTAGAGCGACACCACGTCGCCCCGGCCCAGCCCCAGGGCGCGCAGACCGGCGGCCAGGCCGCAAACGGCACGGTTGAAATCGGCATAGGTCCAGCGCCGCACCGAGCCGTCCTCACCTTCCCAGACGATGGCCTCCCGGTCGCGCACCTCCGTATCCATGTGGCGGTCGAGGATGTTGAGCACCGCGTTGGTGGTGCCGCCGGTGCACCAGCGCGCCCAGGGCGCCCCTTTGGAAACGTCGAGAATGGACTCGTAGGGGGTATAAAATCCGAGGTCGAAATGATCGATGACGGTTTGCCAGAACCAGGCCGGATCGGCCGCGGACTTTTCGTTCAGTTCCTCGTAGTCGGCCAAGCCATATCTGGCCAGATACCGGGTCAGCTCGGCGTCCTCGATCTGCCGTCGATTCGGCCGCCAGATAAACTCGCCGTCGGACTCCTGACTCATGGCTACGCTCTCCCCGTGCACGATTGACGCATTGTTCTTCCGACCGGACTTTAGGCCACCGAACGCCCGTTTCCAATTCCCTTGCGGCGGCGATGTGCCGCATGGGGGTGCGGCTACGGGGAATAGGCATTACAATCCCGTGACATGACCGACTCGCTCCAACATCCCCCGGTCCCGACGGAAGACGGCACCGAAGCGCCTATCGAATTCAGCACGGATGATCCGGGCGAAGCGCTATTGATCATCATCCGCGACCTGTCCGCCGAACTGCACCCCGGCCGCAAGACCACGCAGCACCTTTCCCTGGACAGCAGCCTCGACAAGGACCTGGGATTTGACAGCCTCGGCCGGGCCGAATTGCTGTTGCGGGCGGAAAAGCACTTAGCGGTCAAACTCAATGAATCTCTGCTGGCCGAAGTGGAAACGCCGCGTCAGTTGCTGGAGGCGATCATCCACGCCGCACCGGAGACGCTGACCATCGCCGACGCGGCGGTCAAGGTTTACGAGCTGTCTCCGTCGGAAGGCCTGCCGGAAAATGCCCAGACATTGCCGCAGGTGCTCGAATGGCACGCGGCGCGCCATCCCGACCGGCCGCATATTACGCTGTCCAAGGGCTACAGCGACGAGGAGGTCATCACATACGGCCAGCTCGCCGAACGGGCCAAGGACGTGGCCCGCGGCCTGGTGGCCGGCGGGCTCAAGCCCGGCGACCGCGCCGCCATCATGCTGCCGACCAGCGACGAGTTCTTCTATGCCTTCTTCGGCATCCTCTATGCCGGCGGCGTGCCGGTTCCCATATATCCGCCGGTGCGCCTGTCGCAGTTGGAGGATCATCTGCGCCGCCAGGCCGTGATCCTGAACAACGCCGGGGCCGCGGTGCTGGTCACCGTCAAGGAAGCCCGGCGCCTGGCCATCCTGCTGAAATCGCAGGTCGCCGGCCTGCGCAGCGTCGATACGGTGACCGAGCTGCGCGCCAGAGACGGCGCCGACTTGCCGGTCGTCGACGACACCAACCGCATCGCGTTTTTGCAATACACGTCCGGCAGCACCGGCGATCCCAAGGGCGTGGTGCTGACGCATGCCAACCTGCTGGCCAATGTCCGCGGCATGGGCCATACCATCGATGCCACGTCGGCCGATGTTTTCATCAGTTGGCTGCCGCTCTATCACGACATGGGTCTGATCGGCGCCTGGCTGGCAACCCAGTATTTTGCCGTGCCGACCGTCATCATGTCGCCGCTGACGTTCCTGGCCCGGCCGGCCAGTTGGCTGTGGGCGATCCACCGGCACAAGGGCACCCTGTCGGCCGCGCCCAACTTCGCCTTCGAGCTCTGCCTCAACAAAGTCAGCGACGAGGATGCCCAGGGGCTCGATCTCAGCAGCCTGCGCATGGTGGCGAACGGCGCCGAACCCATCGCCGCGTCGACCATCCGGCGCTTCACAGAGCGCTTCGCCCCCTACGGTTTCAAGCCGGAGGCCCTGGCGCCGGTGTACGGGCTGGCGGAAAGTTCCGTCGGCGTTGCCTTTCCGCCCGAAGGCCGGGCGCCGATCATCGACCGGATCGACCGTCGGGCGTTGACCGAAGGCGGAGTCGCGGAACCGGCGGCGGATGACGATTTGACGGCACTGGAATGTGTCGCCTGCGGCCGGCCCATGCCCGGGCACCAGATCCGTGTCGTCGACGACACCGGCCGGGAAGTCGCGGACCGGCGGCAAGGCCGGCTGCAGTTCCGCGGCCCGTCCTCCACCAGCGGCTACTACAACAACCCGGAAAAAACCAAGGCTCTGTTCGACGGCGACTGGCTGGAAACCGGCGACCTGGCCTACATCGCCGGCGGTGACGTCTTTTTCACCGGCCGGGTCAAGGACATGATCATCCGGGCCGGGCGCAACATCTATCCCGCGGAAATCGAATCGGCGGTCGGCGACGTGGACGGCGTGCGTAAGGGCTGCGTCGCCGTGTTCGGCAGTCCCGACCCCCACACCGCCAAGGAAAGGCTTGTCGTCCTGGCGGAAACGCGGATCACGGACGAGGATGAAAAGGAAGCGATTCGCGACCGTATCGTCGCCGTCTGCGCCGCGTTGCTGGATGCGCCGCCGGACGACGTGGTGCTGGGGCCGCCGCAGACCGTACCCAAGACGTCAAGCGGCAAGATCCGCCGGACGTCGAGCCGGGAACTCTATGAAAGCGGCCGCATCGGCAGCAAACCGCGCGCCGTGTGGCGCCAGGTCGCAGGGCTGGCTCTGACCAGTCTCAAGGCACAGTTGTCGCGCGCGGTCCGCATCGCCGGCGAATACGCCTATGCCGGCTGGTGGTGGCTGAGCGTGGTCCTCACGGCGGTGATCGTTTGGCCGTCGGTCTTGGTTTTGCCGACACCCAAGATGCGCTGGGGTGTCCTGCGCGGCGCGGCGAAGACCTTGTTTGCGGTGACCGGAACCCGGATCACTTTGGAAGGCGCCGACAATGTCGCACCCGGTGTCGTGGTGGCCAACCACGCAAGTTATATCGACGGCTTGATGCTGGCGGCGGTTTGGCCGGGTTCCCTGCGGTTTGTCGCCAAAAGGGAACTGAAAAACCAATTCATCGCCGGCCCGTTCCTCAGCCGCCTCGGCACCGTATTCGCCGAACGTTTCGATACGGGAAAAGCGGTGGACAGCAAACAAAGAGCACTCGATGCCGCGAAATCGGGCGATTCGCTTGTGTTCTTCCCGGAAGGCACGCTGACTCGGCGCCCCGGTCTGATGGAATTTCGCCTCGGTGCGTTTCTGGTTGCCGCGGAATCCGGTATGCCGGTGACGCCGGTGACCCTGCACGGCAACCGTTCCGTCCTGCGTGGTGACCAGTGGTTTCCACGCCACGGTCATCTGAGCGTCACCATCTCTCCGCCCATCTCGCCCCGCGGCAGCGACTGGGCCGCCGCGGTGCACTTACGCGATTCGGCCCGGGCGGAAATTCTCTATCATTGCGGCGAACCGGACCTGACCGAAGAAAAGGTTCTCTTCTGAACCGCACCCGCCTCGCGGGAATGTCGGAATATCTTACAATCCAAATCCCGCTTCGGTTTTCTCTAACCGCTTGATATGGTTAACGAAATTTGTCTCGTTGAGCGAATTTGACACTTTTCTTGCACGTTTAGGTGTCGGAAACTCTTACAATTCCACCGGTTCCTCTCCATGGATTTCGCGCAATCCATTGAAATTAATGAATAAATTGCCATGGCACGGGAGTTGCTTTGCACGTAAGCAATTCTACCGCTGGCCGTGGCGGCCGTGAGGGCTGCCTTCCGTCAGACCTGCAAAGAGAGAGCGCATGTTCCGGAAATTGACTGTTGCCCTTGGACTAGCCACTGCAACCATGGCGTTCGGAGCGCCGGCCCAGGCCTTGTTGTTCGATCAGAACGTCACGCCCGACGTGATCTTCGGAACCGGCAACAGCAACGGGTTCTGGACCGTCGACCGGAACAACAATGTCGAAGTCGGCCTGCGCGGAAAAATCCGTTATCAAGGCGTCTACAACAGCCAGGGCAACGGCACCTATACCTTCGACACCGGTTCATCGAATGTGCCGCCCAGTTCCGCCGCCCTGTGGAATTACGAATTCGCCATCAACGTCAACCTGAACGGATCGCCCGGCGGACGCACCCTGGCCGACGTGGACATCGTGCTGTCGATCGACACGGATCCGGGTCTCGGTCAAAGCTGGATCAGCTTCAATCCCTTCGCCGCGTGGACGGACAATGCCGTGGGCGACAATTCCACCGGTAACGGCGGTGGTGTCGACGGCACGGACATCGGGGTATGGGGGCCGCTGTCGGTGGCTCAAAACTCGCAGAACCTGGGTTGGACCCTGGGCGCCCTCTCGATCCCGTTCGATTACGACCTTGCGGCCACCTATGACTTCCGCCTTGCCGTGTTCGATCCCGGACTGATCGGCCAGGTCGAAAATCCCGTACCCCTTGCATTGACGGAAATGACCGTCGAAGTCGGCGGCGGCGCCATCCCGGAACCATCGTCCTTGGCCTTGCTCGGTGCGGGGCTTGCCGGGTTGGTATATGTCCGCCGACGCAACCGACGCGCCTCGTCAATCTGACCGGAATTATTCCGTTTCCTCGCCTGTTCGCACAAAACGGTGGCGGTCTTACAACCCGGCCGTTACCATAACGATTCTAAACTAGAACACATCCCCGACTGCAGGCGGGAGCAAATCATGGTTCGGAACACGGGTATCGCGGTGCTTTGCCGCGCGGTTTTCGTTTGTTTTGTATTTTCGTTACTGACGGTTTTTTCTATCGATGTGAATCCGGCGTCGGCGCAATCGCCGGCCGGCCGGGACGTATCGCAAGGCGAATCACTGAATGGCGCGGTGCCGGGCAATACCACCGGCGGCGTCAGCGATTCCGAGTTCTGGCGCCAGGTCCGCAGCGGCGCGGCCGGCGGGCTGGTCCCGTTGGTGCAAAGCCAAGGCGACGAATGGAGCCGCTGGCGCGGTCCGCTGCAGACCTACGGCGGCTGGATCCTGGCTGTCGTGGTGGGCATCATCCTGATCTACTTCGCCATCCGTGGCCGCATGCGCATCGAAGGCGGGCGCACCGGCATGGTCATCCCGCGCTTTTCGTTGACGCAGCGTGTCGCGCATTGGGTCATCGCCATCCTGTTCGTCATTCTCGGACTGTCGGGACTGGCGATCATGTTTGGACGCTTTGTACTGATTCCCGTGTTCGGTAAGGATGGCTTCGCCGCCATCGCCAGCCTGTCCCTGCAGGCCCACAATCTGTTCGGACCGCTGTTCGTGCCGGCCGTCATTGCGCTGTTCATCACCTTCCTGCGCGGCAACGGTTTCAAGATGCACGACCTCAAATGGATCATGAAAGGCGGCGGATTCTTCGGCGTCCATGCCAGTTCCGAGAAGTACAATTTCGGCGAAAAGAGCTGGTTCTGGTGGGCCATCCTGACCGGCATCGCCCTGTCGGTGACGGGCCTGATCATGGTTCTGCCCGGCCTCGGCTTCGAACGTGGCACCATGCAGATCGCCAACGTCATCCACACGGCTGCGGCAATTTTGTTCATGGCTGTGGGCATCGGCCACATGTATGTTGGCACCATCGGCATCGAAGGTGCTCTTGAGGGCATGACCCGCGGCACCGTCGACGTCAATTGGGCGAAAGAGCACCACGACATGTGGTACGAGCAGCACGCCGACGAAGCGACGCCCGATGTCGCCGCCGCCGAAGCCCAGGCGGCCGACGGGAAGGTGTAGCCCGAAAGATCGGCGCACAACCGGATAGGGGAGCCTGCTCATGAACGACGCAAATCAATCTGGGCATGCCATCCCCTGGTTCACGGACTTTGCGGAAGGCCCGTTGTGGTACGTGGCGGCGACCGTCTTCGTTTTCGGCGTCCTGTGGCGGATCGTCGGTCTGCTCGCCCTGGGCCGGGGCGAAGATAAGAGCGTGCCGAAGCAAAGCGGCATGGCCGGCGGCATCAAGGCGATCTTGCTACATTCCGTGCCGCACGGCGGCTTTTTCACCCACACGGCGTTTCACGTCATCGCCGGCTACATGTTTCACATCGGCCTGTTCGCGTTGTTGTTCTTCGCCGCTCCCCATGTGGATTTCCTGCGCGAACGTGTCCTCGGCTTCGGCTGGACTCCGCTGCCCGACTGGGCCTTCATCGTTGCGGCACAGATCTCGTTCGCCGGATTGATCCTGCTGTGGGTGCGGCGCGTTGCCGATCCGGTCATTCGGCGGCTAAAGGATGCCCATGACTATATCGGCAGCGGCCTGACGTTCCTGGTCATGCTGACCGGTTGCTTCGCCTTACAGGAATCGCGGCCGGTTCTGGCCGGTATTCACATGTTCACCGTCGACATCTGGCTGATCTACTTCCCGTTCAGCCGTCTGATGCACGCCTTTACGTTCCTGTTCAGCCGCTACTACACCGGCGCCTTTTACGGCCGGCGCGGGGTGACGCCATGAGCGACACGACCGCCCCGCAAACCTCGGCCGCTCCCGTCGATGTACCGTCTGCCGTCCGCGTCATGCTCGATCAGATGGGCGCCAACATCGCCACCTGGCTGGATTCATGCCTGCATTGCGGCCAATGCGCCCAGGCCTGCCATTTCCACGAAGTCAGCCGCGACCCACGCCATTCGCCGGCCTACAAGCTGAAGCCGCTGGTCAAAGCCTACAAGCGGCACAAATCGCCGTTCGCCAAATTGCGCACGACGTTGGGTTTCCCGGCCCAGGACGTCACCGCCGACGACCTGCGCGAATGGCAGGAACTGATCTACGACACCTGCACCATGTGCGGCCGCTGTACGGTCGTGTGCCCGATGGGCATCGATACGGCGTCGCTGGTCGGCCTGACCCGTACCGCCATGGTCGCAGCCGGGCTTGGCCCGCCCGACCTGCTGGCGACCGCCGACCGCTCCGCCGAGGTAGGCAGCCCGTTGGGTATGACGCCGGACACGTTGGAAGACCGCATCGAATGGCTGGCCGACGATTACGAGGTCGACATTCCGCTCGACAAGGACAAGGCCCGTGTACTGCTGACCGTGTCGTCGATCGAGGCCATGAAATACCCCCAATCCATCGTCGCCATGGCCAGGATCCTCAACCACGCGGGCGAGGACTGGACGTTCTCCACCAAGGGCTACGAAGCGACCAACTTCGGCATGCTGTCAGGCAAGTCGGACGTGGCGGCCAAGATGCTGGGCCGTATCGTCAATGCCGCAGAAAGCGTCGGTGCCGAACTGGTGATCATTCCCGAATGCGGTCATGCCTATGGCGCCCTGCGTTGGACCGGCGCCAAGATCCTCGGCCGGGCCCTGCCATTCGCGGTGCAGCACATCACCGAATACCTGGCCGATGCCAAGGCGGCGGGCAAGCTCAAACTGAAACCGTTCGCCGAATCGATCACCTACCACGATCCCTGCCAGGTTTCGCGCCGCGGCGGCGCGACGCAGGCGCCGAGGGACATTCTGGCCGGCTTCGCCCAGGATTTCCGCGAAATGGCGCCGACCGGCAACGCCAACTGGTGCTGCGGCGGTGGCGGCGGCGTGGCGGCCATCGAATCAGCCACGGATCTGCGCCTCAAGGTGTTCGGAATCAAGATGGACCAAGTGGCCGAAACCGGCGCCGACACCATGGTGTCGGCCTGCGCCAACTGCCGGCAAAGCCTGGATGCCGGCAAGGAACACTTCGGCTGGGACAAGGACATCGCCAGTCTGGTCGAAATCGTCGCCGATCACTTGGACGAATAGAACCTACGCCAGTGGCGGCGTCAGGCGATCAGGGGAAGCAGATGGCGCGCCAGGTTTCCGCGTCGATGAACTGCGCGACATTGGTCGCGTAAACCCAGCCGACGACACTGGATACCGCAGCCATGACCGACTCCGGCCATGCGGCGGCCAGCAGTACGGACAGGGCAAGTGTGACGAAGGCGGCGCGTATCATATATGGCAATATAGAGCGCGATGGGCCGGGAGCCAAGCCGGACAGCCTAGGGTGTTCGCCGGCTGACGTAGCCGGGCGCGACCGCATCGGCCAGCCAGACACGCTCGTTGCCCAGATAGAACGCCGTCCCGTCGGCGTGCGCCGACCCTGCCGCGATCACCAGTAACACCGGTTTTGGCGCCTTTCGCCGCCCCACCTGCATGGCCATGTCCACGTCGACGGACAGATGTACGTATTGCCGGCCCATGGGCCGCAGCCCTTCGGCCAGAATCGCATCCGCCACCGCCGGACTGGTGCCGTGGTAAAGCGTATCCGGCGGCACGGCCGGCACCAGATCCAGGCGCCCCGGCAACGAATGACCGTATCGGGCACGAATTCGTCCGTCGGCGATCTCGTGGCGTTTCTTGTCGGACAGCGCGATCATTTGCGCCAGATCGCTCTCAGTCAGTCCCACCCAATGCGAATTGGCCTCGGCGGCTGCCGACAGGACCGCCTCGATCGGCGTCCAGCCTTCCGCGTCCAACTCCAACTCGTAGAGCCACGGCGCGTGCCGCAACGCGTGCGAGAGCATTTTGCTCAGTTTCTTGTAGTCGGCTTTGTCCATGGCAACACTTGTTCGGAAATCTCAAAACACCCGGTTGTAGCACGGCGCTGGCTTGGAAACAGTGTTATGACGGCGCCGCAATTCCCTTCTTGTCACGAAGGCCTACATTTGCGGTAGGCACCAAGGAAAGGACGGCACAATGGGTCAAATGGTCGATGGCGTGTGGCACAGCGAACCGCCGCCCGCGAGTGCGGGCGGACGGTTTGTCCGCAAGGCTTCTGTGTTCCGCAATTGGATCACGTCATCCGGTGATGCCGGCCCGTCCGGCGACGGCGGATTCGCGGCGGAACCGGGCCGTTACCACCTGTATATCTCGCTGGCCTGTCCCTGGGCCCACCGCACGCTGATGTTCCGCAAGCTCAAGAAGCTGGAAGACATGATCGGCCTGTCGGTGGTCGATCCTTTGATGGACGACCAGGGTTGGAAATTCACCGACAGTCCGGGCAGTATTCCCGATACGGTCAACGGCTGTGACCGGGCCTACCAGATCTACGCCAAGGCCGACCCCCACTACACCGGCCGGGTGTCGGTGCCGATCCTGTGGGACAGGCGACGCGACACCATTGTCAGCAACGAATCCTCCGAAATCATCCGTATGTTGAACAGTGCGTTCGACGCCTGGGGTGATGCCAGCCTGGATTTCTATCCGTCCGATCTGCGCGCGGAAATCGATGCGGTCAACGACGTGGTCTATGAGACCGTCAACAACGGTGTCTACCGCTGCGGTTTTGCCCGCACCCAGGAGGCTTACGAGGACGCCTTCGACAAACTGTTTGCGACGCTGGACGATCTGGAGACGCGCCTGGATTCACAACGCTACCTGGCCGGCGATCGGCTGACCGAAGCGGACTGGCGCCTGTTCCCCACACTGATCCGATTCGACGCGGTCTATTTCGGCCATTTCAAGTGCAATCTACGGCGCATCGTGGACTACCCGAACCTGTCCAACTACGTGCGCGAATTGTACCAGGCGCCCGGGATCGCCGAGACCGTGAACCTGGACCACATCAAGCGCCACTACTATTGGAGTCACGAGACGGTCAACCCGACCCGCGTCGTGCCCAAGGGGCCGGTTCTCGATTTTACCGCGCCCCATGACCGGAACCGTTTGCCCGGCGTACCCCTGGCCGCCTAACGCTGGTCTTTCAATTCAAATTCGGCGACCACCGGTGCATGAAACGAATCCGGGTCTTTGCGCCCGGAATAATAGGCCGCCAGTTCATCCGTCAGTAGCTCGTTGTGCACTTCCGCGGTGCGGAATGACGCCAACAGGGATCTTGAAATGAGCAGGTGGTCGAGCATCACCTTCTCACCCAGGTGCCGCACCGTGTAACGCTGGGCCGGCGGCACGGTCCGCTCGACCGGCACCAGGGCGCGGTAGGCCAACTTGCCGTTGCCCACCTCTTCCACATCGCCGCGAATGGTGACCAACGGCACCTCGCGGGATTCCGCGTTGAAGTCTCCACATACGACGATACGGGCGTCGCTGTCGTCATCGAACAGTTGGTCGATCAGCAACCGCGTTTCCAACGCCTGGCCGGCCCGCTTGACGGCGGCAATGAAATACCCCTCGGCCCAGCCCGGCACGCTTTTCCAACTAAACGGCCCTGATTTTTGACCCGGGATATTTGATGCCAGGGGCGCTTTCAAATGCAGGTTGACAACGTGCAGCGGCAAACTTCCGCCCGTGTCGATCTCCGCCATCAGTACCGGACGGTCCCAGTCCACGGAACGGCGCGGATCTCCGTCCTGCTGGGAGGAGATGTAGCGATGCACGGGCCCCTCGACCAAGTCATGCCGGACCTGCCGCGTGATGGTGATGGGAAAACGGCTCAGCGTCACCAGGTTCTGGATATCCCGGAATTTGGTACCCTTGTCGTTGGTGGTGACGGCACGGTGAAAATCGGCGTACGGCGTGCCGTCCAGCAGTTGGTCCAGGGCCGACAGGGTCCGGACATGTTGGGCACCCTCCTGAGCATTGACCTCCTGCAAGCACAGGATATCGGCATTAAGACGTTCCAGTTCCGGCCGCATCAATGCGACGCGGTCGGACAATGCCGGCTGCTCTCCTGGCCGGTCATCGAGGTTTTCGAGATTGAACGTTGCAATGCGGACTGTCATTCACATACTCCGAAGCCCTCCAGCCACTGGCGGGACCCTGCTTTCTGCCGCTGGGCGGAGATTGCGGTGCCGGCCAGGATTAGTTTACCATGTTGCCGGAATTGTCCGGGAGGCGCGTTGTCGCATTCCCTCGATGTTAAGGCCGGACGAAAATTTCATTCCCCGGCACTGTTATGGTTCGATGTGATTTCTGTGTGACGGCTGCGCTTAAAACGTGATCTTTCCGCTTCGGTACGCCAAAACAATAAGAACGGCGGGAGCCTGGCATAAGGTTTGACGTGATTGCTCGACGGCCGCCCTAATTTTGCCATCGTCGACCGCTGGACTCGCGCACCCATGCGGCCCGGCCCGACGAAAAGGAGACCAAGGTAATGTTCAACAGATCGAAGCCAGCAGACTCAACCTCAACGGAACAAGGCAGCCAGTCCGGCGGAGAGCGCCGTACCCCGCCCGCCAATCCGACCATTGCTCGGCCGCCGCGTCCGGACATTCCCGGTTTCTCGAATCCGGCACCGGCGACCGCCGCTACGGAGACCAAAGCGGACGTGCCTCCGTCCGAGCCGGAAGGCAGCAAGCTGATTGTCGGCAAGGACATCCACCTGAAGGGTGAAATCACGTCGTGCGACGTGCTGGTCGTCGAGGGCAAGGTCGAAGCCTCCATGAACAGCCGTTATATCGGCATCGCCGATTCGGGCGTGTTCGAAGGCGATTGCGAGATCGACCGGGCCGACATCAGCGGCCAGTTCGACGGAAACCTGACCGTTCGCGAACGCTTGATCGTACGGGCCAGCGGCCGGGTCACCGGCACCATCCGGTACGGGGAAATACAGATCGAAGCCGGCGGCGTCATTGCCGGCGACGTTCAGGTAACGGGAACACCGAAACCTGTCGCCAAACCGGCCGAAACGCCGACCGTCACGGTCGCATCGCCGGCGCCGGAAAGCAGCGATGACAACCCGTCCGCGGCATCGTCGGCCGCCGAGTGAGGTTGGCATTCGGGCCTGATACCAGGGAGTAGCAACCGGCAACATGGGGGGTGCGACGCAGGACAGCTCTGCCGGACTGAAACGTAGCGTCTCCCTTCCCTTTATCATTCTCTACGGTCTCGGCACCACGTTGGGTGCCGGGATTTACGTCCTGATCGGCGAAGTGGCCGGGCGGGCGGGCATGCACACCCCGCTCGCCTTTGTTTTGTCGGGCATCGTCTGCGGCCTGTCCGCCTTCGCCTTCGCCGAACTGTCGGGCCGCTTTCCGCGTAGCGCCGGTGAGGCGGTCTATGTCCAGCAGGCATTTGGACTAAGGCCACTCTCGGTGGTCATTGGCCTGATGGTCGCCTTTGCCGGCATCGTGTCGGCGGCCACCATCGCCAATGGTTTTGTCGGATATCTCGGCGAATTCATCGACATACCGGGCTTGGTGGCCGTCACGGCGCTTGTCTTGGTTCTGGGGGCGCTGGCGGCCTGGGGCATAGCCGAATCGGTCGCCCTGGCCAGCGTCATCACCCTGCTGGAAGCGGGTGGCCTGTTGTTCGTCGCCTGGGCCGGCGCCACCCACCTGCCGCCCGACCTGAACGTCGCAGCCGCGTTGGCCGACATGGTGACTCCGACGAACAGTGTGGCCTTGATGGGCATATTTTGGGGCGGGTTTCTAGCGTTTTATGCCTTCATCGGCTTCGAGGACATGGTCAACGTGGCGGAGGAAGTGCACAACCCGCGCCGCAACATGCCGCTCGCCATCATCGCGGTGCTTATCCTCACCATGATCATCTACGTCCTGGTGGCCACCATCGCCGTGCTGGCCATGCCGCCGGCGGACCTGGCCGCCAGCGAAGCGCCGCTGGCGTCGCTCTACACGGAAGCCACGGGAGAACCGGCAACGGTGATCAGCGTCATCAGCCTGTTCGCCGTCGTCAACGGGGCGCTCATCCAGATGATCATGGCGGCCCGTGTGCTGTATGGCATGAGCAACGCCGGATGGCTGCCGCCCGTGTTCGCCCGCATTCACCCCCGGACCCGGACGCCGTTGATCGCCACCGTCGTCACAATTGCGCTCGTGCTGCTGTTCGCCCTGGCCCTGCCGATCGTGCAACTGGCCGAACTCACCTCGATCACCGCCTTGACCATCTTCGCCGCCATCAACGTCGCGTGCATCATCGTCAAACGCACCCAGCCCGCGGCGCCCGGCCTGTTCACCATCCCCACCTGGGTCCCCTACGCCGGCACCATCTCCACTTGCGGCCTGGCGACGGCCCAGTTCATCAGCTTCGTTCAGTAGGGGTCCCACAAAAACCCGATTAGGGGTCCCAAATGACCCCGATTAGGGCGCCCAAAAGACCCCAATGGCGCCGAATTTACCCGATTCGACATACTGTACGGTGGAAACGCCAGCATCCAACATCTTTACGAGACGAGACGTCTCGTCTATTTTGATGACATGGTCTCTCACGGTCCGGTATTGACGCACGCACGGCGCAGCGTACGCGCCCATGAAGCGATCCTCGAGGCCGCTGTCGCCGTCGTCGGTCAACACGGCTACATCGGCGCCACCATCGAGGCGATTGCCGCAACCGCCGGCACCGGCAAGCAGACCATCTACCGCTGGTGGCCGAACAAAAGCGCCCTCTTTCTGGAGGTTTATGCAGCGCTGGCCAATGAAGCCGAGCTGACGGTGAATACCGGCTCGGTGCGCGATGATTTGCAGGCGATGCTTTCGCGCCTGTTCGGTGTCTATGCCCGCACCGAGGCCGCCATTATCCTGGCCGGCCTGATTTCGGAAGCTCAGAGCAAAACGGACGTGGCGGATGCATTGTACGTCAGTTTGGTGGAACGGCGCCGGCATCTGCTTGGCGAAATCCTGTCACGCGGTGCCGAACGGGGTGAACTGGCGTCCGACGCCGATATCGATCTGGCCGTCGATATGATTTCCGGCATCATCTGGTTCCGGCTGCTGCTGCATCGCGATCCGCTCGACGCCCGGTTCGCGGGGCGCATCGCCGATTTCATCCTGCGGGGATTGTCGGCATGAGCGCAAACGGCAAGATCGAACTCGTTCGCGGCTACCGACCCGGCGCCATCGGCCGCGTTACCGACATGCATGCAACCTATTACAGCCGCGAATGGGCCTTCGACCAGTTCTTCGAGGCCCGCATCGCGACGGAGTTCGCGGCGTTCGTGCAACGGCTGAACCCGGACCGGGACCTGTTGGCATTGGCCCTGCGGGACGGCCGTATTATCGGGTCCATTGTGATCGACGGCAGCGAGGGGGACGGCACGGTCGCCCATCTGCGCTGGTTCATCGTCGACGACGACGCCCGCGGTACCGGCGCGGGGCGTCGGCTGATGGCGGACGCCATGGCCTTTTGCCGCGAGAAAGGCTTCTCCAGCGTCTACCTCTATACCTTCGCCGGGCTCGATGCCGCCGTGCACTTATACGAGGACGCCGGCTTCACATTGGCCGAGGCGTTTTCCGGCGACCAATGGGGCAAGACCGTCACGGAGCAGCGCTACGAACGCGATCTTGCCTGAGCGTGCCGTTCTGACGTCGCGCCATGGCTCCCATGCCACCAGCGCATTGGAACGCTCAGAAAATTCCGGTTAGGGTTTCACTCAACCACAACCGAGGTCAGCGAGGTGCTGCCGATGGCGGAGAATTTCTTCAATCTGGATGACGACTCCCTGGGCATCCCGCGGGAACTCGGACCGGGACTGACCACCCGCATCTTCGCCGGCGACCAGGCCATGCTGTCGGTCGTCACCCTCGCACCGAACAGCGAAGGGCAAATCCACAGCCACCCGCAGGAGCAATGGGGCGTGATGCTGGAAGGCGACGCCGTGCGTATCCAGGACGGCGTCGAACACAAGGTCAAGGCCGGTGATTTCTGGCGTACGCCCGGCGGTGTGCCGCACGGCATCCGTGCCGGCGCCGACGGCGCCCGGGTGCTGGACATCTTCAGCCCGCCGCGCGACGAATACCGCAAGGCCGGGTCCGGCTTCGGCGTGGAGACCGCCGGTGACTGAGCCCGGAACCGACTGGAGACACGACATCTACGGCGTCCTGAAACGCGCCGGTATTAGCCTCATTGCCTATGTCCCGGACGCCGGTCACGCCGAAACCATCCAGGCCGCCAACGACGATCCGGACATGATCGCCGTGCCCTGCACCACCGAGGAAGAGGGGATCGGCATCACCAGCGGCGCCCATCTCGGCGGCACGCGGGCGGCATTGCTGATGCAAAGCAGCGGTGTCGGCAACTGCATCAACACCCTGGCCATGGTGTCCATGTGCCGCTTTCCGTTCCTCACCCTGGTGACCATGCGGGGCGAGTGGGCCGAGTTCAATCCGTGGCAGAACCCCATGGGCCAGGCCACCGAAGCGGCGTTGAGTTTGATGGGCGTGCAGTGCTTCCGGGCCGACCGGCCGGCCGATGTCGTGCCGCAGACCGAGGCGGCGGCCGACATGGTGTTCAACGGCGACCAGGCCTGCGCCGTCATTCTCGGCCAGCGGCTGATCGGCCGGAAATCCTGGACCAAGTAGCGAAGAGGAAGATGTTGCGCATGCTCGACCGCCGCGACACCGTCGCCCGCCTGTTGCAGGACCGTGGAGATCTGCTGGTCGTCACCGGCCTGGGCTCGCCCAGTTGGGATGCCATGGCGGCGGGCGACCACGACAGCAACTTCTATCTATGGGCCGCCATGGGCAGCGCGGCCATGACCGGCCTCGGCCTGGCGCTCGCCCGGCCGGACCGGCCGGTGCTGGTCATCACCGGCGACGGCGAACAGCTCATGGGCCTGGGCGGCCTGGCCACCGTCTCCGTCGCCCGCCCGCGCAACCTGACCATCGCCGTGCTCAACAACGGCCGTTACGGCGAAACCGGCATGCAGGCCAGCCATACCGCCCACGGTGTCGCACTGACACGAGTCGCCGCCGGGTGCGGCATCGAGGATGTCCGGGTCATCGAATCCCTGGATGGCGTGGACGGGCTGCGCGCCGGTCTGCGCGGCGGCGCGGGCCCGGTGTTCGCCGACATCCGCATCACCGCCGACGACCCGCCGAAGGTGCTGCCGCCGCGCGACGGGGTCTACCTCAAGAACCGCTTCCGCGCGGCCCTCGGCCTCGGCACCATTTAGCGTTTCAGCAACTGGTCGAGGTACTGGTCCAGCAGGTCCCGGGCCGGTAGCCAGCCGTATTCGCTGATGGTGATAACGTTCAGCAGGATGCCGTTGAGCATGCAGAACAAGGACTGGTTAATCCGGTAGATCCCGTCCTCGCCGTCTCCGGCAAAGATCTGTTCATAAAGCGGTCCCAGGATTTCGTTGAGGCGCCGTTCGATGTCGGCATGGTCGGCGAAGAACCGGTCCTCCGAGTTGCCCCGGTCCTCGTGCAGGAAGACCATGCGGTAATGATCGGGGTGGGCGAGCCAGTATTCGAGAAAGGCATGGCAGGTCGTCCGGAACCGGTCCTGCGCGGAACCCGGACTGGCCGCGGCCGCCGACATGTCGGCGAACAGAGCGACGAAGAACTCCTCCCAGATGTGGTGCAGGATGTCGGTCTTGCCGCCGAAATACTGATACACGGTCATGGTGCCGATGCCGACCTCGGCGGCGATCTTGCGCATGGACACCGCGTGGAAACCGTCCCGCCGGAACAGGGTTCTGGCGGCAGAAACGATGCGGCCGGTCATTTCCGCCGTCGCGTCGGGGCTGCGTTTCGGCCGGCCGGGTTTCTTCGGAACTGGGGGGACAGGGGTCACTCGGGTCTCTCGTCGCTGGTTTATAAAACCGAAATCTAGGTACACCGCCGGCGCCGGTCAATTTGCCTCTTGACGTTTTTCGTACATGTACGAATAATTAAACCATATCGCCAAGAGGGAAACAATCATGTACGCCGATGCCGCCGAGTCCATGGCTCTCAACCGCTCTTTCTGGCAGCACAAATACGGCGCCTATGTCCCGAACGGGGCCCTGCCCGGCGGCGATCACCGGACCGACGTCCTGATCATCGGCGCGGGGTACACCGGCCTCAACACCGCCCGCGAGATCCGCGCGGACGATCCGTCGGTGTCCGTCATGGTCATCGACGCCCATGAAATCGGCTTCGGCGCCTCGGGACGCAATGGCGGCTTCAGCATGACCCTGTTCGGCGTCGAACCGGAATTCACCGCCCTGCGCTGGGGCAAGGACAGGACCCGGCAGGCGCAGGCCTACATGCAGCAGGCCGTCGGTTACACAAGGGACCTGATCGAACGGGAAAACCTGGACTCCGATTACGAACACACGGGCATGTGGCGCCTCGCCTACAGCGAAAAGCAGGAAAAGCGCCTGCGCAAGACCTTCGATCTGCTGCGGGACATCACCGACACCGGGCGCTACGACTATCTGGACCGCAATCACCTGCGGCAGAAACTGAACATCCCCAACGCCCGGGCCGCCATATTCGAGCCCGACACCGGCATTCTCGACCCCTGCAAGCACGTGCGCAGCCTAAAACGGTTGGCCGAAGCGGCCGGCGCCGAGATCTTTGAGAACACGCCGGCCACCCGAATCAGCCGCGACGGCAACGGGATCACGGTGGAAACCGGCGACGGCCGCATCACCGCCGACAGGCTCATCCTGGCCACCAACGCCTGGTCCCACACCTTCCGCGCGCCGAAAAGACTGCGCAACCGCCAGCGCCCGGTGTGGACCTATCAGATCGTTACGGAACCATTGACCGAAGACGAGTGGGCCGAGCTGGGCTGGCAGGACCGCATGTCCATCGAGGACAACCGCCAGCTCGTGCACTATCTGCGCATCACCAAATGCGGCCGGATCACCATCGGCGGCGGCCGGGTCGGCATCGAATACGGGACCGGCATGAACCTGTGGCATGACGATTCCGTCTGGACCGATTTGGAAAAACACTTCCGCTGGATGTTTCCAAGCCTCGGCGACAAACCGATCCATTACAAATGGGGCGGCCCCGTATCGGTCAACCTGGACATGACGCCGGAAATCGGCTTCATCGGCGACGAGCGCATGATTTTCGCCAACGGCTGCATCGGCCACGGCGTGTCCCTGACCCATCTCAACGGGCGCCTGATCGCCGACCTGGTCGCCGGCAGGGAAACGGAGCTGACGGCATTCTGGATCGTCAACCGCAAGGCCATCCCCAATCCGCCGGGCGACCTGATGCCCTACGTCGCGGCGAAGGCGCTGGAGGGCACCCTGAAATCCATCGATTGGTGGGAGGAACGCGGCCTGAAACAGGCCTGATCCGAAAAATGGCTGGGGCGGCAGGATTCGAACCTGCGAATGCCGATACCAAAAACCGGTGCCTTACCACTTGGCCACGCCCCAGCAGAGCGAGGGCCATTGTTTAAGGCCTTTTTTTCGGAAAAACAACGGCAAACTGCAGAAAACGTTGGTAAGTTTCCCTGACTTTTTCGCTCGAATCAGGTCGCCCAAAAGGCGCGGCACAGGGGCGATCATCTTCGGAACAATGTTGGGATGGCGCAATTCCCGTCAAGTGATTGGGTTTATATGCGGAACGGATCGGTTGCGTGCATATTTTGTCCCAGCCCCTGTTCCAAGGCATGCCGGGCCATGACGTGACCCGGGTGGTCAATGCGTTCCGCTGGGCGCAGCCCAAAACGGATTAGGTGTTCCGCCCCGGCAGGCCGCTTTACTTTGATCAATGTGAACGCTACAAGCCGATGATGGGGTGCGGGCCGCACCATTCCGACCAGAACAATGATGAGTACTGTGGAAAAACATAGCTTGTCGGTCATCGTGCCGCTGTACAATGAAGAGGACAACGTCAATCCTCTGATCGAGCATACCGTGGCCGCGCTGGAAAGCCTGGATCATGAGTTCGAACTGATCCTGGTGGATGACGGTAGTACAGACGACACCAATGCCCTGGTCATGCGGGCGTCATGCAATGATGACCGTATCAAAGTGATCCGGTTTCGCCGCAATCATGGCCAGACGGCCGCCATGATGGCCGGCATCGATCATTCCAGCGGTGAAATCCTCATTCCCATGGACGGTGACCTGCAGAACGATCCGGCTGACATCCCGGCTCTTCTGGCCAAGTTGGATGAGGGTTATGATGTCGTGTCGGGCTGGCGCGCCGACCGTAAGGACAAGAAAATCACCCGCACGATGGTCAGCCGGACGGCAAATTGGCTGATCAGCCGGATCAGTGGCGTCCGCCTGCATGACTATGGCTGCACGCTGAAGGCCTATCGGCGCGATGTGATCGAGGATGTCAGGCTGTATGGCGAAATGCACCGCTTCATCCCCATCTACACAACCTGGTTCGGAGGCCGGGTCACCGAAATTCCGGTGAAACATCACGCGCGCAAATTCGGCCGATCGAAATATGGGCTGGAAAGGGTGTTCAAAGTCATCCTCGACCTGCTGATGGTGCAGTTCCTGACCCGCTACGAAACCAAACCGTTGTACGTCTTCGGCATGTTCGGCCTGCTGAGCGTGCTCTTCAGTTTCCTGGTCGGTATGCTGGCGCTGTATCTCAAATTCTTTGAAGGCACGTCGCTCGTTTCGACGCCCCTACCGCTGCTGACTGTTCTCAGCTTTTTGACCGGACTAACCATGATCCTCATGGGCCTGCTGGCCGAAATGCTTGTCCGGGTCTACTACGAATCCCAAGGCAAACCGATTTACCTGATCAAAGAAACCCACAACTTCAAGGACAACTGATCCATGTGCGGTATCGCCGGATTTGTGGGGGCCGGCAGTGAAGAGGACCTTCGCGTCATGACCCGGCGGCTGCGCCACCGCGGGCCCGACGGCGAGGGTTTTTTTTCTGATCCTGCCCATGCCATCCATCTCGGTCACCGCAGGCTGTCCATTCTCGATCTGGCCGGCGGCGCCCAGCCCATGTGGGACCGGGAACAATCGGTTTGCGTCATATTCAATGGCGAAATCTACAACCACCATGAATTGCGCCGGGACCTGGAATCCATGGGACACTGCTTCCAGTCCGACCATTCCGACACCGAGGTTCTGATCCACGGCTACAAGCAATGGAGCACCGACCTGCCGCTCAGGCTCAATGGCATGTTCGCCTTCGCCGTCTACGACACGGTGCGGGCAAAACTGTTCCTGGCGCGAGATCGCTTCGGCAAGAAGCCATTGTTCTATACCCGCCACGCTGACACGTTCGCCTTTGCCTCCGAATTGACATCATTGTGCGAGCATCCCTCAGTCGACGCGGAGCTTGATCCGGACACACTGCAAAAATACTTTGCCTACGGTTTCTTTCCCGCCCCCAATACCCCTTATCGCAACGTTCTGAAATTACCGGCCGGCCATTCGCTCATGCTGGACATTCCGTCGCGCCAGTTGGGCGTGCGGCGCTATTGGCGGTTCGCCTTGGAGCCAGATGACGCCTTGGCCAGGCTGTCCGAGGAAGACCTAGCCAGTACCGTGCGGGAAACATTGTCCCATGCCGTTCACAGACGCTTGGAAAGCGATGTGCCGCTTGGCTTCCTGCTCAGTGGTGGGATTGATTCCAGCGCGATCGTCCGCCTCGCATCGGACCATCTCGATGCCGCTCAAATCAAGACGTTCTCAATCGCCTTCGATGATCCGTCGTTCGACGAATCCGCGCCAGCGCGGCGGGTCGCAGAGTTGTTGCGCACCGATCATCACGAGGAACTATGTGACCTGAACGAAGCCCGCCAACTCATCCCGGATATCCTCGGACGCATGGACGAACCACTCGGGGACAGCTCCATTCTGCCGACGTATCAGGTCTGCCGATTCGCTCGCCGGCATGTAACCGTCGCATTGGGTGGAGACGGTGGTGACGAGTTGTTTGCAGGCTACGACCCATTTCGGGCCCTGTCTCTGGCGCAAAGCTATCAACGCCTGGTCCCCAAGGGATTGCATACGTTTATTGCCGCTATGATCGGCAAGTTGCCACCGTCTGACCGTAACATGAGCCTGGACTTCAAGCTGAAACGGACATTACGCGGCTTGGACCACGGTCCGGAGCTTTGGAACCCGGTGTGGATGGGCGCATTGTCGCCGAGCGACATCGGTGAATTGCGCGGCCGACCGGTTGATCCGGAATGGCTGTATTCGGAGGCGCTAGCGGAATGGCGCCAAAACGATGGTTTGGACCTCGTCGATCAAACGCTGGCATTTTTCGTCAATTTTTATCTGCAGGACGGCATCCTCGTAAAGTCGGACCGGGCGAGCATGCTCGAATCCCTGGAACTGCGCAGCCCGTTCCTGGACAGTGAACTCGCCGATCTCGCCCGCCGTATCCCGCACCGGCTGAAATTGCGCGGCCGCGAGACCAAATATATTCTCAAGAAAGCGCTCGAACCCGTCCTGCCGAATGACGTGCTCTACCGCAAGAAAAAGGGCTTCGGCGTACCTTTGTCCCGGTGGTTGCGGGAACTGGCACCGGTACCCGATCCGACCCCCCTTGCCGGACTGCGCGAGTCTTGGTTCGAAGAGCGCTGGAAACGTCATCGCGAACAACGGGAGGACTGGCGTCACGCCTTGTGGTGTTGGACCACACTGCAGCATCTCAATCGGGCCTAGGTGTTTGGTCCCAGGTTTTTATGGTGCGATCTATTCTTTGCAATGAAAGGAGGCACTGTGGGACAGGTACTTCACGGCAAGGCGGAACGCTTCATCCAGACCGCCTTGCGCGAGTGGGCCTACGTCAGGCCATACCCGACCTCAGAGCATCGCGCCACCGAGCTGCCCATTTGGCTTCATCGGTACAATTGGCACAGACCCCATGGCAGCCTAAAATCCAAACCACCAATCAGTCGCCTCGAAATGAACGTGGACAACCTGTTGAGGCTCCACATCTAGGTGACGGCACAGGACACGACACCGTTCTTCAGCGCGTAGAATAGCCGACCAGAAAGATCCCCCCAGTAATCATGGCGATGCCGAACCAGCGGACGAGGCCCACGGATTCGCCCAGCAGGAAATTGGCGGCCAGGATCACGGCAACGAACTGCAGCGCGGCGAATGATTGCGCCACGTTCAGCGGTACGTACCGCAAGACCATGACGTAAAATCCGGCGGCCATGGCATAAACGGCAAATCCACTCACGACGCGGACGTTAATCACAGGCCCGACGCCAAACAGTTGTACGCCTTGTGCAACCGCACCGGTTTTCATAAGCAAATTGGCAACAACCGTACCGCAAATCATGCCGATGAGTGGCAACAGAGTTTTTGTCACTTACTGTTCCTCGCCGTTGGATACCGTGATGGGTTTGCCAGCCCGTCCCACCACCTGAAGTCCTGCACGCCGAAACGGACGACACCGCGTGATGGCATCGTCAATCCGGGTGGAGAATCGGGTAATCGCCCGGACACCGGGCAAGAAACGGAACAACCGGTTGATCACGAGCACATCGCTGTTCATGAACAAGCAGAATCCGAAAAACCCATAGGTTTTCCAAAAATCGACTACCAAGCCTTGCCGCTCCAGAACGGGGACGGTTTCAAGGTGGCGCAACGGTCTTTCCGTTTCATGGTCGAGATGAGGTGATAAACGATAGATTACTGCGCGCAGAGCACGCCAAAGCCAAAAATCGCTGACGGGTTCACGCCAGATGAAACGACCGCCGGGTTTTAAAATGCGTTGTATCTCCCGGAACAGTCCGTCCCGGTCGTTGACGTGGTGAATCCCGCCAAGCATAACGACGGTGTCCGCCATACCGCCAGCCAACGGCAAATGCGTGGCATCACCTTGCAGCAAAGAAACCGGCCCACGCAAGTCGTCGGCCGCCGCATTGAGCATGGCTTCGGAAATATCAACACCGATGCCGCGTTCATAGCGGCCAGCGAACAGTTGCAGTGCTTCTCCACGACCGCAGCAGATCTCAACCATCGTTCCTAGTGAACCATTGGGAAGGACCTTTTCCAACGCGGTATCGAGATAAGCCAAATACTCTTCTGTATGCGGGTATCCGAGATTCTCAATGTATTGAGCCGCAAGCCGGTCGTAGTGGACCTGTTGCCGGCGAGCATCTTCGGTCAAGAATGATTCGGCGAACAGCGGAATTCCCCTTTTGTTGACCGGATAGGTTTCACCACTGCCTTCAGCCACAAGCATATCGTCAACCAACGCGAGTGGCGCATGGGTCTCGGGACATCGCAACTCGCTCAGAATGTTCGTCAACGACGGTATTCCGCCTGTCATTTCAGCCATTTCGGCTTCCTGGGTACTCTGGTTCAACATAACGCTTTCATAACAGGCCCGCTAAAGCCGGGCAAAACAAGAATCCCAGCCAGTGGGCACCTCCAAGCTGGGGGCAGGATGCATATGACGGTCGCCACTGGTTGAACAAGCCAGATGAGCCTGATATAGGGGCCCGATCTGTCTGCCGGGTTTAGCCGGCAAGTGAACCTCCCCGTATTGGTCTTTCGGGAGGTCGCTCATCCAGAATTTGAGAGAATATGCCGGCAAACCTAAAATCTACCAATGTCACGCGCGTTGAACACCACATCAACCGTTCCGAAAGGGAACGCCGAAACGGCCATTGCGGTGGGGTGCTCTGGTTCACCGGCCTGTCGGGTGCCGGAAAATCGACCCTAGCGATCGAAACGGAAGATCGCCTGTTCCAGGAAGGGTATCAAGTATACGTGTTGGACGGCGACAATCTCCGCCACGGCTTGAACTCGGATCTCGGCTTCTCGCCGGAAGACAGGGCGGAGAACATTCGCCGTGTCGGCGAAGTTGCTGCTCTACTGGCGCGCGCCGGATTCATCACCATATCGGCCTTCATTTCGCCTTACCAATCGGACCGCAAGAAGGCGCGTTCAGCAGCGGAACGCGAAGGTGATACGCGTTTTCACGAAGTATTCATCAAGGCCGACCTGGAAACCTGCGAGAACCGCGATCCGAAAGGCCTATACTATAAAGCACGTCAGGGCGAAATTCCTGATTTTACGGGGATCAGCGCACCGTACGAGGTGCCTGTTTCACCCGAATTAATCATCGATTCGGCCAGCAACGGCGTCGATGTTTGCGTCAAAGAGTTGGTTGACTACGTAAAATGTCATTTCGCGTTGCCTTAATCGGCGTTCATTGACATGTCTATCAGACGACGTACATCAGTTTGGGATAAAGAAGAGTGCGTCTCGCGTTCGGTGCCAAGCCTTGATTAAATTTGGTAAGCTGTATCTGCACCATAGATAACCGTGGAACATACACACTCAATGAACGACACCGCTCTCAATGTTACCCTGATTCGCGGTCCAATCGTTGCTACTGCCAATTCGTTTAATAGCGCCGCGACACCGTGCATCGCTCTCGCATATCTTTCCGCATTCGCCAAAAAAAACGGGCATAAGGCGACAATTGTCGACGCCATCGGAGAAGGTCTGGAAACATTTTGGCCGTTGGAAGACTACCCGGGGTATCAGTGCCAGGGCCTGACCTTCGACGAAATACTTGCGCGGATCCCTAGGGACACAGAAGTTGTCGGCATATCTGCGATGTTTTCCGGTGAATGGCCGGTGGTTCGTGACTTGATCGGACTGATACGGCAGCGCTTACCCGAGGCAACGATCGTGGCCGGCGGGGAGCACATAACGGCGCTGACGGAATACAGTCTGCGAGACTGCCCTGACATCGATGTTTGCGTGCGAGGAGAAGGGGAACGTACGTTCTGCGATCTACTTGACGCCATTCGAAAGGACGAGGATTTCACTGGCATTGATGGTGCCGCGCAACTCGACTCAAAGGGTCATTATATCGAGCATGGTGGACTGCCACGGATTCGCGAAGTCGATTCTATCCCGTGGCCGGACTGGCCCGACGGGTATTTGGACCGATTCTGGGATATGGGTAAGTCATACGGTGTCGCCACCGAGCGCGACATGCCGATCATGGCGTCCCGGGGATGCCCTTATCGGTGTACGTTTTGCTCCAACCCCAGCATGTGGACCACTCGATATATACTAAGGGATGTCGATGAGCTGATCACTGAAATCAAGCACTACATCGAACACTACAACATCACAGCCTTGCAATTTTACGACCTGACAGCCATTACGAAAAAGCGCTGGACCGTTGAGTTTTGTACCAAACTCATCGAACAAGGCATCAATGTAAAATGGTCTTTGCCGTCCGGAACGCGAAGCGAAGCGCTTGACCACGAAACTCTGGCGTTGCTTCGTGAAACCGGATGCAACTATTTGGTCTATGCTCCCGAAAGCGGTTCGGAAGACACGCTGAAACTGATTAACAAACGGATCGACCTTAAGGAGTTCACCGAGTCGGTAATGGAAGCCAAACGGCAAAAACTGACGCTGCGCACCAATCTCATTATCGGCTTCCCCCATGAACGCCGGCGCGACATGTTCAAGACCATACGCTACGGCCTGTATCTGGCCATGCGCGGCGTCGATGAGGTGTCGATCAATATCTTCTCTCCCTACCCGGGGACCGAGATATTTCGTGAACTCCTGGACAATGGTGCCGTCACAATAAACGACGAGTATTTCCTGGCTCTGACATCACTCAATAGCGACTACACCGACGCCAAACCGATGACCGCAAACGCCAAGGTCGGCGCGCGGGAGTTGGCCATCTATCGTATCGTTTTCATGCTGACCAATTACGTTATCGGCTATTTGACCCGGCCGGCCCGGGTCGTTCGCACGATTCGCAACGTCTTCAGGAACGACTCGGCGGCCACGGTGCTGGAACACCGTCTGCGCGACGTCGTTCAACGGAGGCTTCGCGGCGGGTCGCTGCCGACCGATTGATCGGGTCGGCCGTCGACGGCGGAGCCTTAGGTTTTTCGCGCCTTCAAATGACAAAACGGCTGCAAGATGATGCCGCGCATGGACAGGCGTTCGCCATCGTCCAGCCGCAGCGTGTAGCTCGTTGAAGACAAATACGGATCTTCCGCCACCAAGTCCTTTTGCATGGAGAACGGCGCGAATTCGATATCGACGAAGCCATTTTCCGACAGCACCCGCTCCGCCGTCGTCATACTACGGTGATAGGTAATAAACTCGCCTTCCGCCCATTCATTGGTCTCAACGATCTTGAGGTCATGATCGAACGGGTGGAAAAAGTCACAGGCCAGCAATGCGCCGCCGGGCTTGATCGCCGCGCCGATCCGCTCGATCGAACGGGTGTATTCGGCATCATCGAAAAACATCAGGGCGTTGTTGGAGGTGACGATATCGAAGGGCTCGTCGTGCGCCATTTCCAACAAGTCACCGACAATAAAATCAATGCCCGCAAGATTGGGATTGGCCCTTGCCGTCTCGATCAAGTCCTTCCCAAGATCCAGGCCGGCGAGATCCAGTTGCGGGAACCTGTTGTTCAAGTGGTGCAGCAGTATTCCCGTGGAACAACATACATCCAACAGCCGCTTTGCCCCGTTCCGACCGACCTCTTCCTCGACATTCGCCAACATGATTTTGTCGCGATCGCGAACTTCATTGAAGAACTGTTCGTTAAAATCCTTACGCGCCGTGTGCTGGTCGACGTAGTGCTGGTAGGACGGCTTGGCTGACATGGATCGCGTGCCTCGGGCAAACAGGGTGGGATCATGGAGCCACCGGGCGACTGCCCTGCGAGGGCTCCGTTTGATCCACCTCTAAGCCAAGAACGGTATGCATGCAACGGCAATTTATGGCGCGAACCGCCGTTCAGCGGTCATACCGTCTCCGGGATTTGGAGGGCGCGGTGAACGACGCCATATCGGCCGCCGAACAGGTCCAATTCATCATTTGACTTTTGCGTTCATCTGATGAACATTACGGCTCTCTTCGAGCGGAAACCGGCGTGAAACTGCGTTTCACCCCGACTGCGGCAGCATGGAAAAATGGCAGTTTTCCGCCGCGGTCCTGCCCCTGACACTCCAGCAATACTGAACAAATCATGCAGCTTTTCGGCAAGACACTGGGCGACGACCTCGTCGTTGTCGCGGAAATCGGCGTCAACCATGAGGGTGACGCGGGTAAAGCCCTGGAACTGGTCGATCTCATGGCCGAAGCCGGGGCGGACGCGGTCAAATTCCAGACCTACACGGCGGAACGGTTCGTATCCGCCCTCGATCCCGACCGCCTGGCCCGCGTCAAACGATTTGGTCTTGACGAGGCGGCCCACCGGCAATTGGCGGAACGGGCGCGCGAAAAAGGGATCGGGTTCTTCTCGACCCCGGTCACCGAAGATGTCATTCCGTTCCTCAACACCCTGTGTCCGGTCCTGAAGATCGCCAGCGGCGACATCGATTTCGAACCGACCATCCGCGCCTGCGCCGAGACCGGCAAGCCGGTGATCCTGTCGACCGGACTGGCCACGGTCGATGAAATCGATCAAGCGGTGGCGTGGTTCGGGAACAGCATCGGCGGCGACCAACTGCGCGACCGCCTGGTGTTGATGCATTGCGTGTCGGCTTATCCGACGCCGATGGATCAAGCCAATGTCCGCGCCGTGCCCTATCTGGCCGATCGTTACGGCCTGCATGTGGGCTACTCCAATCACGTGGTTGGTCCGGAGGCATGTCTGGCGGCGGTCGCGTTGGGGGCGGATGTGATCGAAGTCCATACGACGGATCAAAAAACCGGCCGGGAGTTCCGCGATCATTCCCTGTCGATGGAGCCGGCGGATCTCAAGGCTTTTATCGCAACGGCAAAGCAGATGCGTGCGGCCCTGGGCCAGCCGCACAAAGTGATTCAACCGTGCGAAGCCGAGGCGAAACAGGCCATGCGCAAAGGCATCGTGGCGGCGCGGGAACTGGCCGCGGGCACCGTATTGCAGGCGGACGACCTGATGTTCGCCCGGCCCGCGAACGAACTTTCCGCCACGGAAATCAATACTGTCGTCGGCCGCACCCTGTCCGTCGCCTTGCAGGCCGGCCAACCGGTGCCGCGCGACGGCCTGTCCTAGATCGCTGCCTACGTACCAACCTGATGTGTGGATTAGCCGGTAGCTTCGGGCCGGGCCGGCCGGGCCGCGGCGCCATCGATGGCGCGCTGGCCGCCTTGGCCAAGCGCGGCCCCGACGCCAATGGCTGGGCGCAGGAGGACTTGAACGGATCCTGTGTCACGCTGGTCCATACCCGGCTGTCGATCATCGACCTCGATGCCCGCGCCGACCAGCCGTTCGAGGATGACGACTGCGTTCTCGTTTACAACGGCGAGCTCTACAACTTCGTCGAACTGCGCAGCGAGCTGGCCGGCCTTGGCCACCGGTTCAAGACGTCGTCCGACACCGAGGTGGTGTTGCGGGCCTATCTGCAGTGGGGCGAGGCCTGTTTCGACAGGTTCGAAGGCATGTGGGCATTGGCCCTGGTCGACCGCAAAAAAGGCCGGATGCTGCTCAGCCGCGACCGTTTCGGCGAGAAGCCGCTGTTCTATTGGTTTCATGAGGGCACGCTGTATTTCGCCTCGGAGATCGCCGGTTTGGCCGCCCTGGCCGGCCGCTGGCCCGAGGTCGACCACCAACAGGTGCGGCGCTATCTGGTCAACGGCTACAAGTCCCTCAACAAGGAGAGCCGCTCGTTCCATCGCGATGTCCATCCATTGCCGGCGGCGTCCTTCGCCATGCTGGACGCGCCCGCCCCACCGCGGTGCCAACGCTATTGGTCGCTCACCTATTCCCCCGTCGCCATGTCCGCCGATGATGCCGTGGCCGGCGCCCGGGAGCGGTTGTTCCGGTCGATGGAAATCAGGTTGCGCGCCGACGTCCCCCTCGCCTTCTGCCTGAGCGGCGGCGTCGATTCGAGTGCATTGGCGGCCCTCGCGGCCAAGCGTTTCGATTTCGACGTCCACACCTTTTCGATCATCGACAGCGATCCGCGCTACGACGAATCGGAGAACATCGACACCACCGTCGCCGCCATCGGCAGCAAACACGTCGCCATCGAAACCACGCCGGCGGGTTTCTTCGAACGCCTGGAGCGGCTGGTCCGCTATCACGCCAGCCCCATCGCCACGGTTTCCTACTATGTGCACAGCTTTTTGTCCGAGGCCATCCGCGACGCCGGGTTCAAGATCGCCATTTCGGGCACGGCGGCCGACGAATTGTTCACCGGCTATTACGACCATTACGGTTTCTGGCTCGCCGAGATGGCGGAAAGCCAGGCCATCGAACCGCTCATCGCCGACTGGCGCGAAAGCTACGGCGCCTTCGTCCGCAACCCCTTGCTGCGGGATCCTCTGGCGTTCCGGGACAATCCCGGCGAACGCGGCCACATCATGCCGAACCGGGCGGTCTTTTCGTCATATCTGCGTGAACCGTTCGACGAGGCGTTCAGCGAAACCGACTACGCCGACAACACGCTGCGCAACCGCATGCTGAACGAGCTCAACCACGAGGTCATTCCCGTCATCCTTCAGGAAGACGACCTGAACTCGATGATGCACTCGGTGGAAAACCGCTCGCCCTACCTGGACCGGGACCTGTGCGAATTCATGTATTCGGTACCCAACCAACACCTTATTCGTGACGGTTATGCTAAATGGGTATTGCGTGAGGCCGTCGACGGCGTGCTGCCCGATGCCGTCCGGCTGGACAAGCGCAAACGCGGTTTCAATGCCTCCATCCTGTCCTTCATCGACCCCGCACAAGACCGCACACGCGACCGGTTGCTGGCGGAAAGCCCGATCTTCGACATAGTCGACCGGCGGAAGATGGAACGCGCCCTGACCGGCGACTTCTCCGACAACGAGTTCAGCAAGTTCCTGTTCAGCTTTGTCTCAGCCAAACTGTTCCTGGAGGCCAGCGCGGCCAACGCCAACGACCGGGTCAAACACGTTGCCTGAAACCGTCGGCATCATCGACTATGGCCTCGGCAATCTGCGGTCCGTCGCCAGCGCCGTCGAGAAGGTCGGGTTTACGCCGCATATCACCGGCGATCCTACCGAACTGGCGCAATCGAGCCACCTGATCCTGCCGGGCGTCGGCGCCTATGGCGACGGCATCGCCAATCTGCAGGCCCGTGACCTCATCGCGCCGCTCAACCGAATGGTCCTGCAGGAGCAAAAACCGATTCTGGGCATTTGCCTCGGCGCCCAGCTGATGGCCAAGAGCAGCAGCGAATTCGGCGATCATATCGGCCTCGGCTGGTTCGATGCCGATGTCACCCGCCTCGAAACCGGCGACCCGTCATTGCGCGTTCCGCACGTGGGATGGGACGAGGTGGACCTGGTCCGGGACTGCCCGCTGTTCGACGGCGTGCCGGCGGAGTCGCTGTACTACTACGTGCATTCCTATTGCATCGTCGGCAAGGACAGCGACGCGGTGATCGGCGAATGCAATTATGGCCGGCGTTTCGTCGCCGTGCTTTCCAAGGGGCACATGTGCGCCACCCAGTTTCATCCGGAAAAAAGCCAGCAGAACGGGCTGACCGTGCTGCGCAATTTTCTCACCCACTTCTCATGCTGCGCAAACGGCTGATCTCGGTATTGACCTTCTGCGACGGCGTGCTGTTCCGGACCAAGGACTTCACGCCCGATTACCGCTATACCCTCAGCTTTGTCGATGCCTGGTCGATCGACGAAGTGGTGGTGCTGGACGTGACCCGCACCGACGCCGTGGCGCGGCCGGCGTTCGACGCCGTCATCCAGCAGTTCGCCAGCCAGTGTTTCGTGCCCCTGGCGGCGGGCGGCGGCGTGCGCACCATGGAGGACGTGCGCCGCATGATGGCCAACGGCGCCGACAAGGTCGTCGTCAATACCGGCGCCCTGGAACGCCCGGAGCTGATCACCGAAATCGCCGAAAGCTACGGCACCCAGTGCGTCGTCCTGTCCATCGACGCCAAGCGCCAGGACGGTGGCGGATACCGGGTGCATGCCAACTGCGGTCAGGCGCCGACCGATCTGACCCCCGCCGAATGGGCCAAACGGGGCCAGGATCTCGGCGCCGGCGAGATCATGGTCACGTCGATCGACAATGACGGGTCGCTCGAAGGCTACGACCTGGATCTGTGCCGCGAGGTCACCGGCGCGGTCACGGTGCCGGTGCTGATTGCCGGCGGCGCCGGCGCCTGGAAGCATTTCGTCGAAGGCATCGACGAGGGCCATGCCTCGGCGGCCTGCATGACCAATATCTACCACTTCACGGAATCGTCGATCCGCAGCGCCAAGACCTACATGGCCAAGGCCGGCGTGCTGGTGCGGCAATGAAGGCCCGCAGGACACCGGCAGCGCATCCGTTCGGGTTTTAAGGGAAGTCAATGGAAGCACAAATCAAGTATTGCAAGACGTGCCTGATGTCGAGCGCACGGCCACGCATCGGCTTCGACGACGAGGGGGTCTGCAACGCCTGCCGCACCGCCGAAAGCAAGGCCGGGATCGACTGGGACAAGCGCCGGCAGGAGTTTTTCGACACCGTCGATGCCCTGAAGGGGCGGCACGGCCACTACGACTGCATCGTGCCCTGGAGCGGCGGCAAGGATTCCAGTGCCATTGCCTACCGGCTCAAATACGAATTCGGCCTCAATCCCCTGCTGGTGACGTTTTCGCCGCTCAATCCGACGGACGTCGGCGTGCATAACCGCGAGGAGTTGCTCAAGCTCGGCTTCGATCATCTGTTGATCCGGCCCAACCAGAAGGTCTCGCGGCACCTCGCCAACCGGTTTTTCGTCGAACGCGGCAATCCGAAGGTGGCCTGGGATGCGGGCATCAACGCCGTGCCCGTGCAGATCGCCGTGCAGCACGACATTCCGCTGATTTTCTACGCCGAACACGGCGAAAGCGAATATGGCGGCAAGACGTTGAGCGAGGAGCACCTGAAGGTGCGCGATTTCACCGAAGTGCTCGAACACCAGATCGGCGACATGCCGCTGAACTGGGCCGACGACCAGGTCGACGAGCGCGATCTCGCGCCCTACCTCTATCCCGATCTGGGCGATGTGGAACGGGTCGGCGTCAAGGCCATCTATTTCGGCTACTTTTTCCCGTGGGACGTCTACGACAACTACGACCTGATCCGCTCGAAGATGGATTTCCGCACGGCGGCGCGGGGCCGCACCGATGGCACCTTTACCGATTTCGACAGCCTCGACGACACCATCGACGACGTCTACTACTACCTGCAGTTCGTCAAGTTCGGGTTCGGCCGGGCGACGCGGGACGCCTCGCGGCAGATCTACCGCGGCCGTCTGACCAGGGAAGAAGGGCTGGAACTGGCGCGCCAATACGACGCCGAGTTCCCCAGCACGTTTTTCCAGGAAAATCTCGATTACCTGGGCGTCACCGAACCCGAATTCACCGACGTGATCGACCGCCACCGCAACACGGAGATCTGGAAATTCGAAGGCAACCAGTGGATTTTGCGCCATCCCCCGGAATGACCGGGCAGGACCCAATCGCGATGGCGACAGGAGCAGACATGAGCGAGCGTAACCAAGTCGACAATATCTCGAGCGTCAAGCTGAACGATATCGAGGAGATCCTCTCCGAAGAGTTCGGCGACCGCTTTCGCGCCTACCGCGTCGATTACCGCAAGAGCATGAACTACGACAAGAACGGGTTCCTGC
Source organism: Sneathiellales bacterium (assembly GCA_028277845.1). Taxonomy (GTDB): domain Bacteria; phylum Pseudomonadota; class Alphaproteobacteria; order JANQFL01; family JANQFL01; genus JANQFL01. The sequence goes on from JANQFL010000006.1 coordinate 45,631, forward strand.
CGGATTTCCCGTTGACCGTCTCGTTCGAGCTGGTCAACCGCTGCAACCTGAAATGCGTGATGTGCTACACCGACCATCATCGGCTCGACAAAAAGACCCTGGCCATCGGCACCATCGAGAGCGTCCTGCGCGAGTGCCGGCAAAACGGCCTGCCGGCGGCGGTGATCGGCATGGCCGCAGAATCCCTGCTGTACAAGGATATCCGCCGGGTCATCGGGGCCTCGCGCGAGGCCGGCATCATGGACGTCTTTCTCGGCACCAACGCGACCCTGCTGACGCCGGAGCTGTCCGAGTTCATCGTCGACCAGCGGGTGGCCCGGGTCGAGGTCTCGCTCGATGCCGCGACACCGGAAACCTATAAGAAAATCCGTTCCAAGGACGAATTGGACGTCGTCGAGAAGAACGTCCGCGAACTGGTTGCCGCCAAACGGCGCAAGGGATCGAAACTGCCGGTCGTGCGGTTGTGCTTCTGCGTTCAGCCCGACAATGTCCAGGAACGTCAGGCCTTCATCGACAAATGGCAGGACGACGTCGATTATATCGACTTCCAGGAAATGATCGATTTCCAGTACGTCACGCCACTGGTCGAAAACCGTCCCCAGGATGTGCCCAACATCGACAACCTGGAACCCCAGGCCTACTGCCCCTACCCCTTCAACAGCCTGCACGTCTGGGCTGATGGCATGGTGACGCCGTGCTGCACCTATTACGGCAAGGCATTGCCGCTCGGCAATGTGGAGGAGCAGACGCTGACCGACATGTGGAACGGCGACGAGATCAACAAGATCCGCGACGAGTTCCGCACCGGCAATCTCAACCCCGTATGCCGGGTCTGTTTGAGCGCGCGTGACAGTGAAAACTTCTCGAAGGCGAAGGCACTGAGCCGCGAAACCCCGTACGTCACCGCTGCCGAGGAGAATGATTGATGTCGGCGCCCACTGCCGCGAAGAATGTCTTCCGTTGCGACGTCTGCGGCGCCGACGACGCCGCCGAAATCGATGTCGCCCGCGCCTATACCGGCGATCAGCCGATCCATGTCTGCCGCCAATGCGGTTTCGTATATGTCCGCGAGCGGCGCTCCGCCGAAGCCATCGCCGCCAGCTGGTCGGACGAAATCTTCGGTGACGGATATTCGGCGCGCATTCCGGCCGTCGTCGCACGACAGGTCTATGTTGCCGAATATCTCGCAACGGAAGTCGGGCTGAACGGCAAGTCGTTGTGCGATATCGGCGGCGGTGAAGGCCAGTTCCTCGAGATCGTGCGCAAGGACGACTATGGCGCCACGCCGTTCGGTATCGAACCCAGCGCTGCGAACTGTGCCGCCATGTGCGCCAACCAGATCGATTGTTTCGAAGGCACACTCGAGGACTATCTGGCGTCGAGCGAAAAGAAACAGGGTTTCGACATCGTCACGACCATGTGGACGCTGGAAAACTGTCAGGACTGCAATACCCTGATCGCCGGTGCCCACGACCTGCTGAAGGATGGCGGCCATCTGTGCATCGCCACCGGCAGCCGTCTGCTGGTGCCGTTCAAGAAACCGCTCGATCTCTATCTCTCCGACAATCCGGCCGACACCCATAGTTTCCGCTTCAGCGCCAACACATTGCGCCGGCTGATGGCCAAGCACGGTTTGCAACCGATCCGCATCAATCGCTATATCGACACCGATGTGCTATGCGTCATCGCCGAGAAGACCGGTGACGCATCGGCCGAAGACTGGCCCGGCGACGACTGGCGCCAGGTCATCGACTTCTTCAATCGCTGGGATCGCGAGACCCGCGATCACTATCCGCCGGAACGGCTCGCGACAGCCTGACGGCGACATCCGCCATGGACAATATTCATCTTTTCATCAACGCTGAACGCGGCGCAGCGGTGGTCAAGCGCCTGGCCGAAGCCGGGCACGGCATTTCCGGCGTTCATGTGCCGCCCAGCCGCCTGGACAGCCCGGCGATCACAGACGCCTGCCGCGCCGCCGGCATCCAGGCCAACGGCGTGGAAGACGTCAACGCGCCGTCATTCGTGGACGAACTCCGGCAAAGCGGGGCACGGCTATCCATCGTTGGCGGCTTTTCCACCATTTTCCGTCAGCCGCTGATCGATTTGCCGGAGTTCGGCACCATCAACCTGCATGCCGGGCGGCTACCGTTTTATCGCGGGGGGTCGCCGCTCAATTGGCAGATCATCAACGGCGAGCACGAGGCCGGCGTCAGCGTCGTGCGCATGGACGGCGATATCGACAGCGGTGACGTGCTGGCGGAAGGGCGCATTCCGATCGACGACAGCGATACGATCGGCGATGTGCACACCAAGGCCCATGACCTGTTTCCCGACTTGGTTCTCGAAGTGATCGCCAATTTCGAACAGGGAAATTTCGGTGGCCGGGCACAGCTCGCCGATGAATCCTGTTATTGGCATCAGCGCAACGACGATGATGGACGTATCTCCTGGACCGACTTGTCGGCGCGGCAGGTATTTGACCTGGTGCGCGCCATCACCCGGCCGTATCCCGGCGCCTCGACCGTGTTTGAAGGCCAAAAGCTGCGGATATTTGCCGTCTCTGAATCCGACCGTGTCGTCAAGGGCGTGCCGGGCCGGATCGTATGGATACTGGGCGAAGGGCCGTATGTTGTGTGCCGCGACCGGGCGGTGCTGTTGACCGACTACGGTCTGGAAGACGGCAGCCGTCCAAAGCTGAAAACCGGCATGCGATTGGGCTGACGGCGCATGTCCAATGCTTCCCTCCGTGCCGGTATTATCGGCCTGGGTGTCGGTGAACAACACCTCAAGAGTTATCGGTCCATCGGCGGTGTCGAGGTCCGGGCCATCTGCGATATCGATGCCGTGCAACTGGCCCGGGTCGGTGACGATTGGGACATCGGCGAACGCTACACCGATGCCCGGCGGATTACCGAGCACCCCGAGTTAGACGTGGTGTCAATCTGCTCCTACGACGACAAACACGCCGAGCAAGCCGTTTCCGCGTTCAACCACGGCAAGCATGTGATGGTGGAAAAGCCGGTCTCCCTGTTCCGCCACGAGGCCGAAAAGGTGTTGCGGGCGCAGCAGGACAGCGGCCGCTATATCACATCCAACCTGATCCTGCGCCAGAGCCCGCGGTTCATAGAACTGCGCGACCAGATCCGGGCCGGCACCTTCGGCGACATCTTCCACATCGAAGGCGACTATGTGCATGACATCCTGTGGAAGATCACGGAGGGCTGGCGCGGCCAAATGGCGTTCTATTCCGTGCTCTACGGCGGCGGCATCCATCTGATCGACCTGATGCGCTGGATTTTGGGGGATGAAATCGTTTCGGTCAGCAGCGTCGGCAGCAACATCCGGTCGCGTGGAACCAATTACCGCTACAACGATTGCATCACCAGCCTGTTGAAGTTCGCCGGCGGCGCCACGGGCAAGACCCTGACGACCTACGGACCGCGCCGTACGAAGTTTCATGCGCTCAACGTCTACGGAACCGAGCGCACCTTCATCAACGATCTGCCCAACGCCAAGCTGTTCACCGGCGACGAACCGCAGGACGAACACGTGGTGACGACACCCTATCCGGGCATGCGCAAGGGCGATCTGTTGCCCGACCTGATTGCCGCAATCCGAGAAAACCGCGAGCCAAACGTGTCGGCCAAGGACGTGTTCCGCATTATGGACGTCTGCTTCGCCGCCCAGGAAGCACTGGAAACCGGGCGGCAGACCGACATCACATACCTGATCTGATTCAAGAGAACCATATGCAACAACGACAAATCCCGTTCGGCAAACCGCAATTGGGTGACGAGGAAAAGGCGGCCGTGGCCCAGGTGTTGTCCGGCCCCATGCTTGTCCACGGCGAACAGACGGCAGGGTTCGAGGCGGCCTTTGCCGAGCGGGCCGGGTGCGCCCATGCCGTGGCCCTGGCATCCTGCACGGCCGCGTTGCATCTGTCGCTGCGCGCCCGTGACATCGGACCCGGAGACGCCGTTGTCGTGCCGGCGATGACCCATGTCGCCACGGCGCATTCCGCCGAATATTGCGGCGCGCAACCGGTCTTCGTCGATGTCGACCCCGCCAGCGGCAACATGGACCCTGAACGCGTCGCCCGGGCCGCCGACCAGGCCGGCAATGTCCGCGCCATCATGCCGGTGCACTATATGGGCCTGCCCTGCGATATGGACGCCATCGGCACCGTCGCGGCGCGGCACGACGCCATGATCGTCGAGGACTGCGCGCTGGCCATCGATGCGACCTACGACGGACGCAAGGCCGGTACTTTGGGTGATACCGGGTGTTTCTCCTTCTATCCGGTCAAGCACATGACGTCGATCGAAGGCGGCATGCTGACCACGAACGATGACACGATCGCCGCCCGTATCAGGAAACTGCGGGCGTTCGGGTATGACCGTTCGCTCGGCGAACGGGCTGAGCCCGGCGTGTACGACATCGATGCCCTCGGCCTCAATTTCCGCATGAACGAGGTCGAGGCCGCCGTCGGCCTGGCGCAGATGGCCAAGCTCGATCGCTTCCAGGAAGCACGGGCAGGCAATTTCGCGGCGCTGAGCGAGGCCCTGGCCGATGTCGAGGAGCTGACCATCTTTAGCCCCAGCCAAGGCAAGGCCCAATCCAGTCACTATTGCCTCAATGTCGTCCTGCCCCAGGATGGCTCGATCGCCCGCCGCGACGTGGTTGCGCAATTGAAGGAAGCCGGTGTGGGCAGCAGCGTGCACTATCCGGTCGCCCTGCCGCTCAGCCGTTACTATCGCGAAAAATACGGCTACAAGCCGGGCGATTTTCCCGTCGCGGAATGGCTGGCGACCCAGACCATTTCTCTGCCCGTCGGTCCTCACCTTGCGGATGACGACCCCGCCTATATTGCCGAGGCACTCAAGTCGGCCATCGTCAAGGTGTGCGGCTAGAGCAATTCCTCTTTAGATGGAAGCATTCTGACGGAGCGTATTGGCGCCAAGGCCAAGGCTGGCGGTGAAGGCCATACCTGGCGGTATGGCCAAGACGGCAGCCGCCGGATTTGGCGCCAATACGCCCGTCCCTCCGGGTTTCCGAGCGGCCGCCCCCCACGGCGTGAGACG
>JANQFL010000023.1 GCA_028277845.1 Sneathiellales bacterium
GGCGGCCAGGAAGACGACCGCCCGCAAGACGGTCGCGAAGAAGAAGACCACGGCCCGCAAGCCGGCCGCCAGGAAGACGACGGCCCGTAAGCCCGCGGCGAAGAAGACCACCGCCCGCAAGCCGGCCGCCAAGAAAAAGACCACGGCCCGTAAGCCCGCGGCCAAGAAGACGACGGCCCGCAAGACGGTCGCGAAGAAGAAGACCACCGCCCGTAAGCCGGCGGCCAAGAAGAAGACCACGGCGCGCAAGCCCGCGGCGAAGAAGACCACCGCCCGCAAGCCGGCCGCCAAGAAGAAGACTGCGGCGCGCAAGCCCGCGGCCAAGAAACCTGCAGCGAAAAAGAAAGCAACCAAGAAGGCTTCGTCGAGCAAGCCGGTTCTGGTTGTCTATGATCGTTTCGGAGGCCGCCGCGTCGCCTAACGGCCGCGACAGCACGTCACGATATCTCAAAGGCGGTGGCCCTCCGGGTCACCGCTTTTTTGATTCCGCATCATTCATCGCGGCACAGATCATTTCGCGACAAACCGGGCGATCGCGTTGTATCGCAGTTGTTCGATTTCGCCGTTTGAAACCATCTCCCGGAAAACCTTATCGATCCGGGGCACCAGGTCCCGGTGTTTCACATTGACGAAATGAAACAGCGGTCCGGTCCAGACCGGCGCGCCGATTCGGTGAATGCCCGAATCCTGGAATTCCCGGGCAATGAAAATACGGCCATTCAGTTCGGCCGTGATGGCAATGTCGATACGCCCACGCAGCAGCAGCGAGAACAGGTGGTGCGTATTCTGTGCCACCAAACGTTTCAGAGCATCCGTCGACATCGCCGTGATGCGGACACCCTTGAGGATTCCGACTGTCAGGCTTTCCATGTCGCCGATGGTGCGGACATTGGGCCGCGGCACTACCGAGTAGGCCACCAGTTCGATGCGGCTGATCTGTGTCGGCACCCGAACGAGATTGCCGACCGTCTCGGTGCCCTTGATGCGCGATATCTCGGCATCGGTGAGTCCCTGGTTGGCGGCGCGCAGAGATTCGTCGGCCCTCAGGAAACGGAACGTGACCGCGCAGCCAATACGCCGATAGGCCTCTTCAATCACCCGGACCGATGCATCCCATTCCTTGTCAAAGTTTATCACAGCGGTTCGACCGGGCGTAAGGCGATCTAAATCAAGGTGTATCGCAAGCTTCACCATCCATGGATTGCAAGAAAGAACGCCGGCTCATACACTCATATGGAGAAGGGAGAAACTTGTGGTTGCGCGGGTCGGTACGGTGGCGTTTTCCGGTGTCCAGGCGATGCCGGTCGACGTACAGGTACAAATCGCATCCGGCCTGCCGGCGTTTTCCGTGGTGGGCCTGCCGGACAAGGCGGTCGCGGAGAGTCGAGAGCGGGTGCGCGCGGCTTTGGATGCCATCGGGCTCGGACTGCCGCCCAAGCGCATTACCGTCAACTTGGCGCCCGCGGACCTGCCCAAGGAAGGCAGCCATTATGATCTACCCATCGCCCTGGGCATTCTCTCGGCCATGGGGGTCGTGCCGGGCGACGAAATCGCCGCCTACGACGTGTTGGGAGAACTGGCTCTGGACGGTGCCCTTAGTCCCGTATCGGGCGTCCTGCCGGCCGCCATGGCAGCGGCGGAGGCCGACAAAGGCATTATCTGTCCGCAACCCTGCGGCGGCGAAGCGGCGTGGGCGGGCCAGAAAGGCGTGCTCGCGCCGAAGACGCTGCTGGCATTGATCAATCACTTCAAGGGAACGCAGGTGTTGTCGCCGCCCGCGCCGGTCATGGCCGATCATGCGGTTGGCGGGTTGGACTTGCGCGACATCAAGGGACAGGAAACCGCAAAAAGGGCGCTCGAAGTGGCGGCGGCAGGAAACCACAATTTGCTGATGATCGGGCCGCCGGGCGCGGGAAAGTCCATGCTGGCCGCACGGTTGCCCGACATTCTGCCGCCGCTCGATCCGGCGGAGGCGTTGGAAGTCAATATGATTGCCAGCGTGGCGGGCGAGATCAAGGATGGCAAGTTGCGCCGTCACCGGCCCTTCCGCGACCCGCATCACACCGCCAGCGTCGCGGCGATCATCGGTGGCGGCGCGCGGGCCAGGCCGGGTGAGGTGTCGCTCGCCCATCTGGGGGTGCTTTTCCTGGACGAGTTGCCGGAATTCGCACGCAATGTCCTGGAAGCCCTGCGCCAGCCTTTGGAGACCGGCAAATCCGTTGTCGCCCGTGCAAACGCCCACGCCACGTACCCGGCGCGCTTCCAATTGATCGCGGCGATGAACCCCTGCCGTTGCGGCCATCTTGACGATCCGTCGCTGGCCTGCGCGCGGGCGCCGCACTGCGCCGCCGATTATCAAGGCAAAATTTCAGGACCGCTGATGGACCGTATCGATCTGAATATCGATGTCCCGCCGGTCGGTGCATTGGATCTGGCATTGCCGCCACCCGCGGAAGGTTCCGATGCCGTGGCGGCCCGTGTCGCAGCGGCGCGGCAAGTCCAGCGGGATCGCTTCGCCCCCATATCGGATGCCGGAAGGGCGGGTCACGCCGTTCGCACCAACGCGGACGCCGACGGAGAATTGCTGGAACGGGTCGCGACACCGAACGGCGCAGGACAGGCGCTGCTGTCGCAAGCGGTGACAGCGATGAAGATGTCGGCAAGGGGTTATCATCGTGTCTTGCGAGTGGCACGGACCCTGGCCGACTTGGAGGGCCTGGATGCCGTCAAACGGCATCACATTGCCGAGGCATTAAGCTATCGCCGGCAAAAATCCAAATGAACTTCGGTCAAAATCGAAATCTCGCGAATAACCGCATAGGTAGTGCGGCTTATTGTCTTTGTTGTTACATCTCGAACGGTCCGGCGCGGTCGATAGGGTTGTTCGGTGCGCGCCAATCCAGGTATGCCCACGCGTGTACACCGTAATCCATCTTCCCGAAATTGTATTCGATTTGTTACAGATGATTCCGATGGAATATTGCTTAAAATAGCGTCCGAGTTCCAATGCAATCAAAAGTAATAAACCATATTCTTGTTGGTTGTGTTTGTTTTTATTTACACAGTTAATTAAAACTTCCAAATAAATACGGGCAGTTACTTTAAATTCATCTAAATTTAATGATTTTTCCTCAGATACTTGACGTTACGGAAACCTCAAAACGATTGTGGGTTTTCGGGGATCGCAGATGGCGTGCGGGTGTTTTCACTTAATGCGCACGTCAACTACCCGTGACCATTACCACGGACTGAAAGCAAGTCGGGGGAACAAAAATGAAAATACTAACGTCGCTGAACATCGCCCAGAAAATTCCGGCAATCATTGTTTCGGCAGCCCTGGTTACCGCGGCCGCCGTCGGCGTCGCGAACTACTTCAACTCCAGTTCGGCCTTGAACGGATCGGCCGCCGATAAACTAAGCGCCCTGGTCGAGGCTCGGACGAACGCGTTGAACGACTATCTGGCGACGATCGAACAGGATCTGAGGTTCCAGTCGACCAATCCGATGGTCGCGGAAGCCCTCGGTCAGTTCATCATCGGCTGGGACACGTTGGGCGATAACGCAGAAGGTCAACTTCAGACGCTGTACATCGACGACAATCCCCATCCGACGGGTGAGAAGGAAAATCTGGACGCGGCCAGCGACGGTTCGACCTATAGCGCCATCCACGCCCGGTACCACCCCTGGTTCCGGACCTTCTTGCGCGAACGCGGCTACTACGACATCTTCCTGTTCGATCCACAGGGCAATCTGGTCTACACCGTGTTCAAGGAGTTGGACTACGCGACCAACCTGAACAGCGGCAAGTATAAGGAAACCGACCTCGGCAATGCCTTCCGCGCGGCACGCGACAAAGGCCAGGCCGGAGCCAAGACCGACAACATGTCGTTCTTCGATTTCAAGCCGTACGCACCCAGCCATGGTGCGCCGGCCAGCTTCATTTCCGCGCCGATATTCGCCGAAGACGGTTCGTTCAAGGGAGCGCTGGTTTTCCAGATGCCCATCGGCCGCATCAACGGTGTCATGCAGGCAACCGCTGGTATGGGCGAAACAGGCGAGACCTATATCGTCGGGAACGACTTCCTGATGCGTTCGGACTCCCGTTTTTCGAAGGAATCGACGATTCTCAGCACCAAGGTGGAAAGCGAAACCGTCAAACGTGCCTTGGATGGTGGGACGGGCGTTGAAATCGTTGCCGACTATCGCGGTATCGATGTCTTTTCCGCCTATGCGCCGGTGGATTTCGTCGGCGTGCGTTGGGCCGTCGTCGGCGAGGTCGATGTAGAGGAAGCTCTCGCGGCCGTCGACGCCATGCGCAATTTGTCTTTGATGATCGCAATAGTCGTGCTGGTGGTCGTCGGCGTGGCCGGTTGGCTCCTGGCAAAGGGCATTTCACGTCCGATTTCCAACATGACCGACGCCATGAAAGGCTTGGCCGAAGGCAACATGGACATTGAGGTTCCGGCCCAGGACCGTTCCGACGAATTGGGTGAAATGGCCGGCGCCGTCCAGTACTTCAAGGACAAGACCATCGAAGCCAACGAACTGGCGGCCGCGCAGGAACAGGAACGCCAAGCCAAGGAGGAACGTGCGCGGCGGACCGAGGAACTCGTCAAGGTGTTTGACGCGGATGTCGGCGAAGTCCTCAGGAGCGTATCCACGGCGGCCACCGAGTTGGATTCCACGGCACAGTCCATGTCCGCGACAGCCGAGGAATCCTCGCGCCAGGCCACGGCCGTGGCTTCCGCGTCGGAGGAAGCCTCCACCAACGTGCAGACAGTGGCATCGGCGGCGGAGGAACTGTCGTCGTCGATTACCGAGATCAGCCGACAGGTCACGGACTCGGCCAAGATCGCCGGCGACGCCGCGACCGAAGCCGAACGGACCAACCAATCGGTGGAAAGCCTCAACGACGCGGCTCAGAAGATCGGCGACGTGGTCGAACTGATCAACGACATCGCCTCCCAGACCAACCTGCTGGCGCTGAACGCCACCATCGAGGCGGCCCGCGCCGGCGAG
>JANQFL010000050.1 GCA_028277845.1 Sneathiellales bacterium
GCCGGCGATGCGGGCCGAATCGGTCACCTGGCGGCTGATCTCGGAGATCGACGAGGACAGCTCCTCGGTCGCCGCGGCCACCGTCTGCACGTTACCGGATGCCTCGTCCGAGGCCGAGGCGGCGGCGCCGGACTGGCGGGCGGATTCCTCGGCCGTCGCTGTCATGGTCTGGGCCGTGGCGTCCAGTTCGGTCGCCGCGGCGGACACGCCCTTCAGCATGCCGGACACGGCCTGGTCGAACTGTTCCGTCAACATGTCAATCTGTTTGGTGCGTTCCTCGCGGACCCGTTGGGCTTCTTCCGCTTCCTTGGCCATCTCGGCATTGCGGATCAGGTTTTCCTTGAAGAACTGCACGGCCTTGGCCATCGCGCCGACTTCGTCACCGCGGTCGAGCCCGGTCACTTCGGTGTCGGTGTCGCCTTCGGCCAAGTGACCCATAACGCCGGTGATCTGACGGATCGGGTTGGAAACGGCGCGGCCGAGGAATATGGCGGCGGCCAGCGACACGACGAGGGCGATCACCGTGAGGGCGATCGTCAAATAGAAGACCTGATTCTTGACTTCATCGCTGGCTTTGGCGACGTCAGCCTTGAACGCGATCAGTTGTTCCGTCAACGCGACACCGGCTTCGCTCAGCTTCTCGAACCGCACATGCACGTCGGTCATTTCCATGGTGGCGATAAACGTGTCCACCATGATGGTGTCGAGAGTTTTCAGAGCCGGGTCCTGATATTCGGCGTAATCCTTCTTGATTTGTTCGACAGCCTCCTGATCAAGGCCCATGGCACTGACGTTCAAATCCGTAAGGCCGGCTTCAACCCGGGCGAATGCTTCCTTGGCCTGGTCGATGGCCTTGTTGACGTTCTCGGCGTCCACCCCCTGGGTTTGCCAGGTAATGACGCGATAGAGAAGGCCATGGCCGGCACCGAGGTCATTGAAGATCGATTTGACCTGATCGTTGACGTCAGTCGCCATCACGTACTGGGCAGCGACTTTGCTGCTGACGGCGTTGCCGTAGTAGAAGGAACCGGCCACGGCGATCAACATCAAACAACCGAACAAAGGTGCCAGCAGGCTTTTAACGGTGATGCTCGCATTCTTTAGCATTTTGGTGGTCCTCAAAACGTCGTGTCGCTGATGTTGGAATGATCGCCGTGACAGGTTTGTCGGTCGGATTATTTGTAGGCGCCGACGCCGACCGCGAACTCACCAACCTTGATGATGTAGCTGGTCTTGGCTTCGACCTTCTGGGTCTTCGGATGCTGCCACTTGTAGTCGACCCAGCCGGTGCCGGAAATCGAAACCATCTCCTTGACCATCGGCTTGCCGTCGACGTCACGCAGACCCATCATGTTGCGGCCGACCAGGGCCTTCTTGGCGCCATGAGCCATCGTCACGCCTTCGCCGTTAAAGACGAAAACATAGAGATCGCGATCGTGGAAATCGCCGCCTGGGGCGTGGAAAATCTTGGCCGCTTCGTCGATGCCCTTGGTTTCGATCAGCTTGGCGGCCTTCTCGGCCATGGCCTTGGCTTCGTCCGGGGTGGCCCGTTCGCCGGCCTGGGCAACGCCCGCGGCGGCGAAAACAAAGCAGGCAACGAAAAGCATTTTACCTAAAAACTTCATCTCTCATTTCCTTCCGGTTTGACAGTCGTGTTGGGCGCCGGATTTGACCCGTGAACCCGTTGCTCGGTGGGCAAACCGTACGGCCCTTCAGGGAAGGAACCGGTGGCGACCCATCACCATCGACCTCGTTGAAGCAGCGTCTTGCTTTTCGCGTTTCCGGAGAACGAAAGCCGCAGTTCAATCAACCCCCAAATTGCGACCTAGTAACCACAGTGGCCGATTTTATGTTTTTGGTTAATTGACAAGACGCTACAAAGGTCTTGTGCGGTTTTATCGGCAATAACCCTTAAAATTTTGTTGTTAATTTCGGTTTTAGGTAAACGGATTGTAACAAATATGGTCAATTGTCAGTTGTCGTTATTTCGAGTAATCCGCGAATTCGACTATTCCGATATAGGTCTCATCGCTTGAAAATGCTCGAATGCCGGTTTCGTTTATCTGGAAACGAAACCCACTTGAAGATGTAGGCGGAAGTTCGCTCGTATGCGCGTGTAATCAATTGATTCGAATACTCTTTATCGAATACGCGATAGAGTTCTTTGGAAGTTTGCCAAAATCTGCTCCTCGCCGGGATGCCGTCCCGAGACGATTTGCCAACGCCCCGCCGTCATGACATCCCGCACGGGAATTGTTGGCGCGGCAAACACGGCGGCGTCCAACACCGTGTCAGACCGGTGTCCGGCGAGCGACGGATCGGCGCTGTCCAGAACGAGCAGATCGGCGCGCCGGCCGGCGGCGATTTGCCCGATGGGCCGGCTTAGAGCCTGCCGACCACCCGACAGAGCCGACTGCAGCAGCGATTCACCGGTCGAACAATCCGGTCCGGCCGCCGCGACGTTGCGCGAAAGATGCAGAAGCCGCTGGCCGTATTCCAGCAACCGCAGTTCCTCGCCGGCATTGACGGAGATATGGCTGTCCGAGCCGATACCGAACCACCCGCCGGCGGCGATGTAGTCCTTCAGCGGGAAGATGCCGTCGCCCAGATTGGCTTCGGTCGTGGGACACAGCCCGGCCACGGCACCGCTGCGGGCGAGGGCCCGAGTTTCATCGGCGGTCATGTGGGTGGCGTGCACCAGGCACCAGGTCTCGTCCACGGCGGCGTTGCCGAGCAGCCACTCCACCGGCCGGCAGCCGCTCCACACCGCGCATTGCTCGATTTCGGCGATCTGTTCGGCGGCGTGAATGTGCACCGGGATGTCCGGCCGCTTGTCCTTGAGCGCCCCGACCGCTTCCCACAGTTCTTCCGGCGTCACCGCGCGCAGGGAATGCAGGGCCAAGCCGACCTCCACTTGAGGGTCACGGGCATAGTCGTCGTGCAGGGTTTCGATCATGGACAGCAGCGCCGACGGAGTGTTGATGAACCGCTTCTGTCCGTCCCCCGGCGGTTTGCCGCCAAAACCGCTGTGGCAGTACAGCACCGGCAGCAGGGTCATGCCCATGCCCACCGAGCGGGCCGCCTCGATGACCCGGCGCGACATTTCGGCCCGGTCGGTGTACGGCGTGCCATCGGTGCCGTGATGCAGGTAGTGGAACTCACCGACCGCGGTGTAACCGCATTTCAGCATCTCGACATAGAGCTGGGCGGCGATGGCGGAGACGTCGTCGGGGCTCAGGCGGGCGAGAAATCCGTACATGGTATCGCGCCAGGTCCAGAACGAATCCCGGCCGCTGACCGTGCGTTCGGCCAGGCCGGCCATGGCCCGCTGAAAGGCGTGGGAGTGCAGGTTGGGGATGCCCGGCAGGCACGGACCGTTCAGCCGTTCGCATCCGTCGGCGGATGCTCCCGGCGCGACCTGGTGGATGACGCCATCCGCGTCGACGTCGATCCGCACGTCGTCCCGCCAGCCGTCCGGCAGATAGGCCGACGGCGCGAAAAATGACTGGGGCCCGTCATGCATGCTGCACCTTTTTCTCGTCTTCCTGTAGGGTACACCGGTTCGTGTTCCGTCTCATCCCGGTGGTGACCGGAACCTGTTCGACCGCTTCCGAAAGGACCTTTTCGATACCATGTGGGACGCACTTTGGATCAACGGCCACGTGGCCACCATGGACGGTGATGCACCCTACGGCGCCGTCCAAAACGGCGCCGTCGCGGTGCGGGACGGCCGCATCGCCTGGGTCGGTGCGGCCGCCGATCTGAGCGGTGATCCCGCGTCTCTGGCGCGCACTGTGCACGATGCTGAGGGGTGCTGGCTGACGCCCGGTTTGATCGATTGCCACACGCACCTGGTTTATGCCGGCAACCGGGCGAAGGAATTCGCCATGCGGCTCGAGGGCGCCAGTTACGAAGACATCGCCCGGGCCGGCGGCGGCATCGTGTCGACGGTCAAGGCGACGCGCGAAGCTTCGGTCGCGGATTTGGTGGCCCAGTCCCGGCCGCGCCTGGACGCATTGCGCGCCGAGGGCGTCACGACGGTCGAAATCAAGTCGGGCTACGGCCTGAACACGGAAAGCGAATGCGCCATGCTGCGCGCCGCGCGGCAGCTGGCGGCGGACACCGGCGTGCGTATACGCACTACGTTCCTCGGCGCCCACGCCCTGCCGCCGGAGTACAAGGACCGGGCCGATGAATACATCGATACGGTGTGCGGCGAAATGATCGACGCGGTGACGTCCGAGGGTCTGGCCGACGCGGTCGACGCGTTTTGCGAGTCCATCGGTTTCTCGCCTGCGCAGACCCGGCGGGTGTTCGATGCGGCGGCCGCCCGCGGCCTGCCCGTCAAACTGCATGCCGACCAGTTGTCCGATCTGGACGGTGCCGCACTGGCCGCCGGATATGGCGCGTTGTCTGCCGATCATTTGGAATACACCTCCGCCGCCGGCGCGCGCGCCATGGCGGGCGCGGGCACCGTGGCGGTGCTGCTGCCCGGTGCGTTCTACTGTCTGCGCGAAACCAAACTGCCGCCGATGGACCTGTTCCGCGAACACGGTGTCGCCATGGCCATCGCCAGCGACTGCAATCCCGGCTCCTCGCCGGTGGCGTCGCTGCTGACCATCATGAACATGGCCTGCACCCTGTTCCGCATGACGCCCGAGGAAGCGCTCGCTGGCGTCACCCGCAACGCGGCCCGGGCGCTCGGACTGTCCGACGGGGTCGGCAGGCTGGCGGCCGGCATGGCGGCGGACTTCGTGGTCTGGGACATCGGAGATCCGGCGGAACTGGCCTACAATGTCGGCCTCAATCCGCGCCGCGACGTGATTATCGCCGGGCATTTGGTGGATGTCTGACACTTAGTAGGTCCGCCGGCCCCAATCGAGCATGGCGGCCAGGGCATCGCGCAGCACCGGCTGCACCGTGCGGGCGCGGTCGTCGCGATAGGTGAACGGCGGGTCCTCGTCCATGTAGGTGATCTGCGACAGCTCCAGTTGCACCGCGTGAACATGCTGCGCCGGCGCGCCGTATCGGCGCGTGATGTAGCCGCCCTTGAAGCGGCCGTTGCAGGCCGTGGTATAGCCGTCAGCGGCGCGGTAGATGTCCGCCATCGCCGTCTCCAATCCCTCCGCCGCCGCCGCGCCGCCGTTGGTGCCGACATTGAAATCGGGCAGACGGCCGTCGAACAGCGCCGGAACTTCGGATCGAATGGAATGGGCGTCGAATAGCAGCGCGTAACCGTGCCGGTTTTTCAGCCGGTCCAGCGCCGCTGCCAGTTTGTCGTGATAGGGCGTCCAGATATTGGCCAGGCGCGCCGCCTTCTCCGCTTCGTCGGGCTCTTCGCCATCCCGGTAAACGGGCCGCTGGTCGAACAGGGTGGCCGGGCACAGGCCGGTGCCTTGGGCGCCGGGATACAACGGCTTGTCGTCGGATGGCCGGTTCAGGTCGATGACATAGCGCGACCAGTTGGCCGACAGTACGCTGGCGCCGAGGTCGTCGAGAAAATCATACAGTTCGTCGAGGTGCCAGTCGGTGTCGGGCAGGGCTTGCACCGGTTCGGTCATGCGTTTGCGCACATCGCCGGGCACATGGGTGCCGGCGTGGGGGATGCTGACCAGCAGCGGCGCCGGTCCCGCGCGGAAGCCGTAGGGCGCGACGGTCACGGCGCGGCCATGGACGGCAGCAGTTGGGCCGCGGCATCAGTAAAGGCGCCGCCCAGCACCATCTCGGTTACTGCCTGGATATCGGGCGCCATCTCGCGGTCATTGTCCAGGGTCGGCACGTGCTTGCGGATGTCGGCGATAACGCCGGCGAGCGTGTCCGACGTGGACAGCGGCGCGCGGAAGTCGATGCCCTGAGCGGCGCACAGCAATTCGACGGCGACGATACCGGCGGTGTTCTCCGCCATGTCGCCCAACCGCCGGGCGGCGTGGGTCGCCATCGAGACGTGGTCTTCCTGATTGGCCGACGTGGGCAGGCTGTCGACGCTGGCCGGATGAGCCAGCGGCTTGTTCTCACTGGCCAGCGCCGCGGCGGTGACCTGGGCGATCATGAAGCCGGAATTGAGGCCCGAATGCTTGATCAGGAACGGCGGCAGTTCGCTCATGGCGCTGTCCATCATCAGGGCGACGCGGCGTTCCGACAGGGCGCCGGTCTCGGCCACGGCGACGGCGAGATTGTCGGCCACCATGGCCACCGGCTCGGCGTGGAAATTGCCGCCCGAGAGGATTTCGCCGCTGTCGGCGAACACCAGCGGGTTGTCGGACACGGCGTTGGCCTCGATCTCCAGAATACCGGCGGCGTGGCGCATCTGGTCGAGGCAGGCGCCCATGACCTGGGGCTGGCACCGAATGGAGTAGGGGTCCTGTACCCGGTCGCAGTCCATATGGGATTCGCGGATGCCGCTGCCGGCCAGCAGCGTCTTGTAGACCCGGGCGACCTCGGCCTGGCCGCGATGGCCGCGCAAGGCATGAATGCGGTCGTCGAACGGCGTGTCGCTGCCTTTCACCGCGTCGGCGGTCATGGCCCCGGCAACCAGGGCGGCGGCGTAGACGTGTTCGATGGCGAACAGGCCTTTCAGCGCCAGCGCCGTCGACACCTGGGTGCCGTTGATCAGGGCGAGACCCGCCTTTGGGCCCAGCGTCACCGGTGCCAGGCCCGCTTTCTTCAAGCCATCCGCAGCGGGCATGATGTCGCCGTTGAAGCGCACCTGGCCTTCGCCGATCAACGGCAGCACCAGGTGGGCAAGCGGCGCCAGGTCGCCCGATGCGCCGACCGATCCCTTGCTCGGCACGCAGGGATAGACGCCGGCCTCAACCATGCGCAGCAGAAGGGTAATGGGCTCGACGGCAATGCCGGAAAACCCGCGCGCCAATCCGTTCGCCTTCAAGGCGACGATCAAACGGACGGTATCGTCATCCAGCAGCGGGCCCGTCCCGGCGGCGTGGGAGCGTAACAAATTGATTTGCAGCTGCAGGATGTCGTCTTCTTCGATACGCGTGTCCGCCAGCTTGCCAAAGCCGGTTGTGACGGCGTAAGCGGTTTCGCCACGGGCGACGAAATCGGCCACAGCCCGGGCGGCCGCTTCGATACCTGGAATGCAATCCGGGTTCAGATCCATCGCCACCGGGTTATGGAAGATCCGGCGCATGTCGGCCAGGGTCATCCGCCCCGGCCGGATAACGAAACGATCGTGTGCCGCTTCGGACATCGGGTTATTCCTCCAGCATGGGCAGGTTCAGGCCCTGCTCGCGGGCGCAGTCCTTGGCGATGTCGTAGCCCGCGTCGGCATGGCGCATGACGCCCGAGGCCGGGTCGTTGGTCAGCACCCGTTCGAGCCGCCGGGCGGCATCGTCGGAGCCGTCGCACACCACCACCATGCCGGCGTGCTGCGAGAAGCCCAGTCCCACGCCGCCGCCGTGATGCAGGCTGACCCAGGTGGCGCCGCTGGCGGTGTTGAGCAAAGCGTTGAGCAGCGGCCAGTCGGACACCGCGTCGGTGCCGTCCTGCATGCCTTCCGTTTCCCGGTTGGGGCTGGCGACGGAGCCCGAGTCCAGGTGATCGCGGCCGATGACGATGGGCGCTTCCAGTTCGCCGTTGGCCACCATCTCGTTGAAGGCCAGTCCCAACCGCGCGCGGTCGCCCAGACCAACCCAGCAGATACGCGCCGGCAGGCCCTGGAACTGGATGCGCTGCTGGGCCATGTCGATCCAGTTGTGCAGGTGCGGGTCGTCGGGGATCAGTTCCTTGACTTTGGCGTCGGTCTTGTAGATGTCCTCGGGGTTGCCCGACAGGGCGGCCCAGCGGAACGGGCCGACGCCGCGGCAGAACAGGGGCCGGATATAGGCCGGCACGAAACCGGGGAAATCGAAGGCGTCCTCGACACCCTCTTCCTGCGCCCACTGGCGGATGTTGTTGCCGTAATCGACAGTGGGGATGCCGTCGTGGAAGAAGTCCAGCATGGCGCACACGTGCACGGCCATGCTCTCCTTGGCCGCCTTTTCCACCATGTCCGGGTCGCGCTGGGCCTTCTCCTCCCATTCCGCCACGGTCCAGCCGATGGGCAGGTAGCCGTTGACCGGATCGTGGGCCGAGGTCTGGTCGGTGACCATGTCCGGGCGGATGCCGCGTTTGACCATCTCCGGCAGCACTTCGGCGGCGTTGCCCAACAGGCCGACGGAGACCGCCTCGCCGTTCTTGTGGGCCTCCTCGATCATGGCCATGGCCTCGTCCAGGCTGTTGGCTTTGCGGTCGAGGTACCTGGTCTCGAGGCGTTTTTCGATGCGGCTCGGCCGGCATTCCACCGCTAGCATGGACGCGCCGGCCATGGTCGCGGCGAGGGGCTGGGCGCCGCCCATGCCGCCCAGGCCGCCGGTCAGGATCCACTTGCCGCGCAGATCGCCCCCGAAATGCTGGCGTCCCATCTCGGCGAAGGTCTCGTAGGTGCCCTGGACGATGCCCTGGCTGCCGATGTAGATCCACGAGCCGGCGGTCATCTGGCCGTACATCATCAGGCCCTTCTGGTCCAACTCGCGGAAATGCTCCCAGGTCGCCCAGTGGGGCACCAGGTTGGAATTGGCGATCAGCACACGGGGAGCGTCGGCATGGGTGCGGAAGACGCCGACCGGCTTGCCGCTCTGCACCAGCAGGGTCTCGTCGGCTTCCAGGTCGCGCAGGGCGCTGACGATGTGGTCGAAACAGTTCCAGTCGCGGGCCGCCCGGCCGATGCCGCCATAGACCACCAGCTCGCCCGGGTTTTCGGCCACGTCGGGGTCCAGATTGTTCATCATCATGCGCAGCGGCGCCTCGGTCAGCCAGCTCTTGGCCGTGATGTCCGTGCCGGTCGGGCTGCGGACTTCGCGGGCGTTGGCGAAACGGGGATCGGTGGTCATGGCGAACGCTCCTGTCTGACTAGTCGCGGAAGGTGAATGTGCCGCTGAGGCGGTAACGGGGGCCGGGGTAGACCAGTTGGGCCCAGGTCACGACGGCGCCCGCAAAAAACGTACGGCGATCGAGCAGCAGGCACGGCGCGCCGATCTCCAGGTCGAGCATCTTCGCCTGGTCGGCCGATGCGGCCACGGCTTCGATATTGTGCTCGACCGTATCCGGCCGGACTGCCTGCATGAGGTATTCGTTGGGTGTGGTATGGCGGAAGTCCTGGTCCAGGTAAACGGGCGCCAGGTCCGGATTGACGAAACGGATTTCCAGTTGCACCGGTTCGTCGTTTTCCCGGTGCACGATCAGCGAGTGAAACGCCGCCGACCCGACCGCGCGCTGCAGGTGCAGCGCCGCCGTTTCGTCGCAGGCACATTCCTCCAGAACATGCACGTCGGCAGTGTGGGTATGGCCGCGCTCGGAAATCTCCTTGGCGATGTTGCGGATCTCCAGGGGTTCCGACTGCGCCTTGCCTGTGTTCACGAAAGTGCCCAGGCCCTGCACGCGCACGATCAGGCCCTCGTCGACCAGCTCCCTCAGCGCCCGGTTGACGGTCATGCGCGAGGTATTGAATTCCTTCAGCAGCGTGTGCTCCGACGGCACCAGATGGTCGGCCGGCCATTCGCCCGAACGGATGCGCTCGCGGATGTAGCGCTTGATCTGCTTGTAAAGGGGAACGCTCGCCGTCACGCCACGTCCTCCTGTCGATCCAGGCCGAGATAGGCGTCGATCAGACCCGGATTGTCGCGCGCGTCCTCGCCGGTGCCCTGATAGACCGTGCGGCCCGATTCGAGCACGCAGACATTGTCGGCGATGGCCAGGGCCCGCTGGGTGCTTTGCTCCACCAGCATCACCGTCATGCCTTCGTCGCGCAAGCGGCCGATGACGCCGAAGCACAAATCCACCACCTTGGGCATCAGGCCGAGCGACACTTCGTCGATCAACAGCATGCGCGGTTCGGCCATCAGGGCGCGGCCGATGGCCAGCATCTGCTGTTCGCCGCCGGACATCTGCCCGGCCCGCTGGTTGCGCCTCTCGGCCAGGCGCGGGAACAGGTCGAACACCTTGTCCCGGTTGCCGGGCGTCGCCTCCTTCGGCCGGGCGTAGCCGCCGACGATGAGGTTCTCCTCGACCGACAGGTCGCCGAACAGGCGTCGGCCCTCCGGCACCAGGGCCAGGCCCTGGCGCACCCGCGCCATGGCCGGCGCGTCGGTCAGGTCTTCGCCATCGAATTCAATCCGCCCAGCCTGCACCGCCACGTGGCCGGCGACGGCCATGATGGTCGAGGTTTTGCCGGCGCCGTTGGCGCCGATCAGGGCGAACACGCTGCCCTCGGGCACGGTGAGCGACAGGTCGTGCACCGCCCGCATGGGACCATAGCCGCAGGACAGGTTTTCAAGCCGCAGCATCGGCATCCTCCGTGCTTTCACCCAAATAGGCCGCGCGCACCCGGGCGTCGCTCATCACTGTCTGCGGCGCGCCGTCGGCGATCAGCCGGCCCTGGTCGAGCACCAGCAGGCGGCGGCAGATGCGCATCACTTCGCTGAGGTTATGTTCGATCAGCAGCACCGTGGTGCCTTGCCCGTTGATGGCGGTGACAGTGTCGGCGAGGCGCCCGGCCTCCACATGATTGAGGCCGGCCAAGGGTTCGTCGAGCAGCAGCAGTTTGGGCTCCAGCGCCAGTGCGCGCGCGACTTCCAGCCGTTTGAGGTAGCCGAGCGGCAGGTTGCTCGGATCGGCTTCCGCGGCGTCGCCGATACCGACCAGGTCCAGCAGCTCCCGCGCCCTGGCGCGGGCGGCGGTGCGGTCGGTCCGGGCCAGGGCCTTCAGGGGGTTGCGTGTCTCTGTGGCACCGGCGGCCAGGGCCACATTGTCGACCGGCGTCATGGAGCGGAACGGCCGCACGATCTGATGCGACAAGCCGAGCCCGGCGCGGGCGCGCACGAAAGGCGGTTTGTCGGATACATCCTGACCGTTCAGCACGACACGGCCGCCGCCCGGCGGCAGCACACCGGAGATCACTTTCAGTAGCGTCGTCTTGCCGGCGCCGTTGGGCCCGATCAGCCCGACGAATTCGCCGTCGTCGAGACTGAAGGACACGTCGTTGACGGCGGTGACGCCGTCGAAACGGACGAAGGCGTTGCTGACGTCCAGGAGACTCATGGCGTCGCCTCCGACTTGCTCCGTGCCTTTGCCGCCGCCTGGCGCACCAGCCCGGCAAAGCCCTGCGGGCTGTAGCGCATGGTCAATAGCAACAGGCCACCGTAGAGCAACAGCTTGTAGTCGTTGACGAAGCGGAACAGCTCGGGCATCAGCGTCAGCACGACGGCGGCGATGGTGACGCCGATGGTGGAGCCGATGCCGCCGACCACCACCATCGCCAGGATGGTGATCGAGACCGTAAAACCAAAAGCGTCGGGCACGATGATGCGGGCGTAGTGGGCGTAAAGACAACCGGCGATTCCGGCGATGGCGGTGCCGAAGGCGAACGCCGTCAGCTTGTAGCGCGCCACGTCGATGCCGACCGTCCGGGCGGTATCCTCGTCGTCGGCGATGCTGTCGAAGGCGAAGCCCATCCAGGTGCGCTTGAGGTAGACGCTGGCGGCGAACACCAAGGCGGTCGCGCCCACCACCAACATGATGAATCCGCCATCGCCGAGACCGGTTTCGGGGATCTGCGAGATACCCAGCTCGCCGCCGAGCCACTCCTGCTGGCGCACCACGCCGAGAAACAGAAAGCCGACGCCCATGGTGGTGATGGCGAGGAAGTCCTCGCGCACCCGGAGCGACGCCAGCCCGACGATGACGCCGGCGACGGCGGCGAACAGGGCCGCGACGACCAGGGCCAGCAGGAACGGCTGGCCGCTGGTGGTCAGCATGGCGCCGGTATAGGCGCCGACCCCGTAGAAGGCGGCATGGCCCAGGCTGATCTGGCCGCAGAAGCCGGTGATCAGGTTGAGGCTCAACGCCAGCATCACGTTGATGCCGATCAGGGTGAGCAGGCTGAGTTCGTAGGCGCCCATGATCCGTCTCTCCCCTTAAGCTTTACCGAAGAAGCCTTGCGGCCGGACCATCAGCACGATGATCAGGAACAGGAAGGCGATGGCGTCGCGGTCGATGAGGTGCCCGGCATAGATGGTGCCGAAGCTTTCCAGCACGCCCAGCGCCAGCGCGGCGACCAGAGTGCCTTTGACGTTGCCCAGCCCCCCCAGCACGATGATGGCCAGCATCTTGTAGCTCGGCACGCTGCCCAACGTGGGTTCGACGAAGTTGTTGAGCAGCGCCACCAGCACGCCGGCGACGGCGGCCAGGGCCGAGCCGATGAAGAAGTTGAGGTAGCGCACCTTGACGATATCGATGCCGAAGCTCTGCGCCATTTGCGGGTCGGTGACGCTGGCCCGCCAGGCGGTGCCCAGCCGGGTGCGTGCCGCCAATACCGCCAGGGCGCCGAGAAGCACGAAGGCGATCACGACGGTGGCGGCCTCGACGCCCTGCATGTAGACCGGACCGAAGGAGAGCGAGGCGGAGAACGGCGCCTCGTCGAAGCTGTTGCCGTAGGGGCCGAAGATCAGGCGGAAGCCTTCCTCCATGCAGATGAACAGACCGATGGAGGCGATCAACGGCACGAACGGCGGTTGGTCGAGGATCGGTTCGTACAGCAGCCGGTACACCAGCATGCCCGCCAGGCCGACGATGGGCGGCGCGATGACGGCGGCGAGCCAGAAACTGCCGAGCGTGTTGGTCACGACGACAGCGATGTAGGCGCCCAGGGTGAACAATCCGGCGTGGGCCACGTGCAGGATGCGCAGCAGGCCATAGACCAGCGTCAGGCCCACCGCAATCAGCGCGTAACTGCTGCCCTGTATCAGG
Organism: Sneathiellales bacterium; assembly: GCA_028277845.1. Lineage (GTDB taxonomy): Bacteria > Pseudomonadota > Alphaproteobacteria > JANQFL01 > JANQFL01 > JANQFL01. Next base: position 12,802 of record JANQFL010000050.1, read on the forward strand.
CCCTGGACCAACAGATCGATAAACAGCATCGGTGTCTACTCGATTCCGGTTTTATCGGCGGTTATTCGCCCGGTTGATCAAACATGCGCGTTACGGTTTCCCGGTCCCCGAAAGCGCATGGGGACCGCAGACAACAAACTTCAACGCGGTGACTGGGTACGGAAGCGGCCGCCGGGCCGAACGGTCTTGAGGGAACCCGGCGCCCGTTCCGTAATCGTTTACTCGCTCGGCGGCGCCAGCAGGGCCGGGTCGTCGATCACCGAGTGGTGGCGCCACTTGCCGCCCTTGACCACCTGATTCTGCACGGCCTTGGTCACTTCACCCAGGCCGTTGAACGAGATGCTGCCGGTCGACACGGCCAGGTTCCTGGTGGCCGCGATGGCGTCGCGGATGGCCGCCGGGTCGTCGGTGCCGGCCTTGCGCATGGCGGCGACCGCCACCTTGACGGCGGTATGGGCCGAGGCGGCGACCATGTCGGCGCCGAAGCCGGCTTTGGCCTCGAACGACTTGATGAAGTTCATGGTCTCGGGCTTTTTGGAATCCCGGTCGAGCGACGTGGTGATGATCACGCCTTCGGCGGCCGGGCCGGCGATATCGATGAACTTGTCGCTGTCATAGCCTTCCTGACCGATGATCGGTGCCTTCACGCCACGGGCGCGCAACTGCTTGACCAGCGGGCCGGCGGTGAAAAAGTAGCCCGAGGCATAGATGGCGTCCGGATTGTCGGCGCGCACCTTGGAGACGATCGGGCCGAACTGCCGGTCCTTGATGGAATACTGGTATTCGTTGACCACGGAGACGCCGAAGTCGGCGGCCTTGGACTTGAAGCCGGCGGCCAGCGACTTGCCGAAGTCGTTCTGCAGGGTGATCAGCACCACTTTCTTGGCGCCGAGCATCTCGCCGGCCAGCTTGGCGCCGGCGCGGCCCTGCACTTCGCCCATGAACGAGGTGCGGAACACGTACTTGCCCGAGCGGGTGATGTCCGGGTGGATGGCGTAGGCCGAGATGTACGGCACGCTGGCATCCTGGAACACCTGGGCGGCGGCGCGGGTGGAGCCGGAATAGCTACCGGAAATGCCGATCTTCACGCCGTCCTGGCCGATCAGCTTCTTGGCGGCGGGTACGGCCTGATCGGGCTTGGCGCCGTCGTCGTAGACCACCAGTTCGATGGTCTTGCCGTTGATGCCGCCCTCGGCGTTGGCCTGTTCGACGGCCAGTTCGGCGCCGGTCAGGGCGGATTTGCCGTCGGCGGCGGCGAAGCCGGTCAACGGCGCGTTGAAGCCGATTTTGACGGACTCGGCCCAGGCCGAACCGGTCAGCGCAATCGCCGAAACGGCGGCAAAGGCAAGGAATGTCTTGAAGTTCATTGATCTCTCCCTCGTGTCGGGCCGCCGTACATGTCACATCGGGTGTACGAACGCTTCTACGGCAAGCGGCCATGGCGCGAGTATGAAACAATCCACTTGTATATACAAGTGGATTTATGACATTTGACGGCAACGAAAATGCGGGGCAATGATGGCCCCGGATGAAGTGTGGGATTTGAGGGTGTCTAAATGGGTGCTGTGGTCGCGAACGACACGAAACTAGCGTTCCAGCGGGACGGGGCGACCGTGCTGCGCGGCGTGTTTGCCGATTGGGTCGAACCCTTGCAGGCGGGAATAGAGCGCAACATGGCGGAACCGGGTCCCGACGCCAAGCACTACACCACCGACAGCGGGCCCGGACTGTTTTTCGGCGATTACTGCAACTGGCAGCGCATTCCGGAATACCGCGACTTCATCCTGCATTCACCGGCCGGGGAAATCGCCGCGGTGCTGATGGGCTCGAATACGGCGCGCATCTTCCATGAGCACGTCCTGGTCAAGGAACCGGGCGCCGGCCAGGAAACGCCGTGGCATCACGACCAGCCCTATTACTGCGTCGACGGCCAACAGAACTGTTCGTTATGGACGGCCCTAGACCCGGTGCCGCGGGACACGGCCGTCGAATACGTCGCCGGCTCCCACACCTGGGGGCGCTGGTTCAAGCCGGAACGCTTCAACGGCCAGATGATCAATGCCATGGACGGCTGGGAGGACGTGCCCGACATCGAAGGCCAGCGGGCCGACTACACCATCCTGGGCTGGGACCTGGAACCGGGCGACGCCATCGCCTTCCATTTCATGACCCTGCACGGCGCGCCGCCCAACCGCTCGGCCAGCCGCCGCCGGCGCGCCATCGCCAGCCGTTGGATCGGCGACGACGCCCGCTTCGCCGATCGCCAGGGGACCGTGTCGCCGCCGTTTCCGGATTTGACCCTGCAGCACGGCGATCCAATGGACGCACCTGATTTTCCGGTGGTCTATCCGCCGGCGGGTTAGGGGGCGCCGCCAACAACACCCCTGTCGTGCCCGGACTTGATCCGGGTACCCACGTCTCTCCGCTGCACGGAAGGTAGCCGCATACCCACCGCCTGAGCGTCGGAACCCCGTGGACACCCGCGTCAAGCGCGGGCATGTCACGTACGGGGGGGCGGTGCTTGCGGGAGTTGGGCGCTATTTGTTCAGAAACGGAATGCCGTTGGGCACGTAGTCGGGTTGCGGCGTGCCCGGGATCAGGCGCTCGTCGGGGATAACCTCGCCCATTGTCGTCGTCAGGGGAATGGTGCCGGCCCAGATCGGCAGGGCGTAGTCTTCCTCGTCGTCGATGGGGCCGCCGGTGCGCACCTTGGCCGAGACCTCCTTGAGATCGAAGGCCAGTACGGTGGTGGCTTTGTCTTCCTTGTCGAGCATCGGTCTGAGGCCATCCCAGCGGCCGGGATAGAGGCCGTCGACGAAGTTTTTCAACACATGTTCCTTTTCCGCCGGGTCGTCGATGGTGTGGGTCTTGCCCAGGATCACCACCGAACGGAAATTGGCCGAATGGTGGAACGCCGAGCGGGCCAGCACCAGGCCGTCCACGTGGGTCACCGTCAGGCAGGCGTCGGCGCCGGCCTGCAGTACGCGGATCATGCGGCTGGCCGTGGATCCGTGAATCATCACCCTCTCGCCCTCGCGCCAGTACAGCGTGGGAATGACATAGGTCTGGTCCTCGACAGCGAAGCCCACATGGCAGACGAAGCCGGCGTCGAGAATGGCGTGCACGGTTTCCTTGTCGTAGCTGCCCCGTTCATGGGCGCGACGCACACGGGTGCGCTCGGTTTGGGTGTAAGCAGACATAGAATGAGGTCTCCAAAATCGCGTTTCATTGGAGATGCCACGATATTGGCTGTATAAAAAGGTCCGTTTATAGGTATTTTATAGGGCCATTTATGCGGCGAACCGTGTCAGCCCTGGTGTCCAGTCTGGCGGTTGATCCCGGCAAGGCCGGTCCCTTGCACCGGCAACTCTATTTCGCCTTGCGCGAGGCGATCCTGACCGGCCGGCTGGCGCCGGGGGTCAAACTGCCGTCCACGCGGGTGCTGGCCAAGGATCTTTCGGTATCCCGCAACACCGTCGCCGCCGCCTTCGACCAACTGCTGGCCGAGGGCTATGCCGAGGCCCGGACCGGCTCGGGCACCTACGTGACCGAGCGCCTGCCCGACTCCTTGCTGCGCAGCCCGGCATCGCAGCCATCGGCACGCAGCCGCCGGCCCAAGCCCACGCTATCGCAGCGGGGGCAGGCCGTGGCGTCCTTGGGTACGGTGCAGCGTCACCGCAACCGGCCGTTCGCGCCCGGTTTGCCGGAACTGGACCTGTTTCCCATGAAGGAATGGTCGCGGCTGTTGGCGCGCCACTGGCGCCGGCCGGACGTGGGCGCGCTGCTCGGCGGCGACCCGGCCGGCGAGGCGCCGTTGCGCGAAGCCGTGGCGTCCTATCTCGGTGCCGCCCGCTCTGTGCGCTGTGACGCCGATCAGGTCATCATCGTTTCGGGTTCGCAGCAGGCCATCGATCTCATTGCCCGGGTGCTGATCGATCCGGGCGCGCCGGTGTGGATCGAGGAACCGGGCTATGTCGGCACGCGGGGCGCGTTGACGGCGACCGGTGCGCGGCTGGTGCCGGTGCCGGTCGACGGCGACGGTCTGGATGTGGATGCGGGTATCGCCCGCGCCGCCGCCGCCCGGTTGGCCTGCGTCTCGCCGTCCCACCAGTTTCCGCTGGGCGTCACCATGGCGCCGGCGCGGCGCATCGCGCTGCTGCAATGGGCCGCCGCCCACGATGCCTTCGTGCTGGAGGACGACTATGACAGCGAATACCGCTACGCCGGGCGGCCGCTGGCGTCGCTGCAGGGCATGGACGACCAGGACCGGGTGTTCTACGTCGGCACCTTCAGCAAGGTGATGTTCCCGGCGCTCAGGCTCGGCTATCTGGTGGCGCCTCCCGACCTGGTCGATGCCCTGCTGGCGGTGCGCCGCCACGTGGACACCCAGCCGTCGTCGGTGGCCCAGGCGGCGCTGACCGATTTCATCGCCGACGGGCACCTGTCGTCGCACATCCGGCGCATGCGCCTGTTGTATGCCGAACGGCAGGACGCGTTTGTGTCCCTGGCGCAGGAAAAACTGCGTGGCCTGGTGACGGTGGAACGCCAGGACTCGGGCATGCATCTCATCGGCTGGCTGCCCGAAGGCGCCGACGACCGGGCCGTCAGCGAAATCGCCGCGCGTCAAGGCGTGGAGGCGCCGCCGCTGTCACACCTCTACACGCACGGACCGTCGCGGCCCGGGCTGATGCTGGGGTTCGCCGGCATCCCGGCGGAACAGATGGCGCCGGCCCTCGACCGGTTGACGGCGGCGGTCGGAAACGGCGTATCCACTAGCCGGCAAGCCACGCACAAGTGATTGGACGGGCCTGCCGTCCTGTTCCATCGTAGGCGCATCACTTTCCAACATTGGAGCTCCGCCATGCGTGCCGCCCTGTTCGCAGCCTTCGTCCTGTTCCTGTCCCCATCTTTGGCGTTTGCCGCCGAACCGCTGGTCGACGTGTCCTGGGTCAAGGCCAATCTGGACAATCCGGCGGTACGGTTCCTCGACCTGCGCGGGCCCAACGCCCACCGCCAGGCGCATATTCCCGGTGCCGTGCCGACCCGTTACGGCCGCGACGGCTGGCGGGTCAAGAACAAGGCCGGCGTGGTCGGCATGCTGCCGGTCGACACCAACCGGCTCGCCAAATTGGTCGGCAAGCTGGGCATCGGCAACGGTCATCACGTGGTGCTGGTACCGCCGGGATATTCTTCGTCCGACATGGGCATGGGCACGCGGCTTTTCTGGACCTTCAAGGTGCTGGGCCATGACAAGGTGTCGATCCTCGACGGCGGCATGGCGGTCTATGCCGCCGACAAGCGCAACCGGCTGGAAAAGGGTACGGTGCGTATCGAACCGCAGGTCTTCAAAGTGGCGCTGCGCAGGGACATGCTGGTGGATAAGGCGGCGGTTCTGGATGCCATGAACAACGGATCGGTCCTGGTCGACAACCGCCCGGCCGATCAGCACCTCGGCCTGGTGCGCCATCCCGCGGCCAAGCGGCCCGGCACCATCACAGGCGCCCGCAGCCTGCCGCAAAGCTGGTTCACGGAAAACGGCGGCGGCATGTTCCGCAAGGCCGGTGAACTGAAGACACTCTACGCCTACGCAAACGTCGCGCAGAGCGGCGCGCAGATCAATTTCTGCAACACCGGCCACTGGGCCTCCATCGGCTGGTTCGTTTCCAACCAGCTCTTGGGCAACAAGGACGCGCGGCTCTATGACGGCTCCATGGTCGACTGGGCCCGCCATGCGGACACGCCGATGGAGCGTAAAGTCCCCATTAACTAAGGCGCTCCGGTTTCCTCACATCACCGTGACACAACGTGACTGGCGGTCGACCGCCCGATCCTTCAAATAGGAAGGACAAGGCCGGGGGCGGCATGACGCGGCGGCGCCGCGCACCTCATCCCCTCGCTCACAACAGATTCGCCATCGGCGGTGAGAGTTGTTGTCAGACACGGATATGAGCAGGAGGAGTCTCATGGTGAAAGTTAATCGGTCCACATTAATCGCCGCGGGCGGCGCGCTCGTCATCGCTATGGCCGCGTCCTTGTCGGCGTCCGGCAATGCCTCGGAAAAGGCCACCGTCGTCGAGCTGACCCAGGTGCCCTGCCAGTTCATCGAACCGGAGGCCGGCGTCGACCACGGCTACATGTCGAAGATGAAATCCGACTGCGAGACCATCAACGCCAAGTCCGGCGACCAGCGTGTCGCCGCCAATCCGGCGATGATGCTGAAGCCCGGCAAGTACATTTTCCGCGTCACCAACAAGAACGTCACCTATCCGTTGGGTTTCTGGCTGCGCGAGAAGGATTACGACTGGCGCAATCCGCTGCACAAGCTGAGCAAGATCAGCGTCTCGGGCGGCGGCCTCGACACGGGCGTGACCAAGGACTATGCGGTCGAGCTGAAGCCGGGCGAGTATCTCTTCTCCTGTCCGCTGAACACCACGCCGGACTACAAGCTGGTGGTCGCCCAGTAGTCGCCCATTCATCATCAAGTAACGGGACGCTGCGGCGTCCCACCCTTCCTTTCAAATTGACGGAGACACGATCATGACACGGATCGTAGAGGCGGATCTTTGCGTCATCGGCGCCGGCTCGGGCGGGTTGTCGGTGGCGGCGGGCGCGGCGCAGATGGGCGCCAAAACGGTGCTGATCGAGAAGGGCGCCATGGGCGGCGACTGCCTCAACACCGGCTGCGTGCCGTCCAAGTCGCTGCTCGCCGCGGCCCACGCCGCCCATGTGGTGCGCACGTCCGGCCGCTTCGGCGTCAACGGCCACGAGCCGGACATCGATTTCGCCAAGGTGCACGGCCATGTGCACGGCGTCATCGCCTCCATCGCGCCGCACGATTCGGTGGAACGTTTCGAGGGCCTGGGCGTCACCGTGATCAAGGGTGCGGCCCATTTCACCGGCCTGCGCGAAGCCACCGTCAACGACACGGTGGTGCGGGCGCGGCGCTTCGTGCTGGCGACCGGCTCGTCGGCCTTCGTGCCGCCGATCGACGGCATCGACGGCGTGCCGTATCTAACCAACGAGAGCGTCTTCGAGCTGACCGAACGGCCCGATCATCTGATCGTCATCGGCGCCGGTCCCATCGGCATGGAAATGGCCCAGGCCTTCCGCCGGCTGGGATCGCAAGTGACGGTGCTGGAAGCCTTCACCATGATGCCCAAGGACGACCCGGAGCTGGTCGACGTGGTGCGCACGCGGGTCAGCTCCGAGGGCATCGACGTGCAGGAAGGCGCGGCGGTGCAGCGGGTCGAGAAGGCGGGCAACGGCGTCGCCGTGGTCTGGGACCGGGACGGCGCCGAGACACGGACCACCGGTTCGCACCTGCTGGTCGCCACCGGCCGGCGGGCCAATGTGCACGGCCTCAACCTGGAGGCGGCCGGCATCGCCTATTCGCCCAAGGGCGTCGCGGTCGACAACCGGCTGCGTACCTCCAACAAGCGGGTGTTCGCCATCGGCGACGTCATCGGGGGATATCAGTTCACCCACGTGGCCGGCTATCACGCCGGCATCGTCATCCGCAACGCCTTGTTCCGCCTGCCGGCCAAGGTGAACTACGACGCCGTTCCGTGGGTTACCTACACGGACCCCGAACTGGCCCATGTCGGCCTGACCACGGCCGAAGCGGAGAAGCGTGACGATGTACGTGTGCTGACCGAGCCGTTCTCCGGCAACGACCGGGCGTGTGCGGAAGGCGAGACGGACGGCCTGATCAAGGTGTCGGTCGGTCCCAAGGGCCGCATCCTGGGGGCCTCCATCGCCGGGCCGCGGGCCGGCGAGCTGATCACGCCATGGACCTTGGCGGTCCGGCGCAAGCTGAAGATCGGCGCCATGGCCGACGTGATCGCGCCCTATCCGACGCTCGGCGAAATCTCCAAGCGGGTCGCCGGCAGCTACTACACGCCGACCCTGTTCGGGCCGCGCACCCGACGTATCGTCGGCCTGTTGCAGAAACTGGGTTGAAGGAGCGGCAACCATGGATGCACACAACGAAAACTCCCCGGGCAAGCCGTCCCTGATCAAGCGCTTCGCCCCCGTCGCGGTGCTGGCCGCCGGTTTCGCCGCTTTCTTCGTTTTCGGCCTCGATCAGTATCTGTCGCTCGAGGCCCTGCGTGAGCACCGCGGCCAGCTACAGGCATTCGTCGCCGAACACGCCGCCCTCGCCGTGCTGGTGTTCATGGCGGTTTATACCGGCTCGACGGCCATGTCGTTCCCCGGCGCCACGGCGCTGACCGTGGCCGGCGGGTTCCTGTTCGGTTCGGCGTTCGGCACCGCCTACGTGGTGCTGGCGGCGACCCTCGGCGCTACCCTGGTGTTCCTGGTCGCCCGCAGCGCCATCGGCGACAGCTTGCGCAAGCGGGCCGGGCCGTGGCTGGCCAAGACCGAGGCCGGCTTCAAGGAAAACGCGTTCAGCTACTTGTTGGTGCTGCGCCTGGTGCCGCTGTTTCCCTTCTTTGTCGTCAACCTGGTGCCGGCGTTCCTCGGCGTCAACGTGCGGACCTATGTGGCGGCGACCCTGGTCGGCATCATCCCCGGCTCGTTCGTCTTCGTGTCGGTGGGGGCGGGCTTGGGCAGCGTGCTCGACATGTCGTCCGACCTGACGCTCGGTAACGTCCTGACCGCCGAAGTGGTCGCGGCCCTGCTCGGCCTGTCGGCGTTGTCGTTGCTGCCGGTGATCTACCGCAAGGTCAAGGCGCGGCGGCCAAAGACCGCCTGACGAAGACATCGCCTTCCCTTACGGCGTCAATACAGGCATCGCGCGGCCGGTCGAACGCCGCCGCGCGATGCCTGTTGGCGCCCGTCCCATATGTTGCCTATTGACAGCAATCTAGAAAAGTAATGTTATAACATAACAATAGCCAGTTGCCGCATCGGGTCGGATTTCCAGATGCGGCAAAACCGCGCACATCGATTTTTAATTTTGATAGTCATTCTCATTATTAATATACCGGTGTGCGCTTGCCTTGAGGGGATCGGGGCGTGACCGAACGGTTGTTTGGGAACAGCGGCGCTGTATGGATTGCGTGACCTCAACCCCTGTAGCGTGAACCGAGTAGGGGATGAGAGATGGAATTACGCAATACGTTCGCGGTGGTGGCGATCGCCGCTTCTGCCTTTGGCCCGGCCATGTCCGGGGCGGCGTCCGCCGAAGAGAAAGCGCCGTTGATCAGCGGCTCGCTATCGATCGAGATCGAGAACGACAACACTTACAAATCCGATGACCCGGACGCCGAGGTCAACGACCTGTACACCACCACCGAACCGGAAATCATCTTTCAGTTCCTGCCCGAACTGTCGCTCGTGCTGCACGGCGTGCTGGAACCGGTGCGTGACCCCGGGCCCGGTGACGACCGTTACTTCGACGACCATGGCCTCTACCTGGAACAGGCGCAACTGACTTACGAGACCGATCTGTTTTCGGTCTATGGCGGCAAGTTCACGCCCAACTTCGGCAAGGCGTGGGACGAGACGCCGGGCGTGTTCGGCAATGATTTCAACGGCGACTACGAATTCGCCGAGCAGATCGGCCTGGGCGGCAGCGTCAGCTTCGGCACCGAAGCGGCCGGCCGGCATACCCTGGGCGCCAGCGTCTTCTTCGCCGACACCACCATCTTCAGCGAATCCGTGATCACCAACCGGGGCCGGACCGAGAAGTCAGACGGTGGCGTCGGCAACACCGAAACGCTCGATAATTTTGTCGTTTCGCTGGATGGCGGCGATGTACGGGCATTGCCGGGCGTGTCCTATCACCTGGCCTATATCCACCGCTCGGAAGGCGAGGATTCGACGGCCGACGAAAACGGCTTGGTCGGCGGCCTGACGCTGGAACACGACATCGACGCCGTATCGATCTTCGTTCTGGCGGAATATGCGCACTTCATGGATGCCGATGGTGTTGACGGTGTGGACCGGGACGTCCTGACCGGCGGCGTGCAACTGGGCTGGAACGGCTGGAACCTGGCCCTGACGGCGGCCAACCGGGACACCGACGGCGGCACCAACGACACGGTGTTCCAGGTCTCGGCTGGTTACGAATTCGAATTCGGACTGGCCATCGACGCCGCCTGGAAGACGGTGGAAGAAGGGGATGTGGACTCCCAGACCGTCGGCGTTCTGTTCGCCTACGCTTTCGAGTTCTAAGGGCGAGGCCTGACGGTGCGTTTGCGTGGCGCGTTCTAGTGGACGGTGGCGCCGCTCGTCTGCATCTCGCCGCTCGACATGGTTTCCAGCGCCTCGGCCACCGTGCGCCAGGCGCGGGCCTGCTCTCCGAAGCCCTGCTTTTCCATATCGCTGATGGTCTTGCCGATGATGGTAAACGCATGGGAACCAAAGGTGGCGAAGGTCAGGCGGGCGGCGGCCCAGATGTTTTCGTTGGGGATGCGGTGATCGTAAAGCTCCACGGAAGCCTCCTCGGTTTGGCGCTGCTGTCGAACACCTAGCAAGCGCCGGGCCAATTCCGACGGCTCGACGGAGTGGCGAAAATCGGCCAAAAACCGGTCACCTGGACCATCCGGCGCGGACGCGGCGGCAATTCCTGCCGACACCCGGCATCGAAAGAAGAAAAAACTGCCCGAAATCGTGACGGAGTGTGACCGCCTTCACGGTTTATTGACGGTACGCGGCGTACAACCCTTGAAAGTCACTTCGTCGAGGGCGCGTCATGAGCGATACAACAAAAGTGGTTCTGGGTTTTCTGTCCGTGATGGTCATGCTGGCCATGGCGATGCCCCTTCCGGCCTGACGCCGACCCGCTTCCTTCCATACATGGTTGCTTGGCACCGCGTGGTTGACCCGCGGGACGCCGTCATCCATATCGTCCCCATGGGGCACGCGAACGCCCCGTGAGGCGGCAGCCCAGGTTTCGCATCCATTCGTTCCTTTCGAACCAGAGGATGCATTATGCCGTCTCCGACAGAAATCACCGTTTCCCAGTTGTCCCGTTTGATCGGCACGCCGGCCACGCCGGTCCTTGTCGATGTGCGCATCGACGGGGATTTTGCCGATGATCCACGATTGGTGCCGTCATCACGGCGACATCCGTTTGCTGAAATATCGTCCCTTGCACATGAAATCGAAGGGCGCCACGTCGTGATCTACTGCCAGAAGGGGAAAAAGATCAGCCAGGGGGCGGCCGCAGTGTTGCGCGACCAAGGGGTCGGGGCCGAGACCCTCGAGGGCGGACATTTCGCCTGGCGTGACGCCGGATTGCCGCTGGTTCCGGACGATAAGCTGCCGCGACGGAACGACGACGGCCGCACCGTCTGGGTCACGCGGCACCGCCCGAAGATCGATCGTTTGGCATGCCCGTGGCTTATTCGCTGTTTTGTCGATCCGGCCGCGTCGTTCCTGTTCGTCGCGCCGAGCGAAGTGCTGGATGTGGCGGACAGGTTCGGCGCGACGCCGTTCGACGTGGAGGATGTGTTTTGGAGCCGTCGCGGCGACCGCTGTACCTTCGATACGATGATCGCGGAATTTGCGCTGGAAACGGAGCCGTTGCGGCGCCTGGCCGCCATCGTCCGCGGCGCCGATACGAACCGGCACGACCTGGCACCGGAATCGGCCGGCCTGCTGGCCGCCTCTCTGGGAGTTTCCCGCATGTACCGGGATGACCTTGCGGCACTGGACGCCGGAACGGCCCTGTATGATGCGTTTTATCGTTGGTCGCGCGATGCCGTCGGTGAAGGCCACGATTGGCCCACGGCACCGGCGGGAGCGGGGCAATGACAGTGGCCGAAAGCGCGTCATGCGGCGAAACGGGCACAGCGCCACCATTTGTCGAGGCGCTGAGAGTATGGCTGAAGATCGGTGTCATGTCGTTCGGCGGCCCGGCTGCGCAAATCGCACTGATGCACCGAATCATCGTCGAGGAACAACGCTGGTTGAGCGAGCGCCAATACCTCAACGCCCTGAGCTTCTGCATGCTGTTGCCTGGTCCGGAAGCCATGCAACTTGCGACCTATGCCGGTTGGCGGCTGCACGGCGTGGCCGGCGGCCTGGCGGCCGGCCTGTCGTTCGTCCTGCCCGGCGCGGCGGTCATTCTGGCCTTGGCCTCGGTTTACGCGGTCTTCGGCGATGTGCCCCTGGTCGGCGCCCTGTTTCTCGGCATCAAGGCGGCGGTGATTGTCATCGTCGTCGAAGCATTGGTCCGGATATCCGGGCGGGCCTTGCGCCATGCCTGGCATTGGGCGATCGCGGGACTGGCGTTTGTCGGTATTTTCATGTTCGACATCCCCTATCCCCTGTTGATCGGTATCGCCGCACTGGCCGGATATTTCTCCGCCGGGCCGGTGGTGAAGATGGAAGCGGAGCCTGAGCGGCGCCGGTCCGCCGGCGCGACGGCGGCGACGGTCCTGGTTTGGCTTGTTCTTTGGTGGGCGCCGCTGGCCATGGTGGCCGTTGTGGCCGGCGACACGATCCTGCCTGCCATCGGATTGTTCTTTTCCAAACTGGCCGTCGTGACATTCGGCGGCGCGTACGCCGTGCTGGCGTACATGGCGCAGGATGTGGTGCAGCATTTCGGCTGGTTGGCGCCGGGTGAAATGATGGACGGGCTCGGGCTCGCCGAAACGACGCCGGGGCCGCTGATCCTGGTGACGGAATTCGTCGGTTTTCTCGCCGCCTATCACACGGGCGGGATCTGGCTCGGCCTGGCCGGTGCCGCCGTGACCCTGTGGGTGACGTTCGTGCCGTGCTTCCTGTGGATCTTCGTTTTCTCGCCCTACATCGATTGGATTGCCGCGCGGCCCCGCCTGGCCGGCGCCCTCGCGGCCATCACGGCCGCTGTCGTGGGCGTGATCCTCAACCTGACGATCTGGTTCGCCCTGCACGTGTTCTTTGCCGACGTGAACGCCGAGTCCTACGGCTGGGTTCGGATATGGCAGCCGGTCATCGGCACGTTCGACTGGCGTGTCGCGGTCCTGAGCGTCATGTGCGCGGTATTGGTGTTCCGGTTTCGCTGGACCATCGTCCGCACTTTGCTCACGGCATCGATATTCGGAGCAGGCTGGGCGCTGTGGATCCCGTGAACGGTATTAGAGCAGTTCCTCTTTAGATGGAATCCATTCTGTTTCTCGAGCGGCCTGCCCATCCACAAGGAAGACGGGGCCGCGCGATGCGGTGCATCGCGCAAGCCGTCTCACGCCGTGGGGGGCGGCCGCTCGGAAACCCGGAGGGACGGGCGTCTTGGCGCCAAATCCGGCGGCTGCCGTCTCGGCCATAACGCCAGGTATGGCCTTCACCGCCAGCCTTGGCCTTGGCGCCAATGCGCTCCGTCAGAATGATTCCATCTAAGGGAGGCACGCTCTATACCTCGATCATAGACCGGTACCGTTGATGGCCGACAGATAGAGCGACTGAAGATTGTCCGTCGTCAGGGGGACGGGGTTGGTGGGGGCGGTCGGGTCCTCCACGGCCATGGCGGCGAACCGCTCGGCGTGCTCCTCGCCGACGCCGATATCCTTGAGCGTGTTGGGAATGCCGATGTCTTCGCGCAGGCTCATGACCCAGTCCAGCACGCCATCGAAGGACGGTTTGGGCAGGTCCAGGAACCGGGCGAGGGCGGCCATCTTGTCTTCGATGGCGGCGCGGTTGAACACCAGGACATAGGGCATGACCACGGCGTTGGTCAGGCCGTGATGGGTGTGCAGCACCGACGAGCATGGATGGCTCAGCGAATGCATGGCGCCAAGGCCTTTCTGGAACGCCGTGGCGCCCATGGATGACGCGATCAGCATGTGGGCGCGGGCTTCCAGGTTGTTGCCGTCGGAAACGGCGGCCGGCAGCCATTCCTTGACCAGGCGCATGCCCTCCAAGGCGATCCCGTCGCCCATGGGGTGATAGAGCGGGCTGCTGTAGGCTTCCAGATTGTGGCTCAAGGCATCCATGCCGGTTGCCGCCGTGACGTGGGGCGGCAGGCCCGTCGTTATGGCCGGATCGGCGATGACGATCTCCGGCAGCATCCTGGCATGGAAGATGATCTTCTTGGTCTCGCTGGCCTCGTCGGTGATGACCGAGGAACGGCCCACTTCCGAACCCGTGCCCGCCGTCGTCGGCACGGCGACCACGGGAGCCATGCCGTCGACGTTGACCCGGGTGTACCAGTCCTCGCGGTCCTCGAAATCCCAGATCGGCCGGGTCTGGCCGACCATCAGGGCGATGGCCTTGGCCGCGTCCAGGCCGCTGCCGCCGCCGAAGGCGATGACGCCGTCATGGCCGCCGGCCTTGTAGGCGGCGACGCCGTCGGTGACGTTCTTCTCGACCGGATTGGGCTGGACGTCGGAAAACACAGTGCACGGCATTCCCGCATCTGTGCAAACCTGTACGGCATCCTTGACGATCGGCAGGTCGGCCAGTCCGGGATCGGTGACCAGCAACGGGTTGGCCATGCCTAATTCCCGGCAGGCGTCCGCGAGTTCCGAAATACGGCCCGCGCCGAACCGGATGGCCGTGGGGTAATTCCAGTTGCCCCGCAATGTCGAAATGTCCGCCATGATCAAATCTTCGTCCTCAAGTGAAAGCTCTTCGGCCGGGTCATGTGTTCGTATCCGACCTGCGACAGGGTGCAGCCACGGCCCGAATGCTTGACGCCGGTCCAGGCCAGGGCCGGGTCCAGATAGTCGGCGCGGTTCATGAACCAGGTGCCGGTTTCTATCTGGTCGCCGATCTCCAAGGCGGCCTCTTCGTCCTCGGTCCACACCGATGCGGTCAGCCCGAAGTCCGAATCGTTCATCAGGGCGACGGCTTCGTCATCGCCGGAGACCTTCATGATGCCGACAACGGGGCCGAAACTTTCTTCCGTCATCACCTGCATCGAGTGGTCGACGCCGACCAGGACCTGCGGCGCCATGTACGGCGTACCGGCGGCATTGGCATCGAACGTGCCGGCATCCACCAGGCCCGTTGCACCCGCCTTGACGGCATCGGCGATCTGTCCGCGCACGAAGTCGGCCGCGGAGGCGCGCACCATGGGTCCCATGTTGGTGGTCTCGTCCAACGGGTTGCCGAGCTTGTACTGCCGCGCCATGTCGGCGAAGCCGTCGACGAACCGGTCGTAAACGTCGCCATGGACGTAGATCCGCTCGATGCCGCAGCACGACTGGCCGGAGTTGAAGAACGACCCGTCCACCAGGTTCTCGACGGCGAAGTCCACGTCGGCATCGGCCCGCACGAAGGCCGGGTCCTTGCCGCCAAGCTCGAGGCCGACGCCGATGAAGCGTTTGGCCGCCGCCTGTTGAATGGCGTACCCGCCGGGGACCGAGCCGGTGAAGGCGACATATCCGACTCGCGGGTCCTGGATGGTCTTCTCCGTCGCCCCGTGGCTCATGTGCAGGACCTGGAACAGGCCGTCCGGTAAACCGGCCGCCTTGAAGGCGTGCGCGAAGCGTTCGGCGCACAGGGGCGTCTGGCCGGAGTGTTTGAGGACCACGGCGTTGCCGGACATGATCGCCGGTACCACCGCGTTGACCGCGATGAGGTAGGGGTAGTTCCAGGCGGCGACCACCAGGACCACGCCCCAGGGCTCGCGGCGGATAAAGCGATTGAAGTTCTCCCTCGGTTCCACGGCGACGTCCGACAGGGCCGCCGGGGCGATGGCGATCATGTGCCGGGCGCGCTCCTCGAAGCCGCGCACTTCGCCGTAGGCCTGTTGCCGCGGCCGGCCCATCTGCCAGGCGATTTCCTCGGTGATGCCGTCCGCTTCCGAGACGAATTCGTCGACGAAGCGGCTGCAGATGGCCGCGCGTTCATCCACCGACGCCTGTTTCCAGGCCTTCTGTGCCTTGGCCGCCTTGGCCAGGGTCCGGTCGATGGCCGCGTCGTCGGCCAGGGGCCGCTCGACGTAAACGCTGCCGTCGACCGGGCTGATGACTTTCAGAATGTCCGACATGGTCTGTTACTCGACTTGGATCAGATGATCTCGAAATAGCGATCGAGTTCCCAATCGCTGATGTGTTTGCGGAATTCGCGTTCTTCCCATTCCCGGGAGGCCGCGAAGTGATCGACGAAATCGTCGCCGAACAGCTCGCGCGCCGGCTTGGACTTTTTCAGCCGCTGCGCCGCGTCCCACAGGGTGGCGGGCAGCCCCAGCTTGGCGGGGATTTTGGCTTCGTAGGCGTTGCCGGTGATCGGCGCGGTCGGTTCGATCTTGTTCTGGATGCCGTATAGGCCGCTGGCCAGCGAGGCCGCCAGGGCGATGTAGGG
This sequence comes from Sneathiellales bacterium, assembly GCA_028277845.1. GTDB lineage: Bacteria > Pseudomonadota > Alphaproteobacteria > JANQFL01 > JANQFL01 > JANQFL01. The sequence goes on from JANQFL010000050.1 coordinate 28,996, forward strand.
ATTGGCGTCCGCCGCCGCGATGCGGTACTCGACCCGTTGGCTCTTGGCCGAACCGGGAATGACGCGCAGGGCACAGGTGCGGTTCTCGATTCCCCAGGTGGCGTCGGTCGGCGCCCAGAAACCGGGGATCAGGCGGGTGAAGGAATTGACCGTTGGCGCGATCATGCACAGCAGGTCGCCCATCAGCGCCTGCTGGCCGCCGACGAAATGGCGCATGGCGTCGCTCATGCCGCCGTCCTTCTTGGGGTCGAGGAAGACCGACTTGCCACCCTTCTTGGTCTTGAGCGACATGTGGATGTGGCCGCTCTGGCCGGGATAGTCGGGCGACCACTTGGCCATGAAGGTGGCCATCATGTCGTTGCGCTGGGCCACGACCTTGGCGAAGGTCTTGAACAGCACCGCCTTGTCGGCCGACGACAGGCTGCCGTCGACGGCGATGGCGGCTTCCAGCACGCCGGGGCCGGTTTCGGTGTGCAGACCTTCCAGGCCGAAATCCATGGTCTCGCAGGTCGCCAGCAGTTCCTCGTAAAACGCCGACCAGACCGAGTTTCGCAGCACCGAATAGCCGAAATTGCTCGGCGTGATCGGCCGCAGGTCGCGGTAGTTCTTGTCGCGGATGGAGTGGGGTGTTTCGTCGAAGAGGAAGAACTCGTACTCGAAGGCCGAGTAGGGCACATAGCCCATGTCGGAGGCCAACTCGACCACCCGGTTGAGCACGCCGCGCGGGCAAATGCGCGCCGCCTCGTCGGTGAATTCGCCGAGGAAAAACAGTCCGTTGCCGTCGTTCTCGAACGGTAGTTCGCGGCAGCTTTCCGGGATGATCCGCACCGGTGCATCGGGATAACCGGTGTGCCAGCCGGTAAAGGTCACGTTGTCGTAAAGCTGGTCGTTGCTGTCCCAGCCGACGACCACGTCACAGAACCCGAAGCCGTTGTCCAGGGCCGAGAAGAACTTCTCCTTGGCCATGTATTTGCCGCGGATGATGCCGTCGGCGTCGGCGATGCCCACCTTGATGTGGCTGAGTTTGCGCGCCTCGACAATCTTCTTCGCGTCGGCCTTGGTTTTGACCTGTTTCGCTTTCATCTACGCCCTCTCCTGTAGCAAAGCGGGGAGACTGTAATTCCCTCTTTTTCGCGGGCCAAGCACAAAGTCCGCGTTCGTTCTGAAAAGAATTTTTCTGATTATGTCAGAATGAAACTATTTTACCAATACCGCTTTGGGCTCAGCCGGCGTTTATTTGCCCGAAGACATGATCGGCGATCGCCAGCGACGAGGTCAGGCCGGGGGATTCCATGCCGAACAGAGTGACCAGGCCGGGCAGTCCGTGCTCTTGCGGTCCGACGATATGGAAATCGCCCTGGGGTTCGTCCGGGCCGTGGGTCTTGGGCCGGATACCGGTGTAGGCCGGCTGCATGGCGCCGTCGGCCAGGTCGGGATAGTAGCGCCGAACCGTGTCGTAGAAGGCATCGGCCCGTCCGGCGTCCAGGTCGTAGTCCAGCCCGTCCACCCATTCCTGGTCGGGGCCGAAACGGGCCTGCCCGGCCAGGTCGACGGTAAGGTGAACGCCGAGGCTGGCGCTGGCCGGCACGGGATAGATCAGGTGGCGGAACGGCTGCTTGCCTGAGAGCGTGAAGTAGGTGCCTTTGCAGTAGTAGCGCGGCGGAATGCGGTTTTGGGCGAAACCCTCGATGCGGCCCGCCACGTCCTGTGTGTTGTGCCCGGCGGCGTTGATCAAGGTGCGGCAGCCGAGATCGAAGGCTTCTTCTCCGCCCGTCTTGACGATGTACCCCGTATCCGTCCGGCGTGCGCTCTCGAAAGGCGTGTTGTAAGCGATCGCGCCGCCGTGCCGTTCCACGTCGCCCACATAGGACAGCATCAGGCCATGGCTGTCGACGATGCCCGTGGATGGCGACAGCAGGGCGCCGACGCAGCGCAATGCCGGTTCCAGGTGCTGGGCCTCCGTCTGTGAAAGGCGCTGCAAATCATGCACGCCGTTACCTTCCGCCTTGGCGGTCAGGGTATCGAGTGTCGCCAGTTCGTCAGGCTCGGTGGCGACGATCAGTTTGCCCAGGCGGGCGTGACCGACGCCGTTTTCGGCACAGTACCGGTAGAGCTGCTCCTTGCCGGCGACGCACAGCCGGGCCTTCAGGCTGTCCTTAGCGTAGTAGATGCCGGCGTGGATGACTTCGGAATTGCGCGACGACGTGTGGATGCCGAATGCGTCCTCGGCTTCCAGGACCACGACCTCCTGTCCGGCCATGGCAAAGCGGCGGGCGATGGCCAGGCCCAGGACGCCGGCGCCGACAACGATGCATTCCACGGATTCAGTCATGGCGCGGCAGTCTCGATAGTTCGAGTGCTTGGGTCAATGACGATTGCGCGTTTTCCTCACCAAAGCGTGACTCAAGCGTTATCGGTTGCCGGGGTAGGGTAGGCGGCAGGGAATCCGAAGGAAAAACAATGAAACGCACTGTCAGCCTGATCGCGGCAATTCTGGCGCTCTCGTTCTTCGTGGCGATTTCGTCGGCGCTCGCGTCGCCGGAAATCTGGAAGCGAGAATGGCCCAACACGGACTTCACCAAGCACTCCGTCGATCTCGGCGACATCATGTCCGGCGGGCCGCCCAAGGACGGTATCCCGTCGATAGACGATCCGGTGTTCGTGCCGGTCGACAAGGCCAACCACATCACCGACACCGAGCCGGTGATCAGCGTGATCCTGAACGGCCAGGCGCGGGCCTATCCTTTGGCCATCCTGATGTGGCACGAAATCGTCAACGACACGGTCGGCGGCGTGCCGGTGTCGGTGACGTTCTGTCCGTTGTGCAACGCCTCCATCGTGTTCGACCGGCGGCTGGACGGACGGGTCCTCGATTTTGGTACGACGGGCAAGCTGCGGAATTCGGACCTGGTGATGTACGACCGGCAAACGGAGAGTTGGTGGCAGCAATTCCTCGGCGAGGGCATCGTCGGTGAAATGACCGGCAAGCGGCTGGCCCTGGTGCCGGCGCGCATCGAATCCATGGTGCGCTTCAAGGCGCGGGCGCCGCAAGGTGAGGTGCTCATACCCAACAACCCAAGGATGCGGCGATACGGCGCCAATCCCTATGTCGGGTATGATTCCTCTGCGCGGCCGTTTCTCTATCGCGGCGACATGCCGGACAATATTGCGCCTCTGGCACGCGTCGTGTCGTTCAGCGCCGACGAAGCCTGGAGCCTCGATCTGCTGCGGCAAAAGAAGCGTATCGAAGTCGGTGACGTGATCATGACATGGGAGCCCGGGCAAAACTCCGCGTTGGACAGCAACATCATCGCCAACGGGGTGGATATCGGCAATGTGGTGGTGCAACGGCGCCAGGGCGGGGCATTGGAAGACATTCCATACGGCATTGATTTTGCCTTTGCATTCAAGGCATTTCGGCCGAATGGTAAGATACACGTTGAATAACTGTGTGAAATAGGGGTTTTCCGCCACGGCGTGCTTGACCGGCACCTGTTCAGCGGTATTGTTGTCGCTTCGAACAGACAGTTTTTGCCGGAGTTCTACGTGGCCGTGTCCGAGCCGAAGTCTCACATCGTCGTACTGGGTAACGAGAAAGGCGGGTCCGGAAAATCGACGACGGCCATGCACATCGTTGCCGCCTTGATGGCCGAGGGATACCGCGTCGGGACCGTCGACCTGGATTCCAGGCAACGCACGCTAAGCCGGTACATCGACAACCGGCGCGTGTATGCCAACCGCAACGATTTGACCCTTCCGCTGCCGGAACACCGCATCGTCGCGCCCAGTAGCGCGGACAACAGGACCGATGCGCAGGCGGACGAATATGAACGCCTGAACGCGGCGGTTCGGGAACTGACGGCGGTCAACGACTACGTGGTCATCGATTGTCCCGGCAGCGACGGTCACTTGGCCCGTCTCGGGCATGGACTGGCGGACACGTTGATCACGCCGGTCAACGACAGCTTTATCGACATCGATCTGTTGGCATCGGTCGATCCGGACACGTTCGATGTGGCAGGTCCGTCGCACTACGCCGAAATGGTTTGGGAACAGCGTAAACACCGTCTCTTGCGTGACGGCAGTTCCATCGACTGGCTGGTGATGCGCAATCGCCTGTCAAGTTTGGATGCCCGTAATAAGCGGCGGACGGGCCGGGTTCTCGAACGCCTTGCCGGGCGCGTCGGATTTCGCTTGGCGCCCGGGTTCGGAGAGCGGGTGATCTATCGCGAGTTGTTTCTGCAGGGGCTCACTCTCCTGGATCTCGGCAATGGCAAGGCAAGGTCGATGACCATGAGTCATGTCGCTGCGCGTCAGGAACTGCGGGGGCTGATGAACACCTTGACTCTGCCCAAGGTTTCCCAGCCGGCGCGCGCCAGTTGAACGCTGTTTCGCCGACACGGGATACGAAGCCGTCCCAGAACCGGAATTTGGGCAATATTGGGCTGGATTCGGCCCCCGAAAGTCACAATCTGATTATAATAGGATCATTGGCCGCACGGTATGGTGGCGGCAGCAGCTTGAAGGGACTGCAATCGGATTTTCATGACCCGCGATCTCGACAAATCGAAGCAATCCGGCCGGTCATCCGGCGTTGATGCCTTTCTCAGGAAAGTCGCGTCCACGCCGACGATCGTGCCCACCGGTTCGAAGGGCAGGCTGGTATTCGCCATGGACGCGACGGCCAGCCGGGAACCGACCTGGGATCATGCCTGTCACATACAGGCGGAAATGTTCACCGAGGCATCCGGTTTGGGCGGGCTTGAAATCCAGTTGGCATTTTTCCGCGGATTCGGAGAATTTCGTGCGGTGCCCTGGCATAGCCGCTCACAGGATCTGGTGGGAGAGATGACCGGGGTGACATGTCTGGGCGGACATACGCAGATCGAGAAGGTCTTGAAGCACGCTATCGCCGAAACCAAACGCAAAAAGATCAATGCATTGGTCTATGTCGGTGACTGCATGGAAGAGCGCGTCGATGATCTGTGCCAGTTGGCCGGCGAACTCGGCATGCTCGGCGTACCGGCGTTCGTGTTCCAGGAAGGGCGCGAACCCGTCGCCATGCGGGCGTTCGAGCAGATTGCGCGGCTGACCAACGGCGCCTATTGCAGTTTCGATGCCAACAGCGCGCAAACGCTGCGCGATCTGCTCAAGGCGGTTGCGGCGTTTGCGGCAGGGGGACGAAAGGCCTTGCAGGATTTCAGCCGAAAGACGGGCGGCGACGTCAAGTTGATCGCCCGGCAATTGCGTTGACCGGAGAAACGGCGTGACGTGGTTTGTCCTCGGCGTCTGTCTGTTGATCGCGTTTCTGCTCGCCATCAAGTGGTTCGTGGCGGCGGACCCCAGGGCGCTGGCCGAAGGCATCCGTAAGGGCGGTGCCGTACTTCTCGGTCTGGCCGGACTGTTTTTCCTGTTCACCGGCCGGTTTGCTTTTTCGCTTCCCTTGTTCGCCATCGCGTACCTCCTGCTCAACGGCCGGCTGGGTTCGGCGTTCGGTTCGTTCCGGTTTCCCGGCGGCTTTCCGGGCGGTTTTGCCGGCGGTAGCCGCCCGACGCCGGGCCAGTCGTCCGATGTGGAAAGCGAATGGCTGGATATGGCGCTGGATCACGACACCGGCGAGATATCGGGCCGCATCAAGCGTGGACGGCATGCGGGCAAGGAATTGAGCGATCTCGGCAAGGAAGAACTGCTCGAGGTGATGGAGGAATGCCGCGAGCAGGACGAAGACGCCGCCACCCTGCTGGAAGCCTATATTGACCGGATCTTTGGCGAGGAATGGCAGGAGAACGGAGACGGGCAGGGATCGGCAGGACCCGACACCGGATCCATGACCGAAGTCCGGGCATGCGATATCCTGGGCCTGCAACCGGGCGCGTCTGAAACGGAAATCAAGGAAGCCCATCGGCGGCTGATGAAGAACGTCCATCCCGACAAGGGGGGATCGGCCTATTTGGCGCGCCAAATCAACGCAGCCAAGGATTTCCTGCTCAAATCACGCTAACGAAAATGTGGATAATGGGTTGCTTCGGACCCGACCCCATGGCACAACCCGCCACCGGTTGACCTCTCTCGGCCACCTGCATCGAATTTCTCAGCAATTGGGCGGATGCGCCCGGAATCAACGAAACATGAGCAAAACTCTCCGTAAAGCCGTGTTCCCTGTTGGCGGTCTTGGTACGCGATTCCTGCCGGCGACCAAATCCATGCCCAAGGAAATGCTTCCGGTGGTCGACAAGCCCCTCATCCAGTACGCGGTGGAGGAGGCGGCCGCGGCGGGGATCGAGGAGTTCATTTTCGTGACCGGGCGCGGCAAGGCGGCGATCGAGGATCATTTCGATTACTCCTACGAACTGCAGGATACGCTCATTCGCCGCGACAAGACCGAAGCGCTCGAGGAACTGAACCGCTGGATGCCGAAGGCCGGCAAGGTGATGTACACCCGCCAGCAGGAGCCCCTCGGGCTGGGCCACGCGGTCTGGTGCGCCCGTCATCTGGTCGGCGACGAACCGTTCGCGGTGTTGCTGGCCGACGACCTGGTGCTGTCGCAGACGCCGTGCCTGAAACAGATGGTCGATGTCTACGACAGGCAGGGCGGCAACGTCGTTGCCGTCATGGACGTGCCGCTGGAGCACACCAAGCGTTACGGCATTCTCGACGTCGGATCGGACGACGGTAAACTGGCCGAGGTGCGCGGGCTGGTGGAGAAGCCCGACCCGAAGGACGCCCCGTCCACCCTGTCGATCATCGGCCGCTACATTCTGCAGGCGGACGTGTTCGACCACCTGGAGACGCGCAGCCTGGGCGCGGGCGGAGAGATCCAGTTGACGGACGCCATGGCCCGCATGATCGGCGCCGGCCCGTTCTTCGGACTGCGCTTCGAGGGCACCCGGTTCGATTGCGGCGACAAGGTCGGGTTCCTGCACGCTAACCTGGCGTTCGCGCTCGAGCGGGACGACATGAAGGACGGTGTCCGCAAGGTCATCGACGCGTATTCCAGGTAGATTGGGCGCCGGATTAGGTTAGTCGATTGAAGAAGGAAGGCTGATATGCGGGTCGCAATGATCGGATCGGGCTATGTCGGCCTGGTCTCCGGGGCGTGTTTCTCGGAATTCGGCCACGAAGTGGTGTGCGTCGACAACGATGCCGGCAAGATCGGCCGGTTGCGCGAAGGCCATGTGCCGATTTACGAGCCGGGCCTGGACGCGCTGATCGAGCGCAATGTCGCGGCCAACCGGCTGTCGTTCACCACCGACCTGCCATCGGCCGTGGCTTCGGCGGAAGCGGTCTTCATCGCGGTCGGCACGCCCAGCCGGCGCGGCGACGGCGAGGCCGATCTCAGTTACGTCTACGCCGCGGCCGAGGAAATCGCCCGGGCGATTTCCGGCTACACCGTCGTCGTCACCAAGTCGACGGTGCCCGTGGGCACCGGCCGGGAGGTCGAACGCATCGTGCGCGAAACCAATCCCGACGCCGATTTCGACGTCGCCTCCAACCCCGAGTTCCTGCGGGAAGGCGCCGCCATCGAGGACTTCATGCGGCCTGACCGTGTGGTCGTCGGCACCGAATCCGAGCGCGCCCGGAACGCCATGCGCGAACTGTACCGCCCGCTGTTCCTGATCGAAACGCCGGTGCTGTTCACCACGCTGGAAACCTCCGAACTGATCAAGTACGCCGCCAACACGTTTCTCGCCACCAAGATCACCTTCATCAACGAAATGGCCGACATCTGCGAGGCCGCCGGCGCCGACGTGCACGACGTGGCCCGCGGCATCGGCCTGGACGGGCGCATCGGCCGCAAGTTCCTGCATCCCGGGCCGGGTTACGGCGGCTCGTGCTTTCCCAAGGACACCCGGGCCCTGGTCAGCATGGCGCGGCGCGTGGGCGCGCCGTCGCGCATCGTCGAAACCGTCGTGTCCGTCAACGACCGACGCAAGAAGGACATGGCCGAGAAGGTGATTGCCGCCTGCGGCGGATCCGTCGCCGGCAAGGCGATCGCCGTGCTCGGCCTGACGTTCAAGCCCGGCACCGACGACATGCGCGAGGCGCCCAGCCTCGACATCGTGCCCGCGTTGCAGGCGGCCGGCGGCGCCATCAAGGCCTATGATCCGGAGGGCATGGAAGAAGCCAAGGCCATGCTGCCCGGCGTCGCCTGGTGCGCCGACGCCTACGATACGGTCGACGGGGCCGACGCGCTCGTCATCATCACCGAATGGAACCAGTTCCGGGCGCTCGACCTCGACCGGGTCAAGGCCGCCATGACCACGCCGTTGATGATCGATCTGCGCAACATCTATGAACAGTCGGTCATGGCCGAGGCCGGCTTCGATTATCATTGCGTCGGCCGGCCGAGCGTGATGGGAAACGGGGAGGCCTGATCCGATGCCCGGCTCGCACGCCTTTCACCCAACGGTCCTGCGCGAATACGACGTCCGCGGCATCGTCGGCGACACCCTGAGCACGGCCGACGCGCACGCCTTGGGGCGGGCCTACGGAACGGTCTTGCGGCGACGGTTGGCGGACGGCAACGCCGCTCCCCGTGTCTGCGTCGGCTACGACGGCCGCCTGAGCTCGCCGGACATGGAAGCCGCCCTGGTGGACGGCCTGGTCGCGACCGGCATCCAAGTGGAGCGGATCGGCCTGGGCCCGACGCCGATGCTGTATTTCGCCGCCTATTCCCGCGAAGCCGACGGCGGCATCATGGTGACCGGCTCGCACAATCCGCCCGACTATAACGGCTTCAAGATGGTCATGGGCGGCAAGTCGTTCTTCGGCGACGACATTCAGGGCCTGGGCGCAACCGCCGAATCGGGCGACTTCATGCCGGGCAGCGGCGGCGTCACCGACGTCTCCGTCCAGGACGCCTATGTCGCGCGCATGCTGTCCGACTATGCGGGCGGCCGCGACCTCAAAGTGGCCTGGGATCCCGGCAACGGGGCGGCCGGGGACGTCGTCAAGGCGCTGACGGAGAAGCTTCCCGGCGCGCACATCGTCATCAACGGCGATATCGACGGCACCTTTCCGGCCCATCATCCCGACCCGACCGTCGAGGCCAATCTCGAACAACTACGCGATGTGGTGCTGTCGGAACAGTGCGATCTCGGCCTGGCCTTCGACGGCGACGGCGACCGCATCGGCGTTCTGGACGGCAAGGGCCGGGTGTTGTGGGGCGACCAGCTGCTGGCCCTCTTGTCCAAGGACGTTCTCGCGGCGCAGCCGGGCGCGACCATCATCGCCGACGTGAAGGCCAGCCAGATCCTGTTCGACGAAGTCGCGCGGCTGGGCGGCACGCCGTTGATGTGGAAGACGGGCCATTCCCTGATCAAGACCAAGATGGCCGAGAGCGGTTCTCCGTTGGCCGGTGAAATGAGCGGCCATATCTTCATGGCCGACAAGTATTACGGCTTCGACGACGCGCAGTATGTCGGCGTCCGCGTGCTCGACTGGACGGCGCGCTCGGGCGAGACGCTGGACGCGTTCCGGGATTCCCTGCCCGCGGTGATCAACACGCCCGAACTGCGCTTCGACTGCGACGACACCCGCAAGTTCGACGTCGTCGAGGAAGTGCGCGACCGGCTGGCCGCCAGCGGCGCCGACGTCAACGGCATCGACGGCGTCCGGGTCAACACGGCGGACGGCTGGTGGCTGTTGCGGGCGTCCAACACCCAGGCCGTGCTGGTGGCGCGCTGCGAATCGGGCAGCGAGGCCGGGCTCGGCCGGTTGAAGGCCGCCCTGTCCGAACAGCTTGCGGCCAGCGGCGTCGCCCTGCCGGACGACCTCTAAGCACGGCGGCCGCTGGCGAAGAACCAGATCAGCGAGACCACCTGAAGGCCGAGGATCGTGCCGGTCGCGGCGGTGTAGGACACGGTCTCGTATCCGCCGCCGGCCGTCACGGGCCACAGGTCGATGATCACCCCCATGAGCCACTGGACGACGAACACCGTGGCGAACACCAGCAGATTCAGTCCCGTATTCGCCCGGGCCGAATGGGTCTGCGGGAAATGGTGCGACAGGATGGCGTAGACCAGCGAGCCCGAATTGCCCAGCAGCCCGAACAGGAACACCACCACAAACGTCGCCTCGCCGTATCCGAGAAAGATCGGTATTTGCGCCAATACGAACAGGCATTGCCCGGCGATCATCACCTTGATCAGCGGCACGCCGCGGCGGCTGAAGAAATCGCTGACCAGGCCGATCAGAACGAACCCGAGCGTCAGCGCCGCCGCCATGACGAACAGGTGCGTGTCGACGCCGGCGCGGTCGAGCCGGGGCACGTCCCGCAGCCACGGTCCCATCCACAGGCTGAACATGGCCATGCTGGCGCCGAAGGCGGTGACCGAGATGGGCGCGATGCGCCAGAACAACCGGTCACGGTAAATCACCGCCAACCCGGCGAGGGTCTTTTCCTGCTGTTCCGCGGGCGCCCTGTCGCTCCGTCTGGGCACGACCGTCAGAATGACGATGGCGACGACCCACGTCAGGATGCCCAGTCCGATGAACACCGTGCGCCAGTCGGACGCCGCGACCAGGGCGCGGATGGGGCTGGTCGCGCTCATGGCGCCGACGCCGCCGATGGCCATCAGCAGCCCGTTGGTCAGGGCCCACCGTTCCGCCGGAAACCATTGCACGATGGCCTTGAACGAGCCCATGAGGCAACCGGACACGCCCAGGCCGATCAGCGTCCGCCCGATGACCAACGTCAGCGGCGTGTCGCCGACCCCGAAGATCACGGCGCCGATGCCGGCGACGGACAACAGCACGGCCTGGACCCGCCGTGGGCCGTAGCGGTCGAGCAATACGCCCAATGGCAGCTGAAACGCCGTGAAGCCGAGAAAGTAGGCGGCGGTCAGGAATCCCAGGTCCGTGGCGCTGAGCGCGAGATCGCTGACCAGTTCCGGTACAATGACGGCGTTGATGTTGCGAAACAGGTAGGACAGAAAATACCCGGCCGCGAACGGCACGAACACGAGCAGAATGCGGTTCAGGATCGTCGCGCTATGACCGGTGGATGAAGCGGGCATTCGGGTAATTTCTCAGGGACAGGCGAGGCCGCGCATGGTAATGACGGCGCCTTGTCAGGCAAACCCCTAATTGGAAACGCGACGGACATGCAATTCAACGACGAGGTCAGGCAGGCGCGGTCGGACGGCCACGCCGTGGTCGCCCTCGAATCGACCATCATCGCCCATGGCTTTCCCCGCCCCGACAACCGGGCACTGGCCGACCGGCTTGAGGAGGCAGTCCGGGACAACGGCGCCGTTCCGGCCACCATCGCCGTCATCGGCGGCCGGGTGTGTGTCGGGCTGACGCCCGGTCAACTCGATTTGATTGCCGACCGGGACGACATCGAGAAGTGTTCCCTGCGGGATTTGGCGGCCGTGTGCGCGCAAGGCGGGCATGGCGCGACCACGGTGTCCGCCACGGCGCGGCTCGCGGCGGCCGCTGGCATCAAGGTGTTCGCGACCGGCGGCATCGGCGGTGTGCACCCGGGCGCCGGGGAGAGCTTCGACGTGTCCGCCGACTTGATCGAGCTGGGCAAAACGTCCGTCGCCGTGGTCTGCGCCGGCGCCAAATCCATCCTCGACCTGCCGGCGACCCTGGAGGTCCTGGAAACCTACGGCGTTCCGGTGGTCGGTTATCGGTGCGATGAGTTTCCGGCCTTCCACAGCCGGTCCAGCGGCCTGGCGCTGCGACACAGCGGCCAAACGCCGGACGATCTTGCGGCGATCATCCGCGCCCATGCCGGCTTGGGTCTGGATTCCGGGGTCCTGATCTGCAATCCGCCTCCCGAAAGCGTCGCCATGCCGCGCCCCGAACTGGACGCTCTCGTCGCCGACGCATTGCGGGCCGCTCGGGCCGACGGCATCCAGGGTGCCGCCCTGACCCCGTATCTGCTGGCCAAACTCAACGACCTGTCCGGCGGCCGGACCCGTGTGATCAACCGGGCATTGGCGGAATCGAACGCGGCACTGGGCGCGCGGATCGCCGCCGCGCTTTCAAACATGAATTGAAGTTTAGAGCATTTCCTCCTTAGATGGAGCCATTCTGTTTCGCGAGCGGCCTGCCCATCCACAAGGAAGACGGGGCCGCGCGATGCCGGGCATCGCGCAAGCCGTCTGACGCCGTGGGGGGCGCCCGCTCGGAAACCCGGAGGGACGGGCGTCTTGGCGCCAAATCCGGCGGCTGCCGTCTCGGCCATACCCCCGGTATGGCCGTCACCGCCAGCCTTGGCCTTGGCGCCAATGCGCTC
>JANQFL010000068.1 GCA_028277845.1 Sneathiellales bacterium
TGCCGTCTCGGCCATACCGCCAGGTATGGCCGTCACCGCCAGCCTTGGCCTTGGCGCCAATACGCTCCGTCAGAATGATTCCGTCTAAGGATGAAACGCTCTAGAATGCTTATACCAACTAACAACGATGACGCCGGGTTCGTCTGGAATGATCGAGAGGAATTCGCTCCCATCTACCATTCGGTGAAAGACTAGCGTAAAGTTCGCAAGTAATGGCTCAATGAAGCCTTCGCCGAGCGAGTGCGGGCGAAACGTCGGAGGAGTAAGTGAGTACCCGTCGCGCCACACACTTTCTGACCACGCTTTTCGTGGTGCTGGTTGGCACCGGCATCGCCGGCGCCTTGTATCTCGGCAACCATCTTGAACGGCAGGCCTATACCTACTGGCAGCGCAGTGCCCTGCTGGATTCCAACCGGCTAACGGAGATCGTCACGCTGGGAATGGACCGGGCGCGCGGTTTCCTGCGGTCGGTATCCGTCATTTTTCGCGACAACACGCAGGCCGGCGTAAACCTGATGGACGACGATGCCTTTGCCAACGCCGTGTCACGCGCCTTGAACTGGGATGAGCCGCCCATTTTCAGCACGGTCGTGTACGCCCAGCGGGTTCATCGCGATGAAAGGCCTGCCTGGGAGCGGCGTCTGAAAGGCTCCTTTCTTCAAGTTGGAAACGCGTCCCAGCAGGCACCCGACCAATTTGAAAGCTTCCCCGTTCTGTTGCGCACGAACCCGGATCCCTTGCTGACCCACCGCACCGACATGTCGAGCCACCCCGAGATCGGTGAGGCCGTCGCCGCGGCCTATGTCAGCCGGGACCGTGTGTCCGTAAGCCGGACGTTCCAGACGGCCAGCGGTTCCAACCACCTGGCCATGGCATTTGCCACATCCAACCGGGCCAAGGCCGGTGTTGTCGTCGCGTTGCTGGACGTGAACGAATTTCTGGAAAAGATCCTGGTGCTGAACGCACCGTCCGGTTTCAGTGTGCGGTTGGCCCGCCGGGAAAGCGGGACCGGCGAAGAAATCGAGATCGAACCCATGATCGGGCCGTTGTCGTTGCCGGACACGGAAACCGATACGTTCGAATACCGCGTCGCCTACGGTCTGGCCAATTGGCGGATCAACTGGGACGTCAATTCGGGTTACAGCGGCGGCCCGCACCTGGCCTTCGCGCGAGCCGTCAAATACGGCGGAAGCATGTTGGCCGTATTGGTCGGGACCATCATCGTGCTGCTTGGTCATCAGAACATCCGCGTCAACAGAATGGTCAGGCAACGCACGACCGAGTTGGCCCATGCACGAGATGCCGCAGAGACGGCGAACCGGGCCAAATCGGCCTTCCTGGCAACCATGAGCCACGAACTCCGTACGCCCCTCAACGTCATTATCGGGTTTGCCGAGATTATCAGCGACCGCATTCGGTCGGCCAACAATGTGCACCAATGCCTTGAGTACACCGAGGACATTCGGCAAAGCGGAACCCACCTGCTGACCATGATCAACGACATCCTTGATCTGTCGAAAGCGGAAGCAGGCAAACTCGAGCTTCATGAAGACCGCGTGAAAGTCGGCCCGGTCGTGAACACCAGCGTCCGCCTCATGATCGAACAAGCCGGCCGCGCCGATTTGAAACTCCGCAACGATGTCGAACCGGGATTGCCCGACCTGTATGCCGACGAAAGGAAGATCCAGCAGATCCTTCTCAATCTGTTGTCCAACGCCATCAAATTCACGCCGGCCAACGGTGAAATATCGGTTACGGCGCAATTGCGCGACGGCGGCGAAATGAGCATTTCCGTCACCGACACAGGCATCGGCATGTCCAAGGATTCGCTGCCCGAGGCCATGGCCCATTTCGGCCAGATCGATAGCTCGTTGCAGCGCGATCATTTCGGCACGGGCTTGGGTCTTCCGTTGGTCAAGACCATGATCGAGTTGCATAATGGACGCATGGAAATCGACAGCGAGCCCAAACACGGGACCAAAGTCAGCATCGTGTTCCCGGCCGAGCGTGTCGTGTCCGCGCCTGTAAACCTGAAAGCCGCGGGTTCGTAACCGTATTTGGCACTTCCGCCACCGTGGAATTGGAGCGATGGCGCTTATGACCAGTCACAATGCGAAATATTCGATCGGCCAGATCGTTGATCATCAATTGTTCGGATATCGCGGGGTGGTGTTCGACGTGGATCCTTGTTTCTCGGCGTCCGATGAGTGGTATGAAACCATGGCGCGGTCCCGCCCGCCGAAAGACGCACCGTGGTATCACGTCCTCGTCGACAACGCCTCGCACACGACCTACGTCGCCGAACGCAACCTGGGACCAAGTGCGGTCCTCGATCCGGTCCGTCATCCCCTCGTCGACGAACTTCTGGGCGCCTATGCAAACGGCAACTATGCCCGGCCTTCGTCACCCAACTGAATACGGCGGCTTGGCGTGAAACCCACACTCACCCACATCGCGCTGCATGTCGCGGATTTGGAGCCGGTCATCGAATTTTACCGCAGTTACTGCGGCTTGGAGGTCGTCAAGGCGCGCGGGGCCGGCGATCACCGGGTCGTGTGGATGGCGGAACCCGCGAAAAAGGACGAATTCATCCTCGTGCTCATTCCCGGTGGTCCGGGACGCCAGCAAGTCGAACACGATTACAGTCATTTGGGGTTTGCGCTCGGTTCGCACGACGACGTCGATAAAATTGCCGCCCGCGCCGAACGAGATGGGCGCTTGGCATGGCCTCCCAAGAACGAACCCTATCCCGTTGGATATTATTGCGGAATCCGCGATCCCGACGGTGGCGTTGTCGAGTTCTCCTACGGCCAGCCGCTCGGCCCCGGAGCAACAAATTCATCGATTGAATAAATCCAAGCCGCTTCCGGAAAGGATTTGGTAACCGGCGGACGCTACAGTGCGGGCTACCGGTTGAGCCGGCAAAAACGCCGGGTTTCCTAGCGTTTACAGGGAATTACAGAACATGAGTCAATCGCAACAGGCTACTGCTGAACCGACGCTCAACAAAGCGGCGGGCACACTCGTTAAGATATTTTTCGGCGCCGTCGTCTTTATCGGTGCCGCGTATCTCGGGTACTGGGGGTATGAAACCTACCGGAACATCGAGGAACGCGGGGTTGCGGAAGCACTTCTCCGCTAACCCCACCTCAAGGCTTTCCCGGCATCACGTAAACTGCTTGCCGTCATCCCTTAGCCAGACGTAAATGGCGGGGATGACGAGCACAGTCAGCGCCGTCGAAGACGCCAATCCGAACAGCAGCGAGATCGCCAATCCCTGGAATATGGGATCCGCCAGGATCACCGCCGCACCCAACATGGCCGCGACGGCGGTCAGGAATATAGGCTTGAAGCGCACGGCGCCGGCTTCCAGCAAAGCATCGCGCAATGCCACGCCCGATGTTTGCCGTTCTCGGATGAAATCGATCAGCAGGATCGAATTGCGCACGATAATGCCCGCCAGCGCGATAAAACCGATCATGGACGTCGCCGTGAATGCCGCATTCAGCAGCCAGTGCCCCAGCATGATGCCGATCAGGGTCAACGGCACCGGCACAAGGACCAGCAACGGCACCTTGAAACCGCCGAACTGCCCCACGACCAGCAGATAGATCCCGACCATGGCGACGATGAAGGCGCCCCCCATATCGCGGAACGTGACATAGGTGATTTCCCATTCACCGTCCCACAGCAGGGTGGTGGCGGATTCGTCTTCCGGCTGACCGTAGAAGCGGAATTCCGGCGCGCCGGCGGCGCCCCAGTCCTGAGACGCGATCGCGTCCTGGACCGCAAGCATGCCGTAGATCGGCGCTTCGTACTGGCCGGCCAGTTCGCCCATGACCATTTCGGCATAGCGGCCATCGCGCCGGTAGATAGGGTACGAGGTGCGTTCCTTGCGCACGGTGACCAGATCGCCCAATTCGACAACATGATCGGTCCGTGTGGACACCGGCGTCGACAGCAATCGCTCGCCGAGCATCAAATCGCTCTTGGGCAGCCGGATGGCGATCTCGATCGGATTGACGCCGCCGCCGCGATGGGAATAGCCCACGCTCCTGCCGCCCAACAGCGCCGCCAGGGTGTCGTAGAGTTCCACCTCCTCGACCCGGTGAAACTCGAGGCTTTCCTGGTCGACGGCGATGCGGATCCGCTCGGACGGATCGCCCAACGTGTCGTCCACGTCGACGACGAAATCCACCGCCTCGAAAGCCTGGCGCAATTTGACGGCCGAATCGCGCCTTGTCCGCGCGTCGGGGCCGTAGACTTCCGCCAACAACGTGGCGATGACCGGCGGTCCCGGCGGCACTTCGACCACCTTGATGGTTGCCCCGTCAGGCAGCTCCAATCCTGTCAACCGATCCCGTAAGTCGAGCGCGATCTGGTGGCTTGCCCGATCCCGCTCGTGCTTGGGCAGCAGATTGATCTGGAGTTGTCCCTGTTCGGGGCGGGACCGCAAATAGGTGTGACGCACCAGTCCGTTGAAGTTGAACGGTGCCGCCGTGCCAGCATAGAGCTGAATGTGGGTCAGTTCCGGCAAGTCGGCGAGCCGCCCCGCAACCTCGAACAAAGTACGTTCCGTCGCTTCGAGGCTGGCGCCTTCGGGCAGGTCCAGAACGATCTGCATTTCCGACTTATCGTCGAACGGCAAAAGCTTGACCACCACGTCGTTGGTGTAGAACAGGACCAGGGACCCCATGGTCAGGGCCGTGACGGCCAGCAGAAACAGCTTCGACCGGGCCCGGCCCTTGAGCAGCCAACGGGCGATCAGCAGATAAATGCGTCCCAGGATACCGCCGTCGTGATGGCTGTAATCCTCGGCCTTGGCGGCCGCTTGCTTCACCTTGCGGCTGCGCAGTTTGATCATCAGCCAGGGCGTGACGATCAGCGCCATGGCCAGAGAGAACATCATGGCCGCACTGGCGTTCACCGGGATCGGGCTCATATAGGGGCCCATCAGTCCGGATACGAACAGCATGGGCAACAGGGCGACAACCACGGTCAAGGTGGCGATGATGGTCGGGTTGCCCACTTCGGCCACGGCCTCGATGGTCGCCTGGATCTGATCCCGGCCATCGTTCATACGCCAGTGGCGCACGATGTTCTCGACCACCACGATGGCGTCGTCGACCAGAATGCCGATGGAAAAGATCAGCGCGAACATGCTGACCCGGTTGATGGTGTAGCCCATCAGCCATGCGGCGAAGAATGTCAGAAGGATGGTGGTCGGAATGACGAACAGCACCACCACGCCTTCCCGCCAGCCCAGGAAGACGGTCAGCAACACGACGATGGATACGGCCGCCAGGATGAGATGGAACAGCAGTTCGTCCGCTTTCTCGCTGGCGGTTTCGCCGTAGTTGCGGGCCACCGTGACGTCAACGCCGGCGGGAATGAGCCGGTCACGGACGCGTTCCAACCGGGCCAGAACCTCGTCGGCGATGACCACGGCGTTGGCGCCTTGGCGCTTGCCGATGGCAAAGCTGACGGCCGGGCGCGAATCGAAGGCATCGCCGCCGTCCGGCACCAGATGCCAGACCCGGTGTTCGTCGGGCCGGCCGCCGACCACGATGGTGGCCACGTCGCGCAAATAGACCGGCCGCCCGTCCAACGTGGTGATCAGCAGCTTGCCGACATCGGCCGTTCCCTGGAGGGTTTGGCCCGAAACGACCGGTAAGATCCGGTTGCGGTCGCGCAATGCGCCGATCAGGAAGGCCCGGTTGGCGCCCTCGACCTTCTCCACCAGCTGGTTGAGGGTGACACCGTAAAGGGCCAGACGTTCCGGATCGGGTTCGATGCGGATCTGGGTCGGCCGGCCACCGACGATATAGGTCAGACCGACGTCCTCTTCCTTGACGAGTTCGTGCTGCAGTTCCTCGGCCAGATCGTAGAGCGATGCGTCGGTCCACCGGCCCGTATTGCCTTTCTCCGGCGACAGCGTCAAAACGAGAATGGCGACATCGTTGATGCCGCGGCCGATGATCAACGGTTCGGGAATGCCGATGGGAATGCGGCTCATGTTGGCGCGCACTTCGGTATGCACGCGCAGAATGGCCGTATCCTCGCTATGACCGACATCGAAACGGGCGGTGACCAGGACCTTGTCGTCCTCGGTCATGGAGTAGACGTGATCGACACCGTCGATGCCCTTGATGATGTCTTCCAGGGGCTCGGTGACCAGCTCCGCCGCATCCTGGGCCTTGAGGCCGTTGGCCTGCACCAGAATGTCGACCATCGGGACGCTGATTTGCGGTTCCTCTTCCCGGGGAAGTGCGACCAGCGCCAAGGCCCCGACAATGAGGGATGCCAACAGCAACAAGGGTGTCAGCGGTGATTTTATGAACGCACGGGTAACCGCGCCTGAAATGCCGAGCTTCATGGCGTCACCACTTCGTCGCCATCGGTCAATCCGGACAGAATCTCTACGCCGCCCGGGAGGATTTGGCCGGTCTGCACGACGACCTCGGCGCCGGATTTCAGACGCACATAAGTCAGGCCAAAGCGATTGATCAAATAGTCCGCCGGCAGGGCATAGGTTTCGCGCACGCCCGTACTGATCCACACCCGGGCCCGTTCGCCGACGAAATAGTCACCCAACGCCGGAACCGCGACATCGGCGATGACCCGGCCGCCGGTGATTTCCGGATAGACCTGGCGCACGGTGCCCTCGCTCTGTTTCGCCGCCCCGTCCGCCAGCCCGCGGCGGCCGATGGCGATCGTGTTGCCGACCTGCATGTGACGGGCGTGACGTTCCGGTACCGAAAGGCGCAGGATGTAGGTATCTGCCGCGATTTCGGCGACGACTTCGCCGGGATTAACGACACTGCCGGCAGTGGTCAGGACATTGAGGACTCGGCCGCCGGACGGTGCCAGGATTTCGCCCTCCTTCAATTGCTGGACGATGACGGCACGCTCGGCTTTCAAGGCCGCGATTTCGGCTACCACGACATCAAGATTGGTGTTGGCCTCATCCAACGTCGCCTGGCTGACGGTGCCTTTCTTGCGCAGCTTCTGAACCCGGTCCAGTTGCGTTCCGGCCAGTTTACGCCGGGCCGAAGTGGCTTTGATGCGGGCGTCGAGAGCCACGAGTTGGAGTTTCAGCTTGTCATCCCAAACCCGGCCGATGACCTGTCCCGCCTTGACGGCACTGCCTTCATCGACATCGAGCGTCCGCAATGTACCGCCGATACGGCTGCGCGCTCGGGTCTGATCGATGCTTGTGACCACGGCAAACACGGCCTTCCGGTCCTCGACCATGGTCTTTCTGATGATCTGATCCGCATACGCCGGCACGGCGCAGGCGGTCAACAAGGCTAAAACAGGTACTGCTCTCCGCAACATCACTGGCCCCTTTCCAAAGTTTGGGGAAAAAAATTCGTCTCCGGTCTTGACCTATATATTAGCTATTTCTAAATTAGCAATATCTGATATTCAATTCGTTAGGGGGTAACGGAGAAATCGACCGAAACCCCTTGGGAAAGCGAGGATTTATGTCCGTAGACCGTGCCGTGATGGCCTTCGCAGGCATCATGATTTTACTGAGTCTGGCCCTCAGTCAGCTCCATCACCCCTACTGGCTGTATTTCACCGCCTTTGTCGGCGTGAACATGTTCCAGGCGGCGTTCACCGGTTTCTGCCCGGTGGCCATGCTGTTCAAGAAACTCGGCATTCGTACGGGCGTCGCTTTCCAATAGCTTCCCTCCTCCCAAAGTGAAAGCTTTGGGACTGGGCTGTGCCACACATAATGCTCTCCGCATTGTCTCCCCTGTGGCACAGCCCATTTTTTTGGGCGGAACGAATTGGAGTGACAAGGCATATCTCCCCTGGATGGAACCGGTCGGAACCGGTACTCTCCCCGCCATGCAGCACGCCCTCGATATTATCGCCCTGCTTCTCGTGCTGGCCGCCGTCTTCGGCTACATCAATCATCGTTTCCTGAAGCTCCCCTCGACCATCGGTCTCGTGGTGATCGCCTTGGCGGCATCTCTGGGCGTGCTTCTGTTTGACGCGGTCAACCCTGACCTGGGGTTGGGTAACGAACTGCGCGAAACCCTCAACGAAATCGACTTCCGCGACGCGGTCATGGAAGGCATGCTCAGTTTCCTGCTGTTCGCCGGTGCCATGCATGTGGACCTGGGCGGATTGGCCAAGCGCGGTGGAGCCATCGCCAGCCTGGCCACCATCGGCGTACTGATGTCGACGTTTCTGGTGGCGTCCGGCCTGTGGGGCCTGACACAGCTGTTCGATCTGCAGTTGCCTTTTATCTACTGTCTGGTGTTCGGCGCCCTCATCGCGCCGACGGATCCCGTGGCGGTACTGGGTATCCTGAAGAACCTGACCGTGCCCAAATCCCTGGAAACCAAGATCGCCGGAGAAAGCCTGTTCAATGACGGCGTTGGCGTCGTGGTCTTCAGCATTGTCGTGGCCCTGGCCCTGGGCGGCGATACACGGCCCGGCGCCACGGACGTGGCCATCCTGTTCGCGCAGGAAGCCTTCGGTGGCATCGTGCTTGGTCTCATCACCGGTGCCGTGGCGTTCTTTTTCATGCGCAGCATCGATGATTACGTGCTGGAGATCATCATTTCCCTGGCCCTGGTCACCGGAACCTACTCCCTGGCGCACCTTATCCACACGTCGGGACCCGTGGCGGTCGTCATCGCCGGACTCCTGATCGGCAATCCCGGCACAAAACAGGCGATGAGCGAACTGACCCGCGAGCAGTTGCATAATTTCTGGAAACTGATCGACGAAATCCTCAACGCCATCCTGTTCCTGCTGATCGGACTGGAAGTGGTCGCCATCAGCTTCGAATCGACCTTCCTGGCCCTTGGCCTGCTGGCCATCCCCATTGTGCTGCTGTCCCGTTTCGTCAGCGTCGGACTGCCGCTGACCCTGCTTGGTCTGCGCAAAGATTTCACCACAGGTGCGATCCCGGCCCTAACGTGGGGCGGTTTGCGCGGCGGCATTTCCGTGGCCCTCGCCCTCTCGCTTCCCGACTGGCCCGAACGGGACCTGATCCTGACCATTACCTATGCCGTGGTGGTGTTCTCCATCGTCGTCCAGGGCATGACGGTCAGCCTCGTGGTCAAACGCTTCGTCAAACCGGCCGAGCAGGAGCTGGACCTTTAATGGACCGCGACAACGACGTCGAACTGATCGAGAAGGAAACGGCGTATCAAGGCTATTTCCGGATCGACAGGTATACGCTACGGCATCGTAAATACGATGGGGGCTGGACCCGGCCGATTGAACGGGAACTGTTCGAACGCGGCCATGCCGTTGCCGTTCTGCCGTATGATCCGGTAACCGATACGGTCCTGCTGATCGAACAATTCCGGGTCGCGCCCTACGCCGCGGGCGATCATCCTTGGGTCCTGGAAGTGATCGCCGGAATCGTCGAGGAAGGAGAGAGCCAAGAAGATGTCGCGCGGCGTGAATCCCTGGAAGAAGCCGGGTTGGCCGTGGAGGACTTGGCGCCCATCATCGATTACTACGTCAGCCCCGGCGGCACGACGGAAAGTATCAAGATCTATCTCGCCCTGGCGGACTTGAGCCATGCCGGCGGCGTTCACGGCCTGGATCAAGAGGACGAGGACATCAAGGTCCTGACCATAAGTTTTGGGGATGCGATGAACGCCCTAAACAATGGCCGCATCGTTGCGAGCCCGGCGGTCATTGCCCTACAGTGGCTGGCCTTGAACCGGAACCGCATCCGGGAACAACGGCTTGGGCGATCCGAGCCGGAATAGAGCGTACAATCAATCGGATAACGTGTAGGAGGCCATTGGCCCCTGCCGGATTTCGTGAAATACTGAACTTGTACATACAAATAACAACGGACCATATGGGAGGAAGGACATGAGACGCTTGATCTCATTTGTTGCCGCTCTCGCCCTGATGATCAGTGCATCGATTACGGGCGCGGACGCGCAGGGACGCAAGGACGTTCTTGTCGTCGGCATGGCAACCAGCGATTTGATTTCCCTCGACCCGGCCAAGGCATTTGAATTCGCCGGTGTCGGCCTCGTTACCCAGATTTACGACCGTTTGCTCGATTTCCCCCCGGGCAAGTATGACGTGCCGGAGGCCTCGCTCGCGGAGAGTTGGAAGGTGTCCGACGACGGCAAAACCTGGACGTTCAACCTGCGCAAGGACGCCAAGTTCCACAGCGGCAATCCGGTCACCGCCGATGACGTGGTGTATTCATTCAAGCGCGTGGTGACGCTGAAAGACCAGCCGTCCTTCATCCTCACCCAGTTCGGCATCACACCCGACAGCCTGAAGGCGCTGGACACGCACACCGTGCAGATCACCCTCGACAAGCAGTATGCCGGCGGCATCTTCCTGGCCTGCCTGGCCGCGGGTGTTGCCAGTGTCGTCGATTCCAAGGTCGTGGCGACCCACGAGACCAAGACCGACAAGTACCCGGACGGCGACATGGGCCTGACCTGGCTGTCGACCAATTCCGCCGGTTCCGGTTCGTTCGTGCTGCGCCAGTGGGCCAAGAACGACAAGGTCATCATCGACGCCAACGCCAGCCACTGGGCCAACGTGCCCAGGGTCAAACGCGTGGTGGTCAAGGAAATCAACGAAGCCACCAGCCGCCGTCTGCAGGTCGAAAAGGGCGACATCGACATCGCCTGGGAACTGTTCCCCGACCAAGTCAAGGCGCTGGAAGGCAGTGACGGCCTGAACATCGCCAAGTTCCCCGGCACGACCATCTATTACATGGGCATCAACGTGTCGGCCGGTCCGTTGAAGGACAAGAAGGTCCGTCAGGCCATCCGCTACGCCATCGACTATGACGGCATCGTCAACAATATCATGGGCGGCGCGGCCAAGCAGATCAGCACCTTCATTCCGGAAGGATTTGCCGGTTACACCGACAAGATCCATTACACCCAGAACCTGGAAAAAGCCCGGTCCCTGATGAAGGAGGCCGGCTACGGCGATGGCTTCGAAATCGAGATGGACACGGGCGATCAGACCCCCAATCCGGAACTGGCCCAGGCCGCCCAGGCGGCGTTGGCCAAGATCGGCATCAAGGTCAAGATCAACCAGCTGGTGTCGGCGCAATTGTGGCCGAAATACCGGGCCCAGAAGCACCAGATGATCATGGCGCGCTGGGGTCCCGACTACAACGACCCGCACACCAACGCACAGCCCTTCGCCGACCACACGGCCAAGCAGCTCTCGTGGCGCAACACGTACTACAACGACGAAACGGCCGCCTTGATCAACAAGGCCGGTTCCGAAATGGACCAGGGCAAGCGGATCGCGTTGTATCAGCAGGCCAACGAAATCATTCAGGACGACGGCCCGTACGTCTTCCTGTTCCAGCCGCTGTACCAATACGGTGTACGCAACAACGTCGTCGGCTTCGTACCGCCGCCGACCTTCGATCTGTGGAAACTGTTCACCGTCAGCAAAAACTAGTCGGACGGACGCGTATCCCAGGCCCGGCCCCTTCGTAATGGGGGCCGGGCCGTTCGTACTGTAGTATTGGCGCGGTATGGCCCATTACATCATGAAGCGATTGTTCACGCTGATGATCACCGTTGCGGGGATCGCGGTCGTGACGTTCTTTCTGTCGCTGGTGGTTCCCCTGGACCCGCTGGCGGCCATCGCCGGTCCGCAGTCGCCGCCGGAAACGGTGGAGCGCCTGCGCAAGCTCTACGGCTTCGACCAGCCCACCTATGTCCAGTTCGGCCGCTATGTGGAACGCCTGGCGGAGGGCGACCTGGGCATGTCGTTCCAGACCAACCGGCCGGTACTGGATGATATCCTCAACTTTTTCCCAGCGACCCTGGAACTGGCGACCATCGCGCTGATCTTCTCGGTCGTGTTCGGCATGATCCTGGGCATATTGTCGGCGGTCTACAAGGATTCCCTGCTCGATCACTTTTCCCGCATCATCAGCCTGATCGGCGTCTCCATGCCGGTATTCTGGCTCGGTCTGTTGCTGTTGCTGGTGTTCTATTTCCAGCTCGGCTGGCTGCCGGAACCCGGCCGGCTCGACATCATGTTGATCGAACCGCCGCGCATCACCGGGGTGTTGCTCATCGACAGCGTTATCGCCGGCGACTGGGAGGTGTTCTGGGATGCGCTCTGGCATGCCTTCCTGCCGGCCGTGGTCCTCGGCCTGTTCGGCCTGGCCGGAATCGCCCGCATCGCCCGCTCCAGCATGCTTGACGTGCTGTCCCAGGAATACATCAAAACCGCCCGCATCAAGGGCTTGTCGGAATATCTGGTCATCACACGGCATGCCTTGCGCAATGCCTTGGTGCCGACGGTGACGATGATCGGCCTGACCTACGGCAGCCTGCTGGAAGGCGCCGTGCTGACCGAAACCATCTTCTCCTGGCCGGGCCTTGGCCGTTACCTGACCACGGCGTTCCTGACCCTCGACCTCAACGCCATCGTCGGCGGCACCATGCTTGTGGCCATCCTTTATTCGGTGGTCAACCTGCTGGTCGACCTGCTGTACGCCTACCTCAATCCTAAGATCACCCTGGCGCAACACGATGCCTGACGCCGCGACCAAAGCCCTCGACACGGCGGATATGCGCCGCCTGCGGGCCCAGGCCCGGAAGCGCTATCTGCACGACAGTTACGTGTTGTGGAAACGCAACCCCATCACCGTCACGGGCACCTTGATTATCGTGTTCCTTGTTCTGGTCGCCCTCTTCGCCCCCTGGCTGGCGACCCACGACCCCTACGACCAGATCCTGGCCCAGCGGTTGATGCCGCCGTCATGGGACAACCTTTTCGGAACCGATAATCTCGGCCGCGACATTTACTCCCGCGTGGTCCACGGCGCGCGCCTGACCCTGATGATCGCCGTCCTGGTCGCCGCCATCAGCGCCCCCATCGGGCTGCTGGTGGGCGTTCTGTCCGGTTACCTGGGCGGCATCGTCGACGAGGTGCTGATGCGCCTCTCCGACATCTTCCTGGCGTTCCCGAAACTGATCCTGGCCATCGCTTTCGCCGCCGCGTTGGGCACGGGCCTGGAAAACGCCATCATCGCCATCTCCATCGCCAACTGGCCCGGCTATGCCCGGCTGGTACGGGCCGAAACCCTGGCCATCCGCAACAGCGACTATATTCAGGCCATCCAGGTCCTCGGTGCAAGCCGTACGCGTATCATGCTGCAGCACATCACGCCCATGTGCCTGTCGACCCTGATCGTACGGGTCAGCCTCGACATGGGCGCGATCATCCTCATCGCCGCCGGTCTCGGCTTCCTCGGTCTCGGGGCCCAGCCGCCGTCGCCGGAATGGGGCCTGATGGTCAGCGACGGGCGTAATTATCTCGTCGACCAGTGGTGGGTCTCGACCCTGCCCGGCTTCGCCATCCTCATCGTCGTACTCGGTTTCAACCTGGTCGGCGATGGCCTGCGCGACATCCTCGATCCCCATCAGAGGCAAAGCTGATGGCCGCCGGCACGCCGAACACCACGCCGTTGCTCAGTGTCCGCGACCTGATCGTGCGCTTCTATACCCTGCGCGGCGTGGTCCATGCGCTGGAGGGCGTGTCGTTCGACGTGGGCCGGGAACAATCCATCGGTCTTGTCGGAGAAACCGGTTGCGGAAAGTCCATCACCGCCCGGTCGGTCCTGCGCCTGATCGATCCGCCCGGCCGTATCGACGGCGGCTCCATCGCGTTCCAGGGCCGCGATTTGATCCAGCTGCCGGAAACCGAAATGCGCGCCATCCGCGGCGCCGACATTTCCATGATCATGCAGGAACCAAAAATGTCGCTCAATCCGGTCATGCGGATCGGCGACCAGGTGGCGGAAACCCTGCTGATCCATGACAAGTCCCTCAACCGGCGGACCGCCCGGGCCCAGGCCCTCGACATGTTGGCCTCGGTGTCGATCCCCGATCCCAAACGTCTGGCCCGGCGGTACCCCCACGAACTGAGCGGCGGCATGGCCCAGCGCATCATGATTGCCATGATGCTGGTCACCCGGCCCAAGCTGCTGATCGCCGACGAACCCACGTCAGCCCTCGACGTCACCATCCAGGCCCAGATCATCGAGCTGATGAACGCCCTGATCGACGATATCCAATCCTCGGTCCTGATGATTTCCCACGACCTGGGCGTGGTGGCCGAGACCTGCGACCGGGTCATCGTCATGTATGCCGGACAGGTTGCGGAAGCCGGCGACGTGGAAACCGTCATGAGCGACCCGCAGCACCCCTATACGGCCGCGCTGCTAAAGACACTGCCCGATCAGGTCGACGCCGACGAGCCGCTCTATTCCATCAAGGGCAATGTGCCCAGCCTGCTCACACCGCCCACGGGCTGTCGCTTCGCCCCGCGCTGCGAGCATGCCATGGCAAGATGTCACAACGAGCGGCCGCGGGCCATTCCATTGACCGCCGATCATCAGGTCGCCTGTTTCCTGCACGACGCCGCGCCGGAACCGGCGGCTGAGCCCGCTGCGGTGCCGGCATGAACGAAATGGCGACCAATGACGTGACGCCGCGTACGGACCCGGACGCACCGCCGCTTCTGGAAATCGAGAAGCTGCATGTGCATTTTGCTTTGCGTGGCGGCGCCTTGATGCGCACCCAGGCCACGGTCAAGGCGCTGAACGGCGTCGACCTGACCCTGCGCCAGGGGGAGATTTTCGGGCTGGTGGGAGAATCGGGCTGCGGCAAGACCACCTTGGGCCGCGCACTGGTCGGCTTGGCGCCGGTGACCAGCGGGTCCATCCGGTTCAAGGGCGAGGACCTGATCGACGGCCGCCGCAACGGCGACGGCGACGAAAAATGGGCCTTGAAGATCCAGCTGATCTTCCAGGACCCCTACGCGTCCCTGCATCCGCGCAAACAGGTGCGCGATCTGGTCGGCGAAGGCCTCCACATCAACGGCCTGGCCAAGAACCACGAAATCGACCGGCGCAGCCTGGAAATGCTGGAAAGGGTTGGCCTGGGCGTCGATCATCTTTACCGCTACCCGCACGAGTTTTCCGGCGGCCAGCGCCAACGCATCGCCCTGGCCCGCGCCCTGGTGCTGCATCCGGAATTGCTGGTGCTGGACGAACCGACGTCGGCGCTCGACGTCTCGGTCCAGGCCCAGACCCTCAACCTGCTGAAACAGTTGCAGCAAGAGCTAGGGTTGACCTTCCTGTTCATCTCCCATGACCTCGGCGTGGTGCGCTATATGAGCCACCGCATCGCGGTCATGTATCTCGGACATATCGTGGAGATGGGTGAAACCCGGGACATATTCGCCGCACCGCGGCACCCTTACACCAAATCGCTGTTGTCGGCCCTGCCGTCGATCCATCCCGATAAACGCTCCCGGCGCATCGTCCTGGAAGGCGACCCGCCGACCCCTATCGACCCGCCGCCCGGCTGCCCGTTCGCCGGCCGCTGCCCGCGCACCGAAGACCGCTGCCGGGCCGAAAAACCGGTTTTGCACCGGGCTCAGACGTCCGGCGTAAACCATGCCGTCGCTTGTCATTTTCCGGAAACGCCCTAAAACCCATCCGAGGGTCAACAATCCGGAACATCCCGGTTTGCAGTGCTTGATGACCGCCAGCCTGCTCGCTAGATTGACTAGGGGGCTCAACGGGAAAGATCCGCGTCATTATGGACATTCGCAACGGCTTTATCGACACCATCGGGCGGACTCCGCTCATCCGCCTGCGCCGCGCCTCGGAGGAAACGGGCTGCGAAATTCTCGGAAAGGCCGAATTTCTCAACCCCGGCGGCTCGGTCAAGGATCGTGCCGCGCTGTACATCATCCGGGATGCCGAGGAAAAGGGCCTGCTGAAGCCCCGCGGCACCATCGTCGAGGGAACCGCGGGCAATACCGGCATCGGCCTGGCCCTGGTCGGCAACGCGCTGGGCTACAAGACCGTGATCGTCATTCCCGAAACCCAGAGCCAGGAAAAGAAGGATATGATCCGGCTGTGCGGCGCCGACCTGCGCGAAGTGCCGGCCGTGCCGTACAAGGATCCCAACAACTATGTGAAATACTCCGGCCGGCTGGCCGAGGAACTGAACGCCGAGCTGCCCAACGGCGCCATCTGGGCCAACCAGTTCGACAATGTCGCCAACCGGGACGGGCACTACAAGTCCACCGGTCCGGAAATCTGGGAACAGACCGACGGTACGGTGGACGGGTTTATTTGCGCCGTCGGTTCGGGCGGCACGCTGGCCGGCGTCGGCAAGTACCTGAATGAAGTCAAACCGGATGCCAAAATCGGCCTCGCCGATCCCATGGGCGCCGCCCTGTTCAACTACTACAAACACGGCGAGTTGAAAGCGGAAGGCACGTCCATCACCGAGGGCATCGGCCAGGGCCGTATCACCGCCAATCTCACGGAACTGACGGTCGACTGCCCGTATCAGATCCCCGATGCCGAAGCCCTTGAGATCGTCTTCAACCTGGTGACCGACGAAGGCCTGGTCCTGGGCGGGTCCAGCGGCATCAACGTGGCCGGCGCCATCCGCATGGCTAAGGAATTGGGGCCGGGGCACACTATCGTGACCATGTTGTGCGATTTCGGCACCCGCTATCAAAGCAAGATGTTCAACCCGGCCTTCCTGCGCGAGAAAGGCCTGCCGACCCCCAGTTGGCTCGATTGAGGACGCCGCATGACCGAGACACTGTTCCGCGACGACGCCTATTCCCGCACATGTGAAGCCACCGTCACCGCGGTCGACGAACAGGGCATCCAACTGGACCGGACGATCTTCTATCCCACCGGCGGCGGTCAGCCCGGCGATACGGGGCGCCTGGTCAAGGCGGACGGCAACGCCGTCGCCATTGTCAACACGGTGAAGGGCGAAACGGCGGACGCCATCGTGCACCTGGCGGAAGACGGCGCCGCGATGCCGGCCGTGGGTGACACGGTGACGGCCGAGATCGACTGGGACCGGCGCCACCGCCTGATGCGCATGCACACCGGTATGCACCTGCTGTCGGCGATCCTGCCCTACCCCGTGACCGGCGGCTCGGTCGGCGACGGCAAGGGGCGGCTGGACTTCGATATCCCGGAAGCTACCCTGGACAAGGAACACATCACCGGCGAATTGAACCGCCTGATCGGCGAGGATCATCCCGTGGCGTCGCAATGGGTGACGGACGAGGAACTGACCTCCAACCCCGATCTGGTCAAGACCATGGCCGTCAAACCGCCCATGGGTCAGGGCAAGGTCCGGCTGATCGACATCGACGGCCTGGACCTGCAGGCCTGCGGCGGCACCCACGTGGCACGGACCGGCGAGATCGGCCAGTTGCGCGTGCGCAAGATCGAGAAAAAAGGCCGCCAGAACCGGCGGGTATCCCTGGAATTTATTGAGTAATCCGGACGCGAAAGGACAAGACCGTAATCATGACGTCCTACACCAATCCCGACGCCCTGGTCAGCACCGAATGGCTGGCCGAGCACATCAACGCCCCCGACGTCCGCGTCGTGGATGCCTCGTTCTATCTGCCGGCGGAGAATCGCAACGCGCGTCAGGAATACGAGGACTGCCATATCCCGGGCGCCGTGTTCTTCGATATCGACGAGATCTGCGATACCGACAGCGACCTGCCTCATATGCTGCCGAGCCCGGAGAAGTTTTCCAGCCGGGTCCGCCGTCTGGGCCTGGGTGACGGAAACCGGATCGTCGTTTACGACGGCTGGGGCATCCGCAGCGCGCCCCGGGTTTGGTGGATGTTCCGGGCCTTCGGTCATGGCGATGTCGCCGTGCTGGACGGCGGCCTGCCGAAATGGCGCGAGGAAGGCCGGGCCGTTTCCGACATGCCTCCCGTACCGCGTGAACGCCATTTCACGGCGCGTCTCAACACGACCATGGTGCGGGACTACAGCCACGTTCTGAGGAACATCGACAGAAAAAAGGAACAGGTTCTGGACGCCCGTAGCGCCGGCCGCTTCAGCGGCAGCGATCCGGAGCCCCGCCCGGGCATGCGCGGCGGCCACATTCCCGGCAGTGTCAACCTGCCGTATACGGACCTGTTAAGAAAGGAAGACCGCACCATGCTGGATGCCGACGGTCTGCGGGCGGCTCTGGCCGGTATCGGGTTCGACAGCCATCGGCCCGTGGTCACGACGTGCGGTTCGGGTGTCACCGCCTCGGTCATTGCCCTCGCACTGCATCTGTTGGGACATCGGGAGGTCGCCGTCTATGACGGATCCTGGTCCGAATGGGGCATGCGTGAAGACGCGCCCATCGAGACATGATGACGCCCTGTTCGAACGGAGTCCGGACATGTCCGTAGGTGCGCGAAAGCTCGACCCGGTTCCGGTGACCATTACCTATCTCGAGATGAACGAGCGGCCCCGGCTCAGGACCGTGCATCCCGATCCCAAGCTGAAACTGGCCCTGATGCGGGCGGAGCAGCCGACCATCGGCTTCTATCGATATCTCTACGACACCGTCGGGCGGGATTGGCTGTGGATCGACCGCAAGAAACTGTCGGACGACCGGCTCGGCGACATCATCCATGACGGCAATGTCGAAATCTACGTGCTGTATTGCGGTGGCGTACCGGCCGGCTTTTCGGAATTG
Source organism: Sneathiellales bacterium (assembly GCA_028277845.1). Lineage (GTDB taxonomy): Bacteria > Pseudomonadota > Alphaproteobacteria > JANQFL01 > JANQFL01 > JANQFL01. Next base: position 18,534 of record JANQFL010000068.1, read on the forward strand.
GATTTCCGCCGTCCGAAGGAAGGCAATTTGAACCTGTTCGGATTGATCCCCGAATTCACCGGTATGAAACTGGGCCGCTATTTCCTCAACTGGACCATCGAGGAAGCCTGGCAGCACCCCATCGAGCGCCTGACCATCAATACCTGCACCATGGACCACCCGGCCGCCCTGCCGCTCTATCAAAGTGCCGGTTTCGTGCCGTACGCGCGGCAGGAAACCATGGTCGATCCGAACGTTTAGAAAACCTGTATCAGGAATCGCACGAATTCCTGTTGCATCGGTTGGTGCGCTCATTTAACTTCTAACTTAGAAGTTATTTTCCAAGCGAGGCGGCAAGAAGATGAAAACACGGATCACGGAACTGTTTGAGATCGAGCATCCCATCATCCAGGGCGGTATGCATTATGTCGGTTTTGCCGAACTGGCGGCCGCGGTGTCCAACGCCGGCGGACTGGGCATCATTACGGGCCTGACCCAGAAGACCCCGCCGGATCTGGCCAACGAAATCGCCCGTTGCCGCGAGATGACCGACAAGCCGTTCGGCGTCAATCTCACCTTCCTGCCGTCCGTCAATCCGCCCGATTATCCGGGCTATGTGCGCGCCATCATCGACGGCGGCGTCAAGATCGTCGAAACCGCCGGCAACAATCCGCAGAAATGGCTGCCGGAGCTCAAGGAAAACGGCATCAAGGTCATCCACAAGTGCACCACGGTCCGCCACTCCCTCAAGGCCGAGGCCATCGGCTGCGACGCTGTTTCCGTTGATGGCTTCGAATGCGGCGGCCATCCGGGCGAGGACGACATCCCCAACATGATCCTGCTGCCCCGCGCCGCGGAGGAGCTGAAAATCCCCTTCGTCGCCTCGGGCGGCATGGCCGATGCACGGTCGCTGGTGGCGTCCCTGGCCATGGGCGCCGACGGCATGAACATGGGCACCCGCTTCATCGCCACCAAGGAGGCTCCGGTGCACGACAACGTCAAGAAGGCCATTCTCGACGCATCGGAAATCGATACACGATTGGTCATGCGTCCCCTGCGCAACACCGAGCGCGTGCTCAACAATGCCGCCACGGAACGCCTTCTCGAGAAGGAGAAAACGCTTGGCCCCGACATCAAGTTCGAGGACATCCTGGATGAAGTGGCCGGGGTCTATCCCAGGATCATGATGGACGGCGACATGGACGCCGGTGTTTGGTCGTGCGGCATGGTTGCCGGATTGATCAACGACATCCCGACCTGTCAGGAACTGATCGACCGCATCATGCGGGAGGCGGAAGAAATTATCCGGGCGCGGCTGGAAGGCATTTTAACGGGAACGTCCGCCGCGGCGGCCTGATCGACAAAGCAAGGAAACCAACGTGCCCCGGTCGTCCCTCGCCGATATCGACTGTTCCATTGCCCAAACGCTGGACGTTGTCACTGAATGGTGGACACTTCTGATTCTGCGCAACGCCTTTCACGGCATGCGCACGTTCGATGCCTTCCAGGAGCACCTGGAAATATCGCCGAGCGTACTCTCTGCCCGGCTGAAGAAGCTGACGGACCGGGGCATTCTCGAGAAACGCCCTTCCAGCACCGATGGCCGGTCGCATGAATACCGTCTGACCAGGCGTGGGCTGGATCTTTATCCGGTGCTTATCGCCCTCAAGGACTGGGGCGAGAAATGGGTCCCCAACGGCCGTGGCCGGCGCATGGAACTGATCGAGAAGGCCACGGGCAAGCCGATCCGCGGTGCGGCCGTGCTCTCTCACGACGGCCGGCCGCTCGATCCCTGGGACGTGCAACCGACCGCCGGGCCGGGGGCGGACGACAAGATCCGTGGCTTAATGCGCAAGGCATCCGGCTGAACAAGAAAGCGGCGCCCGAAGGCGCCGCTTTCTTTCTTGCCGATCGATTGTCCGGTCAGTGCAGGATCTGATCGAGGAACAGTTTCGTCCGGTCGCTTTGCGGGTTCTCGAAGAATTCGACCGGTTCGTTCTGCTCGATGATCTCGCCGCCATCCATGAAGATGACCCGGTTGGCGACCTGGCGGGCGAAACCCATTTCGTGGGTCACGCACAGCATCGTCATGCCTTCCTCGGCCAGCCCGACCATCACGTCGAGCACTTCCTTGATCATTTCCGGATCGAGCGCCGAGGTGGGTTCGTCGAACAGCATGATCTTGGGATTCATGCACAGGCTGCGCGCGATGGCCACGCGCTGCTGCTGGCCGCCCGACAACTGGCCCGGATATTTCTGCGCCTGCTCGGGGATTTTCACCCGCTCCAGGTACTTCATGGCGACTTCCTCGGCCTCGGTCTTGGGCATCTTGCGGACCCAGATGGGCGCCAGCGTCAGATTGTCCAGCACCGTCAAGTGCGGGAACAGATTGAAGTGCTGGAACACCATGCCGACCTCGCGGCGGATTTCGTCGATCTTCTTGAGGTCGTTGGTCAGTTCGATGCCGTCGACGATGATCTGGCCGCGCTGATGCTCCTCGAGCCGGTTGATGCACCGGATCATGGTGGACTTGCCGGAACCGGACGGGCCGCAAATGACGATGCGCTCGCCGGTATCGACCGACAGGTTGATGTCCTTCAGCACATGAAAATCGCCATACCATTTGTGCACGTCGATCAATTGAATCGCCGTGCCATTGGCGCCGGCCTGCACTGCTGCTGCTTCACTCATGACTTTTTCCTTATCGTTTGTAGCCGGTGTCGAGCTTCTTCTCGAGGTACATCGAGTAGCGCGACATGCCAAAGCACAGGACGAAGAATACGAGGCCGATGAAGAAGTAGGCTTCGTGTTCCAGACCGTTCCACTTGGTGTCGGCCAGGGATGACACACCGGTTTGCAGGAAGTCGAACAGACCGATAATCAAGACCAGGGTCGTGTCCTTGAACAGTCCTATGAACGTACTGACGATTCCCGGGATAACGATCTTCAAGGCCTGCGGCATGATGATGAACCGCATCTTGAGGAAGTAGTTCAATCCCAGAGCGTCAGCGGCCTCGTACTGGCCCTTGCCGATCGCCTGCAGGCCGCCGCGCACAACCTCCGCCATGTAGGCGGCGGCAAACAGCGACATGCCGACCAGGGCGCGAACGATGTTGTCGAAATCGACGCCTTCGGGCAGGAACAAGGGCAACATGAACTGCGCCATGAACAGCACGGTAATCAGCGGAACGGCCCGGACCAACTCGATGAATCCGATACACAAGGTCCGCACGATCGGCATTTTCTGATTTTGCCGCCCGAGCGCCAAAACGATACCGAGCGGCATCGAAACGCCGATCGACACCGTGGCCAGGATCAGGGTCAGCATCAGGCCGCCGAATTTGTCGGTGCCGATCACCTTCAAACCGAATCCCCAGCGCAGGAAAAGGGCGATCGCGCAGAAGTAAGCGACGCCGAAGCCGATACCCATGAGGAGCAGGTTTAAGTTTTTTCGGCCGTGCCAGCCCAAGCCCAAACCGGCCAACAGGACAAGCGAATAGATCGTGACGCCGACGCTCGAGCCCATGGTCGTCATGTTGACCGGTCCGTAAAGCATGGACACCGTGATCCACGGAAATACGAAGATCAAAAAGACAGCCGCAACGTTGCCGCCCGGGATCGAACGGAACAACACCGGGATCATGGCCAAGATGAAGATGATACCGACCAGATTGGGTCGCCAGTAGGCGTCGGAATCATAAAACCCGTACATCAGGAACGAGAACCGGTTGTCGATGAATCCCCAGCACGCGCCTTCACGGGTTACGGCCCAGCATTCCTGGTTGGAATTACCGCCCCAGACGGCGGACAACAACGTCCAGTCGACAAGCGGCGGCAGCGCCAGATAGAGCAGATAGAGGATGAAGATGGTACCCAGCGAATTGTACCAGGTACTGAACAGGTTGTGCTTGAGCCAACCTATGACCCCCGTCTCGCTCACCGGTGGCGGAAGGTCGGGGTGGCTGCCAATTTCGTATGTTCGATCAGCCATGGCCTAGCGCTCCACCAGCGCGACGCGCTTGTTGTACCAGTTCATGTATGCGGAAATCAGCAACGAGATGGTCAGATAGACCAGCATCGTCATGAGGATGATTTCCACCGCGTTGCCCGTCTGATTGAGTGATATTCCCGTGAAGATGTTCACTAGATCGGGATAGCCGATGGCGATCGCCAGGGATGAATTCTTGGTCAGATTGAGGTACTGGCTGGTGACCGGCGGCACGATCACCCGCAAAGCCTGCGGAATGATGATCAGCCGGGTTGTCGTACCGGGCCGTAGGCCGACGGCATACGCCGCCTCGGTCTGGCCGTGACTGACCGACTGAATACCGGCCCGGACGTTTTCGGCGATGAAGGCGCCGGTATAGAACGTCAGCGCGAACAGCATGCCCAGGAATGACGCGGGCAATTGCCCCCCGCCACGGTAGTTGAAACCCTTCAATTCCGGCACGTCCCATGCGAGGGGCTGCCCCGTGATGAACCACACCACGGTCGGCAATCCAATGAGAATGGCGACAGATGCCCAAAACACCGGGAACTGCTGGCCGGTTGCGTCCTGCCGCTGATGCGCCCATCGCCGTAGAAAGACGACAGCGACGATGGCAATGGCAACGGACGCCATGAAAATCCAAAAACCGGACTGCGGGATGGGCGATGGGAAGGCGATGTAGCGGTTGTTGAAGAAGATCACCTCGCCCCAGTCCCACGATTTCCTCACCGCAGGAAACACCGCCAGAATGACCCCAAGATACCAAGCCAGGATTTGCAGCAGCAGGGGGATGTTTCTCGTACCCTCGACGTACACCGCCGCTACGAATTTGATCAGAATGTTGTCTGACAGCCGCATGACGCCGAAAACGAAACCGACGATGGTCGCCAGCACGATCCCGACCGCCGCGATCATCAAAGTGTTGACCAGACCTAGGAAGAACACTTCGCTGTGGGTCGAAATATTGACGTCGAAGTTGGTGATATTAAAGCCCGGACTCGTCGGCTGAAAACCGGCAATATCGTCCATGAAACCGAAGCCAGCCTTGAGGCCCCGTTTTTCCATGTTGATTGCCGTGTTGTCGACGATGAACCAGATGAACCCAGCGAACAGTCCGACAACGAGTACCTGGACCAAAATCGCCCGAATCCGTTCGTCGTTCCACCAATGCGTACGTGGTGACGATTCTACTTCTACAGCCATGGATAGCCCCTGCTGTAATTATTTGTGATTGCGCCTCGGTCTACGGTGCCGAGGTTCCGGTATGGGACGCTAAAAGAAACAGGGGACTTGCCGGACCGTCAGGCCCGCCAAATCCCCTGATTTCGTTTCACGTCATGGTTTTACGAGGCTCAATAGAGCCCCGTAACCCTTGTTCTTACCGGAACGGGGGCGAGTACAGGATGCCGCCGCTCGTCCACAGCGCATTCACACCGCGAGCCAAGCCGAGCGGGGTGTTGGCACCGATATGACGTTCGTAGATTTCGCTGTAGTTACCCACGGACTTGATGACGTGGTAGCCCCAGTCCTTGCTCAGACCCAGCATCTCACCCAGGCTGCCTTCGCTGCCCAGCAGACGACGGACTTCCGGATTCTTGGAGGACTTCATGCTGTCGACATTGGCCTGGGTGACGCCGAGCTCTTCGGCCGTGACCAGCGCGTTCAGCGTCCAGCGGGCGATATCTCCCCACTGGTTGTCGCCGTGGCGGACCAACGGGCCGAGCGGCTCTTTCGAGATGATTTCCGGCAGAACCACGTGGGCGCCCGGATCGGGCAGCACGACACGGGTCGCGGCCAGGCCGGAACGGTCGGTGGTGTAGACGTCGCAGGCGCCCTTTTCGTAGTTGGCGCGGGCTTCGGCGTTGGTTTCGATAACCACCGGCGAGAACGACATGTTGTTGGCGCGGAAATAGTCGGCCAGGTTCAGTTCGGTCGTGGTACCGGTCTGGATGCAGACGGTGGCGCCGTCCAGCTCCGTGGCGCTCTTCACGCCCAGGTCCTTGCGCACCATGAAACCTTGACCGTCATAGTAGTTGACTCCGACGAACTCGAAGCCGAGGTCGACGTCGCGCGAGAACGTCCAGGTGGTGTTCCGGGCCAGGAGGTCGACTTCACCGGATTGCAGCGCCGTGAAGCGGGTCTTACCGGTGGTGGGGGTGTATTTCACCTTGTCCGGGTTCCCGAACACGGCGGCCGAGACGGCACGGCAGAAATCAACGTCGAAACCCTGCCACTTGCCGGAATCATCCGGAGCCGCAAAGCCGGCCAGGCCGGTGGTCACACCGCAATCCAATACGCCTTTGGATTTTACATCATCGAGCGTCGCCGCACCGGCCGCCGTCGACAGCAATGCCACCGCGGCAGCTGCGGTAAGATGCTTGAGATACTTCATGGTTGGAAACCTTCCCTGTTTATTCGTTATATTCATCGAGATGAATTCGTGATCGATGTCCAATCACTAGAAGCGCACGCTAACACAACTGTCGCAAGCCTCTCAAGCCCATGTAAGGCCTTGACTTTTCGGGAAATTGGCGGCTCAAAGGCGGTTTCGAACAGAAAAGAACGGTCCGGTTGCGCTGATCCCGGTGCAATAATCGCCAAGTAAAACCTGTGGATTGCGCTTAAGCGCCATGAATTGGCCCAAACCGGCACGTTAGCCGAGGAGTGATATGAGGGAAGACACCAAGATCGTTACCGCCGGACGGGACCCGGAATCCAATCATGGCGTCGTCAATCCGCCGGTCTATCACGCCTCGACAATCCTGTATCCCGGCATGGCCGGCATCAAATCCATGTGGGAAGCCCGCGCGCGGGATGAAAAAGGCGTCTACTACGGCCGAATCGGCCACCCCACCAGCGCTGCGCTCGAAGGCCTGGTTGTGGCGGTGGAAGGCGGGTACCGCTGCCTACTCTACCCGTCAGGCGCGGCGGCCATTACGGCATCCATCCTCAGCGTGCTGAAAGCGGGCGATCACTTTCTGGTCACGGATTCGGCCTATTACCCGACCCGCAATTTCTGCAATGGCACCCTCACCCGCTTCGGCGTCGACGTCACCTACTATGATCCTCTCATCGGCGCGGGCATATCGGACCTGATGCGCCCCAACACCCGCGCCGTGTTCGTCGAGTCGCCAGGCTCGCAAACATTCGAGGTACAGGACATCCCGGCCATAGCCGAAGCCGCCCATAAAAACGACGCCAAGGTCCTGATGGACAATACCTGGGCGTCGCCGCTGTTTTACAAGCCGTTCGAACACGGCGTCGACATTTCCATTCAGGCCGGAACGAAATACATCGTCGGCCATTCCGACGCCATGATCGGCACCGCCACCGCCACCAAGGACGCCTGGCCTTCCCTGCGCGACACCACGGTCGAGCTCGGCCAGACCGCCGGTCCCGATGACGTCTATCTGGCCCAGCGCGGCATGCGGACGTTGTCTGTCCGGATGAAGCACCAGCAGGACAGTGCCTTGAAGCTGGCCGAGTGGTTTCAAACCCGATCGGAGGTGGAACGGGTCTTGTACCCGCCCCTGAAAAGCGATCCCGGCCACGCGTTGTGGAAAAGGGACTTTACCGGGGCCGCCGCGTTGTTCGGGGTCTTGATCAAGCCGTGTTCCGAGGCCGCGGTCGCCGCTTTTGTCGACGACCTCAAATTGTTCGGGCTGGGCGCGTCCTGGGGCGGTTACGAAAGCCTGATCCTGCCGCAAAAACCCGTTCGCACGGCCGTTCTCTGGGACAGCGAGTGCCAATTGCTGCGCTTCCACATCGGTCTGGAGGATATCGAAGACCTGAAGGACGACCTCAAGGACGCATTCGACCGCCTGAATGCCGCCAGTTCCTGAAGAGAGACATCCCGTGGCAAACGAAAACGACGACATTCTCTCCGAGATCACCTTCGACGACCGCGGGCTGGTGACCGCCGTCGCCCAGCAGCATGACACCGGCGAGGTCTTGATGACGGCCTGGATGAACGCTGAGGCCGTGCGCGAAACCCTCACCAGTCAACGCGTGTGCTACTGGTCGCGCTCGCGCGGTAAACTCTGGCGCAAGGGCGAAACGTCCGGTCAGGTGCAGATACTCAAGGAATTTCGCGTTGACTGCGATGGCGACACGTTGCTTCTGCTGGTCGACCAGACCGGCGTGGCATGCCATACGGGACGGCGGACGTGTTTCTTCCGTGCCGCGCGCGACGGCAAACTGGAAACGATAGAAGACGTCCTGGTAGACCCCAATGCGCTTTACGGCAAAAAGTAGTGAACGGCAGACAAGATAGTAAGGAAACTTAGAATGGTGCGAGCGCGCCTTCATATGCTTCCATACTTGTTTGCCGCCACCATTCTTGCCGTGGCCATGCTGGCGTTGAGTGCCGCGTCCCACGTAAAAGCCGCGACGGTTACGGTGTTCGCTGCCGCGAGCACGGTCGACGTCATGTCCGCCGCGGCCAAACTCTATGAAAGCCAAACCGGGCACCGCGTACGGCTATCGGTCGCCTCCAGTTCCACGCTCGCCCGTCAAATCGAAAACGGTGCGCCGGCAGACATCTTTCTGTCGGCCAACACCAAATGGATGGACTATCTGGACGAACGGAACTTGATTGCGCGGTCCAGCCGGCGCGCGCTGCTGAACAACCGGCTTGTCCTGATTTCTCCCAAGACCAACGGACAAATGCAACCGGATCAAATGACAACAAAGTCTGATTCAGCGGACATCCATGCCGTGTTGTCATCCCGCTTGACGCCCGCGGACCGCTGGGTGATGGGCGATCCCGATCATGTTCCCGCGGGAATATACGGCCAACAAGCCCTGACCAAGATCGGAGCCTGGACAGACATCCGGCATCGCCTGGCGCGCGCGCAGGACACCCGATCGGCTCTTATGCTGGTGGCCCGGGGTGAAGTGGCCGTCGGACTGGTCTATGAAACGGATGCCTTCGTGTCCGATCGCGTCGACGTGCTTGGACGCCTCCCCATCGACGCCCACGACCCGATCGTTTACCCCGTCGCCCTTGTCGCCGGGGCGCGCTCATCCATCGCGCGCGAATTCTACGACTATCTGTTCGGTCCCGAATGCGGCCGCATTTTTGCCGCCTCCGGGTTCGGAAGACCGGACATCCCGTGATCATGGATTGGATGACGCCCGCCGAAGTCGAAGCTCTAATGCTTTCCCTGAAAGTGTCGGTCACGGCGGTGATCGCCATCCTGCCCTTCGGCATCGCCGCCGCCTGGCTGCTGGCGCGGCGCGATTTTTTCGGAAAGACGCTGGTGGACGGTCTCATTCATCTGCCGCTGGTCGTCCCGCCGGTTGTCATCGGCTATTTGCTGCTCGTGCTGCTTGGCCGGCGCGGCGTTGTCGGGGCATGGCTCTACGACGTGTTCGATATCTCCATCGCATTTACGTGGCGCGGCGCCGCCGTTGCCGCGGCCGTTATGGCCTTTCCGTTGATGGTGCGCGCCATCCGCCTGTCTTTCGAAGCGGTCGATCCCCGATTGGAAACAGCGGCCCGGACTCTGGGAGCGGGGCCCATGAGGGTGTTTTTCACGCTTACCCTGCCATTGGTAACACCCGGCATCCTCACCGGCTGTGTGTTGGCCTTTGCCCGGGCACTAGGGGAATTCGGCGCGACCATCACCTTCGTCTCCAATATTCCGGGTGAAACCAGTACCCTGCCCCTGGCCATCTTTTCCTCCATTCAAAATCCGAGCGGCGAGGAAGCGGCATTCCGACTGACGTTGCTCGCCATCGCCTTGTCACTTGCCGCCCTGGCCGCATCGGAATTCCTGTCGCGGCGTCTCAGCAAGCGATTGAAGGGGTAGCCATGCTGGAAGTCGACGTCAGCCGGACCCTGGGATCCTTTGATCTGGCCGCCCGGTTTTCGGCCGGACGGGGCATTACGGCGTTGTTCGGACGCTCGGGCGTGGGCAAGACCATGCTGGTCAATATGCTTGCCGGGCTAGACCGCCCCGATACCGGACGTATCAGCATCAACGGTCAGGTGTTGTTCGACGGCAAGGCAAATATCGACGTCGCACCGGAGAAACGGCGCCTTGGATACGTTTTTCAGGAAAGCCGCCTGTTCCCGCACATGAGCGTTCGGGGCAATTTGACCTACGGCATGAATCTTGTGGCGGCATCGGAACGCCGGGTCGATTTCGATACGGTCGTCTCATTACTGGATATCGCCCCCCTTCTGGAGCGCCGTCCGCACAACCTGTCGGGCGGTGAAAAGCAACGCGTCGCGATCGGCCGCGCCTTGCTTGCCTCGCCGCGGCTGGTGTTGATGGACGAGCCCCTGGCAAACCTGGATGCGGCCCGCCGGGCGGAAATTCTGCCGTTTATCGAATCCCTGCGTGACGAACTGGATATTCCGGTCGTCTATGTCAGCCATTCGATGGACGAAATCGTCCGCTTGGCCGACACGGTCGTCTTGATGACCAAGGGCCGGGTGGCGGCCAGCGGACCGGTCGAAGAAGTCCTGAGCCGGCTTGATCTGCGGCCATTGACGGGGCGGTACGATGCCGGCGCCGTGCTGCCCGCCGTGGTCGAGGCCCACGAGTCGGCCGACAAACTGACCCGCTTGGCCGTACCCGGCGGCCCGCTGTTCGTCGCCCAATTGCGGCTTGATGTGGGAACGGAATTGCGTGTCCGGGTGCGCGCGCGTGATGTCACACTATCGCTCGAACCCCAAGATGGCCTCAGCGTTCTTAATCAGTTTCAGGGCGTCGTGGCGCAAATCGCCGACGATGACGGCCCCCATGTCGATGTCCTGGTGGATATCGGGACGCCGCTTTGGGCCCGCATAACCCGCAGGTCCGCATACCGCCTGCAATTGGCGCCGGGCGCGCACGTTCATGCCCTGATTAAATCGGTCGCCATCGACCGCTATAGCCTGGGATTACGGGGCCGCAAACCGCGCTAAAGTCTTGTAACCGGGTATTTCTTACCGCGTGTCTACTTGCACTTATAGTTGTCGAATGTAATGGCGAAAATCCATCCAGAATTGCTGAGTAACGGCATCCACCGAGTATGGCCCGGGCGAATAATGTCGCGACAAATACTTTCTCTAGGTGATTTTTCATAAAGGAATTTGAATTACTATTAATCCCTAAAATTTTTGGGGTCGATCGGATGATGCTTTGAGCGGCGATAGCATCATATTTTTTGTTTACGGGTTGTCCTTCTTTTCCCTCGGTCTCGTTTTGTGGACAAGGACACACCGCGCCAACGAACGTGCGCTCCATCGCGCGTTCCGCTGGCTCGCCGTGTTTGGTCTGATACACGGCCTTTTGGAATGGTCTGTCATGTACCGTCAACTGTCGCCGGAATCAGTCTGGCCGGCAACGTACGGACCGTTTCTGGGGATCGTCTCGTTCTGGGCCATGGCGCGCTTCGCCGTGCTGCTCTGGTTTGCGGACCAAGTTCAATCCGAACGCAATGTTGCGGAGCGACGCTGGCTGACGATTGCCGACCTGATCGGCATTTTGTTGTGCGTACTGCATATCGCGTCCGTATCAATTTCGAACGACGCACTGCTCGGGGAAATTATGGCCCGCTATCTGCTGGGTTTTCCTGGCGCCGTTCTCGCCGCTTTTAGTCTTTTGCGCAAAAGCCCCGACTGGCAATCGGGTTCCTGGTTCAACAGTTGGATTCGTTTGTTTGGAGTCTGCCTGCTTATCTATGGCGCCACAACGGCGATCACACCGGCGGCGCCATATTTCCCAGCATCGGTATTGAACTACGACTCAGTTCAAGCCCTGGTCATAATACCTGTGTTCGTCGTTCGAACATTTCTCGCCGCTGGCATGTCGTTTAGCGTGCTCAAGGCATTTCTTGAAATGGAAGACTATGAAAGCGAAGCCCTCGCAGCCAAGGAGGCGAAGACGGCTTCGGAGCTTTCACAAACGGTCGAGGAGCTACGACGCGCCCTCGATCAGACCGAGCAAGCGGAACAACGTGCACAGAACAATGAACAACGGTTTAAGGACTTCGCCGAGTCGGCATCGGACTGGTTGTGGGAGATGGACTCGGAGCTTCGTTTCTCCTACGTCTCCGACTTGGCCAAAAAATTTGCCGGTCTGTCCATAGACAAGATGATCGGTACCCGGCGGGAGGACCTGATTACCAAGCAGGAAGACCGGCCGAAATGGCAACCGCATCTGGACGACCTCCACGCGCGCCGCCCGTTTCGTGACTTCCGATATACCTATGTCCGTCCCGACGGCGAGGAACGGCTCTGGTCGATCAGCGGCAAACCGGTTTATGACGGCGACGGCGCGTTCAAGGGGTACCGAGGCACCGGCCGGGACATTACCGAGCAGGTGCAGACGGAACTGGCGCTCGCCAAAAGCGAGGAGCGGTTCCGTTCACTGATCGAAAACGCCCTCGACATCATTACCGTTATCGACGCGGATGGGACCATCCTGTTCGAAAGCCCGTCCGTTGAGCAGGTGCTGGGTTTTAAGCCGGAGGAACTGGTCGGGCTGAACGCCTTTGATCTCATGCACCCCGACGACAGGGAGCGGGTCATGGCGACCGCCGCCGAAGGTGTGAAAAGCGGGAAAATAACCGAATCGATCGTCATGCGGTTTCAGCACAAGAACGGCGAATGGCGCGAGATCGAGGCGATCGGGCGCAATTTGCTGAAGAACGAATCCGTCAAAGGCATTGTGATCAATTCCCGTGACATCACCGAGCGCAATCAGATTGCCGAGCAGTTGCGGCAGGCCCAGAAAATGGACGCCATCGGTCAGCTGACCGGCGGTGTGGCGCACGACTTCAACAACTTGCTGGCCATCATCCAGGGCAATCTCGAGATCGCGCGCGAAGATGAAACACTGACCGGGCCGGTGCAAAAGAACCTGTCGACAGCGTTGCGGGCGGCGCACCGGGGCGCCGAACTCACGCATCGTTTGTTGGCGTTCTCCCGCAAGCAAACCTTGACCCCGATCGTGGTCGACTTGAACGAGCGGATCGGCGGAGTGGTCGAAATGCTGCAGCGGCTGCTTGGTGAAACCGTCGACGTCGTGGTGGAGACCGAGCCCGAGTTATGGTCTTGCGAAGTCGATCCCGCCCAACTCGAAGTCTCGCTGGTCAATCTCGGGATCAATGCCCGTGACGCCATGCCAAACGGCGGCACTCTAACGATCGCTGCACGCAATCTGAATCGCGCGGATGGGAAAGGATTCGTTTCGCTGGCCGTTTCAGACACCGGTGCCGGAATTGACCAGTCCGACCTGGACCGCGTGTTCGATCCGTTTTTTACGACCAAGGGCGTCGGCAAGGGCACGGGACTTGGATTGTCCATGGTGTACGGATTCATCAAGCAGTCCGGTGGCAATGTTACGATCGAAAGCGAACTGGGCCGCGGCACGACAGTGACCCTATTGCTGCCGAAATCCGGGGCCGACAAGGCCGATCACCTTGACGGTGCAGGAGATCAGGTCGCGATGGCGAACGGCGAACGGATCATGGTGATCGAAGACGACAGGGACGTCCGCGATCTGGCGTTATCCCAGTTGAAGTCGCTCGGCTACAAGACCGTCGAGGCCAGCGACGGCGCGAGCGCCTTGAAGCTGGCGGGACAAACGCCCGATATCGATCTCATTCTGACGGACATTGCCTTGCCCGGCGGCATGAACGGTCAACAGCTCGCCCGTGAAATGACCAAGCAACTGCCGCAGCTCCGCGTCCTGCTCATGTCCGGATACAACAGGGATTCGGTGGACAATTCCCTGACACTGGACGACGGCGCGCTGCTGATTCAGAAGCCGTTTCAGAAGGCCGAACTCGCGCGCATGCTACGGATCGCCTTGGAAGCGAACTGACGAATAGCCTCACGAATCGAGAAAATCATCGACGATGCGTTGCTCGTCGACCGTGTCGAACACAGGCGCATGGCCGCACGCCGGAACGGTGATCAAATCGCACTTGGGTCCCCGCTGCGTCATTTCTTCGGCCGTTTCCCTGGACAGTACATCGGAATTTTCACCCCTGATCACCAGCGTTTTCGCGTCCACGGCCTCATAGGCCGGCCAGCCGTCCAAATCGGATGCATGGGTCGTGAACTGGGTGACGATTTTGGGATCGTAGTGCGCGGTGATCTTACCGTCCTCCGTACGCCGGCATGTGGTTTCCGCCAATAGCCGCCAGGTGGCGTCGCTGCGCTCGCCGAACGGCGCGTAGACCGTGCGGATCCAGGTTTCGAAATCGGTGAAGCTGTCGAACGACGGCGGATTGCCGACATAGGTGGCGATCCGTTCGGCCGCCGCAGGCTCCACGACGGGACCGATATCGTTGATCAGCAGATGGCTGATCCGGCCCTTGAGGGGTCCGGCTGCGAGATGGGTACCGATCAAACCGCCCATGGAGGTACCGACCCACTTCAGGGACCCGACACCAAGCTGGTCCAGCAGGTCCACGGCCGTCGCACAATAGACATCGAAGCAATAGTCCTTGTCGCGATCATGCGCCCACTGGCTGAGTCCGCGACCGATGGTGTCGGGGCAGATGACCCGGTAACGGGCGGACAAATGGGCGGCCACCGCATCGAAATCCCGGCCGGACCGCGCCAGACCGTGCCAGCACACGACCGTCTGATCCTTGTCCGCGCCCCACTCGGTGAAATGGATTTCATACCCCGCGCAGGTCAGATAACGGGACGACATGACAGTATTCACGACGAACTCCTTAGACGGCCGACGATGCCGGTTGGGAAGAAATAGACCGACAGCACGAACATGACACCGAGCCACAACAGCCAGCGGTCGGGATGGAACAGTTCGGGGACCAGCGGCAACGCGGCCGTCGCGTCGGACACGGCGCCCATCAGGTTCTGCAAATAGTTCTGGGCCAGAATGAAGATCGTCGCACCGAGCACCGAACCGTACAGGCTGCCCATGCCGCCGATCACCACCATCAGCAGGATGTCCACCATGATGTCGAAGCTGAGCGTGGTGTCGGGGCCGGTATACCGCAGCCACAGCGCCGCCAGGACGCCGGCCAATGCCGCCATCAGGGCGCCCAGGCAACTGGCCAGGGAGCGGTAGATGACAGCCTGGAATCCCAGCGCCTCGGAGCGGAAATCGTTTTCCCGGATCGACTGCAGAACCCGGCCGAACGGCGAGTTGACGATGCGCAGCATGACCAGGAACAGGACAAACGATACGGAGAACACCAGGTAGTAGGCGACGATACGGCCGTTCATGCGCACGCCGAACAGCTTGTCGTCCATCAGCTTGTAGGCCGGTGTCAGGATTTTCGGCACCGAATAGGACAGGCCGTCCTCGCCCCCGGTCAACCATGACATTTGCGATGCCAGCACCGCAAAGGCCGACGCCACCGCCAGCGTGACCATGGCGAAAAAGAGCGCTTTCACCCGCAACGAAAACAAGCCGATCACCAAGGCGACGACGACCGCCAACAGCAGGCCGACGATGGTGCCCAGAAGCACCGCGCCCCAGGATGCGCCCATATTGTTCAAGGCGATGGCCACGCCGTAGGCGCCGATGCCGAAGAACATGGTGTGCGACAGCGACACGATGCCGGTGTATCCCAGCATCAGATCGTAGCTCGCCACCAGGACGACGAAATAGCAGATCTTGGCGGCGACCGAGAGCGACCGTGTGCCGGGAAACAGAAACGGCGCGAACGCCAGCGATATGAAGATGACGATCAGGACGATGGTCAGCAGGCGGCTGCGCGGAAAATCGCCCGAGAGAATGGTGTTGAGCACGGCGTTCCCTCCCCTTACCGCTTGGCCACGGGGAACAGCCCCTGGGGCCGCCACATCAGAACGATCACCATCAGGGCGATGTTGGAAACCAACGCCACCTTGGGCGCCAGAAAGCCGGCGTAATTGGCCACCAGCCCGACCAGAACGGCGCCGACGAAACAGCCCGTGACCGATCCCAGGCCGCCGATGATGATGACGATGAAGACCAGCACCATGACCTGCATGCCCATATTGGCGGTCACCACTTCCTCGTACAGCGCCCACATGACCCCGCCCAGACCGGCCAGCGCCGAGCCGGCGATGAACACGCCGATGAACAGGCGGCGAATGCGGTAGCCGAGCGCCTCGACCATTTCGCCGTTTTCCACCCCGGCCCGGATCAGCAGGCCGATCTTGGTGCGGCTGAGAATGAGGCTGAGCACGGCGAACACAAGCAACCCGATGATCACGGCGATCAAGCGGTACTTCTCGAAGGTCACGTCGCCCAAGGTAAACGAGCCCTGGAAGGTCAGCGGCCGGATGAGCGGAATTTCGTCGGGTCCCCACAGAACGACAATGAGCTGTTCCGCGATGATCAGGCCGCCCATGGTGATGAGGATCTGCTTCAGGTGATTGCCGTAGACCGGCATGATCAGAACCCGTTCGAAGACGTAGCCCAGCGCGCCCGCCATGGCCATGGCGACGGCGATGGCGGGCAGCAACGCCGCCAGATTGAGCCAGACGGAATCCGCTTCCATCCAGGGCGTCAACGGCAGCATCACCGCCGTGGCGAGAAACGCCCCGAACGAGATGAAGGCCCCGTGGCCGAAGTTCAGGACGTCCATCAAGCCGAAGACCAGCGTCAGACCGGACGCCATGATGAAGATCATCATGCCCATGGCCAGCCCGGCGAGAGTCAGGACCAGCCACGTGGACAGGTCCATCAGCGCAATGGGCAGCAACGCGATCAGAATGACCACCAAAGCCGGCGCCTGCCCCTTGAGCCTGTCCAGCAACGGCGCGGTCCGTACCGCGGAAGATGTCGCTTCGCTTGTCGCCATGTGAGTCGCTTCCCTGCTGTCCCGGCGGTTCCTATTGATGGGCGTCGAGGCTGAGACCGAGGAGTTGCTGCTGCAACTCCACGTTTTCGGCCAGTTCCGCCATGCTGCCCGCGTGCACGACGCGGCCGTCGTCCATGACGGCAACGCTGTCGCCCAGTGTCCGGGCGAACTGGAAGTTCTGTTCGACCAGAAGCACGCTGGTTTGCGCCTGCTTGAGTTCCTGGAAGGCCTCGATCATGGCGCCGACGATGGCCGGTGCCAGGCCCTTGGTGGGTTCGTCGATCAGCAGCAATTCCCGCGGCTCGATGATGGCGCGGGCGATGGCCAGCATCTGTTTCTGGCCGCCCGACAAGGCGCCCGCCTCCAGGCTCCAGAACTTCTTCAGGGCCGGAAACAGGTCGAAGATCCAGTTGAGCCGGGTGTCGTCCATTTCGCCCTGGCGGGCCGCCAGGACCATGTTTTCCTTCACCGTCAGGTCGGAAAAGATGCTCATGTCCTCGGGCACATAGGCGATGCCGCGGCAGGCGATATCCGGCGTGGCCGCCCCGCCGATGTCGGCGCCGTCGAAGGTGATGCGCCCTTGCGACACCTTCCACAGCCCCATGACGGAGCGCAGGGTGGTCGTCTTGCCGGCTCCGTTGCGGCCGAGCAGCATGGTGAACTGTCCACGCGGCACCTGGAACGAAACGCCCTGCAGAATGTGATACTGCTCGATGTGCGTGTGCACGTCGTCGAGGTCGAGCAGGATGTCCGCCGCCGGTACCGTCGACGCCATCGGAGCGCTATTCCGAACCAAGGGATCAGACATGACTCGACGCTCCCATGCCAAGGTAGGCCTCCTGCACGATCGGCGACGCGATCACTTCCGCCGGATCGCCGTCGGCAACGAGGAACCCGTTGTGCAGAACGATGATGCGGTCGGCCAGGGAGCGCACCACATCCATCTTGTGTTCGACCAGCAGCACGGTCTTGTCGCCCTGGTCCCTGATCTGCTGAATGAGATCGAGAACCACCGGCACTTCATCGACGCTCATGCCCGCCGTCGGTTCGTCGAACATGAGGATATCGGGTTCGAGCGCCAGCAGAATCGCGACTTCCAGCTTGCGTTGGTCGCCATGCGGCAAGGATGACGCCGTGTCCCGCGCCCGGTCGATCAGCGCCACGCGGTGCAGATAGTGCTCGGCCCGTTCGATCAGTTCCACGTGCCGATCGGCCATGCTGAAGATATCGAGGCCGATACGGGATTTGGCCTGGATCGCCAGCCGCACGTTTTCCAGCACCGTCAGATTGGGAAACAGGTTGGTCAGCTGAAAGGCGCGGCCGATGCCCTTGTTGGCCCGGGCCGGCGCCGAGAGCCTGGTGATGTCCTCGCCGTAGAGCGAGATCGACCCGGCGCTGGCCTTCAGCTGACCGGATATCAGGTTGAAGTACGTGGTCTTGCCCGCGCCGTTCGGTCCCACGATGGCCGTCAACGTGCCTTGCCGGAAGGCGCAGCTGACGTCATTGACCGCGACGTGTCCGCCGAACCGGATGGTCAGGCCGTGCGTCTCCAGGACCGGATGTTCTTCCGGCGAATGTGTTGGGTGTGTCATTGACATGATGGCCGTCCCTGGTGCCCGGGGTCCGGACCATAGCGGCCCGGAACCCCTGACGCCAAGCCCCGGAGATTAGCGCTTGTTGCGAACCGGAATCGTCATGTCGCCGGCCTTCAGTTCCCGCACCAGTTCGGGAACCGCCCATTTCACGTCGGGATCGACCTTGATCTTGAAGTGATACATGGACTGCAGGGCCTGGTGATCTTCCTTGCGGAAGGTCATGGTGCCCTTCGGTGTGTCGAAGGACATGCCTTCCATGGCCGTGATCAGTGCCTCGGTATCGCTGGAGCCGGCTTTCTTCAGGGCCGTCACGGCGGCGATACCGGCCGTCATGCCGCCGGCGGTGAAGAAGTCGGGCGGCGAGTTGTAGCGTTTTTGATGTTCGGCGACGAGCCAGTCGTTCACCTTGTTCTTGGGGATTTCGTAGTAGTAGTACGTCGCCCCTTCGAGACCGGGGAACTTCTTGTAACCCACCATGGCGGCCAGGATGTTGCCGCCGGTGGCCAGCTCGATGCCGTGCCGGCCCGGGTTCATGTCGTTGATCTTGCTCATCGGGTTGCCGCCGCCGGCCCAGATGACCCAGATGACCTTGCGGCCTTTTTTATCCTTCAAGGCGTCGAATATACGCTGAGCGGACGCGGTGAAATCCTTGGTATCGCGCGGCGTATATTCCTCGAACACCAGGTTGGCGCCGGTGCTTTTCAGGGCATCCCTGAACGCGGCGACGCCGTCGCGGCCGAAGGCATAATCCTGAGCCAACGTGGCGATGTGGGTGTTGGGTGCGCCCAAAGCCACGGCGTTGGCGACCGCGTCCTGGTCGGAATTGCGGCTGGTGCGGAAGACATACCGGTTCCACTTGGCGCCGGTGATCGAGTTGGCCACGGCGGGCTCGACCAGCAGGATCTTTTCGAAATCCTGAGCCACCGGCAGCATGGCCAGGGCCACGCCCGACGACACCGGCCCGATCGCCAAATCGACCTCATCGTCGCCGTAAGCCTCTTCCAACAGGGCCTTGCCGAGGTCGGGTTTCAACTGGGTGTCCTTCTCGATCACCTCGATCTTCTTGCCCAGCACCTCCATGGTGCCGTTGGTGGCGTACTCCAGGCCGAGCATCAGGCCGTCGTGGGACTGCTTGGCATAGGCCTCGAAAGGCCCGGTCTTGCCGTAAATGTGTGCGATCTTGATGGTATCGGCGGCGTGAGCTCCCCAGGCCGCCATCGCAGCCACAGCCACGACACTCGTCAACAATGCCTTTTTCATGACGCGCTTCCTCTCCGTTCATCCGGCCGCCGGTGTGTCCGGTCTTGATTCAAGCCCAACAATCCGGCTTTCCTCCAGTCCAACGACGGACCCAGCCGGCGGCATTCCCTTAACCATAGGCAATTGCCGTGCCAATCCATCAAATATGCGCGGAATCAACCGTTTACCGGATCGATCCCGATACATGGCATGACCAAATCGCGGAAATTGGTTAACAACGACCGCAGACTGTCCGGATATCCGGACAGTCAAGTCTGCCTATCGATTTAACCGATTGAATAGCAACAAATATCCAAGTGTCTGGAAAATCAGACAGCTTGCGATTTGTCCGGTTTTCCGGACACCATACCCAAATTGGCCAGTTTTTCGTAGAATTGGGCCCGGCTGATGCCCAACAGCCGCGCGGCCTGGGACTTTATGCCTCCGGAAGCCGCCAGAGCGTGGAGAATGGCCTGCCGTTCGGCCTCGGCAACCACCCGTTTCAACGGCAGAACATCGCCAGGCGCAATCTTCGTGACCGCCGGCGTGTCGTGGTCCGCGTCACCCGTTGCGGTGCCGTGTTCCGGTTCCGAGGCCGGATCCGGCGTCAGCGGCAGAACGGCGTGAAAATCCTTCGCCGACAAAACGGCCGAATCCGCATTGGCCGTCGCCTGCGCCAATATGTTCTGGAGTTCCCTGACATTGCCCGGCCAATCGTGGTGTCTCAACGCCTTTATACCATCGGCAGAGACTTCATGAGCCTCACCGTCGGCGGCCAGGGCATCGAGCAACGCGTCGCACAGCAACGGCAAGTCGTTCAAGCGGTCCCGCAGCGGCGGCAGCGACAACGGAAGCACGTTGAGACGGTAAAACAGATCGGCGCGGAACGTCCCCTGTTCCACCATCTGATCCAGGTTTCGGCTGGTCGCCGCGATGACCCTGACATCGACCGCATGGACGGTGTTGGCGCCCAGCGGCTCCACTTCGCCTTCCTGCAGGACACGGAGCAGTTTCGACTGTACGGCCAAAGGCAAGTCACCGATCTCGTCAAGGAACAGCGTGCCGCCGTCGGCCACCTGGAATTTGCCGATTCGCCCCTTGCGGTCGGCACCCGTATACGCACCGGGCGCCGTCCCGAACAATTCCGCCTCCAACAGAGTTTCCGGTATTGCGGCGGCGTTGACCCGCACCATGGATTTGTCGCCGCGCGGGCTATAGGCGTGTATGGCATGGGCCAACAATTCCTTGCCGGTCCCGGTTTCACCCAGCAACAGAATGGTGGCATCCCGTTCGGCGGCGCGGCGGGCAGACCGTTTCAATGACCGGACCACGTCGCTGGCGCCGACGAACTGGCTGAACCCGTACTTGGCCTTTCTCTGTTCGGCCAATTGGCGTTGAGCGACGGCCAGGTCCTCCTGCAGGCGACGGAATTTGCCCACCAACGGTTTCAGGGCCTGTACCCGGTCGTACAGAATGAGCCCCAGCGCCCCGGTGACATCCCCCCGCTCGTCCTTCAACGGGATTCTCGAAATCACCGTTTGCCGTTCACCAATGGGGAAAATATCGACCAGATCGGCGCGACCCGACTGAACAACCTCCCGCATGAGACTATTGGGAATGACATCCTCGACCATCCGCCCCTCGACCGGGTCGGTGCCGTTCCATCCGAGCAACGCCTTATACTTGTTGTTCATCCACAGGATGCGGCCGTCGCGGTCGATGGCGACGGCGCCTTCGTACAGGCTATCGAACAAATCGGCCAAAGTCCGTGCCGCGTGGGCGCGGATTTCAGCCTCGTCCGCAGGATGGGAAAACGAACCGACCATGCCGGCCTACTCACTTGCTCAGAACGAATGCACCGATATTCCCGGGAATGCTAGAGCACAAACCGACCGATTAGAAGCCTGCAATACCGCGAACCGGCACGCTTCGACCGCAATACGGACCTATCGGACGGGGGGTTTATCCCCCGCCAACCAGTCCAAGTATCCGTACAGACGAAACCGCTTGGTACTGCCGGCATCAGCCATGTCATGTATATGCACATCCTCCGCCGCGTACTCCTTGAGAATGCGGCAAGCAGCCGTTTCGTGCTCCTTATCCCTGGCCCGGACCCACAAAAGCATGCCGCCGTAGGCGAGATGGTCGCGAAGATAGTGGCCGTGACGTCTGGTGATTTGCAGGGATATGAACACGCCCAATAGAGCCGCTAATCCGCCCGCCACAAGGGCGGACAGTATGGCCGATTCCGTGGACCCTTGATTGGCGACGACTGTCCCGGCGGCGACAACGGCACCGATGAAAAACAAAACACCGATAATTACGGCACGCAATTCGGTCAACGAATCGCTGCCGAAATAGGCCATGCGGCGAACATCGGGATCGTCTTCCAACTCGGCCACCGAACCGTAGTCGTGCCCCAGTCCGGAAACAACTTTCTCTCGCCCGGCAAGAACACTGAGGTCGGCCCGGTCGAACCCGCTGACGAGCAGATCATCCGCCGCCGCCCGCAACATGGCATGGTCGCGAAAGAGGCCGACCGCTTCGCGTGCTGACAATGCAGTCATGGCTGCACCTCCTGCCGGCCCGGTTTGATGCCAATTGTTACCAAGGCCAAGTTCACCACCGGAAGCCGGCGTGCCTCCCCTGCTGCTCCGCCCGCCTATATCCTAGCGGTTCCGACACCGCGCCGTATATGTGGCAGACGTCACGATGACGTGACGGGCAAGTCTTACAGGCCACCCGCTCGTTTAGTATTGCATCAATATTTATCACCTATTTATCGTTCCCAATACTTCCCTGCCTGTCACCACTTGTTGATTCTTTATATGATTGGAAACGTTTTATGTGGTTCCCTCCCATGTGAAAGCAAAACGGCCTGCATTGATACTTGATAAGGCCCCGGGTGACGTGAACGACAAGACGAAAATCGATCTCAATTCCGGCGACGTGGCAAGTTCCACGAAACCGGCGGCGCAAGCGGCGCTTTCCGTGACTCCAAAAAAAATGGAACTCGGGGCCGTTGTCGGCTTCATCAACGCAATTACGCGCAGTTGCAACGAAGCACCGTCCTTCGATCACGCGCTGAAGGCCTCGCTAAACCAAATATGCGGCTTTTCAGACTGGCCTGTGGGCCACGCCTATGCGGTAACGAGAAGCGGCGACGGCATCGTGCTGGTGCCCACGGGGATATGGTCGGACTCATCGAGTGATGCATTCGAATCATTTCGCCAAATTACGGAGACTGTACGCTTTTCACCGGGTGAAGGCCTGCCTGGAAGGGTCTTCGCCACCGGCGAGCCGCGTTGGATTGTCGACGTCACCGAAGATCCGAATTTTCCGAGGGCGGAGCTGGAGCAAAACATCGGCGTACATTCGGCGTTCGCCTTTCCCGTTCTGATCGGCCATGAAGTGGCAGCCGTGCTGGAGTTTTTCACGCCAAGTATCGTGGAACCGGAACTGGATTTTCTGGCCGCGTTGTCGCAAACGGGCATCCAGCTCGGGCATGTGATTGAACGCGAACGCGATCAGGCGGAGGCCGAGGAACTGCGAAACCGGCTCACGCATTTTGCCGAAGCGGCGTCGGACTGGTTCTGGGAAACGGATTCGGCCCACAGATTTACATACGTATCGAATCGGTTCGAGCAGACGACGGGTATCGACCGGAACGTCGTTATGGGACGAACACGTGAAGAACTCGCCAACCCGGAACAGGATTCGGACATTTGGAACGCTCACGTCGATGATCTCAACAACCAGCGTCCTTTCCGGGATTTTCAGTATTGGTGGTTCGACGATCAAGAAAAGAAGCGATGGTTCAGGTTGAACGGATTGCCGTTTACGGACAACAAGGGCCGATTTGCCGGTTACCGGGGAACCGGTAGCGAAGTTACCAAACAGGTGGAAGCGGAAACACTGAACACGCGGTTCGTCGATGCGATCGAAGGCGTTCCGGTTGGATTTGCCTTGTTTGACCAAGATGACCGTCTCGTGCTTTTCAATGAGAAATACAAGGAACTGTCATCTTCCATTCGGGACCTGATCGTTCCCGGAGTGCGGTTTGAAGCTTTGTTGTGGGCGTTGCTCGACCGCAATGTCATTCCCGAAGCCATCGGCCGGGAGGAAGAGTGGATCCGGATGCGGCTTGACAAGCGCCACAATCCCACGGGTCCATTTCAGCTTCTGCGTACGGACGCGTCTCTGGAGGTGCGCGACCATCCAACCGCCGATGGCGGACATTTAACCATTCTGGTGGATATTACCGACCGCCGGGCGATTGAAGAACAACTGCGCCAAGCCCAAAAAATGGAAGCGGTCGGGCAATTGACCGGCGGGATCGCCCACGATTTCAACAATCTGCTTGCCATCATCGTCGGAAACGCCGAATTGCTGCGGGAAACGCTGGATGAACAAGGCGTCGATACGACGTCGTTTCTGCCGCCACTGTTGCGCGCGGCCGGTCGCGGCACGGATTTGACCCAGCGGTTGCTGGCGTTTTCGCGCAAGCAGACGCTGCATCCCGTCGCCGTCAGAATCGATCGACTGATTTCAGGCATGGAGGATCTTCTGCACCGGTCATTGGGCGAAGCGATCGACGTTTCTTTGACGGCCGATAACGAGTTGTGGACTTGCGAGGTTGATCCGGGACAGCTCGAAAATGCGCTGCTGAACCTGTGCCTCAATTCGCGGGATGCCATGAACGGAACCGGCCGTCTGACTTTGAAAACTGAAAACCGGGTGCTGACCACCACCTTGCAGTCACCCCATGATGAAATTCCACCCGGTGAGTATGTGACTGTCTCCGTTGCCGATGAAGGATGCGGAATCGGCGCAGACTCGCTGTCCCATGTGCTCGAACCGTTCTTTACCACCAAGGATGTTGGCCGGGGCAGCGGATTGGGCCTGTCGATGGTCTACGGGTTCGTGCAGCAATCACGCGGACACCTTTCCATCGAAAGCACGCCGGGGACCGGTACCGTTGTCACTTTGTATTTCCCCGGTTCGGAAAAAGACCTGGCGTCGGAAAGCGGCGAAGAGCTCCCTGACCGGCACGACGACCATCGCGGTAACATTTTGATCATCGAGGACGATCCCGACGTCCTGGAACTGACTGCCGCAATGCTCGAATCCCTTGGCTACGACATCAGACAGGCGTCCGGCTACGACACGGCAATGCCTGTTCTGAACTCCGACGCCGAGTTGGACGTATTGCTTTCGGACGTTGTCCTGCGTGGCGGCACAAGCGGGCCGGAAATCGCGCAGAAAGCTCTGGAAATTCGCCCCGATTTGAAGGTCGTTTTCATGTCGGGATTCTCGGACTCCGCCTATCACGACAAAGCGGGACTGCTCGCTGCCGCACCCATTCTGAACAAACCGTTTCGCAAATCCGCACTTGCCGACTTCATCGGCCGTGTCATCGACAACGATCCGGCGGACTAAACAGCTGGCCCCAGAGCAATTCCTCCTTGGATGGAATTGCTCTAGTTGGTCGGTTGCATGGTTCCGGATTCTTCCATCTTGCGAATGACGTATTTTTGGAAGTGCTCGCCGGACTCATAACCCTTTTCCTTGACCCACTCGAACAGGGCCAGAAAGGTCAACTTGCCGAATGCGCCCGGCATTGACGCGACGGCTACATCGATACCCGATTTTTCCTCCACAGCCGCGGCATTGTCGGGAAAGAACACGATGGTGGGGGTAAACATGACGCGCCATTTTCGAGCCAGCGACTTTTCGGGCATCGCCTCACCGTCAAAGTCGGTCACTTCACGATCACCCCACAGATCCAACTGCACGATATCGAAATGCTTGCGCACATAGGCGTTGATCTTCGGATCGGTCAGGATCTCGGTTTGGATCTTGCGGCAGTAGATACACCCCTTCTGCTCAAACATGACAACCAGCCGCTTTCCCTCCTCCGAGGAAGATGTCAGGTCGTCTTTCAAGTCGAGGAAGGAATCAAGAAACCAGGAATGATGATAGAGTCCGTTGTCCCCCAGTACCGGTTGTTCAACGGACTCCGCGACCGGCGCTCGGCCCGTCGCCAGGAATGAAAACAACACCAACGCAAACACAGCCAGTCTCGCCCCCGAGCCCATCTGGTCATCTCCTCGCTTGCTTGACAATTCCCTAATATTAGAATGCTCTAAATAACGAGGCTTTGTCAATCGATGGTGGTGCTGTCAGACACCAACGACGGCTGTTACTTCTGTTGAAACGCGGCAGCGACCGTTTCCAACGCCGAGATCAATGTCGCCGTCTTTCTCGGCCCCAGCAGTGCCGTTACTTCGGCGTGCAGTGCAGCCTTGACCTTTTGCGCCGCGCCGAGAAATGTCAGGCCACGCTGCGTGTAGCGCACCAGTTTGGCACGTTTGTCCGAAGGATCCGGTACGACTTCGACATAGTTCAGCCGGCACAGTTCCTTTACGGTCTGCCCGACACCCTGCTTGGTAATACCACTGCGCACCGACAGTTCGGTCAGCCGGGTACCGTCTATGTCCAAATAGGCCAGCAACTGCGCCAGTCCGGGCGTCAAATCGGCGAAACCATGGTCGGCCAGCCGCGACATCATTTCCCGGACATAAACCTGCTCAGCGGTCCATAGCCGAAAACCCAAATGATCGATCTGCCCAGCCTTAACCCGGTCGATATCCATGCGGCGCCTTTTAGTAAAGTATATTGACTTTTTAATCAATAAACTTTACTAATTGGTAAATTCAAATACTTCCCCAACCTACACCGTGCACCAGCCAGCGACAATCACACTCCAGGAACGTCCTGCCCCAATGCAGCGTCGCCACAAAATCATTCTGGATTGCGACAACAGTTTCGGACTTCCCGGGCGCGATGTGGATGATGGGCTTGCGCTGCTCTATCTGCTCGGCCGACCGGACATCGAGTTGATCGGTGTCACCCATGCCGCGGGCAACACGACCGTCTCCGCCGCGGTACATTGTACAAGCCGCATGTTGGAACGGTTAGGCTATGACGGAATCCGGTTGGGCATGGGGTGGTCCGACGGCAATACCGATCGGCACGAAACCGATGCCGCGAAGTTCCTGGTGCAGTCCGCAGAGCAATATCCCGGAGAAATCACTGTTGTAGCGACCGGTCCATTGGCGAACGTGTCGGCCGCCGCCCGAATGGATCCTGGATTCTTCGGCCGCCTGGCGAGGATCAACGTGATGGGCGGCCGGTTTACCAGGCAGAAAGTCGGCGTCGTGCCTATTGGCGAACTTAATTTTTCCCGTCATCCGACGGCGGCGAGCGCGGTACTCCGTGCGCCCTGCCCCATCACCTTGTTTACAACGGAGGTGTGTCTTTCCGCGCCATTCCGTTGGTGGGATTTGACCATACTCCGACAATTGGACCCCTGGGTGGCACGCACGGTGTTGATCTGGATGGTCTGTTTCGGCACCCGCTACCTGCACCATGCCATCTATCTATGGGATGTCTTGCCGGCCATGGCCGTGACACACCCCGGGCAGTTCGAAACCGTCCCCTGCCGCTTGGGCCAGCAACATTCATCGCATGTCAGTGAGGGTTATCTGTCTCTCTCGGATGGACGAAACATCAATCGTGTGCGAAGCCTGCGCAACCCTGCGAGACTGCTGCAAAGCGCGGCTTCAGCCTGGCGCCGGGCGGCGCCGCGGGTCAGGGTCATGAATTAGCGCGCGACCCCGTCGCCCTGCTCGCTCAAACGCTCGATCAGGGACTCCAGCCCATTCCGGTCCCGGATATACAGTGTCTTGCCTTTGCGATCCGCGATACCGGCGGCATTCAAATTGGACAATGCGCGGGCCACCGTCTCCCGCGTTGTACTCACCTGCCCCGCAATGGCGTGTTGTGTCGGGATCGGATAAATCGACCAAACGGCCGAATTCACAGGGTCGGGTTCAGCGATCCGCAGAACATAGCGGTAGACCCGTTGCATCGCGCCCAGCGTGCTGAGATCCATGATCCGGTCGTCACAGGAACGGATGATCGCGGCCAGCCGCTGAAGTACCTCCACGGCGGCCTGTGCATGGTCCAGTAAAAACTCGGCAAAGATGTCCGGAGAAAGACTGGCGAGTTGACAGTTTTCGATAGCGACCACCGTAGCCGACCGTGGTTGCCCATCGAGGGCGGACAATTCCCCAAAATAACCGCCATCCGACACCGTGGCGTACGCGACCTCCCGCCCCGACGACGAGAAATTGACGATACGCACCGTGCCCTTGACCACGAACATGATGTCCCGGCTGTCGCTGTCCCGGTCGAGCACCTGTTCGCCACGCCGGTAATGACGCCACGTACTGCGTTGTTCCAGTTTGCGGACTTCGTCTTCCGGCAGCCCCGAAAACAGCCTTATGCCGTCCAAACGGCCTGGTAACGTTTGGCTCACGTCCTTTCCCCGAGTTATCCAACCCCGCCGGATCCGGTCTGCGCCGGATTCCGTCGCCAATCCATCTATATCACGTGTGGATGTGGCCGCAAATCGACACTTTTTGTGTCATACGGCGGAATTCGGGCAATCGTGTGACGGCCGTCACAGATTCCAGGGGGCGCTGACGGTACAACATTCGCGTGCCTCCCCGGAGGCAGCCAACCCCTAGACCGACTTAAGGGCCCGCCGAACAGCGGGCCCATCTTTTTTTTCAGGCTCGGTCAGGCCGCTCCAGGCAGAATAGCGCCCTCAACGATGGCGGATGACAGATCGACGTCGTCCAGTTTCGCGCCCGTCATGTCCGCGCCACGCAGATCCGCCCGGTGCAACGCGACCCGGCTCATATCGGCGCGGCGCAGATCGGCGCCATTGAGGTCGGCGCCGACCAGATTGGCGCCCACCATGGACGTCGGCCATTGCCGTCCGGTCGGTTTGCCGTCCCGGTCGAGAATGTCCGCCGGCGACAGGTTCGCGCCCGATAACTTGGCGTTCGACATATCCGCGCCATTCAACCTGGATCCCGACATGTCGGCCTCGTTCAGATTGGCGTACCGAAGAACGGAACCGGACATATCCGTCATGCGCAGTGTGGCATGGTTCAGATGTGTTCCCGTCATATCGGTTTGCCGCAAATCCGCCGCGCTCAGGTTCACATCGTTCAGACCGACATAGGACAGGTCGACCTGCACGAGATCACCGCGTTCGCCCTCCACACCGAAGCTGGTGATCCACAGAACGTGCTTTTCCAGACATTCCTGCACATCCAATGGCAGACTGTCCTTGCTGCGCACGTGCAGGGCTTCGGACAAATCCGTCTTCATGACCCCCGCTTTTTCCAGCTCCTCGAGGGATATGTCCGTGTCGTCGAGAATGGCGCGCGCCATTTTTGCGCCGGCCAGAATAGCGCCGTCCAATATGACGTTGGACAGGTTGGCGCCGGCGAAATTGGCATGGCTTAAATCAGCGCCCCGCAGATTGGAATCGCGCAGATCCGCGTCGACCAGACTGGCGTGCCGCAGAATGGCGCCCGACAGATCGGTTCGGATGATGCTTGCATTGGACAGATCCGCACCGGTCATGTTGGCACCGGTCATGACGCCGTTGGTGATTTCGATGTGCCGAAGGTCGGCCTTCTGCACCACCTTCCCGCCTTCGGCTTCCGGCTTCACCAGTACGCCTTCCCGCATGTCGGCATGGGCCAAGTTCACGCCGACAAGATTGGCGCCTTTCAAACTGGCGCCCCGCAGATCCGTTTGCATCATGTTCGCCTGACGCAAATCGGCACCCGACAGATTGGCGGCGAACATGTCGGCCTTGCTGAGATTGGCACCGGTCAGGACGCTTTCTCCCAAATTGGCGCCGGTAATTTTCGCCGAATTCAGATTGAGTGACGAAAAACGCCGTTTACGCAGATCCCGCAAAGACAGGTCAGCGCGCTTGCCACCACGGCCCAACAGCCATCGTTGATGGCGCTCGATGATTTCCGCAATGGAAACTCCGCGCTTTTTCGGGTTTTTCTGCATCCTGCCGATTTTCGCCGCGGACGGTTAATAGACGAATAATCAGCTATACTTGAGGTTAAGTTTAGAGTGCCAAATTGCAATCCTTTGTAGTATTCACCCAAATAATCGGTACTAGGACACGGACTTGTCGCGGGAAGCCGCGTCACCACCGATGCGGCGCCTCTCCTTGCCTTTGTAGTCGGCTGGCCGCCGGCGCCTGCGATCGGGCCCGATATAATTTTCGACATCAACGAACGCCCTGGGGTTCCCGATAGCCGACAATACCCGGGATTCCATTGCTTTCGCGGACACGGGGTTGGCCAATATCTCGTTGACGCCGACGTCTCTGGCTTGTTGAACGTTCTCGATTTTCGGCCTATCGGTGATCATAACGACCGGAATTTGGGACAATTTGGGATCACCCAGGTGGCGCAGGCCGTGCACAAAGGCGCAGCCGCTCTGCGGCTGGAGCTGGTCACCAATGATCAGCAGTTTGGTCCGTCCCAGCCGGATGCTTTGCATGGCGTCGGCAGAGTTGCTTTCCGCCGTGACCTGCTTGAACCCCAGGCCATGCAAAATCGTCACGTATGTCCGCCTGTAGTATTCGTTGGGCTCAACGATCAGGACATTCAGATTGGCACGCAATTCCCGTTTCATGACTCCTCGGCTCCATCGGCCCGGCGCGTAGTGGACTGAAGCAATTACACTCCATCCGGGTTACCAATCCGTTTTCAAGCGTGGCAAACTCCTGTTTCAGCGGCCAGGGTCGGCAAACAGTCGGCAATGACCGTCCAGCCCAGGATTCCGATCGGAATTATTGTATTGAAAACAGTAATTTATCAGTCTTATCGCACGTCGGACGTGCCTTCGTGGATCAGCCGATGCATGGAGACCGTGCGACAATGGGCCGATGCCAATTCCTATGATTACGAATTCATCGACGATCGGCTGTTCACGTATCTGCCGGACTGGTATCGCAAGGCTTCGGGCGCGCAACTCCTGCCGCAAACGGATTTGGCGCGCCTAGCCGTCGCCAAGGAGCTCCTGGCCGGCCCCTACGACCGCGCGGTCTGGGTGGATGCCGATATCGTCATTTATGACCCCGACGGGTTCAAGATCGACACTCCCGTCGGATTTTCCCTGTGCCACGAGGTTTGGACCCGTCGCATGAAGGACGGCAGCGTTCGCGCAAGAACGAAGGTCAACAATGCCGTTCTGGTATTTCACAAGAACAACAGCTTTCTGGATTTCTACATTTTCGCCTGCCAGTCCATCATGCACAGCCGCGACGGCAACATTCACCACGACGACGTTGGAACCCGGTTTCTATCGAGTTTGAACGCAACCTGCCGGCTTCCCTTGCTCGCCACGGTCGGCATGTTCAGTCCCGACATGTGCCGCGCCATGCTGGATGACGACGAACCTTTTCTCGACCGTTACGCCGAACTGTGTCATGGCCCCTGTTATGCCGCCAATCTGTGCGCATCGCTCACCGACGCCAACCCGCAACGTCGCGAGGGAAACGTCTCGGATGCCGACATGCTTCGTCTTGTTGACAAGCTGATCGATACAAAAGGCGCGCGTCTGAACGGGCTGATCGCCAAAGCAAGAGACGGCGACGGCACTTGATTCCGGCCGGTATGTCTCACTTTCCCGGATCGTCCACCCTGGGCCAATAGGCGTCGGTGAATTTCTCATACGGTATGGTGGCGAAATCCGGTGGAATGCTGCCTGGCGCCGCAACGTAGATGACCTCGGACGCGATCGGCGCGAATCCCGCGTAGAAGTGTTGCGTCGACTTGACGACCACGACGTCGTATCCGGCCGGATCGATACCCAGTTGCGTGAAGGCATCGGGATGGAAGGTCTGGGTTCGCACCGTGTTGAGGACCAGATCGATACCGTCCGCCGCGACCCAGACGGCATCGCCCATGCGGTTCTTGGACGTGCCAAAGCTTTGGCTGGCGCCCTCGACGACCTTCTTGACCGTCACGACCAAATCCACCGGATCGCCCGAAGCCCGGCCGCACTTGCCGCCGATGCGCAGTTCGAAGGTCGAACCCTCGCCGGCTTCCTGACACATGCGCACGGCGATGGGATCCCAGTACAGACCGCTCAGCACATTGCTCATGCCCTTGTCGAGCATGGCCTGTAGGACGTATGTGGAGTCCGCCGGCGCACCGCCACCGGCGTTGTCGGAGACATCCGCCAGAACGACCGGCCCCTTTTCCGCCGCCGTCGCCTGGTCCAGGGCGTCATCGATGCTCGATGACGACGGCGCCGTCTCGTGGCGCATGTCCCAGATCTCGCCACCCAGCGCCTGCGCCAACGCGTTGCCCTTGTCGGCATCGTTGTCGCTCACGACCACGACCTTGGCGCTGGCATCGGGCACATCGCCCCAGGGAAAGCCATGGGCGAACGACACGGACAAAATGCCGTCCTTGCCTTCCAGGGACTTCATGCGTTCAACAAAACCCGTCATGGGTTCCACCGGGGTACGCCACATGTTGATCATGCGGGTGTCGTAGGTCGAGATGACCGGCTTGGCATCACCCACCACCTTCGCCAACAAAACCTCGAAGAGTTCCTCGGCCCGTTCCTTACCGTCGATGTGGGGATATTCCTTGAAGGTGATGATCACGTCGGCATTGTCGGTCATGCGCTTGGTGATGGAGCAGTGCAGATCCAATTCACATCCCACGGCCGCATCGGGACCGACCACCTTCCGCACGCTTTCCAGGATATCGCCTTCGCAATCCAGATAGCCTTCCGCCACCATGGCGCCGTGCATGCACAGCAACACCATGTCGACGGGCATGGCTTTCCTCAAATCGTCCAGCAGTTCGTCGCGCAATGCTTCGTAGACAGGACCGACGGTGGTGCCGGCCGGCTGGGCGAACGCGGCGATACTTTCCGCCACCTCCCAGTTGCGCGCCTCGGCGCACTGGCGCCAGACATGGAGCGGTTCCGAAAACAGGTTGGGCTCATGTTGCGTGGCATCGCCGTGAAACAGCATGGTTTCGGCGAAATTCTGCATCCCTGTGGGGATGGGCGAGAACGTGTTGGTTTCGGTGCCGAGGCAGGCAATAAAGGCTTTCATGTTTGTCCTTGTCCGAGCGTTAGAGTCGTTCGATCAGGTTTTCAGGATTGTTCCTGTTCAGCCGGCGGCCGGTCTCCGGCCCACTGAGCCAGCAGGTGAATGAGAATGACCCCGGCGGCAACCGGTACGGCCATGGCGACGTAAATCATGGGAAATCCGAGCGTGTCGGCCGTCCGCATGATGGAGCGGCCGAGAAAGCCACGCGCCGCATTCATGCCCGGCCCGAAAATGGCGTAATACAGCACCGGTCCCATGAACATGATCGTGGCCAGGGAACGGACCGAAATCATGGTCCAGCGCGCCAGCGCCGACCCACGGTCCGCCAAGCGGATGAGCACGGGATCGAAACGGGTCTTGTAGGCCACCGTCGCACCGAGCAGCCCGCCCCAGACCATGGAGTACCGGGCCAGTTCCTCGGTCCAGGTCGGGGGTGCCTGGAAGATGTAGCGGGCAATCACCTGAATGGCGACGAACACCAGCATGGCGGAGAAACATATCCCCGCGCCGATCAGACACAAGCGATTGAGCCGGTCGCTGAAACCGATGATTGCCCGCCGCATCGCTACTGCCGCGTCTTGTCGGCCGCTTCGATCCACAGCTTGGCTTGCTCCGGCGTCAACACGCCATCGCTGTAGACCTTACGCGAACGCTGCACGAACTCGGCCCGGGCTTCCGGCGTCAGGACGGTGACGTCGACGCCGGCCTTCTTGACGTCCTCGATCATCTTGGCCTCGGCCTTCATGACCCAGTCCCGGTTGGCCTTGGTCGCCGCGGCGACGGCGGCGTCGACGATTTTCCGTTCCTTGGCGCTCAGCCCCCGGTACCAGTCATCGGACGCCAACGCGGTGCGCATGGACGGGCTGACCTTGGCGTCCGTGAAGTACTTGATGAAATCGGTATGACCGAACATCACCGGCACGAAGACCGGGTTGATGTAGCCGTCGGCGACACCGGTCTGCAGGGCGTTGGGCACTTCGGACCAGGACACGATGGTGCCGGTCGTCCCCCAGGTCTTGTACAGCTCGATCTGGGATTCATCGAGGGCGCGCATGCGCAGGTCGGCCATGTCGGAAACCGACTTCACCGGTTTCTTGGTGTTGAAAATACCGGCCGGCGGCCCCAGAGCCGTCAGGGCCAGAACGCGGATGCCGCTCGGCGCGATCTTCTCGTTGATCTTGGCCAACAGGCCGGCATCGCCCATGGCGCGGTCCAGATGGGCGGCGTTTTCAAACAGATACGGCAGGTAGGCGCCGAAGATCAGCTTGTCGACCTTGCCGGCCGACTTGACATCCGACATGGACACTTCGAGCAGCCCCTGGCTGACCTGGTCGAGCCGCTCGGCTTCCTCGCCCAACGCGCCGCGTTCGTATTCCTTGGCGTCCATGCCGTTGGCCTTGAGGTGTTCGGCAAACGTATGGGCCCAGACATAGGACCCGGACTTTTGCAAGTCCGCGGGCGAATCGAGCGCGATTTTCACTTCCGCCTGGGCCGTGCCGGCGAACACCGCCGCAAGCAGGGCCACACTCGAGATCAACAATCGTTTCATTGGAGCCTCCCTTTCGATGTGAATCAGTTGACCGCGAAGCCGGCGGCCCGCGGCAGGAACAACGACAAATCGGGAACGAGAATCAGCACGCCGAGGACGACCACCTCGGCCGCGGCGAACGGCAGGATGGCGCGCGCCAGCCGCCAGTAGTTTTCCTTGGTGACCGTCGAGACGACGATCAGGCAACCGCCCAGCGGCGGGGTGATCAGGCCGATGCACAGATTGAAGCACAGCACGATACCCAGATGCACCGGGTTGATGCCCTGGGCGATGGCCACCGGCGCCAGGATCGGCACCAGCAATGTCAGCGCGACGGGAATGTCCATGATCATGCCGGCGATCAGGAAGATCACGTTGATCATCAGCAGGTATTCAAGACCGTCGAGGCCGGCGGCGGCCACGAATTCGGCCAGATGTTGGGGCCAGCGCAATAGGCCAGCGATGTAGCCGATACAGGCCACGGCGGCCAGGATCATGAAGATGGCGCCGGTCAGGATGGCGGTACGTTCCAGGGACTGCCACACCACCGGCCCGTTGATATTGCCGTACATGTAGCCGACACCAATGGCGGTCCCCACGGCCAGCGCCGCCGCTTCGGTGGGCGTGACGATACCGACGACGATGCCGCCGACGATGATGATCGGCAACGCCAGAGCCGGCGCCGCCTTGCGGAAGGCCGGCCAGAACGCGGGGATATCGGCGCTGCGTCCACCGGGGTGGTTGTGTCGATGCGCGAACCAGGCATTGACCGCAAACAGAGCCCCTGCGAGCACGAGACCTGGGACGATACCGGCGATAAACAGGGCTGCCACGGATGTTTCCATCAAAGCGCCGTAGACGATGAGGATGATGCTGGGCGGAATGATCGGGCCGATGATCGATGACGCAGCGGTCACCGCGCCGGCATAGAGTTTGGTGTATCCCTGCTCGCGCATGGCCGGCACCAGGGTATTGGACAGGGCCGCCGAGTCGGCGACGGCCGATCCGGAAATGCCGGCGAAAAATACCGATGTCATGATGTTGACGTGGCCCAGCCCCCCCTTCAGCCGCCCGACCACGGACATGGAAAACTCGATCAGTGCCTTGGTGATACCCGCCCGGTTCATGATCTCGCCGGTCAGGATAAAGAGCGGCATGGCCATGAAGGCGAAGACATCAAGCTGGGCGAAAATGCGCTGCGGCAGGATGGCGAGGTAACGCGCCTTGTCGGCGGAGATATAGGTCAGCACGGCGGTTGCACCGGCAACATACGCAATGGCGGTGCCACACACCAGGAACACGACCATCGCTGCCAGCACGCCCCATGCCATGGTCTAGGCTCCGTCTGCCGCTTGGTAGCGGCGCGGGCTGAGGGCGGCCTCGGTGACGCCGCGATCCCGCAAGTCGCCCGGTATTCCCTGTTCCACCGCCAGGGACGCCGCCAGACGGCCCAGGGCGGGCGCCGTTTGAATGCCGTATCCCCCCTGACCGGCCAGCCAGAAGAAGCCGGCTTTGTCAGAATCGAAACCGACAACCGGCGTTTTATCGGCGACAAAACTCCGCAATCCGGCCCAGCGATGACGGATCTGCCGGATGTCGATATCGGCGGCCTTGGTGATCCTGTCGACACAAACGGCGACGTCCAAATCCTCGGGTTGGGCGTCACAGGGCGGAGACGGCGTTTCATCGGCCGGCGAGCCAAGCAAGGTGCCGGCATCGGGTTTGAAATAGAATTCCTCGTCAACGTCGATACAGGCCGGATAGCCGTCGATGGCGGCATCCGCCGGTGGCGCGAATTGGATTACGGTACGACGTTTCGGGACCAGTCCGACACGGTCGGCGCCGGCAAGCGAGGCGATGTCATCGCACCAGGCACCGGCGGCGTTGACAACGACCGGCGACCGGTACATTTCGGTCCCGCAATCAACGGTCCAAGTGCCGTCATCCCCGAGAACAAGGCCGGCGACATCGCTGTCGGTCACCACTTGGCCGCCACCGGACTTGATTCCCTTGAGAAAACCCATGTGCAAGCCATGCACGTCGATGTCCATGGCGTCCGGTTCCATGACGCCACCGGCAACATAGTCCGGCCGTAGCAGCGGAATGGTCTTCAGCACATCTGCCGAATCCATGCGGTACACGCTGTCGACCAGTGCCTTTCCCTGTTCGGCGGAACGGTCGAGAGACTCGATCTGAGAGGCGTTTCCGAGGTACAGGGCGCCACGTCGCGTCAGCAGATGACTTTCAGCAAAGCCCGCCGGCGGATTTTCGAAAAAAGGCCGTCCACCGGAAGACAGTGCGCGAATGACCGGATTACCGTATGTCTCGGAATACAATGCGGCCGACCGTCCGGTCGTGTGGTAGCCGGGCTGGGACTCCCGTTCCAGAACCACGACCCGTCCGTGTTCCGACAGAAAATACCCGGCAGACGCCCCGGCCATGCCGCCGCCAATTATGAGAAAATCCGCCTCAATCATTCAACGCGTTCCTGCCTCGAACCGGTATTGTTGCTTGTCTTGGAACCGGCTTCCCGGAACATAATGAAATCACAAATTTTCCGATCGGAAAATCAATTTTTTTCCAATCGGAAAAATTTTCGGGTAAAACGGGGTCATGACAGTTTCGAATTCCGTTACGGCATCGGATATTGCGTCCGTCGACCGCTCCTCTCTCGGAGAACGTTTGCGCGAAATCCGAAAGGATAGAGGCTGGACCTTGTCCGATGTGTCCGAGAGGACCGGCCTGGCGGTGTCGACAATCTCCAAGGTGGAACGCGGCCGCATCGCGCTGGCATACGACAAATTCATGGCGTTGGCGCAAGGCCTGGGCGTCGATGTCACCGAGCTCATCGGTTATGCCGGCACCCGTTTCAAGCCCGGCGCCACGGCCGTGACCCGCCTTGATGCCGGCTACCGTCACGAAACCGACTGTTATGTCTACGAAATGCTCAATACGGAATTGCGCGACAAGCACATGCTGCCGTCGCGCGTCCGTGTGAAAGCCCGCGATATCTCCGAGTTTCCGGACTTTATTCGCCACTCCGGCGAGGAATTTATCTTTGTTCTGTCAGGCGAGTTGGCGGTCCATATCGAGGGACGCGAACCGGCCATGCTGGAAGCGGGCGACTCGATCTATTTCGACAGCGGCCTGGGCCATCTTTATGTGTCCGTCGGCGAACAAGACGCCATCGTATTGGGCGTGTGCTGGCAGCCCGAAGGCACCAACGCATTGCTTCAGCCCGTACTGGACAACGAAGACACTTAAGCCGGTCTCTTTCATTTCCCGGGGACCCTCCCCATCTCTGGCTATTCACTAGTCCGTTGCAGCGGAACATTTGGGGGCGATCATGTTCGACAAGAAGTTTGCCGTGGTGGTGCGAGAAGACTTGGCCGTTTGGCAGAAGCTCAATGTGACCGCCTTTCTCACCAGCGGCGTCGTGGCCGGCCACGACGACTTGATCGGCGAACCCTATATCGACGCGACCGGAAACGCCTATCACCCCATGTCGATCCAACCGATCATCGTGCTCTCCGCCGACGGACCGACATTGTCGAAGATCCAGCGCCGGGCCTTGGACCGCGATGTTCCGGCGGCGCTATACATCGAGGAAATGTTCTCGACCGGCCACGACGATGCCAATCGTACGGTCTTTGCTGAATTCGGCCCCGAAGACGCCAAGGTCGTCGGCATCGCCTTGCGCGCCGACAAAAAGACCGTCGACAAGATTACCAAGGGCGCCAAAATGCACGCCTGAGTATCGAAAGGCATCAACTTGACGGGGCAGGTCATGACCGGTGACAAGGTGGTCTGTCAAACACCGATACCGGTAAAACAGCCGGTGCGCATCGGTCGCTGGAAATGCGATGCGTCCGCCGTGCAATCCTGGAAGCCGTGCCGTGCAACGGAAAAGGGCCGCCTTTCAAGGAACTCGCGCGGCATGAGCCCGCAACGCGCCATGAAGCCCTTGGCATTTTGATACGGAATCCCCACTATACAAACCAGCCGCCGATATCGATCGGCGCTGAACGCAGGCTTGTTGCCTGACATTTGCGGATCTCTGGGGGTGATCCGGTGTCCGAGACGCACATCGAACGAAAACTGACAACGATTCTCTGCGCCGATGTGGCGGGCTACGCCCGTCTGATGGACGACGACGAGGAATCGACCCTGGCGCAATTGTCGGATTACCGCGACGTCTTCTCGGGATTCGTCGAACGGCATCGGGGCACCGTCGTCAACACCGCCGGCGATTCCGTTCTGGCGGATTTTCCCAGCGTCGTCGAGGCCGTGCAGTGCGCGGTCGAGGTGCAGCGTGAACTCGGCGCGCGCAACGCCCTGCTGCCGGAAGACCGGCGCATGGATTTCCGGGTCGGCGTCAATCTCGGCGATGTCATGGTCAAGAACGGCGACTTGTTCGGCGAAGGCATCAACATCGCCGCCCGCCTCGAACAGATTGCCCTGCCGGGCGGAATCTGCATTTCCGGTCCGGTGTACGATCAGGTTCGCAACAAGCTTTCGGTCGGCTTCGAATATCTCGGCTCCAAGACCGTCAAGAACATCGCCGACGAAGTCCCCGTCTACCGGCTGGAAACCGGTGTCGAGCACTATTCCGTTGAGCCGGCGCCAGCGGAAACCGGGTCCGCCGGAAACGAAAAGCGCGCCAGCAAAAAACAACGAAAAAAGGCGCGCCGGGAAGCCGAGATATCGCAGCCGGCCGACACCACGGACGTGCGCGCCCGGAAGGAAGTTGCCCGGCTGAAGCGGTTCTACCGGCACTTGTCCTGGTATGGGGTTACCGTCGGCGCCTTGTTCATCATCAACATGGTCACCAGCGCCGGCTATTGGTGGTGGCTATGGGCGGCCTTCGGCCTGGGCATTCCCCTCGCCCTGCATGCCCTGCGCGCCTACGACATCACCGAAAAAGTCCTCGGTCCCAACTGGGAAGAGCGCAAAACCCGCGAAGTCAAGGAACGCCTGAAACGGGAAAGCTAATGAAAAGGCGCCCGCCGAATGGGCGAGCGCCTAGAGCAATTCCTCGCGGTTGCGTTCAAGTTACCCGTTTCTCAACCTCGGATATCGCCTGGCAATCTCGACGCCAGTCCGCCCACACTGCAAATCATATCTCTCTTATGCCGCGCGTACGGTCTGGGCGAAATTGGATACTTCGGACCTGAGCCGTTCGATTTGATCGACAAGGTCGCCCGCGGTCCCCAACGTATCCTGGGATGCCCGGTCGGCGTTGTCCGCGGCGCCGCGCAGTTCGGCAATTTCCTGCGTTACCTGCTCCGTGCCCTGGGCGATACGGTTGGTGTTGTTGCTGACCTCGGCGACGGCGTTGCTTTGCTCCTGAACCGAGTTGGTGACCGTCATGGTCAGTTCGTTGATCTCGGAGATGGTTTCGCGGATCTTGCCGATGGCGTCGACCGCTTCCGTTGTCACCGACTGCATTTCCGTTATGTGACCGGTGATTTCTTCCGTCGCACGGGCCGTCTGGGTGGCCAGGTTCTTGACTTCGGACGCCACCACGGCAAAGCCCTTGCCGGCGTCGCCCGCCCGGGCTGCCTCAATGGTGGCGTTAAGGGCGAGCAGGTTCGTCTGCTCGGCAATGTCGGAAATCAGGCTGGTGACCTCGCCGATCTTGTTGGCGGCCTCGGCCAGACCCTGCATGGTGCCGTCGGTCTGTTCGACCCGCGACACGGCATCGGTCGTGATTCGGCTGGAATGGCCGACCTGTTCCGAGATATCCCGGATCGATGCGCTCATTTCCTGGGTGGCCGACGCAACCGATTGGGTATTGCCGGTCATTTCGTTGGCCTGCTGTGACGTGCTGTCGGACAGGCTGCGCGCCTGGTTGGACGCGGCACTCAAGCTGGTCGCCTGCTCGTTGACCCGCGACGCGCTGGCCAGAACCGTTTCCACCAGATTGCCCACGTTTTGCTCGAATACGTCCGCCAGTTCCGTCAACGTCTTGATGCGTTCTTCCGAGGCTTGGCGTTCCATCTGATTTTGCTTGTCGGCCAGCGATTGCGCCTCGGATTCGGCGCTTCGCGCCCGTTCCACCGATTGGGACGCCTCGTTGAAGGCGTTGACCAGCTTGAAACTGATCCACATCAGCGTCGCCGCTTCGATCACCACGATGCCGGCATGCAGCACGACACGGAAGAAATCGGCGCCGTTCGGAAACACCGCGGCCGGCATGACGAAGTTCAGAACCAAGTGGTGCACGGCGACGGTCGCCGTTCCGACCAGAATGGCCCGCCAATCGCACAGTGCCGTCAACATCGCCAGGGTGGCGAAGAAATACATATGAATATCGATTTGCCAGGGATGGCCCTTGAACAGGTAGAGAATCAAGGCAACCAGTCCCATCTGCGCGGCGGCGATGGTAAAGCGGGTGTTCGACCCGTCGCCCATGAACCGCCAGCTCAACGTCGCCGCGCCGGCCAGCGCCGCCGCACCGACCGAAGCCATTATCCAGTCGCCGAACAAGGCCCCTATGCCGGCAATGACGGGCACGTGGGCCCACAAGAACATGACGAACAGGGGCGTGACGCGTTTGCGGATATCTGCGATCGGATTCATAACGGCTGTCCATTCTGCGTTTTGGTCGACGGTTCGGCGCACCCGCCGAGAAACACGGGATCCAGGCCGAACCAGGCCCCATGCCGCCAAAGCTGGCCGAGGCCGATGTCATGTCGGAAGGTGGCGATGACGATATTGTCCAGTCCGCCCTGGCGGATCACCTGGCCGTCGAGTGCGGCCACCCTTTGCACGGTCTGAATGGGATCCACACCCGGATCGAAAACCAGGGCGACAGGCTGCTTGGCCGACGGCAGTTTGAACCCGAGAGCAAGCAGAAACACAACCGTGGCGGCCACGAGCGACGCCGCCGGTACGTAGTTGCGCCATCCCTCGGCGCGAATACTTTGATTCGCCTGAATTAACGACACGATCCCGACCCCATTCAATTGGTCGGATACGATCCACGAAAATTCTTAACGAGTGGTTGAATTGGAACTTGTCTACTTCGCGTCCCATGTTCCCGATACCACAAGAATGTTGCCCCATCTTCCAACTTCCCTGATACAACGGCGAATGGCTTGGATCAGGCGTTTCGGCGGACTGACCGGCGACGCTGATCGACGATCTTTCCGCCTGGATGACTTCATCGTTTTCCGGCCCGATCATTCGATAAATGAAAAAGGACCGTGTGCCTTGCCCGATGACCGGCAATCACAAGACATCCGATTTGGCGAATTCGTGGCATTGTCCGCCTCGTTGTTCGCGCTGGTGGCTCTCTCGATCGATGCCATTCTGCCGGCACTGCGGGAAATCGGCCGGGACCTGGACGTGGCGCAGGCCAACGACACCCAGCTGATCATTTCGTTTCTGTTTTTCGGCTTTGCATCGGGCCAGATCCTGTACGGACCGCTGTCGGATACCATCGGCAGGAAGGTCACGATCTATATCGGCGTCGGCCTGTATCTGATCGGAACCTTGGTCGCCATGCTGGCGGGCGATCTGACATGGATGCTCGCGGGCCGAGTCCTGCAAGGGCTGGGTGTGGCTGCCCCTCGGACCGTGATGGTTGCCGTCGTGCGCGACAAATACGAAGGCGCCGCCATGGCGCGGGTCATGTCCTACGTGATGGCGGTGTTTATCCTTGTGCCGACCATCGCACCGTCACTGGGCCAGGCCATCCTGTTTTTCGCCGACTGGCAGGCCATTTTCGTCATGTTTTTTGCCTTCGCCTTGATGAGCGTCTCATGGTTCGCCCTGCGATTGCCGGAAACGCTCAAACCGGAAAACCGCATCCCGTTTTCATTCCGGAGAACGTCATCGGCCATCGCCAGCGTCTTCCGCAACCGTACGGCCTTCGGCTACACCATCACGACCGGCATCATTTTTGGTGCGTTTCTGGGGTATTTAAGCTCCGCCCAACAGGTATTCCAGGAATACTACGGCCTGGGAGAGTGGTTCGCCCTGTACTTCGCGTTGCTCTCACTTGCCATCGGCGCCGCGGCGATCACCAACGCCAAGCTCGTGATGCGGTTCGGCATGCGGCCATTGACTTGGCGGTCCTTGTTGTCCATGAGCGGTCTATCGATTGTGTTTCTGGGTTACGCCCTGATCGCCGAACCGCCGCTGTGGGCGACAACGGTGTACTTCCTTGCGGCGTTTTTCTTTGTCGGCATCCTGTTCGGCAATTTGAACGCTCTGGCCATGGAGCCCCTGGGCAAGATCGCCGGTACCGGGTCGGCGGTCATCGGCGCCATGACGTCGTTGATGTCGCTGCCGATGGGAATCGCCATCGGGCGCAGTTACGACGAATCGGTTGTTCCGCTGGTGGCGGGTTTTGCCGTGCTCGGTTCACTGGCCTGTGTCAGCATGTATCTGACAGACAGAAAATCCCTATAGAGTTTTGATTGTAAA
This sequence comes from Sneathiellales bacterium, assembly GCA_028277845.1. Lineage (GTDB taxonomy): Bacteria > Pseudomonadota > Alphaproteobacteria > JANQFL01 > JANQFL01 > JANQFL01. Next base: position 61,088 of record JANQFL010000068.1, read on the forward strand.
CAGTTTTACTTAACTTCTGCATGGCACGCATAGCGAACCTGCATGGGCAAGCATGGTCACTCCAGCCGAGGTGGTGGTAGTGTTCGCTCCTCCAGACGGACCCGCGGCTTGACCCGGACACAACAGGACGACATTGGTGACCGATCACATCGCAACGGCACGCCTGCATCAGGGCGAAGTCGACGGACCCCGTGCGTGGCTGCGCATGGCCATCTGCATGGTGCTGGGCACCATCGGCAGCATCGGCATGTGGGCCGTCGTCGTCGTGCTGCCGGCGGTTCAGGCCGAGTTCGGCGTCGACCGCGGCACGGCGTCCATGCCCTACACCACCACCATGATCGGCTTCGCCGTCGGCAACGTGGTGCTGGGACGTTACGTCGACCGCTGGGGCATCATGTGGCCGACCATCGGCGCCGCCATCGCCCTTGGCCTGGGGTTCATTCTGGCCGGTGTCTCCAGCGATATTTGGCAGTTCGCGGCGGTGCAGGGGTTCCTGATCGGTGTCGGCAACGCCGCCGGTTTCGGACCGCTCATCGCCAACATCTCCCATTGGTTCAAGCGCCGCCTGGGTATCGCCGTGGCCGCCGTCGCCAGCGGTAATTACATCGCCGGCGCCATCTGGCCGCCGGTGCTGACCGCGTTCATCGAAGCGGATGGCTGGCGCACGACGTATGTCATCGCCGGTATCTTTTGTATCGCCACCATGATTCCGCTGGCGTATCTCCTGCGCCGCCCCATGCCGGTCGATACCACGCGTCAGTCGGCCGGTTCGTCACCCCAGGCCGCGGACGTTCAGCCCATTTCCCTATCGCCCCGTGCCCTGCAGGCGCTGCTCGTGATGGCCGGACTGGCCTGTTGCGTCGCCATGTCCATGCCGCAGGTTCATGTGGTGGCCTATTGCGTCGACCTGGGCTACGGCGTCGCACGGGGTGCGGAGATGCTGTCGCTGATGCTGGCAGGCGGAATCGTCAGCCGGTTGGCGTCGGGATTCCTGGCCGACTATATCGGCGGTATCCGCACTTTGTTGCTGGGATCCGTCCTGCAGGGGCTGTCGCTGTTGTTGTTCATTCCCTTCGACGGGCTGATGTCGTTGTACATCGTGTCGCTGATCTTCGGCCTGTCGCAAGGCGGCATCGTGCCCAGCTACGCCGTCATCGTCCGCGAGTACCTGCCGGCCCGCGAAGCCGGCCAGCGGGTCGGCATCGTCATCATGTCCACGATCATCGGCATGGCGCTGGGCGGCTGGCTGTCCGGCTGGATCTACGACCTGACCGGATCCTATGAAAAGGCGTTCCTCAACGGCATCGTTTGGAACCTGCTCAACCTGTCGGTCATGCTGTTCGTGTTGTGGCGCACGCGGGGTCCGGCGGCCGCGGCGACCGCGTAGCCCGATTATTTGGCCAAACGGGTCTCGATCAGACGGGCAAAGAAGCTGGCGCCCTGCGGCAGCGCTTCGTCGTTGAAGTCGTAGGCCGGATTATGCACCTCGCAGACCTCGCCGCCGCCCTCGCCCGCGCCATTGCCCACGTTGATGTAACAGCCCGGTACCTTCTCCAGCATGAAGGAAAAGTCCTCCGACGCCATGATCAGCGGCGGGTCGCGCTCCACGTTCTCGGCGCCGACGATCTCGTTGCAAATGCTGGCCGCGAACTCGGCTTCCCGTTCATTGTTGATGGTCGGTGCGAACGTCACCCGGAAGTCCACATCGACCGTCGCCCCCATCCCTTCCGCCACACCCGTTGCGATGCGGCGCATGTTTTGCTCAACCAGCGTCATGGTGTCGCGGGAAAAAGCCCGCACGGTGCCCGACAAATGCGCCGTCTGCGGGATGACGTTGTAGGCGTCGCCGCCATGAATTTGCGTCACCGAAAGAACCGTCGAATTGAGCGGCCCGGTGTTGCGGGCGACGATGCTCTGCAACGCCGTAGTGATGTGCGCCGCTATCAGCACCGTATCGATGCCGCTTTCCGGCCGCGCGCCGTGGGCGCCCTTGCCGGTGATGTCGATATCGAACATGGCCCCGCCGGCCATCATGGGACCTGACCGCACCGCGAACTGGCCGACCGGCAAGCCCGGCCGGTTGTGCATGCCGAAGACCGCCTCGCAGGGAAAGCGGTCGAACAGACCGTCATCGATCATGGCCATGGCGCCGCCCAGGCCCTCTTCCGCCGGCTGGAAAATGAAATGCACCCGGCCATCGAAATTCCTGGTTTCGGCAAGATAGCGTGCCGCACCCAGCAGGATCGCCGTATGGCCGTCATGCCCGCAGGCGTGCATCTTGCCCTCATGGCGTGAACGGTGATCGAAGGTGTTGGCCTCAACGATCGGCAGAGCATCCATGTCGGCGCGCAGGCCGATGGCGCGGTCGCCGGTGCCGGCCTTCAACGTGCCGATCACGCCGGTCTTGCCGACGCCCCGCGTCACCTCGATGCCGAAGGCTTCCAACTTCTCCGCCACGATGTCGGCGGTGCGCTGTTCCTCGAAGCCCAGTTCCGGATGCGCATGGATGTCGCGCCGCCAGGCGGTCATGTCCTCGTGAAAGTCGGCAATTCGGTTGACGATCGGCACGCTGTGTTCCCCTTGTCCTTGTCTGTTTCAGCCTATGTAGCACGTGTCGCGGGAAAATTCTCCGTCAAGGTCTGGCCTGTCGCAAACAGTGCCCAATATGGACCTTACGTAGGGTCAGCAGCCTTTTTCGGTATATGAATGCGCAAATGGTTTCCTTCGGCGCAAAAATGGACTAGACCCTGGGCAAAAGAGCCTTCATTCAGCGAGGAGCGTTATGACGAACAGAACCGGTTTCTACATCAACGGCGCCTGGGTCGAGTCCGGCGGCACCGAGACCATGGATATCATCAACCCGGCGACCGAGGACGCCATCGGGACGCTGACCATGGGCACGACGGAGGATGTCGACAAGGCCGTCGCCGCGGCCAAGGCGGCATTTCCGGCGTTTGCCGCCATGTCGCTCGAGGACCGCATCGATCTGCTGAAAAAGATCTGCGAGGTCTACAAAACCCGTTTCAGCGATATCGGCGAGGCGATCTCCAACGAAATGGGCGCGCCCCTGCCGTTTGCCACCAAGATCCAGGCCGGCGCCGGTTACGTGCATTTCACCCAGATTTTGAAGGTTCTGGAAAAATACCATTTCGAGGAAAAGCTGGACGCGACCCGCGTGGTGCGTGAACCCATCGGCGTCGTCGGCATGATCTCGCCGTGGAACTGGCCGATGAACCAGATGACCTGCAAGATCGCCCCGGCGCTGGCCGCGGGCTGCACCATGGTGCTGAAGCCGTCCGAAATGACCCCGACGTCGGCCATGATCATGGCCGAGATCCTCGACGAAGCCGGCGTGCCGGCCGGTGTCTTCAATATGGTGCAGGGCCTCGGCCCCGTCGTCGGCGCCCATCTGTCGAGCCACCCGGACGTGGACATGGTGTCGTTCACCGGGTCGACCCGGGCCGGCGTCGCCGTGGCCCAGGCCGCCGCGCCGACCGTCAAGAGGGTGTCCCAGGAACTGGGCGGCAAGTCGCCGAACGTACTGCTGGACGACGTCGACTTCGCCGACGCGGTCAAGCGCGGCGTGCGCACCTGCTTCGGCAATTCCGGACAGTCGTGCAACGCGCCGACCCGCATGCTGGTGCCCATGGACCGCATGGACGAAGTCATCGAAATCGCCAAGGCGACGGCCGAGAAGACGACCGTCGGCGATCCGCGCGGCGAAGGCACCCATCTGGGCCCCGTCGTCAACCGCACCCAGTTCGAGAAGATCCAGGGCCTGATCCAGTCGGGCATCGACGAGGGCGCCACCCTGGTCGCCGGCGGCGCGGGCCGACCGGATGGTCTGGACAAGGGTTTCTACGTGCAGCCCACCGTGTTCGCCAACGTCACCGACGACATGACCATCTTCAAGGAAGAGATCTTCGGGCCGGTGCTGTCGATCATCGGATACACGGACGAAGAGGATGCCATCCGCAAGGCCAACGACACGCCCTACGGCCTGGCCGCCTATGTGGAATCCGGCGACATCGAGCGGGCCAAGACCGTGGCCCGGCAGATCCGCGCCGGCATGGTGCACCTCAACGGCGCCGGTTCCGGCCCGGCCATTCCGTTCGGCGGCTACCGCCAGTCGGGCAACGGCCGCGAATGGGGCGAGCACGGCCTCGACGAGTTCATGGAAATCAAGGCCATCATCGGTTTCGAAGCCGCCTGACGGTCAAGCAAACCCGGGGGGAGCAGGCCCCGTGTCGGGGCCTGCCGGGAAGTTGTGTTATGGAACGAGTACAGGTCAGTGCGCCCATCGCGGTGCGAGCGTCGAATGGCCACGGGTTCGACATCATCGCCGAACCGGAAGTGAGACGGTTGGCGGACTATTGGAACGCCAGACGCGGTGCCCGGCGTATGCCCCGGCACGCTGATATCGATCCGGTGGGCATTCCGTGGGCGCTGTCGCGGATTTACCTGCTGGACTACGAACCGGACGAGGACACGTTCCGCTATCGTCTGGCAGGCGGCGACATCGAAGACATGTTCCGTCCCCACACCGACGGTACAGGGTTAAAAGGCAAAACGTTCAAGCAAATCCTGCCGCCCGATGTCAGCGAGCGGATGCATGCCAGTTGGGTGCCGATGATTGCCCAACAGGCCGCCCTGTACATGAGCGGCCAAGTCTACCACGCCGAAAGCCGCCGCGCCGTGGGCGCCCGCATCATCCTGCCTCTGTCGGGCGATGACGACGACACAATTGCAGGCGCGCTCGGATTTACCCAGTGCAAATGGGAATTCGAGGACGTGATGGCCGAACTGCCGCCGCTCGACATTTGCGCCATTCCGCTCGACGAAATCAGTTGATTCCTAGAACCGGTCGATCACCGTAAAGCCCGCGCCGGTGAACTGATTCATGGCGGCCAGGGCGTCGCCGGCTTGCCCGAGCGATATGGTTTTGGTGATCAGCCTGGCCGGGTCCATGCGTCCGCCGGCGATCATGGCGAACAGGGCCGGAAACCGGCTGGCGGCGATGCCGCGGGTACCCATGATGGTGATCTGCCGGGCGTAAACCAGTTCCCGCAAAGGCACGGTCGGTTCGGCGTGATGTTCGAGCGGCAGGCCGATTTGCACGTGGCGGCCCAGTTTCCGTAAGCCGTAAATGGAATTGTGAAAGGTCTCGGAGATGCCGAGGGCGTCGATGGAGACATGCGCGCCGCCGTCGGTCAGGTCGCGCACCGCCTCACCGACATTGTTGGTGCCGGTCACGTTGAGCGTGGCCGTCGCCCCCAGTTCATGCGCCATCTGCAACGCGTCGTCATTGACATCGACGGCCAGGACCGGCGCGCCGATGGCGGCGGCGATCATCACCGCGGACAGGCCGACGCCGCCGCAACCGTGGACGGCGAGCCACTCGCCGGGCTGCAGCCGGGCGCGATCGATCAGGCCGCGGAAGGCCGTCGTCACCCGGCAGCCCATGCCGGCGGCGACGGTGGACGACATACCGTCAGGCAGTGCCACCAGATTGAAATCCGCGTGCGGCACGGCCACCCGTTCGGCGAAGGCGCCCCAACTGGAAAAGCCGACGATGTGTTGGTGGTCGCACACCGTGGGATCGCCGGTCAGGCAATCGGGACAGTCGCCGCAGGCCAGGATGAACGGCGCCGTGACCCTGTCGCCCGGTTTGAAGCGGCGGCAGTCCGCACCGACCTCTTCGACCACACCGGCGTATTCGTGCCCCGGGACATGGGGCTCGCAAACGTCGGTGTAGGACCCGCTCCAACGGTGCCAGTCGGAGCGGCAAACGCCGCAGGCCTCGACCCGGACCACGACACCGTCGGCGGGACACGCCGGGTCGGGCACATCCCGGATTTCGAGCGGTGCGTTGAAGGCGTCGTAGAGGGCGGCTCTCATAACGGTCATCCGGGGCGGTTCATACTGCGTACTTCAGTACGGCCCACCGCGCCATTTGTCCATGCTCATGCCGCCTGCCTGCCCGCCACCGCGTCGATCTGCGCCGCCAGGCCGTCGCTGACGCCGGTCATGGGCAGGCGCACTTCCGGGCTGTCGATCAGGCCTTCGCGCCACAGCCAGTGCTTGATGGGCGCCGGGCTGGGTTCCTGGAACAGAAGCCGGGGCACGGCGACCAAGCTGCGCCAGATCTGCCGCGCCTCGATCAGGTCACCGGCCGCCATCAGGTGGTGCACGCGGGCAAACGACCGGGTCTCCACGTGGGCCGATGCCAGGATGCCGCCATCCGCGCCCTGCGCCAGAGCGCCGAAGTAGAGGGCGTCCTCGCCGGTCAGCACGGAAAAGCCTTCGGGTTTCCCGCTAATCAGATCGAACGACTGGGCCTGGTCGACGCAGCAGTCCTTCACACCGACGATGTTGCCGACCTCCGCCAGCTCAAACATGGCCGGGTTCAGCAGGTTCACGCCCGTGCGGTAGGGAATGTTGTAGATCATGATACGGTGATCGGTCTCGCCGGCCAGGGCCCTGAAATGCCGGACCAGACCGGCCTGGGACGGACGGGTGTAATAGGGGCACGGGATCAGACAGCCGTCGATCGGCCAGTCGGCGGTGCGGTGCAGCTTGTCGATCATGGCGTGGGTATCGCTGCCGGACAGGCCGAGCAGGATCGGCATGGTCACGGCGGTATCGGCGGTGAGCGTGACCAGCCGCTCGAGCTCGTCGCCGCGCAGCACCATGCCCTCGCCGGTGGTGGCGCCCAGGATCAGGCCGTCCACCGGCTCCTGCTGGTAGTGCCGCAGCAGCCGTTTCAGCGACGACTCGTCCAACCGGCCGTCGCGGAACGGCGTGACTAGCGGCAGCCACAGGCCGGCGATGAAATCGGTATGTCCTATCATGTGTCCCATCTCCTCTACTCGGGCGGCCGGTTGGAGCAGGGCAAGAAAAAACCCCGTCCTGTCCGGCGGGGCCCTTCGATCCGTTATGCGTAGTTCGTTTACCGCACGCCAAGATCCCTGGTCCCCGAGATGGGAAACAGTTTCCATTTTACGACGATGTTGCGGCACGATTGCATGGCGCTATCCATGACGGCTTCCGCCGCCGCTGTCAAGCCGCTTGCGATTGCCGGGGTGAATATGGACGTGAAAGCGGTAGGCAGGAACTAAAAATGGGCAATGTTGTTGGCAACTACATAGCTACTGAGAGAGTCGTCGCAGAAACTCCGGAATTTCCATTAAGGCTGCATGGTCATTGCCGGCGGACGCGGTGATGACCTCAACAGGTTTATCGTTCATATCCGCTGTTCTTGTACTGACAGAATGCTTGGGCTTCGGGGGCGAGGGTTTCCAAGCTTGAAGATGTTGGCCAATCTGTTCGTAGAAATATGGAACAAGTGATTCGAGTTCCTCGATAAACGTTCTTTTGCCTGAGAAACGTCTTGCACTTTGGCTGGACACAATGACTTCGAACGAACGAACTTCGAACTTGGATCTGTTGATTTCGTTGTCATCTTGCTTGTCTCGAAGTTCGGCCAGTGTGCAAACTGTTGTTTGAGCCCTAGATGGCCACCTCGCTCCGATCGACACTCCTTTGGCTTCTGTTTTTCGAAGCTGTCTCATCAACCAGTTAAGACGCGCCCTGTTTGATTTCTTGTCCTTTGGCGCATCAAGGAGCATGGATACCCTTAAAGTTCGACTGCGCAAGTCGACGACAATTCCAATATCCGCCGCAGCATTTGGTACTTGAAGCGAACCGTGAAGGACATTGTCGCGGCACAGTTTGTCTACATCGTCTCGCAGTCTTTGATCGGCATTTCCAGCGTGGGTTCGCGATATTTTTGTCGACACACCGCAACCTATTATTCGACTCATATATAGCGACAAATCTCTCAATTCTTGGTGCCACGCACCCACTACTGGAACACCAATATCTCCTTTCACAATTCTTCCACCGACTTGAATCTTTTCGACAGCTTCCGTCCATTGTTGAGGCATGGAGGTAAAGCCCGATACTCCAGCAGAGGGATGCGAGAAGAAACGAACAAATTCTCGAATCAAGAAAGCTTGCTCTTTGTCAGCAAGCTCCTTTCGCTCGTGGATTAAGACTGCTTCGGTCAATATGGCAGTCCACGAAAAGTGAAAAAGCGAAACTTTCCGAGTCAATTGCTTTGGAATCGCAACTGGATGGTGGGCAGGTGTCGCAGCAAACTGGTTAGAAATTGTGATGACCGCATCGAGTTCATTCTCGCGCGCCAATCGCATGTACCTTTCGATCTGATCACTATCCAGTTCGTTATTGCCAATTTTTGCTTCTAGCAGCGCACTCCATGTTCTCTTTCCAAAGTCAACTTGGATCAAACCATCCGGCCGATTACTTTTTTTGACGCCAACGTCATTTTGAAATTGCACTTCAGTAAACGTATTTACGACTGTGCGGTTACCTATTTTCTGACCCAATTGAATTAGAAGAGAATTGGCGAAAGCAGGAACTGCCGACATTACCGAAAGCAAAATAGACGACGCTTTTTGTTCCTTGCTAGTTTCAGCAATCACGGGAAATAAACGCGCAACGTCTCCACGTTCGACATGTTTGGGGAGATCCATGACGCTCTCACTTTATAGTTGCTATTACATATCCCAACTCTACTAAAATGACCATTGCGCGAAAACCTTGAAATTAGAACAAGTAATTCACGCTAAGACATGGAATCACCTTGAGGTACCAACACATGCTCGAAACCACCCTCGCCGGCAGCCTGCCCAAACCCGCCTGGCTGGCCGAGCCGGACGTCATGTGGGGGGAGTGGTTGCTGGACGGCGACGCGCTGATCGAAGGGCAACGGGATGCCGCGCTGGCCTGGGTTAAGGTGCAGGAGGACGCGGGCCTCGATATCGTCAGCGACGGCGAGCAGTTCCGCCGCCACTTCGCCTTCGGGTTCCTCGGCGCCATCGACGGCATCGACTGGCAGCGCATGGTGCCCATGGGGATCCGGGACAACCGCTACACCATCGACGTGCCGACGGTGACCGGCCCGGTGCGGCGGATCACGCCCGTGCACCGCGACAGCGCCGCCTTCTGCCGCGCCCACACCGAACGAAAATACAAGGTCACCCTGCCCGGCCCGTTCACCATCTGCGACACCATCGCCGACGAACATTACGGCGATATCCGCGACATGGGCATGGCCTTTGCCGAGGTGCTGAACCAGGAGGCCCGCGACCTGGAAGCCCTGGGCGTCGATGTCATCCAGTTCGACGAGCCGGGCTTCACGCCGTTTCCCGATGCGGTCAACGAATGGGGCATCGCCGCCCTGGACAAGGCAGTCGAAGGCCTGCGGTGCACGACGACGGTGCACATCTGCTACGGCTACGGCATCAAGGCCAACATCGAGTGGAAGCACGGTCTGGGATCGGAGTGGCGCCAGTACGAGGAGATCTTCCCTGCCCTCGACCGCAGCCGCATCAAACAGGTCACAACCGAGTGCGCCAATTCCCGCGTGCCCATGTCGCTGCTGGGCCTGCTGAAAACAAAGGACGTGCTGGTCGGCGCCATCGACGTGGCCACCAACGACGTGGAGACGCCGGAACAGGTGGCCGCCACCCTGCGCGCCGCCGCCGAATTCGTCGAGCCCGAACGCATCGTCGGCTGCACCAACTGCGGCATGGCGCCCCTGCCCCGCGGCGTGGCGGCGGGAAAGCTCAAGGCGCTGGCCGACGGCGCCGCGTTATTGCGAAAAGAGCTTGCCTGAAATCGGGCTTGCACCTCTTGGTGCTTCCATGGCTGACTGGTCGTTCAGACAAATCAGAACGCAGGCAGGCCTATGATCGATCTCTCCACCTATCTGATGTACATCGCGGCGTCCGTCGCCATTCTTATCGTGCCCGGGCCGACGGTGACCGTGATCATCGCCAACAGCCTGCGTTCCGGAGCGTCGGCCGGCATGATGAACATCGCCGGCACCCAGCTGGGCCTGGCCGTGATGATCGGCATCCTCGCCGCCGGCCTGTCGACCATCGTCGCCGCCATGGCGGAGATCTTCGACATCATCCGACTGGCCGGCGCCGCCTATCTCGTGTGGCTCGGTATCAAGCTGTGGCGCGCCGACGGTACGCTGGCCGACGCCCCCGAAAACGGCAAAACCAAGACCGGGCGGGGCTACTTCTGGCAGGGCTTCGCCGTACTGATGGCCAATCCCAAGGCGCTGGTGTTTTTCGGTGCCTTCATCCCCCAGTTCGTCAATCCGGCCCACGACGCCCTGATGCAGATTATCGTGCTCGGCGCCACCTTCATGGTGCTGGCCCTGATGCTCGACGGCGTCTTCGCCCTCGCCGCCGGTAAGACCGGCTCCATGCTCTCGCGCCACAATGTGCGTCTTCTGGAACGTATCTCCGGCACCTGCCTGATCGGCGGCGGCATCTGGCTGGCCTTGGCTCGGCGTTAGAGGGAAAGCCTTTGACGCAAACGAAAACGGCGCCGTGGAAGACTGCGGCGCCGTTCATCATCGGATGGAGGGTTGATCGCTTACCAGACCTTCCGGACAACCAGTTTCTTGATGGTCCGTTTGACGCCCCGGCCGGCTTTCTTGGCGCCCTTCACGGTCTTGACGGACGTTTTCTTGACGAACTTTCCGGTGACCTTGGCGCCGTGCGCCACCGTGCCGACGGCCTTCTTGATGTGTGCGACGGACAATTTCAACAGGTGTATTGTTTCACCTGGAACCTTCCTCAACTCTTTGGCGGTCTCGACGGCAAACTTCTTGATCCGTTTCGGCTGCTTCTTGACCCATTTACCGACTTTTTTACCGCGTGACGACACGGACGATTTGACGCCGCGGTTTTCCGACCGCTGAAACGCGACCCGTTTCGACGCCGTGCGTTGCTTCATGTGGGAACCACGGCACGAGCGGGAGAAGCTCGTTGAGCAATCGGCGGCCCGTTCCATGCGCGTGCCCCGGTCGGCGGAGCGATCGGCGGCGGTGGACGGGGCAACGGCCGAAACTGTGACGGCGATGGCGATGACGGCGGTGCCGATGAAAGTCTTGGCGAACATGTGTCTCTCTCCGGTTTTGGCTGCGGCGGGGTGCCGTGTCGTTGAGAGGAGTTTCGCGAAACCGATGGATGGGCACAGTGCCGCCCGGCAAGCACGGTCTGTGTTATTTGGCACACTTGCACGAACGGGCCGATCATCCATATCTATAGTTTCTGTAGAATTGGACCGACGCTATGCCCGCAAATTCCGCCAAACCTTCCTACCGCCGTCTCAGCATTGGCCGACTGCAGGACGAGACAGGCGTCCTGGTCACGACGATCCGGTATTACGAAAAAATCGGCCTGATCGATCCGCCCCGGCGCACGGAAGGCGGGCAGCGGGATTATGACGAGAACGCCATCGAGCGGCTGCGCTTCATCCGCCACACGCGCGACCTGGGCTTTTCCATCGAAGCCATCCGAGAACTGATCGCCCTGGGCAGCGACCCGGATCAGTCGTGCGAAACGGCGGACGACATCGCCCAGCGGCATCTCGGCGACGTGCGCCAGCGCATCCGCCAGCTCCGGCGGCTGGAAAAGGAACTCAAGCGCATGGTTGAGAGCTGCGCCGGCGGCGTGGTTGGGACGTGCCACGTCATGGCAGTGTTGTCCGACCATGATCTCTGCGCCACCGACCGCCACGAACGGCTGGCGACCGCACCACCCACGCCCGCCTGAAGTCCTCGAAGTTTTTCACTTGTCTCTACAGCCGCTATAGCCATTAGGCTGCGCCTCCCATAGTTCGAGGAGGCGTTATGACACGCGATATTCTGCTGGCTCTTGCTGTCTTTTTCACTCTTTCCGCCCCGCTCTGCGCGCTCGCCATGCGGCGCCAGTTCGCGGCGCGGGGACGCATCAACCTACCACTGGCCATCGTGATCGGCGCGGCCATGCACGGCTTCGCCCTGGTCATTTTCGGCCTGGCCTGGGCCGACCGGGGATCACTGGGCGATTTCTCGCCCCGCGCCTTGTACGCCTTCATGGCGTCGGGAACCCTCCTGATCATCGGCGGCGCTGCCGCCATCGTTGCCGGACGCCGGGCCTATGCCAGCTTCAAAAGAGTCTACGCCATGAAGGAAGACGAACTGATCGAGCACGGCATCTACCGCTGGTCACGCAATCCGCAGTATTTCGGCTATTGGCTGATGTTTTTGGGCGCCGGGCTGGCCGGGCGGTCCCTGTCGACGCTGATCCTGACAGTCATCGCCGGCGCGTTCTTCCACGGCCTGATCACCTGGGTCGAGGAGCCGCACCTGAAGCGCATCTTCAAGGACAAATACGCGGCCTACTCCCGGCGGGTGTCGCGCTATTTCGGCCCGCCGACGCCGTCAACGTCCTAGCAGCAGGATGACGATGCAGGCGGCGATCAGGGCGACACCCATCAGTTCGGCCCGGTTGATGCGCTCACGGAAGAAAAAGTAGGACGCAGCGATGGTGAAGATCAGTTCGATCTGTCCCAGTGCCCGGACATAGGCCACGTTTTGGATGGTCACGGCGGTGAACCAGCAGGCCGAGCCGGTGATGCCGGTCAGGCCGACCAGGAACGACGGACCACGGGCGCGCCACACAGCCGTGATTTGGCCGGGCTCGCGCCAGCGCATATATATCAGCATCACCATCGACTGGAAACCGGTTACCCAAACAAGCGTTGTAGCCGCCTGCATAATGAAACCGGATTCGCTCAGCGACAGCGACGCTGCCCGGTAGAACACTGCCGAGACGCCGAAGAATGCTCCCGACGTCAGACCGATCAGCGCGGTCCGTTGCAAGAGCGACGAAATTAACGTGCGAGGTGTTAGTGGGCTGTGTGCGACCGAAATGGCGATGACGCCTGTCAGGCCGATCAGAATGGCTATGGTCGCGCCGGTGGAGATTGTGTCGCCCAGGATGATGACACCGAAAATCGCCGCCTGCAGCGGTTCGGTCTTGGAATAGGCCGTGCCGACGGCGAAGTTGCGGTAGGAGAACAAATGCACAAGCAGAAAGGTCGCAATGATCTGTGCCAAGCCACCAGCCGCCGCGTACAACAAAAACCAACCGTGCGGTACCAGCCAGTCCATGCCCAAGCCATAATGCAACACCAGCACATAGACCAGCGCCAACGGAAAGCCGAAGCCGAAACGTACGAAGGTGGCACCGGTCGTACTCAACCGCCCCTTGAGGTGCTTCTGCATCGCCGAACGCAGGTTCTGCGAAAACGCGGCGGCGATGGTGATGGGAATCCACAGTTCCACGGGAACGACCCTGCGGGTCTAACGGCCGAAGCCGGCGGCGGCGGGCAGCCAGGTGGCGAGTTCGGGGAAGACGAACACGATGGCCAGGCCGGCCATCATCAGCAGCACGTAGGGCAGCGACCCGGTGATCACCTGGGCCAGCGGCGCGTTGGCGATGCCCTTGATGACGAACAGGTTCATACCCACCGGCGGCGTGATCAGCGCCAGTTCCAGGTTGATCATCAGCAGGATGCCGTACCAGATGGGGTTGATGCCCAGTTCCAGCATGACCGGATAGATGATCGGCGTGGTGATCAGGATGATCGAGATGGTCTCGAGGAACATGCCGAGCACGAATACCACGGCCATCACGGCCAGCAGGAAGAACGTCGCGCCCATGCCCTGGGCCACCACCAGTTCCACCAGTTCGGCAGGCAGGCGCATGATGGTGACGGCATGGCCGAACATGGCCGCGGCGGCCAGGATCATGAACAGCATGGACGTGGTTCGCACGGTCTCGTAAGCGGTCTCGGCCAAATCCTTGAGGCCGAAATTGCGGTAGACGAAGGCGCCGACGGCCAGGGCGTAGATACAGCCGACGGCGGCGGCCTCGGACGCCGTGAAGATACCGAGGTAAATCCCGCCCAGCACCACCGGCGGCATCAGCAGCGCCCAGATGGATTTGCGGATGGCCTTGCCCGCCGCCGCCATGCCCACGAAGGGCGCCTTTTCGATGTCCGTACGGGTGCGGGCCTGGACCATGCAGAAACCCGCGAAGATCAGCGCCATGATGATTCCGGGAATCATACCGGCCAGGAATAACGCGCCGATGGAGGTTTCGGTGACGATGGCATAGAGGATCAACGGCCCGGACGGCGGGATGAGGATGCCCAACGTGCCGCCCGCGGCGATAACGCCGTAGGCGTCGGACGGCCGGTAGCCGTAACGTTGCATCTGCGGGATGGCCGTCGATCCGATGGTCAGCGCCGTCGCCACCGACGAGCCGGAAATGGCGGCGAAAATGGTGCACGACAATACGGTCGCCACACCCAACCCACCACGCAGATGGCCGACCATGGCGTTGGCGGCCTCGTAGAGGTCGTCCACCACCTTGGCCCGGATCATCACGTGGGCCATGAAGGCGAACATGGGAATGGCGGTCAGCAGGCCGTTGTCCAGCTTGCCGAACACCGTATCGGCGGCACTGTTGATGCTGCCCTCGGTGATCAGCATGATGATCAGCGACGCCAGGCCGAGACCGGCGAAAATGGGCGCCCCGGTCAACAGCAGCACCACCAGGCAGACGAGGATCAGCAGCGTGGTCATGGCGCGTCGCCGCCCGCGCCATCTCTCTCTGGCCGCGCCTTATGCAGAAGAATGGAAATGATGCGGGCCACCGCGGCGACCAGCAGCAGCCCGGCACCGAACAGCAGGAACGACTGCGGGATCCACATGGGCGTTTCGAGATAGCCTTCCGAGTAAATCTCGAAGTCGACGGAGAACCGCACCATCTTGGTGGCGCTGATCACCAGCGCCAAAGCGACGGCGATGACGGCAATCATCGCCCAGACATCCAGCACCCGCCGCAAACCGCCACGGGCCCGCGACGACAGCAGGTCGACATTGATGTGTTCGTTGCGCCGCAGGGTCTCTGCGGCGCCGAGCATGACGATGGCGACCACCAGATAGCCGGACAGTTCGTCGGTCCAGGTCACCGGCGTACCAATGACGTACCGCATCAGCACGCTGTAGCCGACGATGACCAGGGTGCCGACCACCAGCAGGGCGGACGCCACCGCCCCGATGAAGGCAAGCCCCCCGGTCAGCCGTTCAAACAGGGAGGGCGCATATTGAATACCCTCCCCCTGATGATCGCCGTGTGCGGACAAGTTACTTGATCTGGCTGACCAGCTCGATCAGCTTGACGCCGTCGGCGCCGGTGGAGTCGCCGAACGACTTGTCGAAGGCCGGCGCCATGACCGCCTTCATGGCGTCCATTTCCGCCGCGCTGTGGACGTGCACCTTCATGCCCTTTTCCTTGAGCTGGCCGGGTGCCTTGGCGGATGCGGACTCGGAGGCCTCCACCGCCCAGGCACCGGCCTTCTTGCCGGCTTCGGCCAGGGCCGCCTTGGCCTTGTCGCTCAACTTGTCGTACCAAGCCGGATTGACGTAGCCGTGGAAGAACACGCTAAACAGCGGCGTCACAGTGACGTGGTCCTGCACCTCGTAGTACTTGCGCGAATAGGCCGCCGAGATATCGGTCAGGCCGGCATCGATCACGCCGGTCGACAAGGCCTGATAGACCTTGGAGCCCGACATGGCCGACGGCGCCGCGCCCATGGCCACCAGGCCGGCATCCGCGACAGGATTCAAGCCGCGGATCTTCACACCATTGAAGTCGGCCGGTTTGATCAGGCCCGAGCCCTTGGAGGTCAGCGCCGTCATGCGCGTGGTGAACAGCCAGTTGACGTTGCGCACGCCCTTACCCAGCAGTTTTTCCTCGAGAAACTTGGCGGCGTCCGAATCGGCCCACTTGGCCAGCACGTCGAGATCGGTCACCGCATAGGGCTTCAGGGTCACGTTCATGATCGGCAGGGTCTTGCCCCACTGGAAGTTGACCGAGAACGCGCATTCGATATTGCCCTTGGCCACCGACACGATGTTCTGCTTGGCGCCGACCAGGCTGTTGGCGCCGAACACCTGGACGTCGATTTCGCCGCCCGACAGGCTTTCCACCTCGGCGGCCCAGCGGTCGATGACCTTGGCGATGTGATGGGGCGGCGGCAACTGGTGCGAACAGCGCATTTTCTCGGCGGACATGGCGGTGCTGCCGGTCGCGGCGAAGCCGGCGGCCACGGCCATACCGGCGGTCAGAGTGAGAAGCTTCTTCATGGTCATCCTCCCTTATGAAGCATTATGACGCGATGTGAGACGATTGGCCCGCGGATACGGTGCGGGGAAACGGATAGGCCAGCGGCAGGCCGGCCTGTGCGATGGCACCGATCAGGTCTTCGCCGGGCATTTCCTCGGCGATAATGGCGCGTACGGCGACCAACTGGTCGATATCGATCCCTGTATCGAAGCCCTTGCTCTCGCACAGATATACCAGGTCCTCGAACACGATGTTGCCGGTGGCCCGGGGCGCGAACGGACAGCCGCCCAAGCCGCCCAGCGCCCCGTCCAGCAGCCGCACCCCTTCGTCGAGGGCGGCGGACGCGTTGGCCAGACCCAGGCCGCGCGTATCGTGCAGGTGAACGCCCAGGGGCCGCGCGTCGGTGAGGTTCCGGGCCGCACGCACCAAGCCGGCAATCTGATCAGGTCCTGCATATCCCACCGTGTCGCCCAGGCTGACGATATCGGCACCGGCCTCCAGGCAATTCTCGATCAGGCTTAGGACATCTCCTTCGGCAACCTTGCCGGCAATGGAGCAGCCAAACGCCATGGCGATCCCGGCGGACACCAGGGGCTTGTGATCGGAGGCGTCACGCAACCGGCAGACCTGCTCGATGACGTCCACGGCATCTTGGCGGCTGCGTCTGGCGTTGCGCTGGCTGTGTTCCTCGGTAGCCGAAACCACGCAACCGACTTCACCGACGCCGCTCTCCAAAGCCGCCAGAGCCCCCTTCTCGTTCAGCACCAGGGCCATGCCGTGGGCACCGGGAAGTGCGCCAACCGTATCAATCACCTCGCGTACATCGGCGAACTGGGGATAGCGGCCGGCGGGCAGGAACGAACCGACCTCGAAGTGGCGCACGCCGGCGGCATATTCGGCGGCCAGCCAACGGCGCTTGCCGTCGGTCGTGGGAAAGCGCTCGACCATTTGCAGGCCGTCGCGCAGCCCGACTTCGCGCAAGGCCAACGTGTCCGGAGGGAATACGGTTTCGGCTGCCGTCATGCCTCGATTCCTTCCACCGTTTCGCCGGACAGCCGATCAATGTCGGCGGCCGGATAACCCAGGCCCGAGAGTACATCCCGAGTATCGGCGCCCAGCACCGGCACGTCCATGGCGCCCTGGGGCGGCTGGCCATCCACCTCCAGCGGCAAGGCGGGCGCGCGGAACGTCGTGCCGTCCACGTTGGCCGAGGTCACCAAGCCGCCGGTCCGCTGCACATGCGGGTCGTCGTAGAGATCCTCCGGCCTGTTGATGCGGGCGAAGGGGATGTTCAGGCCGTCGAGGATGCCGCCCAGCTTATCCACATCATAACCGGCCAGTGCTTCGGCGATGATGGGCAGGGTCCAGGAGCGGGCCTCGATGCGTTCGGTTACCGTGGCGAGACGCGGGTCGGCCAGAAGGTGCTCCAGGCCGAAGGTGCGGCAGAAGGCGTCCCAATGGCCCTGGGTCACGACGCCGACGAACATACGTTCGCCGTCCGCAGTGTCGAAAATGTCATAGACGGGCCAGGCCTGCAGCCGGTCGGGCATGGGCCGCAGGGCCTGGCCGGTAATGTCGAACTGCACCATGTGCTGGGCCACCAGGAACAGGCAGTTCTCGAACAGGCCGACGCGGATGTCCCGGCCCTGCTTTCCGCCACCCCGTTCCCGCTGCAACAGCGCCGAGAGAATGGCGATGACACCGAACATGCCGCCCATGATGTCGTTGGCCGACGACCCGACCCGAAGCGGCCGGTCGCTCGGGCCGGTCATGTAGGCCAGGCCGCCCATCATCTGCACCACTTCGTCCAAGGCCGGCCGGTGGGCATAGGGGCCGGTGAGAAAGCCCTTGTGGCCGGCGACGATCAGCTCCGGGTGACGGGCCTCGATTTGCTGCGCCCCCAGACCCATGCGGGCCAGGGTTTCGTCGCGGAAGTTCTCGATGAACACATCCGCGCTGTCCAACAGCCGGTGGAACGCCTCGCGGCCGGCATCGGATTTCATATCGAGCGTGATGCTGCGCTTGCCGCGGTTGAACAACGGAAAAAACGACGTGCCCATGCCACCCAGCGCACGGGTCTTGTCGCCTGCCGGCGGCTCGACCTTGATCACCTCGGCGCCGAGCTGGGCCAGGATCATGCCGCACGTCGGCCCCATGACCATGTGGCTCATCTCAACGACGCGATAGCCGTCCAGGGGCCGATTGTCATGCGCAACCGCCGTCACCGCCGGTGTTCTCCCGTTCCAATGAGGCGCTTGGGCGCCGTGTTCTCGTTTCCTTGAGATTAGCGGCCCACTTACAATCTGGAAAATATACTTTTGTGATTGGATCGTTCTGTTTTCTAGAACATAATTAGGGCATGGATACCCGCCAGCTGCGCTACTTCGCGGCCGTCTTCGAACAACGCAACCTGTCCCACGCCGCCAATCTGTGCAACGTCGCCCAATCGGCCATCAGCCACCACATCGCCAGCCTGGAGGATCAACTGGGCGTGCCGCTGTTCCAGCGCAAGCCGCGCGGCATGGAACCCACATCCGCCGGGGTCCGGCTCTACGACCACGCGCGGCAGATCCTGCACGACCTGGCGGTGGCCGAGCAGGACCTCAAGTCCCTGCCCGACCAAGTCACCGGCGATATCGTCGTGGGCATGCCCTATTCCACCATCGAAGGCATCGGGCTGCCCCTGATGCAGGCGGTCATGAGCGACTATCCCGGCGTGCGTCTTTCGATTGTCGAGGGCCTGTCCGGCGTCACGTTCCAGTCCCTGCTCAGCGCCGATGTGGACGTCGCCCTGTTTTACAATCCGCCCGCCGACGGCCGGGTGGTGTTCGAACCCCTGGTCGAGGAGGAAATCCTCTGCGTCGGCCGCAAGGAGATCGTCGGCGACACATCCGATCCGATCCGTTTCGCCGAGTTGGCGGAATTGCCGGTCCTGTTGCTGCGCCAAGGCGTGTCGTCCCGCGCCCTGCTCGACCGGCCGGCCCTGCTCGGCGCCCTGCACGCGCCGGTACCGCTGGAACTCAACTCGGTCAACGGCTTCACCAAGGCCCTGCTAGCCGGCATCGGCTGCGCCATCTCGCCCAACATCACGGTGCGCAACCACATTGCATCGGGTGAACTGGTGGCCAGGCCGGTCATCGAACCGCCCCTGAAGCGCAGCCTGTCCATGGGCCGGATGGCGGAAAACCTGCCGACCCGCCTGAGCGAGGCCATCGGCGATCTGATCAAGACCCTGGTGCGCCGGGAAGTCACATCCGGCGCCTGGCAGGCCAAGTTGCTGGCATGAGCGATGCCATCCACATTACCGCCGCGCCGGACGATTTCGACGACTGGGAAGACCTGCATACCCTGCTGCATGTCGCCTTCGCCTCCATGGACGGACGTATCGACCCGCCTTCGTCACTGCATGGAATGGATGCCGCGGCACTGCGCGACAAGGCCGGAGAGGAAGCCTTGTTTCTCGCCCATGACAACGCGAATCTGATCGGATGCCTGTTCGCCGCCGTCGGGAACGACAGGCTCTACATTGGCAAGATCGCCATCGATCCGTTTCACCAAGCAAAAGGCATAGCCCGCCGGCTCATGATGCAGGCCGAAGACTTGGCCAGGGCGAAGGGTCTGACACATTTGGAACTGCAAACACGAATCGAGCTCACGGAAAATCACCAGGCCTTTGCGGCGTTGGGTTTTGAGAAAACATCGGAAACCGCACACCCCGGCTATGGCCGCATGACCAGCATCACCATGCGTAAGTCCGTACCGCCGCGCGGTGCATGAAATGGTTGAAAATGTCGGCCACTAGACCGACTGTTGTCCCGGTCTTCTGCGGCCGAAGAATTTTGGGGGATTTCATCAATGACTGACGGATACGGGGTTTACGTCCTGGGCGGCATCGTTCTGGTCGTCGTGGTTTGGGCCGCGTCGCAATACAACACGCTGGTGCGGCTGAAAAACCAGGTGGCCAATGCCTGGCGCCAGATCGATGTGCAGTTGAAGCGGCGCCACAACCTGATCCCGAATCTGGTGGAAGTGGTCAAGGATTACATGTCCTACGAGCAGGAAACCCTCTCCCAGGTCATCGAAGCCCGCAACAGGGCCGTCTCGGCCTCCGGGCCCGCCGACGCCATTCCGGCGGAGGCGGCGCTGACCGGGGCCATGGGGCGGCTGCTGGCGGTGATGGAAAACTATCCGGATCTGAAAGCCAACGACCAGGTCGGCCAGCTGATGGAAGAACTGTCCAGTACGGAAAACAAAATCGCGTTCAGCCGCCAGCACTACAACGACAGCGTCATGAGCAACAACAACACGGTCGAAAGTTTTCCCTCCAACATCATCGCCGGATTGTTCCGGTTCACCACACACCGGTATTTCGAAATCGACGAAGCCGAAAAGGTCGTGCCCAAGGTCGATCTGCGCTGAACCCCATGGCCGACCGACGCAAGACCCGGTCCGGTCCCTGGAGCCGCCGCAAGGCCTCGGTCAAGAGCCCCTGGGCCCGGCGCAAGAAAGCGGTCCGGCGGCACGCGGTGGCCAGGGCCGCCATGCCCGCCGCCACCGGGCGCGTCCTTTCCGTCGCGCCCATCGCGGCGACCGATTTTCTGGCGGCACAACGGGCCAACCGGCGCAACACGGTATGGCTGATCGTACTGTTGCTGCTCATTGGCGCGGTTTTCGGGTATGTCTTGGGCTGGGGAGCCGAAGCGGCCTATTTCTCGGACCGGCATCCCGATCCGTTCTTCATCAGCCTGACCGGACTGACCCTCGCCGCTGTATTGACCGGCATCGGCATCGTTGCAACCGGCGTCACCTTGATGGCCGGTGACAAGGTGGTCCTGAACATGACCGGCGCCCACGAGGTGTCGGCAGACGACGAACCGGTGTTGCACAATGTGGTCGAGGAAATGGCCATCGCCTCCGGTTTGCCGAAACCGAAGGTGGCGGTCATCGAAACACCGGCCATGAATGCCTTCGCCACCGGCATGCGCCCGGAAGGCGCCGCCATCGGGGTCACCCGGGGACTGCTCGAGAGGCTCGACCGCGACGAACTGCAAGGCGTGGTCGGCCACGAGATGGGCCACATCGCCAACTGGGACATCCGCTACATGACGGCGGTCGGCATCCTGGTCGGCTTGATTGCCCTGGTCGCCGACGGCGTGCGCCGCAGCCTGATCTACTCCGGCCGGTCCACCCGTCGCCGCAGCGGCAGTGGCAAAGGCGGCGGCGGCGGACTGCTGATCATCATCGTCATCGTCTTCTCCATTCTCGCCCCTCTTGCCGCCCAGCTGGTGCGCTATGCCGTTTCGCGGCAACGGGAATACCTGGCCGACGCAACCGCCGTGCAGTTCACCCGCAACCCTGCCGGCCTGATCGGTGCGCTGGACAAACTGGGCCGCGCCGCACAGCCGTTTGACGGCGCCAACCGGGCCACCCAGCACATGTTCATCGTCAACCCGTTCCGCAATTTCACCGCACAGGCCAGTGCCCTGGTTGCCACCCATCCGCCCCTGGAAGACCGAATCCATCGGCTGCGGAACCTGGGCGAATAAGCGAGGATCGGGTGGCCCATCGGTCATGAATGCGGCCGGTTTCACCGAAATGTGAGCCGCCGTGAAAAGACTTGGCGGCGAACTCGCCAAATAATGTGCCCCGATCGAGTTTGGACATGATGTCCGGTGACCGCCGATAGAAGGGGGTGAATGGGGCATGAAACGGCACAAGCAGAAAAACAAGGCTCAGGCAAAGCGCAAACGCCCAGACCCGGCATCGGTCGAGACGCCGGCGGATGAGCCGTCAAGGCGCGCGTTCCTGAGAAAATCCGGCAATATCGCCGTGGCCACGCTGGTCGTTGGCGGCGGCAGTTGGCTATTGGTCGACGAAGTCCGGGCAAAAATACACGAGTCCGATCTCACGCGGATCGGCAACGGGGTTCTGTCCGTTGTTCAAATCCATGACCCGCAGTGTTCAAAATGCGTCGCGCTGCAGCGTGAAGCGCGCGACGCCATGTGCGCGCTCGAGACCGACCGGCTGCAATTCCTCGTGGCCGACATCAGCAGCGAGGAAGGCCGCAAACTGGCCCGCGACAACCACGTCGGTCATGTTACCCTGCTTTTTTTCGACAAGAACGGCCGGCGGCGCGGCGTGATCGTCGGCAACACGACCAGCGAGTTTCTCGCGGAGGAATTCCGCCGGCACATCAGACGGTTCGGCGACCGGTAAAACCCTATTTCGTGGTGTTTCTGTATCGTGTCAACAGGGCGCACGCTCCGGCGAGACCCAATGTAATCAGGAGCATGATGTAGCCGTAGCGAACGCGATACAGCGTCCCGATGTTGGGCGTTGTTACGGCGTAGAGAATCATAATGCTGAGGCCGGCGGACAATACCACCCACATCTCACCGCGGCGACGCCAGATCCAGACAGCAACAGGCAGGAACAGCAGCGCCACGTAAGTCGCCGACATTTCCAGCATGGACACGCGCCGCATCATGGTCGTGGCACCGGTACTTCCCTGCCCCAGCCACATGTCGGGAAAGGGCGCCAGGAGAGCGATCTGCACGGCGCGGGGCAGATAGGCCACAATATCGCTGACCCGGTGGAACCTGACATCCGTGTCGATAGAGCTTTTGGGATTTTTACTGCTCGTCACGTATCCGTCGCGCACACCGGCCAGGGTTGCGAAGCGCTTGTCCAGTTCCTCGGGCAACCAGTCAGATGGTTCCCAATAGGGTTTGAGATGCGCGCGAGCTGGATCGGTAGTCAACCTTTTGAACCGGGATTCCACGTTGATGGTATGTGTGTTTACGTATCCGATTTCGATCAGGCCCTGGCGGATCAGGACCGTACCCGCCAAGACAACGGCCAGGCTGGCAACCATCAGCACGACACCACGCACCGGCAGTTGGCGTTTACGATTCGCCAGCAAACCGAATACGGCGGCTATGGCGGCGAGCAGCAAACACAAGAAAAACAGCACCGCAAACATGTACGTGCGCACCAAGGACATCAGCAGATAGCCTGCCAGGATCAGTGCTATCCAGGCGATGATCTTGGCGCCCCCATTGAACCAGGTTCGTGTACGCGCCAAATAAAACCAGCCGAGGACGAACAGCATGATCCCAGCATTGAAGTATCCGTCTTTCAGCAGCTGTGAATACCAAAACGCCGATGACGGAAACAGCAGATAGGGGCAGGCACACAACACTGCGAGACGCCAGTCCGGCAGCCAATGAGATGCAATGTGGTACAGAATGGCAAAACACAATGCATGGGCCGCGGCTTTGACCGGTAGCATGACCCAGGGTTCCGGCGTGAACAGGGCATAGAATATTGCGGTGAAACCGACCGAAAACTGTGATTTGGGTGCCAACTCCCAGGCCGACCAGCCGTGCGCTTCAATATCTTGAACAATCGCCACAGCCATGTTGTGGTAAGCAACAGAATCAGTGTATTTCAGCAAACCACCATGCGTAACCCAGGCGGGAAACAGGCCGGGCAGCAGAACGAGCTGTATCACTCCCGCGGCGAATAGGGTGTATAGAACCCCCACTATCCAAATCCGCCATACGGATACCGGCCGTTTCCGGTTCAACAGACTTCCAATTCCGGTAAGTGCGGGTTTAGCGCTGAAGCTCATTATACAAATCTTCGAATTGGCGGGTCACGCTGTCGATCGTGAAATGTCTGACGATCCGATCCCTCGCAGCAGCACCCAACGCCACTCTTTCATCAATCGGCAAAGCCAACAGTTCCCCCATCGCCCGCGAAAGGGCATCGGGGTCACGCGGCGCAACAACCTTACCCGTGTTGCCGACAAGAAACGCTGTATCACCGATGTTGGTCACGACGGCCGGTACACCGGCGGCCATTGCTTCACCGACAGCCAGCGGAAAGGCTTCACCATAGGCCGAGGACATGCATACAAGATCCAGGGCGGCACAAACTCCTGGAATGTCGTTTCTTTCGCCAAGCAGATGCATGGCGTGCCCGATTCCAGCCTCCGCGATACATGACATTAACGTCTTGTTGTTCCGGTCCACGCCGTTGCCGCACAGGATGAAGTGTACCTTGGGCATTCGATGTAGAAGCTGCCGGGCCGCGGCAATGAAATTCGGAAAGTCCTTTTGCGGATCGAACCGCGCGATTTGGCCAACAACGAGAGCATCCAGGGGAATGTCCAACTCCTCACGTACCGCCGCCCCGGCCTGCCGGTCCGGCGCAAACTCCTCGACATCGAAGCCATTGGGGATGACCATCAGCTTTTCTTCCGCATATCCAAAACTCAGATGGATCTGCAAAGAAGATTGCGAGCAGCAGACAATCTTTTCCGGCAGCCATCCCGACAGAAACGTGGAGAGCCAGACCACCATCCGGGTGGTGGCCTTCGTGGTTTCCTTTTCCAGACTGCTGGCGTGGATGCCCCAAATGACCGGTCCACAACGGCTGAGCTTCGCCGCAAATCCACCGGCCAGATTGGCGTGATACATCCAGTTGTGAACCAAGTTGGGACGGTTGCGCCGCAGATAACCCGCCAGGCGCCAAAACCCTGCCAAGCCGGGCCTGCCGGGTCTCATTCCCAATTCATAGACCGGTACGTCCAGCGCCTTAATCTTGGTCTTGAGTTCGCCCGCGCTGTCGGTTAGCGATATCACGTGGTGTTGGAACCGCTTTCGGTCGCTGGCAGCGATCAGGCGAAACAACATGGTCTCGGCACCGCCGGTTTCCAGGCCGGTAATGACGTGGGCGACTTTTACTTCAGGCTTTTGAACGGTCTCTTTGACCGCGTAGTAACTCGTCATGCGCAATACAATGGTACTTTGGTGTTCGCTTTAGTTGCCCGTCCATGAGTTCGCGACCGGCTTTCGTGCAGCAAAAAAAATGTTGGCGTAAACCAGCGTTGACCCCGCCTTTGCCAGCGGCCACCGAATTAGGAATTTTGCCAATCCGGACACAGTCGCCTCCGCATAGTCACGAAAAGCACAAACGGTCACACGCGCCACCCGAAGTCCGGCATCTTCCATAAGGTGCCGGATCGTGGTTTTATCGAATGTCTGTTGGTGCCCCCAACGATGGAACGGCTCACCGCAGTGAGGACATATCACCCTATTGTCTTCCAGATTTTCACGATGGGGCACCGTTCCGACAAACAGGCCTTCGACCTTCAGAACCCGCATAATCTCATTGAGTGCCGATGTCAATTGAGCGTCGTCAAGATGCTCGATGACCTCGGAACAGAACACGGCGTCGAAACTTTGATCTCTGAACGGAAGGCTTTCCACCTGACCGACCGTCGGCCGAATTTCGCCGCTGGCCAAAGCTTGCGCAGCCGCACGATCAGGATCGAGCGAATACACATCCCAGCCATAGGCCGCACATTGCCGTTCGAGCCAACCGTTGCCAATTCCAACGTTCAGAACCCTGACGGCTCCGTCAGGTACGTATTTGCGGACATAGCGGCACAAGTATCGCAGTCGCGGGACGGCGTCGGCAAATATCTCGGCACCGTCGCCCTGGTAGTGCCGCCAAATGAGTTCCTGTTTCAGTTTGTTCGTTACCCCAGGTTATGGTTCGTCAACCCAATGCGAAAGATTGCGATCGATTAACTCTCCGAGCTGAACTATATCGTGTTCGAAACTTGTGATCATCAACCTCTTCATGTCACCGGTCACTTGCGTAGGGGGAGCGGTTTTGGCGTTGACGCGGATCAGATACTCGATCGGTGTCGATATTCCCGGACCGGTAAGCGACCGCAGTTTCCGCCACATCGCCCGTGCCGGCTTTGGAGGACGCAGAAGCAGAGAACCAAGCAGCGGGAAACGATGTTGTTTCTGTACATTTACTTTCGGAAATTGAGACCTTCCATCTTCTGGAAGATCCAGGAATTTCAACACCGAACGATATTCTCTCTCCGGGTCGAAGGTCCAGTCGTCAAACAGCACAAAGTGAACTTGCCGGTACGGGAATACACCAAGCAGACGGTTGACCTGTGCACCCAGGCGACCAATTTCGGCATATTGCAACAGCCGCTGCTCAAAGCACTTTGCCGGAAGGTTTTCTCCACGGCGGCGCAGATCCTGCAACTCCCAGGCGTCGGCCAAATCGCCGCAATCCTCGTTGAAGGCGAACAGCATATGGCCGTGCAGTGACGGAATCAGGTCGAGCGGATTGCGCAGCATAACGATGAGCCGGGCATCCCGGTTGAAATCACGGATGCGTTGGATGGCGTTGCTGGAATAAAGATACCAGACGGACGCTTCTCCGACACGCGTATGTTGCGGCGCGCGTGAAGCGAATAGCTTTTGATAGTCCGGCAGTGTGATCACATAGCGGGTACCAGGCAGATCGTCGGCGAAGAAGTGAGGTTCCTTGGGGCGCGACATGAATACGTTGGGATGATCCCGCAGATACTCGCTCAAAGCAGTGGTGCCGCACTTGGGGGCGCCGACGATAAAGAAGTTCGGCACGTTCATCGGCTACGGGCCCGAAACAGAAACGCCACCGGCAGGAAGCCCAGACGGTCTTTGACGGTGCGGAGCAACAGGCCGTTCCACAATGCGGTCGAGATGACTGTTGCAACCGCCGCGCCTTCAATACCGTAGGCGGGTATCAACAGGGTATTAAGGGTAATGTTGGCAATTAATGCGATCAGCATGGCAAGGGCCGCCGGCCGTTCACCACCGGTCATGGTCATCAGAACGCCAACCGGGCCCGCTGCGGCGTTGATGATGTGACTGATCATAATTATCAACAAGACACCGTAGCTGGCTGTAAATGATCGTCCGAACAACGCCAGCGCCCAGTCTCCGAACAGGAAGAGGAAGAGTCCTGCCACGACGGCAAACGCCAAGCCAGTGCGGGCGGTCAATACCGCCAAGCGGAGCAACGCGTCGTGTTTCCCCTGGCTGTAATGCCTTGAGATGATCGGCGCGGCGACGCCGTTGACGGCAATCAGGCCGAACAGCACGAGTGCGGACAGGCGGGCCGCCACGCCGTATTGGCCAGCTGCTTCGGAGTCGACGAATGCACCGACCATCACGGTATCGATATGATTGAGTATCATGTGGGTCGCCGATAGCACGGCCAATGGCAATGCCGTGACCAGCCAGTGCCGCTTCCCGGATACGACCTCCGCGCCGCTGACAGCCGAGGGCATCGCGCGTGTCAACCAGACAGCAGCTACCGCAAACCCGATAGCCATGACCACCCCGAATGTCATGACCGCGTACCGGGCCGACAACGGTCCGTCAATTAGTGCATCAATCACCAGAACCAGAACCATGCTGATGGCCGGAACGGCTAAGCGCTCAATCACGATCCCGCGCACGAAACGGTGCAGACCGATCAGTGTCGCTTGGCTGGTTTGCAATAAGGCGAGAACGGGGACAAAAAGGGCGCCTGTCAACAAGGCCGCTTGCACCGAGTCGTCGAAATGATCCGAGGCGGCGGTCAAGATTATCGCGAATATGACGCCGGCGGCTATTCCGCCGGCGGCAACGGCGGGCACGACGAAGCGAAACAGGCCGCGCATGCGAGACCAGTCTTCCGCCGCACTATAGGCCGCCGCAAACCGGGTCGCCGCGGTATCCAGACCGCCTTTTCCGATCAATGCCAGAATGGTGATCCAGGCCACTGTCAGATAAAACGCCCCGTATTCCTCCGGGCCCAAGACACGGGCCATCGTGATATGCAGGATGAACAGCGCCCCCGCGCCCAGGGCATTGATGGCAAACGTTGCGGTCGAGGCCGAGAGTACCGTTTTGCCGGACGCAGGCGACGCGGTCCTACTTGACTGGGAAGACGATGCCGGCAAGATGTTTCCGTTGAGGCCAGAGGTTCACAGAGACGCGATTCCTAACTGATCGTCGGTTGCAAGGCGAATGGCGCGCCCGTTCGAACTTTGGTCGAACTCCTCTTTGATAAGCAGGGCGGCCATTCCTAGAGGAATGGCGCGCCCGGCAGGATTCGAACCTGCGACCTGCGGATTAGAAGTCCGCTGCTCTATCCAGCTGAGCTACGGGCGCAATACGGGAATGGTAACAGACGCGGTCCCGACCGCCCACCGGGCGGTCGACACGGGCCTTAGCGGAAATTGTCGGAATAGGCACGGATGTGCCGCTTGCGTTTTTGTTCGGGCAACACGGAATAGGTCATGCCGTGTTTTTCGGCGTAGGCAACGGCGTCTTCCCGGCTCTCGAACGTCAGCGCCACTTGCGGCTTGGTATCGTCGCAACTGGTCCAGCCCATCAGATTGTCGATGGTTCTGGGGGAATCGTTTTCAAACTCCAAGCGCCAGCGGCGGGCCTTGGCCCGGCCGGACTGCATGGCCGTCTTGGCCGGTTTGAAAATCCGTGCATGCATGGTGCGACGTCCTCGCTGATCCCGTACTTTGGCGGCAAAGTGATGGAATCGCGGGAATTCGTCAAGACGCGAGTTGCCGCAGGCGGCCCGGTCAAGTGCGCTCGGCGATCATGCCCTGAACGATCCATTCGGCGGTCGTTTTGAAGTCCCGGCGATAGCGGGTCTCCAATCCGAGGGGTTCCAGGGATTCGTAGGCGAGAAATGCCGTTACGATGCCGTAGGCCGCCGTTTTCCGGTTTTTCGGTTCCACCTCGGGATATCCGGTGGCCAGCACCCGTTCGATATCCCCGACGAAGCCATCGAACCAATCCGTGACGATCGCCTGCAGTTCCGGAATGCGGGAGGCTTCCTTGATCAGGGCATCGGATATGACCGGCGGCGGCAGCGCATCGTCTTCGTCGGGCAACAACAGCACCTCGATCAGCAATCCGGCGTTGTTGGGCATCTTCAAATGTTTCCAAAGATCGCGGGTCAGGGCCCGGATCCGGCCAAACACCCGTTGCCCCAGCGACACCAGCAAATCGTCCCGATTGCCGACGAAATGGCGCACGACGCTGCGTTTCATGCCGGCTTCCTCGGCCACCATCTCCAGCGACACGCCGCCCACGGTATGGCGCTCGATCAGGCGTTGGAAGGCATCGAGGATTTCCTCGGTACGGACATTCTGAAGGCTGGCTCTGGGCATGATTATTATATTTCTTCAACTTGACGATTTATTCAAGAGTTCTTACCTCTTAGACGATAAATATTCAACTTGAAGATTTTCATTATGAACACCCGCCGCGCACGGCCTTCCACCACGCCGCTTCCCTCGAACTCAGAGAATTCCGCCGATAATCCGGCACCGGGAAACCTAAAACGCCGGTCAAAATTGGGCGGATTATTCCGCTCCCCCTGGCTCTGGTTGCCGGTCGTGATGATGGCCTATCTGGTTGTTGCCGAAGTTTCCTGGGAACAGACCGTCGCCGCCGACTATCAGTATGCGGACGAGACATCGGCGGTCATGCCGGTCTCCATGGTGCAGCCGGAATACCGCTCCATGAAAGGCTGGGTGCACGGCGAAGGCACCGCCAAGGCCGTTCGCCGTGTCGCCCTGCGCTTCGAAGTACCCGGACGCATTGCCTGGCTCGGCACGCGCCCGGACGGCCAGCCTCTGCGTGAAGGCGACAGGGTGACGGGCCCGACGCGGGATGCCCCCGCGGGCCAGACTTTATTGGCCCTGGACGACCGGGACTACCGCCTTGAGGTCGCGCAAACCGAGGCGGCCCTGCACCGCGCCCGCAAGGCCGTGCAGGTCGCCAACGCCGACCTGAAGAAGTCGGAGGCGGAGGCCCGCTTCAACCGCGCGCAATTGAACCGCAAGCTGCAATTGATCAAGAAAGGCTCCGTGGCCCAGCAGTCCGTCGATCAGGCCAAAGCCAATCGGGACATTGCCGAGGCGGGTCTGCGCACGGCGAAATTGCGTATCGACGAGGCCATCGCCATGGCGCGGACGGCAAAAGCACAACATGAACAGGCTGTGAACCGCCTCAACAAAACCCGCCTCCATGCGCCTTGGGACGGTGTCGTCGCCCGTATCAATGCCCGTGTCGGGCGCTATGTGGATCCCGCGGGTTTCGCCGCCCAGAGCACCGAAGAGCGAATCCGCCGACTGCCCATCGCCCTGATCGATCCGTCGACATTAGAGATCGAACTGGAAATTCCCGTACATGACGGATTGCTCGTGACGGTGGGCCAGAAAGCCAAGGTCCGTAGTTACTATCGACGGCCCGATACGCCTTCCGCCGACCCGGGCGGGTGGATTGACGCCACGGTGTATTCGGTCTCTCCCATGTTGTCTCCCGGCGCACGATCGGTTCGAATCAAATTACGCACGGCCGACACCGATCCCGGGCTACGCGACGGCGAACTTGTTATCGCCCAGGTGCTTACAATCGAAAAGCGGCGTTCCTTGGCCGTGCCGGAACGCGCACTGCTTTTCCGTGCCAACGAGGCCCACGTATTCACGGTCGATGCCGGCACCGGCATGGTGACGCGTCGGAAAGTTCGGACCGGATTACGCGACGGCACGTTTGTCGAGATTGCCGGCGGTGAAGTCGACGAGACCAGCATCGTCGTGACCGACGGACGGCAGCGTCTGTCAGACGGCGCCTACGTCACCATTGCCACCCCCCGGTAGAACCGCTTCAACGAACCGATTCCCGACCATGTCCGATTCGTCATCGTCATCCTCGCCTCCTGAGTGGACCCGCACCTTTCTTTACAAGCGTACCGTCGCCGCCCTGTGCGCCGCGCTGTTTCTCGTGTCCGGTTTCCTGGCCTATCAATCCCTGATCAAGGAAGCACTGCCCAATCTGGCCATTCCGATCGCCGACGTGCAGGTGCACTGGCACGGCGCCTCGCCGGGTGTGATGGAAAAGGAGGTCACCAACAAAATCGAAAAGGAATTGCGCGGCATGAAAGGGTTGAAGCGCTACAGCAGCGGTTCACAGAACTCCCACGCCTCGTTCATTGTCGAATTCGAACCGGACGCGCCGCTACGCGAATCCATGGACCTGCTGCGTGAAAAGGTGCGCAAGGCGGAAGCCGATTTCCACAAAAGTGTCGAGAAGCCCAAGATCACCCAGTTCGCCATCCGCAATTCGCCGATATTGTCGCTCGTGCTTTATGGCGATCTGGAAGAGCGGGAGTTGGGCGCCGCCGCCAAGCGGCTCAAGCGCCGGATCGAACGGATCAATGGCATCCGGAAAGCAACGCTCTATGGACACCGCAAGGAATTCGTATTCGTCCAGTTGATTCCCGAACAACTGCAGGCCCAGGGGATCTCACCGGCAACCGTAATCGAACGCCTGCGCCGGCATGAACAGGACCTGCCGCTCGGCGAATACGAAAACCGCGACCTGTCCTATTTGGTCAAAAGCGAAACGGCGTTTCACGACGTGGCCACCATCCGCGACCTGCCGTTGGGCCGTAGTCCGGACGGCAAAGTGGTGCGGGTCAAGGATATCGCCCGCGTGGAGCAGACACTTTATCGCAAGCAGTGGGACGCGTCCTTCAGCAAGAACGGCAGCGCCTATCGGGACGGCGTCGCCATATCGGCCGTGCAGGTACCGGGCCGCGACACGGTCGGCTTGACCGAACGAATCAAACAGGTGGTCGAGGAAGCCCGATCCCTGCCCGGCTGGCCGCAAGGCATGCAATATGAAGTGGTCTTCAACGAAGGCGACATCATCGGTACCGAACTGAAAACCAGCCTGACCAGCGGCTGGCAGGCGGTGTTGGTGGTCTTTGCCGTACTGTTCATATTGCTGACCTGGCGCGAAGCCTTGGTCGCGGCACTATGCATCCCCATTACCCTACTGGGCACCCTCGGCGTGTTGTGGCTCATGGGCTACACCCTGAATGTCATGGTGATTATCGGCGTCATTCTGGCACTGGGGCTTCTGGTCGACGATTTCATCCTGATGATGGAAGGCATGCACGACGGCGTTTTCGTCAAACGCCTGCCGTTCTTTCGCGCGGCCTGGCGCACGGTCAAGTCCTACGCCTTGCCCTCGCTGTCCGGCACCATCACGACGGTGCTGGTGCTCGTGCCGCTGGCGGCCATCGGCGGCCTGGACGGCAAGTTCATCCGGCTCATTCCTGTGACCGCCGCCATTTGTTTGATGATGTCCTATCTGGTGTCCATTCTGGTGGCCATCCCGTTATCGCGTATCGTTCTGGACGGCCGCGACACCGCCCACAAGACACCGTGGATCGATCGGGTCTCGGCTTGGGCCGAAGGCAAACTGACGTCGTGGCTTCGCTCCGGTCCCGTGGCATCACGCTCGCGGTCGGTCAATGCCCTGGCGCTGGGCGCCGTCGTGTTCCTGTTCGCCGCCTTCGTGGCGACGCAATTGCCGGTCATTCTCAACCCACAGGCGGACGGACGCGACATCGGCATCACGGTTGAATTGCCGGTCGATTACAAGCTCGACGAATCGGAAGCCGTCGCCCGCGATATCGGTGCGGTTCTGCGTGAAAAACCCTATATCGAATCGGTGCTGCGCATCGTCGGCGAGCGGGATTTTCTTTACGAGGGATCGCCGGAAGACAGTCTGTCGGTCAGCACGGCTCCCAACAATATCGGCTTCAACATCCTGCTCACGCCGAAGGACGCGCGCGACCGGCTTGGGTATCAGTATGTCCGTGAGTTGCGCCGAAGCTTGAATACGGTGCTGCGGTCCGTTCCCGGCCACCGGGTCACGATCACCGCCGAAGACGGCGGTCCAAGCAACCAGGACCCGGTGCAGATCAACCTGTCCGGTCCGAACATGGGCACATTGCGCGACATTTCCCTGCAGGTGCAGCACCGGCTGTATGAAATCGACGGTTTGAACGACGTACGGGACAATCTCAGCCAGAGCAAGGCAGAGGCCGTGCTGCGGCCGCGCCGGGAAATGCTCGACTACTACGATATCGACGAACGCGATTTGAACCTTCAGCTCAGCATGTACCTGGGCGATACCAAAATCGCCCACATGCGCCGCCCGGGCACGGTGGACGACATGGAGATCCGCATTGCCTCCTACTGGCCGAGCCAGTCCGGCCGGGTGGGCGGTCCGGCGGACCGGGAGGAACTTTGGCGCATACCGATCCGCACGCCCGACGGCCGTTGGGTGCCCTACCGCATGCTGGTCGACCAGGAAATATCGGAGCAGCCCTCCGTCATCACCCACAAGAACGGGCAACGCAGCCTGACGGTCATGGCCAAGACGTTCACATTGCCGCTCGACGAGGTGCACCGGCTGGTCGATCCGGTCATGCAGGACCTGCAGAAGAGCTGGCCGCCCGGATACACCTACCGGTACGCCGGTGAACAGGAAGCCGCGCGCGAAGCCTACGGCAACTCCGCCAAGGCCCTGATTATCGCCGTGGTCCTGGTATTCGGCGTGCTGGCGCTGCAGTTCGATTCGTTCAAGCAGCCCGTCATCATTCTGTTCGCCGCGCTGTTCGCCATCATGGGGGTGGTGCTTGGCTTCGGCCTGCTCGCCTATCCGTTTTCCTTTGCCGCCATGATCGGCGTGATCGCCCTGGTGGGCATCACGGTCAACGATTCGATCGTCATGGTCGACACCATGAACCGGCACCGCAAGGCCGGGCTATCCGTGCGGGAAGCGGCGGCACGTGGATCTGCCGATCGCCTCAGGCCGATCGTGTCGACCACCTTGACGACGATTTTGGGTTTGTTGCCGTTGGCCATTGCCGACGAGCAGTGGCGGCCTTTGTGCATGGCCATCGTCTGCGGCGAAACCGTGTCGACGGTCACTTCGCTGGCGTTGATCCCGTGTCTCTACAATCTTCTGACGAAAGACAAGGAGCCGGCTCGGGATCCCGCGGCGGTCGCCGATATGCACACTTAGTGCGTCGTCGTTTCGTCTTGTCTGGCCAGGCTGCGAATCAGTTCACTGACCCGGCGCCGGGCCAGTTCGGACGGAATACGGTAATAGGCCCGCACCAGTTCCAGCGTTTCGCGCTTGGAAAGGACATCGTCGGACGGCATGTTTCCGCCCGCGTTCAGTCCCTGCGTGGCATCACCCGGCATATCTTCGAAAAAGAACGCGACCGGGACTTCCAGAATGTTGGCGAATTGATAGAGCCGGCTCGAGCCGATCCGGTTCTTGCCCCGCTCGTATTTCTGGATTTGCTGAAAGGTCAGGCCGACGGCGCTGGCCAGGCGTTCCTGGCTCATGCCGAGCAGTGTCCGGCGCAACCGGACGCGCATGCCGACGTGGATATCGACGGGATGGGGTGTCATCGCTCTGTACTCTCCTGGTTCTTCCACCGACACGTGACTGTCGTTAAAGTCGAGAGTAATTCGAGACTATCGACCCGTTGAGTCGGGAATACCCCTTAAGGGAAAGCCCGTACAGGTCCGGAGCATCCGTCAACAAGTGGGGACAAGAGCGAGGAAATGCCCCTACAATAGTTCTCCGATGAGTCTTTGTGAGCCGATCAAGGGCGTATTCATATGAAGATCATCAGAAATGGCGAAACATGTCCGTTTTGCGGACTATCCGACTTCAGAAAGTTCTCCGTTCAAACCAACGACCTGACGATCGGGCCAAGACAGGTCAACGTCATCGAATGCCGGAATTGCATGTCGGCCTGGCAATGGCCCGAAGGCTTCGACGAAACCGACACGAAGGAATACTACCAAACCCAGAATTCGACCGCGGAATTCTGTGTCAGACTATTGAAGCGTCCCCATCGGTTGCGGGACTATCTGAGGATGTATGGCGACCTGAAAACCTCGGCGCGGCGCCGCCCGCATCTGACCAACATCGGAATATTCGCCCTTGCCGCCAGAAAGCAGCGGCAATCGCAAGATCGACTGAATTTTCGGTAGAGATTGGTCGGGGAGACTGGATTCGAACCAGCGACCCTCTGCTCCCAAAGCAGATGCGCTACCAGGCTGCGCCACTCCCCGGACCGGAGAAGTGGGCGCTGTTCTAGGCGGTTTTTGCGGAAGGCGCAAGGCATCGGCGGCCCCGCCCTACGCCATGTCGTGATATTCTCCGGCACGATCCGTCGGCTCGCGCCGGTTATTCAACCAAAAATGCATCAGGATGATGATAGAGGCCCTGATTTTCGACTGTGACGGCGTGCTCGTGGATACCGAGCGGGACGGGCATCGTGTTGCGTTCAATACGGCATTTCGCGCATGTGGCCTGTCCCTTGAATGGTCGGTCGAGCGGTACGGCGCGTTGCTGAGCACCGCGGGCGGCAAGGAACGGTTGCGGCGCCACTTCGACGAAACGGAGACCTGGCCGGTCCCGCCAGGCCGACGCGAGGACTTCGTCCGGCGCATCCACGAGACGAAGACCCGGCTGTTCATGGATCTGATCGGAACCGGCGGTTTACCGCTCCGCCCGGGCGTCGCGGCGCTGATCGGCGACGCCATCGCGGCGGGTCTGCCGCTGGCGGTCTGCTCGACGTCGGACAGGCGCGCGGTGCAAACCATTGTGGATACGCTGCTCGGTCCCAATGTCGCCCCACATATGGCCGTGTTCGCAGGTGACATGGTGGCGGCCAAGAAACCCGATCCGGCCGTTTACCTGATGGCGAGCCAATCGCTTGGAGTCGCGCCACGCAACTGCCTCGCCATCGAGGACAGCCGGATCGGACTGGCCGCCGCGGTGGCGGCGGGGATGCGATGCATCGTCACGCGCTCGGCTTACACAGTGAACGAAGACATGGCCGGCGCGGATCTTGTCCTGGATTCTCTCGACGGTTTCACACTGTCCGATTGCGCGCATGTGATGGCGAATGCCCGATGACCATCATGACCGCGGGGCAATGAGCTGAAATACCCCCGACGCGGTCATGACGGTGCGATCGCCGCAAGTCAGGTCGCCGCGCAGAAACACCAACGTCCGGGTCGAACGCACCACCTCGCCCCGGCCCTCGACCCAATCGCCTTCCCGCGCCGCCGAGACGAAATCGGTGGCCAGGCTGACGGTCACGCCGGGCCGGCCGGTGACGCGCCACATGGTGACGCCGAGCACCACGTCGATGAAGGTCATCAGCATGCCGCCATGGGCGATGCGCGCCTGGTTGCAGTGATGGGGCGCGACCCGGAAACCGCGCACCAGGCCGTCCTCCGTCTCCTTGTCGAAGTAGGGTCCGGTGTGGGCGCCGAACGGCGCGTTGTGGGTGATGGGCACGAAACCGTCCGGCGCATCGGCCGCGGCAATGGCGTCACTTGAGGGCTGTTCGATCATGACCTAAATATCCGGTAACTCAACGCATTCGCGTTCTACTTAATGCCATCGGACGCGCCAGGCAATGAAACCGCACGAACGTCATGCCATCCGTTTCCTGCTGCACCACTTGCTGGGCGGTATCGCGGGCGCCGTGGTGTTCGGCGTCTGCATCCTCTATTTCGATGTCGGCGGCATTATGTCCATGGCGCGGACCGACCCGCAGGGCTGGTTGTTTGTCGCCATCCTGTTTTTCGGCTTGTTCATCACGTGCGGCAGCGTCGCCATGGGCATCGGCATCATGTCGCTGAGCCGCGGCTCGGACCGCTGACCGGCTAGCGCCGGTCGAAGACGATGATGTCGTCACGGTGCGCCAGGCCGAGCACCAGCCGTACCCGTTCCTCCAGCATGTCGAGATCGAGATGGCGCTGATCGAGCAGCGAGACCCGGCGTTCGAGTTCCTGCCGTTCCTGGCGCGCGGCCTCCAGGCTCTGTTCCGCGATGCGGGTTTCGCGCACCATGTTGGACCATGCCACCAGGCCGCGTTCGCCTTCCACAGCGTGATACCCGAAATAGCCGAGCACGAGCGCGCACACAGCCGGCACCACGGCGGCACGCATCCGTCGGCGTATTTCGTAATAGAGCACCATCGGGGCATGGAATCAGAAGCGATTCCACGGGTCAAACAAAAAATGGTAAACGAATCTGGACTCTAACGGGACCCTTTAGCAGAACGAATCAGGTACGTCGCCCAAACCCTTGTGATTCAGCGTCCCCGGATGAAGCTCGCGCCGCAGTACTCGGCCACCGCGCCCAGGTCCTCCTCGATGCGCAGCAGCTGGTTGTACTTGGCCGTCCTGTCCGAGCGGGCCAGCGAGCCGGTCTTGATCTGGCCGGCGTTGGTGGCCACGGCGATGTCTGCGATGGTGGTATCCTCGGTCTCGCCCGATCGATGGGAAATCACCGACGTGTAGCCGGCCCGGTGGGCGATGTTCACGGCGTCCAGCGCCTCGCTCAGGGTGCCGATCTGGTTGACCTTGACCAGGATCGAGTTGGCCACGCCGCGGTCGATGCCGTCGCGCAACCGAACCGGATTGGTGACGAACAGGTCGTCACCGACCAATTGCACACGGTCGCCGATTTCGTCGGTCAGCGCCTTCCAGCCGTCCCAGTCGTCCTCGGCCATGCCGTCCTCGATGGACACGATGGGATAGCGCGAAGACAGATCGGCGTAGTAGGCCACCATCTGGCCGGCATCGAGGGACTTGCCCTCTCCTTCCAACTCGTACTTGCCGTTCCTGTAGAACTCGGTCGAGGCCGGATCGAGAGCCAAGGCGATGTCGTCGCCCGGCTTGTAGCCGGCCGCCTCGATGGCTTTCATAACGAACGATAGCGCCTCGTCGGCGGTGGCCAGCATGGGGGCGAAGCCGCCTTCGTCGCCCACGTTGGTGTTGTGGCCGTCGGCGGCCAGCAGCTTCTTCAGGGTGTGGAAGACCTCGGCGCCCATGCGCAGACCGTCGGCGAAGGTCGCGGCAACCACGGGCATGATCATGAATTCCTGGATGTCGATGGGATTGTCGGCATGGGCGCCGCCGTTGAGGATGTTCATCATCGGCGTCGGCAGGACCCGCGCCGTGGTGCCGCCGATATAGCGGTACAACGGCAGGCCGGCATCGATGGCGGCGGCCTTGGCGACGGCGAGGCTGACGCCCAGGATGGCGTTGGCGCCCAGACGGCCCTTGTTCTCGGTCCCGTCCAGTTCGATCATGATGCCGTCTATGGCGCTTTGATCGGCGGCGTCGAAACCGCTCAAGGCGTCGAACAGTTCGCCGTTGACCGCGTCGACGGCCTGGCGCACGCCCTTGCCGAGATAACGCTCGCCGCCATCCCGCAGTTCCACCGCTTCATGAGCGCCGGTCGATGCACCGGAGGGAACCGCCGCCCGTCCCATGGCGCCCGATTCCAGTTCGACCTCCACTTCCACCGTCGGATTGCCGCGGCTGTCCAGAATTTCGCGGCCCCTGATATCGATAATCCCCGTCATCGCCTGCCCTTCCAGGTTTACAACTGATTCAACACATGCTTGCGGACGAACGCCCGCCAATCCTGCTCCGGTCCCGTGCAGTGTTCGGTTATACCCTGCACCGTACGGATTTCGGCGCCCTTGAGGCGCCAGATCCTGTCCCAAACGTCCAAGTCCGTCAGTCCTTCCGTCAACGCCCGCAGTTTCAGGCGCCGCAGATACCAACGGATCCAGAAGACCAACAGTATGGCCCAGCCAACCAGAACCGGCGGCGTCCATCCGACGCCCTCGACATACAAGGGTAAGATAGCCAGCACAAGGGCCACGCCGGCAACCAGCACCGCATCGCCCCAGCGAAACAGCGGAGAGGCCGGCCCGGCCAGGGTTCCGGCCTTGAACTTGATGTCGAGATCACCGTTTTCCACGGCTTGTTTGAGGCGGGTCAGCAATATCCGGTCTTCGGCCCGTTCCGCCTCCGACATGCCGGCCCCCGACGTCACAGCCCCTTGGCCAGCCGGTCGAAGGACTGCAAGGTTTCCAGCAACGCCGGCATCTGGTCCAAAGGCACCATGTTGGGGCCGTCGGACGGCGCGGCGTCCGGATCCTGATGGGTTTCCATGAATACGGCGGCGACACCGACCGAGACCGCGGCACGGGCCAAAACGGGCACGAATTCCCGTTGTCCGCCGCTGGTCGTACCCTGGCCGCCCGGCTGCTGAACGGAGTGCGTCGCATCGTAGACGACGGGGCAACCGGTTTGCGCCAGGATCGGCAGGCTGCGCATATCGGATACCAGCGTGTTGTAGCCGAAACTCGCCCCGCGCTCGCACACCATGATGTTGGCATTGCCGGCGGTTTCGCACTTCGCCACCACGTTGGCCATGTCCCAGGGCGCCAGAAACTGGCCCTTCTTGACGTTGATGGGACGGCCGGTTTCCGCGGCGGCCAGCAGCAGATCGGTCTGGCGGCACAGGAAGGCCGGGATTTGCAACACATCCACGACCTCGGCTACTTCGGCGCACTGTTCCGGCAAATGGACGTCGGTCAGGACGGGACAGCCGACTTCGGCCTTGACGTCGGCAAAGATGGCCAGGGCGGTGTCCAGGCCGATGCCGCGCGGGCTGGCCGCGCTTGTCCGGTTGGCCTTGTCGAACGACGACTTGTAGACCAGTCCGATACCCAGCCGGTCGGTCAGGTCCTTGAGCGCACCGGCCATGTCGAACGCATGCTGACGGCTCTCCATGGCGCAGGGACCGGCGAAGATAACCAGTGGGTTATCGTTTGAAATGGCCAGGCCGCCGACGCGGACCGTGCGGTTGTCAGACACCATTCGGCTCCCGTTCTAGACCAGCCGCGATTGCTTCACCGCCGCTTCGATGAACGACGAGAACAACGGATGGGGTTCAAACGGCCGGGACTTCAGTTCCGGATGGAACTGCACGCCGATGAACCAGGGATGGGCCGGGTTCTCGACGATCTCGGGCAGTTCGCCATCGGGCGACATGCCGGAGAATATCAATCCCGCCGCTTCCAACTGTTCGCGGTAGTTCACGTTGACTTCGTAGCGGTGGCGATGCCGTTCGCTGATTTCCTGCGACGCATAAATATCGCCCACCAATGAGCCTTGCTTCAAGACGCAGGGATAGGCACCCAACCGCATGGTCCCGCCGAGATCGTCTTCCGAGCTGCGCGTTTCCATCCGGTTGCCGCGCGTCCACTCGGTCATCAAGCCGACCACCGCATGATCGCACGGACCGAATTCGGACGAACTGGCGTCGGCGATTCCCGCCAGATTGCGCGCCGCTTCGACGACGGCCATTTGCATACCGAAGCAAATACCGAAATAGGGCACGTGGTGCTCGCGGGCGAACTGGGCGGCGGCGATCTTGCCTTCCGAGCCGCGTTCTCCGAAACCACCGGGGATGAGAATACCGTTGACGCCTTCGAGGCGCTGAATGGCTTCGTCGCCGTCTTCGAACAGTTCCGACTCCACCCAATCCACATCGACGCCGACATTGTTGGCGATGCCACCGTGGACCAGCGATTCCGCCAGCGATTTGTAGGCATCCTGCAGTTCGATGTACTTGCCGACGACGGCAATCTTGACCCGTCCTTCCGGTTTCTTGACCCGGAGGACGATTTCCTCCCAGCGCGTCAGGTCGGGTTCCGCCGTGTCCAGTCCGAAATGTGTCAGCACCTGATTGTCCAGGCCTTCGCGGTGATAGCTGAGCGGCACTTCGTAGATGGTTTCCACGTCCAGCGCCGGAATGACCGCCTCGGGCCGCACATTGCAGAACAAGGCCATCTTGCGCCGCGACGATTCGGAAATCGGCTGTTCGGAGCGGCACAGCAGGATGTCCGGCTGAATACCGATGGAGCGCAGTTCCTTCACCGAATGCTGCGTCGGTTTGGTCTTCAACTCCCCCGACGCCGCGATATAGGGCACCAAGGTCAGGTGAATGTAGACGACCCGGTCACGGCCCAAATCGTTGCCAAGCTGCCGGATCGCCTCGACGAACGGCAGGCTTTCGATATCGCCGATGGTGCCGCCGATTTCCACCAGCACGAAATCGGTGCCGTCGGTCTGGTCGATGGCGAACGCCTTGATGGCATCGGTGATGTGCGGAATGACCTGGACGGTACCACCGAGATAATCGCCCCGGCGTTCCTTGGCGATGACGTTCTGGTAAATTCGTCCCGTCGTCACGTTGTCGCTCTGGCGCGACGGAACGCCTGTGTAACGCTCGTAGTGTCCCAGATCGAGATCGGTCTCCGCCCCGTCGTCGGTAACATAGACCTCACCGTGCTCGTAGGGGTTCATCGTCCCGGGATCGACATTGATGTAAGGGTCAAGTTTGCGGAGGCGAACGCTGTAACCACGTGCCTGCAATAGAGCGCCAAGCGCAGCCGACGATAAGCCTTTTCCTAAGGAGGAAACCACGCCGCCGGTAATAAAAACGAACCGCGTCATGGACCTAAACTCTAACCCAAGATTGTGCCCGACCCAACAAGAAAGAGGCGGCTATCGCGCCGCCTCCCGGTTGCCGTGTGTTCATGCGCCCGCCTACTGGGAAACGGGGGCCGATGGCCCCGATGGTGCGGGCTGCTCGACGGGTGCGCTGGGCGTGCCGGCACCCGAGAAAATCGAGGTCGGCTCGCCGCCACCACCGGCCAGGATCGTCAGCACGATGCTGTTCAACATGAACAGGGCGGCCAAAGTCCACGTCGCCTTGGTGAGAATGTTGCCGGCCCCGCGGCTGCTGACGAGGCCGCCGCC
Source organism: Sneathiellales bacterium (assembly GCA_028277845.1). GTDB lineage: Bacteria > Pseudomonadota > Alphaproteobacteria > JANQFL01 > JANQFL01 > JANQFL01. The sequence continues at coordinate 102,548 of JANQFL010000068.1, forward strand.
TCCGCCTCCGCCGCCGATACCCAGCGCCCCGCCTTCGGAACGCTGCAGCAGAACGATCGCGGCCAGGGCGATCGCCAGCATCACATGAACGACAAGAAGAATTGTCTGCATTACCCAACTTTCTTTGGCCACGCGCCACGGTATGCCGCATTGGCCCCATCGTGGCGAGGAATCAGGATGCCGGGGCTTTTACACCATCTCCCCTGCCGTGGCTAGAGAACAATGGGCACCGCGATATGAATTTTACGGCCAGTGACCGGGTGTTAACGTCTTAGCCGGCCTGGATAATCGGCACGAAGTCCTCGGCCTTCAAACTGGCCCCGCCGACCAGGGCGCCGTTAACGTTATCGACCGCTATGATTTCCGCCGCATTTCCCGGTTTGACCGAGCCGCCGTACAGCAACCGAACCCCTTGTCCGCCATCGCCCATTAGGGCGACCAGGCGCTTGCGCAGATGGTTGTGGGCCTTGGCGATGTCCTTGATGGTCGGGGTTCGGCCCGTGCCGATGGCCCAGACGGGTTCGTAGGCGATAACCGTATTGGCCGCACTCGCGCCTGAGGGCAGCGATCCTTTGAGTTGCCGCCCGATCACGCTCAAGGTCTTGCCGGCATCACGTTCCGCCAGGGTTTCTCCCACGCAGACGATGACCTTGAGCCCGGCGGCCAGGGCCGCTTCGGCCTTCGCCTTGACCAGCTTGTCGGTTTCTCCGTGATCGGCCCGCCGCTCGGAATGTCCGACTATGACGTAGGAACACCCGGCATCCTTGAGTATCTCGGCGCTGATATCGCCCGTATGCGCCCCGGACACGGCCTGATGGCAGTCCTGTCCCCCCAACAGAATACGCCGCTGCAGACCCAGGTCCTTCAATTTGTCACGAAGCGCCGGGATCAGCGCCGCGGGCGGGCAAACCAGGATTTCCGATTTGATGGCAGTCTTGCCCTTGACCGCCCGTCCCATTTTGGCGAGTTCCGCCAAGCCGGACTTGCGCAGCCCGTTCATTTTCCAGTTTCCTGCGATCAAAGTCCGTGGGCGTTTGCTCATGTAATCAATCCTGTTCTCAAAGTTGTGAAGCCGACGGGCCGGGGTGTAGCAAAATCGCGGAATTCTGGCCAGTACCGGGTTATAGTTAGGCGATGTCCGGCTATTGCGGACCGGCGGGCGCCCCACTATCATGCGCCGCTCTTTCTCCAGGCCGTCAGCGGCCCGAATTGTCGCAAGTCGAGGTACTGCCCATCATGCTTGAATCTCTGCGCTCCGGCGCATCATCCTGGGTCGCAAAAGCTCTGCTGGGCCTGTTGGTGATCAGTTTTGCCGTATGGGGCATCGGCAGCGATTTCGTTTCCGGCTTCGGATCGCAAAGTCTGATCGAAGTCGGCGGCACCGACATATCGCCCTATGAATATGAACGTGCCTACCGCAGGGAACTGGACAATCTTCGTGCCCGCCTGGGCGGACAGATCGATGCCGACATGGCCAACCGCCTCGGCCTGCAGGACGTCACAATCGACCGCTTGGTCCAGGGCGCGGTTCTCGACGAATCCGTCCGGAGAATGGGCCTGGACGTATCCGACGAAGCGGTCCGCGATCGCATCGTCGCCGACCCGGCCTTCCGCGGCGTCAACGGCCAGTTCGATGAGAATACCTTCCGTTCGCGCCTTTATCAGGCCGGTCTCAACGAACAGGCCTTCATTATGGATACCCGCAGAGCCATGGTTCGCGGGTACCTGCTGCAAAGCATCATTGCCGGCGCGGAAACGGCGCCCAACGCCATTGCGTCGCCGATCAATCAGTATCGCGAGGAGCGGCGTGTCGCTGAATTCTTCGAAGTCCTGAACGGCTCCGTCATCGACGTCCCGGCGCCGGCCGACAACGACCTGCAGACCTACTACGACGAAAACATCAGCCGTTACACCAACCCCGAATTTCGCGGACTGACCGCCGTCTTTCTTTCGCCGGAGCAATTGGCCGAATCGATCAGCATCGGCGACGACCAGATCACGTCCGTCTACGAACAACGTATCGAAGGCTACCGGACCCCGGCGAGCCGCACCCTGGATCAACTTCTGTTCCTGGACGAAGAGAGCGCCAAGGCGGCCCACGAGAAAATCAAGGCCGGTGAGACCTTCGTCAAAATCGGCGAGCAGGAACTGGGACTGAGCGCCGGCGATATCAGCCTGGGCAAGGTCGTCAAACGAGATCTCCCCACACAGATTGCCGATGCGGTCTTCGCCCTGGGTGCAGGCGCGGTCAGCGAACCGCTGCAGAGTGATCTGGGGTGGCATATTTTCTCGGTCAAAGCCGCCACCGAGGAAACGGTCAAGGCGTTGACGGAGGTAAAGGACGACATTCGCAACGAACTCGCCCTGCAGAAGGCGTCCGACGAGCTGTATGAATTGTCGGCCAACCTGGAGGACGAACTCGCCGGTGGCGCGACCCTGGAGGAAGCGGCCGGTAAGATCGACGTCAAGCCCATCGTCATTGCCGCGGTCGACCGCAACGGTCTCGACGCCAAGCGAAGCCGCGTGGCGGGACTGCCGGAAGCACGGGAATTTCTGGCGACGGCCTTTGCGACGGAAGACGGCGAGGAATCGCAGTTGACGGAAACCCGGTCGAACGCGTTTTTCATCGTGCGGGTGGACAAGATCATCGAAGCCGCGCCGCGGCCGCTGGCCGACGTCCGTGACCAGGTGACCAACGACTGGAATGCCGCTCAACGCAATACCAGAGCCGGTGAACGGGCAAAGGCGCTGGCCGATGAGATCAGCGCCGGCAAGGAAGTCGCCGAAGTTGCCGGGTCTGATGGAAGCAAAAGTACTGTTTCCAAACCCTTCACGCGGACCGGTACGGATGCTGCCGCCGAGTTTTCGACCGCGGCCATCGCGGCTTTGTTCGAGGCCCGGCCGGGCAGCGCCATCAGCGCACCGAACGCCGCAGGCACTGGGCACATCGTCGCCAAGCTCAGTCTCGTGAAGAAAGCCGCCGGCGCGGCCAACGACACCGTGATGGAGCGACAGGCCGAGGATCTCGGCCGGGACATCGCCGGCGATTTGCTGCAGGCCTATCAGCAGGCGTTGCGGGACGATCTCGGCGTCACCGTCAATCGCCAGTTGCTCAGCAACTTCCAGTTCTGATCCGCGCCATGGCGGTGGCACCCGACTTTCAGACCTTCGAAGCGGCATACGACCGGGGGCAGGCCCAGGTCGTCTGGACGACGCTTGTCGCCGATCTGGAAACGCCGGTGTCGGCCATGCTCAAGCTGGCCGACGGCCGGCCGAACAGTTTCCTGCTGGAATCGGTCGAGGGCGGCGCCATTCGCGGCCGCTATTCCTTCATCGGCATGAAGCCTGATTTGATCTGGCGCTGCCGCGACAAGAAAGCCGAGATCAACCGCCAGGCCCGGTTCGACCCGGACGCGTTCGAACCCTGCCAGGGCAACGCGCTCGACAGCCTGCGGGCGTTGCTGGCGGAGTCCCGGATCGACCTGCCGCTCGACCTGCCGCCCATGGCCGCCGGCCTGTTCGGTTATATGAGCTACGACATGATCCGGTTGATGGAGGACATCCCGGACAGCAATCCCGATCCGCTGGACATACCCGAGTCGCTGTTCATCCGCCCGACCGTGATGGCGATTTTCGATTCGATCCTCGACCTGGTGACGGTGGTGACGACCGTACGGCCGGAAAACGGCCGGGATGCCCGCTCGGCCTATGCCCTGGCGGGCGAACGCATCAACGACGTGGTGGCAGACTTCGACCGCTCCCTGCCCTACGGGCGTCAGCGGGCCGACGAGATCGAGGCCTTGCCCGAACCGCAATCCAATACCACCCGCGAGGAATACCACGCGATGGTGGAGAAGGCGAAAGAGTACGTCGCCGCCGGTGACGTGTTCCAGGTGGTGCCCTCGCAGCGCTTCTCCCTGCCCTTCCGGCTGCCCCACTTCGCACTTTACCGGGCGCTGCGCCGGACCAACCCGGCGCCGTTCATGTACTTCCTCAATTTCCCCGGCTTTTCCATCGTCGGCTCCAGTCCGGAGATCCTGGTGCGCCTGAGGGATGGCAAGGTCACCATCCGGCCCATCGCCGGCACCCGCCCGCGGGGCAAGGACCGGGCCGAAGATGCGGCGCTGGCCGAGGATCTGCTGGCCGATCCCAAGGAACTGGCCGAACACCTCATGTTGCTCGACCTGGGCCGCAACGACGTCGGCCGGGTGGCCAAGATCGGCTCTGTCACGGTCACAGAACGCAACATCATCGAGCGCTATTCCCACGTTATGCACATCGTCTCTAACGTCGAAGGCGAAATCGATGAGGACCACGATGCCATCGATGCGCTGGTCGGCGGCTTTCCCGCCGGCACGGTCAGCGGCGCGCCCAAGGTGCGGGCGATGGAAATCATCGACGAATTGGAGAAAGAACGGCGCGGTATCTACGCCGGGGCCGTCGGCTATTTCTCCGCCAACGGATCGATGGACACCTGCATCGTGCTGCGCACCGCGTTGATCAAGGACGGCACCATGTACGTCCAGGCCGGCGGCGGCGTGGTCGCCGACAGCGACCCCAAAGCCGAATACCAGGAAAGCTGCAACAAGGCCAAGGCCCTGATCCGCGCCGCCGAGGAAGCCGTGCGCTTCGCCTCCGGCACCGGCCGCAACGTCTGATTCAGCCCGTACCTACCTTCCCTAACGGCAACTTGCGCCGGCGTTCAAAGCGCCCTAATTTAAGAACGTCTCTCAAGTATCGGGAGGCGTCGTCTAAACTAGGCGCTTGTTCTCAGGGCAGGGTGAAAATCCCGACCGGCGGTATCTTTCACGTTTGAAAGCAGCCCGCGAGCGCCCGCCGTCTCACGATTTTTCGTAATCATTGGCGGCGGGGTCAGCAGATCCGGTGAGAGGCCGGAGCCGACGGTGACAGTCCGGATGGGAGAGGATGAGCCGTTATGCGCGTCCGGTGCGCCTGTCAGGTGCGTTTGTCCGGGCGCCGTGGCGTAGTTCGTGTGCGCACCGGGTGTTGCCCGTTTCGCCCGCGACCTTTCTTCGATGCCCTGATTCTGGTTTGCCGCAATATGTGGAGTGACAACCATGAATCAGACCGAAAATTCCCCGTCTCTGCTAATGCCGTTCGGTGACCCGTTTCAGCGGGTCGAACGGGCGGTCGCGCACATGCGTGACGGCGGCGGGGTCCTGGTCGTCGATGACGAGGACCGGGAAAACGAAGGCGATCTGATCTTTCCGGCGGAAACCGTGTCGGTGGATCAGATGGCCATGCTGATCCGCGAATGCACCGGCATCGTCTGCCTGCCCATGGCGGGGTCGATGCTGGATCATCTGGAACTGCCGCAGATGGTGGCGGACAACACGTCGCGCATGGGCACCGCGTTCTCGGTGTCCATCGAAGCCCGCGAGGGCGTGACGACCGGGGTGTCGGCCGCCGACCGGGTGACCACGGTGCGGACCGCCGTCGCCGACGGCAGCCGGCCCGGCGATCTGGCCCGGCCGGGCCACGTCTTTCCATTGCGTGCCGCCGACGGCGGCGTGTTGGCCCGGCGCGGCCATACGGAGGCGGCGGTCGATCTGGCATCCATGGCCGGACACAAGCCGGCGGGCGTGCTGTGCGAACTGACCAATCCGGACGGCACCATGGCGCGGCTGCCGGAAATCGTCGCTTTCGCCGAGCGGCAAGGCGTTCCGGTGGTCACGGTGGATGATCTGGTGGCCTATCGCGACCGCCGGGGATCCGCGCAACCCGCGGCCTGAAAGAACAAATCCCGGCGGGCGTTGCGTCCGCCGGGTGTTCAGGCCTGGCCGAGAAAGTCGAATCCGACCCCTTCGACGGCGGCCTTCACGGCGGTTTCGTCTCCGGCGCTACCCGACACGGAGACGGTTCCGGCGGACAGGTCTACGGCGACGGCGCCGTCCCCGGCCACGGCGGCCACGGCCTTTTCGACCGCATCGACACAATGCTGGCAGCTCATGCCGCCTACTTTGAACACACTTTGCATAGTAATACTCCCGGCTTCGGGCGAGGTCTAAGCCTTCCGAATGGGAAAGGTCAACCGGTCAAATGCGCGCGGACGATGGCCGAGATGGGTACCAGGGCGAACCCTTTTTCGACGGCCCGGGGCATCCACTCCTCGAGCGCCTTGAGAGTCGCGGAATGGGGATGGCCGATGGCGACGGCGAAGCCCCGCTTGGCGGCAATGCGCTCGGTCAAGGCCAGTTGGCCGCGGATCTTGCCGGCATCGATGTCGTGATCGAGAAACACGTCGCGCCGCGCCCAGGGCACGCCCATCCAGCGGGCCAGGCTGTCGCCGACCGACCCGCCGGCCGTGCGCGAATCGACAAACAACAGCCCCCGCTTCTGCACCTCCGACAAAACCAGCGCCATGGCCTCGCTGTCGCGGGTGAAGCGGCTGCCCATATGGTTGTTGATGCCGACATAGCCCTTGAAGCGGGACAGGTTCCAATGCAGCCGCGCCATCAGTTCCTTTTCCGGCAGCTTGGTCAGCAGGGCCTTGGGGCCGGGATTGATGCCGCTGTCTGTCGGTTCCATGGGCATATGCACCATGAGTTCGTGGCCGGAGCGGCGGAACATGTCGGCCATGCGCGGCAAATTCTTGACGTACGGCAGCAACGCGAAGGTCACCGGTGACGGCAAGGCATTGAGCCGCTTGGCGAGAGAACCACTGTTATGCCCGACATCGTCGATGATGACGGCGATCATGGGCCGCCCTTCCACGGCCGGGGCCAACGCCGCGAACTTCAGCCAGGCCGGCTTGTCCTCGACCTGCACCGCCGGTACGGACTTCGGCGCCGCGGGCGCAGCGGGGGGATCGGCCGGTTTTTGTTCCCGGACCGCCTGCTGGACCGCCTCAACCTTGCGCATCGCGCTTTCGACGGCGGTCGCCGGCGCATAGCGCGATGCCGGTTCCTCGAACGGCAATGCCTTGGCCGGCTGCGGTTGGTGGGCGGCGGTGCGGATGCCTTGTTCGACGGTGACCTTGCCCAGACCGATGCCCAGCCCAACGCCGATGACCACGGCCGCGGTGGCCGCCAGGACGACCGGCCATATGGGCGGTTCGGGCTTGCGGCGGCTGTGCCGGTGTCTGGAATGGCGCTTGGCGGCCACGGGTATCCTCGCTGAATCACGACAAGCGATGAGTGTACCACAGGGCCGGCGTCACCGCTGCGCCCGTTGTAACGCGCGCGGCCGGTGGGAGCAATCCGCCGGTACGGTTAACGGGCCGCGGTCAGGTCTCCGGCGCGTCGCCGGCCAGGTCGTCGAGGATGGGACAATCGGGGCGGTCGTCGCCATGGCACTTGGCGATCAGATGGGCAAGCGTCGTGCGCATGGACTCGAGTTCCGCCACCTTCTGGTCGATACGGTCGATGGTCCGCCGGGCAATGGCGCGCACGTCGGCGCTGGCGCGGCTGCGGTCGTGGTAGAGGCTGAGCAGCTTGGCCACCTCCTTGACGGAAAATCCGAGGCTGCGGGCCCGGGCGATGAACTTCAGCGTCTGGACGTCGGTGTCGCGGAAGGCCCGGTAACCGTTGCCGCTACGCAAGGGGCTGATCAGTCCGATATCTTCGTAATAGCGGATGGTCTTGGCGCCCAGGCCGGAGGCCTCCGCGGCTTCGCCGATGTTCACGATGGACCTCCTGAACGGTCGTGCTGCGGTTGCCAACCCCGCAGCAACAGGGAATTGCTGACCACGCTGACGCTTGAAAAGGCCATGGCCGCCCCGGCGATGACCGGGTTGAGCAGACCCAGCGCGGCCAGCGGTATGCCGATGACGTTGTAGATAAACGCCCAGAACAGGTTCTGGCGGATTTTCCGGTAGGTCGCCCGGCTGACGTCCAGGGCCGCCGGAACCATGGCCGGATCGCTGCGCATCAGGGTAATGCCGGCGGTCTCCATGGCCACGTCCGACCCCGCCCCCATGGCGATGCCGATATCCGCCGCGGCCAATGCGGGCGCATCGTTGACGCCGTCGCCGACCATGGCGACCACCCGGTCCGGGCCTTGCAGATCTTCGATTTTGTGGGCCTTCTGGTCGGGCAGAACCTCCGCCTCGACCTGCGAGACCCCGACCTGGGACGCGATCGCATCGGCCGTGCGCCGGTTGTCGCCGGTCAGCATCACCGTCGCCAGGCCGCGCCGGCGCAGCTCGCCGACCGCTTCCGCCGACGTCTCCCGGGGCTGGTCGGAGACCGCGATGGCGCCCAGCAACTGGCCGTCCGTGTCGCCACGCTTGCCACGGGCGATCCACATGACCGTTTTGCCGTCGGTCTCCAGCCGTTCGGCCGTTTTCTCGGACCGGGTCATGTCCAAAGAACGGTCCGCCATCAACCGGCGGCTGCCGATGAGGTGTTCCACGCCGCCGATCTCGGCGCGCGCGCCCCGCCCCGGGATGGCCTCGAACCCGTCCGGCCGGGTCACCGGGATGCCGCGGGTCTCGGCTTCCGCCAGGACGGCGGCGGCGAGCGGGTGTTCGCTGCCGGTTTGGATCGCCGCGGCAATCGCCAGAATGTCGGCCTCTTCGCCTTGCAGGGCCACGATGTCCGTCACCCTCGGCTTGCCCCGGGTCAATGTGCCGGTCTTGTCGAACACCACGGTATCCACGTGATGGGCGCGCTCCAGGGCATCGGCGTCGCGGATCAATATGCCGGCGCGGGCGGCGGCGCCGGTGCCGACCATGATGGCGGTCGGCGTCGCCAGCCCCAATGCACAGGGACAGGCAATGACCAGCACCGAAACGGCGTTTATCAGGCTGGCCGCCAGATCGCCGCTCCACAGCATCCAGCCGGCGAAGGTCAATACGGCGATGGCCACGACGACCGGCACGAAGACCGCCGAAATGCGGTCCACCAGCCGCTGCACCGGTGCCTTGGACGACTGCGCGCCGGAGACCATGCGGATGATGCGGGTGAGCGTCGTGCCCTCACCGGCCGCCGAGACCCGTACTTCGATCAGCCCGGCCCCGTTGATGGCGCCGCCGGTGACCGGGTCACCCACCTGTTTTGCCACCGGCATGCTTTCGCCCGTGAGCAGGGACTCGTCGGCCTGCGTGCGGCCCGACAGGATGGCGCCGTCCACCGGAAACCGTTCGCCGGGGCGCACGACGACGGTTTCGTTCAAGCCGACGGCCGCGGCCGGCACGGCGATTTCCCGGCCATCCCGCAGGACGTTGGCGGTTTCGGGCCGCAAATCCATCAGCGCGCGGATGGCCGAAGCGGTCGATCGCTTGGCCTTGCTTTCGAAATACTTGCCCAGCAGGACCAGCGTGATGACCACCGCGGCGGCTTCGAAGTAGAGATGGCCGGTGCCGTACCGTGGAAAGAACAAAAGGAAAACACTGAATCCGTACGCCGCCGACGTGCCCAAGGCGACCAACAGATCCATGTTGCCGGACCCCGCTCTCAGCGCCTTTGCCGCGGCCACGTAGAACCGGGCGCCGATGACGAATTGTACCGGCGTGGTCAGCAACCACTCGCCCCAGCCGGGGATCCTGAACGTCACGCCGGAGAGCTGCAGCACCATCTGGACGACCAAGGGCGCGGTCAGAGCGGCGGAAACGGCCAAAATCCAGCGTTCCCGGCGCAACCGGGCCTCGGCCTCCTCGGCCAGTTTCCGGTCCCGGGCGCTGTCGCCGGTCAACAAGGTCGCCTGATAGCCGGCCTTTTCCACGGCGTCCACGATATCGCCGGCCTTGGCGACGCCGCTCACCAGCGATACGGACGCACGATCCGATGCCAAATTGACGGACACGCTCTCGATGCCGGCCACGGCGGACAAGGCCTTTTCCACCCGCCCGGCGCAGGTGGCGCAGGTCATACCGGTGATTTCCAGTTCGCGCGTTTCCCGCGGGACATGGAAACCGGCCTGTTCGATGGCCTCGGCAAAGTCCACCGGTCCCGTGCCACCGGCCCGGTAATCGACCTCGGCCTCTTCGGTCGCGAGATTGACCCGGGCATCGGCAACCCCGTCGACCCGTTTCAAAACCCGTTCCACCCGCGCCGAACAGGCCGCGCAGGTCATGCCCTGCACCGGCAGCACAATCGAATCGGGACGAACGCCGGACTTCAAGTCCGGCGATTGCGTATCGCGCTGCGGGCCGCTCTGTATGACGGACGTAGACGAATTCATATAGACATTCCTAAAACTGGAACCTTTTAGATAAAGTTTCCAGAAACTGGAAGGTCAAGGGGAGCCGGAATTTCTTGTATTCCTTTCTTGACGTGTTCTCATACTCCTGATTACCTCGGAACACTTTCCGCGCCACCCCTCACGCACCTCATCAGATATTTATTGCAAGAACTTGATATGTTTATCGTTATCGACAACTACGATAGCTTCACATACAACCTGGTTCACTATCTTGGGGAGTTGGGTGCGGAGACGCGTGTCTACCGTAACGACCGCATCGCCGTGGACGACGTATTGTCGCAGGCGCCCGAAGGCGTGATCCTCTCCCCCGGTCCGTGCGATCCCGACAAAGCCGGTATTTGCCTCGAAATGGTGGAGAAAGGCGCGGATAAGCTGCCGATCCTGGGGGTTTGTCTCGGCCATCAGTCGATCGGCCAGGCATTCGGCGGCAGTGTCGTTCGATCGCCCAACATGATGCATGGTAAACTCAGTCCGGTGACGCACCGGAACTCCGGGGTGTTTTCCGGCTTGCCGTCGCCGTTCGAAGCCACGCGCTATCACTCTTTGATGGTGAGCCGGGAAAACCTGCCGGAATGCCTGGACATTACGGCCGAAAGCGATGACGGTGTGATCATGGGCCTGGCGCACAAATCCTTGCCCATACACGGCGTGCAATTCCATCCGGAAAGCATTGCTTCAGAACACGGTCACGCTTTGCTGCGCAATTTCCTCGAATTAGCGGCGTCGTAAGGCCGGAGACGACAGACACGGAGGGCGTGCGTGAGTAACGACATGAATGAATTCAAGCGCTTGGTGGGCGTCGTGGCAAACGGGACCACTTTGTCGTTTGAAGAGGCTCGAACCGCCTTCGATATCATGATGTCCGGCGACGCGACACCGTCGCAAATGGGGGCGTTTCTGATGGCCCTGCGCCTGCGCGGCGAGACCATCGACGAAATTTCCGGCGGCGCCATGACCATGCGCGAAAAGGCCTTGCCCATTACCGCACCCGCCGGTGCGATCGATGTCGTCGGCACCGGGGGTGATGGGACCGGAACCTTCAACATCTCCACCGGCACCAGCATGGTTGTGGCCGCCTGCGGTGTCCCGGTCGCCAAACACGGCAATCGTGCGGCGTCCTCGAAATCCGGCGCCGCCGACGTTTTGATGGCCCTGGGCGTCAACATCGACTGCGCCATGCCGTTGCTGGAGAAGGCGCTGAGGGAATGCGGGCTCTGTTTCATGATGGCGCCCCGTCACCATGGCGCCATGCGCCATGTGGGAGGTACCCGCGTCGAAATGGGCACGCGGACGATTTTCAATCTACTCGGGCCCCTCTCCAATCCGGCGGGAGTCAGCCGGCAACTGATGGGCGTATTCGCCCGAGAATGGGTCGAACCGTTGGCCCATGTGCTGAAAAAGCTGGGTTCCGAACGGGTCTGGGTGGTGCATGGTTCCGATGGATCGGATGAAATGACCACGACCGGTCCGACCCACGTGGCGGAACTGAAGGACGGAGAAGTCTCGACCTTTGACGTCACGCCCGAGGAAGCCGGTCTTCCCCTCGCCCAACCGGCCGATTTGAAGGGCGGTGACGCGGAAACCAACGCTTTGGCCATCACCGCCATGCTCGATGGCCATCCTGGCCCGTATCGGGACGTGGTCCTGTACAATTCCGCCGGCGCGCTCGTCATAGCCGGCAAGGCCGACAGCTTGAAGGATGGTGTTAAGATGGCGTCCGAAGCTATTGATTCCGGTAAGGCCCGCGCCGTTCTTGACGGTCTGATCGCCGTCAGTCTCGAACCCGACCCGAGCGAAGAAACGTAAATCGATGAGTGACGTCCTAAACCGCATTTGCGCCGACAAGCATGCCTTTGTCGCCGGCCGCAAGGCCGCTCGGCCCTTGCCGGAGGTGACCGAATTGGCCCGGTCGGCATCGCCGACCCGCGGATTCAAGGCGGCGCTGGACGCCAAGGTACAATCGGGTGGTTGGGGCCTGATCGCCGAAATCAAGAAAGCGTCGCCGTCCAAAGGCTTGATTCGGGAGGACTTCGACCCGCCCACCCTGGCGCAAGCCTACGCGGCCGGTGGTGCGGCCTGCCTGTCGGTTTTGACGGACGAGCCGTATTTCCAGGGTTCGGACGACTATCTGGCGGCTGCCCGTGCGGCGGTGGACTTGCCGGTGTTGCGCAAGGACTTCATGCTCGAACCCTACCAAGTGGTCGAATCCCGCGCCCTCGGCGCCGATTGTATCCTGATCATCATGGCGGCGCTCTCGGATCAGCAAGCCGGCGAGCTCATTCACGTGGCGGCCGAATGGAGCATGGACGTCCTCGTCGAGGTGCATGACCTGGAGGAAATGCGGCGCGCCGTCGATCTATCCCCCAGTATGATCGGGATAAATAACCGTAATCTCAAAACGTTAGACGTTGATATTGCCATATCGGAAGAATTATCCGCCATGATCCCGGGCAGCGTAACGGCAGTCAGCGAAAGCGGCCTCTATACGCCCGACGATCTTGCGCGGATGGAGCGAAGCGGCTTTTCCTGCTTCCTTGTCGGCGAATCGCTGATGCGCCAAAACGACGTGCAGGCGGCCACCGAAACCCTTCTGACCCGTCCCGCCGCCGTGGCGGCCGACGCCTAGCAAGGAACGATTATGGGCAAACTGACCCACTTCGACGCGGATGGCCAGGCGGTCATGGTCGACGTCGGTGCCAAGGATGTCACCGAACGCACCGCAACCGCCCAAGGCAGCGTCGTCATGCAGCCTGAAACCTTGACGCTGGTCATGAAAGGCAAGGCCAAGAAAGGCGATGTCCTGGGCGTGGCCCGGCTTGCCGGCATCATGGCGGCCAAACGCACGGCGGATCTGATCCCGTTGTGTCATCCTCTGGGATTAACGTCTGTCTCCGTCGAATTGACCTGTGATCCGGACCGCAACGCCGTCGACATTTCCGCCACTTGCAAGCTCAAGGGCCGAACCGGTGTGGAAATGGAAGCGCTGACCGCCGTCAGCGTTGCCGCCTTGACGGTATATGACATGTGCAAGGCCGTGGATCGCGGCATGACCTTGACCGATATTCGCCTGACCGAAAAATCGGGTGGAAAATCAGGAGATTACAAAGCGTCATGATTTCGGTGGATGAAGCCCGCCAACGGGTCGTTTCTCCCTTGTCCGCCGTTTCGACCGAGACGGTTTCACTCGATCTGGCCTTGGGCCGCGTCCTGGCGGCCGACGTGATTTCACGGCGCACGCAGCCGCCCGTTGCCGTTTCCGCCATGGACGGTTACGCGGTCCGAGCCGCCGATGTCGCCACTGTCCCGATGGAACTGCAGCAAATCGGCGAAGCCCCGGCCGGCGGCGCCTATGAAGGCACCGTCGGCGCCGGCCAGACGGTGCGTATTTTCACCGGCGGCCCCGTGCCGGCCGGCGCCGACGCCATCGTCATCCAGGAAAACACCGAACGCGACGGGGACCGGATCCGTATCCTGAAAAGCGCCGGAACCGGCGCGGATATCCGCGAAGCCGGGCTGGATTTCCGGGCCGGCGATGTCGGTCTGCATGCCAACCGGCGCCTGACAGTGCGCGACGTCGGCCTGGCAGCGGCCATGGACGTGCCTTGGCTGGCGGTGCGGCGGCGGCCGCGGGTGGCGATTTTGGCCACGGGTGACGAATTGGTGCGGCCGGGTGAACCCATCGGGCCCAATCAGATCGTCAGTTCCAACTCGCTGGCGGTGGCTGCGTTCGTTCGGTCCTGTGGCGGCGAGGCCATCGATCTGGGCATCGCCCGAGACAATCGGGAATCGCTGCAGTCCATGGCGGCCGGCGCACAGGGTGCCGATCTGTTGATCACCATTGGCGGCGCGTCCGTGGGCGATCATGACCTGATCCAATCGGTTTTGGGGGACAACGGCCTCCAAGTGGATTTCTGGAAGGTGGCGATGCGGCCCGGAAAACCTCTGGTTTCGGGCCGAATTGGCGACACGGCCATGCTGGGCCTGCCCGGAAACCCGGTATCCGCCCTGGTTTGCAGCCTTTTGTACGTCAAACCCGCCATCGATGCCCTGCTCGGGTTGCCTTTGCAGGGGCTGCCGACACAGAGCGCCGCATTAGGGGCCGATCTTGGCGAAAACGGTGTTCGCCAGGACTATATCCGTGCAACCCTCAAGCACGGTGACGACGGCCTTCCCGTGGTCACGCCGTTCGCCAAACAGGACAGTTCCATGCTGTCCCGTATCGCCGCGTCGGACTGTCTGATCGTCCGGCTGCCCCATGCGCCCGCGGCGGCAAAAGGCGCAACGGTGGACATCATCCGCCTGGATCTGGACCCGCTTCACTACTAACAAAACGCCGTCAAACAGGCCGTCCTGTTGTCGATTTGCTACAGTGTGTAGATTCCTATGGGATTTTGTCCCCAAAGGCCTTGACGATACATGAGAACCAAACTAGAACATGTGTATTCGTTTCGCTTTTGTTCTATATATAGAGGGACGGCCCCATGCTGACGAAAAAGCAGCACGAACTTCTGGCCTTTATCCAGTCGAGACTGGAAAAAACGGGAGTTTCTCCCTCTTTCGATGAAATGAAGGATGCCCTCAATCTCAAATCCAAGTCGGGCATCCACCGCCTGATCACCGGACTTGAGGAACGCGGCTTCATTCGGCGCTTGCCGCACCGGGCACGGGCCCTCGAGGTCTTGAAACTGCCCGATTCCGCCTTGCCGAACGACAAACAGTTGTCGGACCGCCCGGCGGGGTCGTTTTCACCCAGTGTCATCCGGCCCAATTTCGGTGAACGAACGTCGCCGCCGCAGGCGCGTTCGGCCAGCGAAGCCATGGGGGAAGCGGTCAGTCTGCCGCTTTACGGCAAGATTGCCGCAGGTACGCCGATCGAAGCGCTGCGCGATCATTCCAACTCCATCGACGTGCCGAGCACGTTGCTGACCCGGGGTGAACATTACGCCCTTACGGTCGAAGGCGATTCCATGATCGGCGCAGGCATCCACGACGGCGACACGGTCGTCATCGAACGCTGCTCGACCGCCGACAACGGCAGCATCGTCGTCGCCTTGATCGATGAACAGGAAGTCACCCTGAAACGGCTGCGCAAGAAAGGCAACTCGGTGGCACTCGAAGCCGCCAACGAAGCCTACGAAACCCGCATTTTCGGACCCGACCGGGTCAAACTGCAAGGCCGGTTGGTCGGGCTGTTGCGCACCTACTGATCTCCTCGCTTCGGGCTGGTTTGCCGCTGGGCGGTCCGGGTTCGGTACAGGCTCCAAGGCCTGTTTCCGACCGATTCCGATGTCGTGCGCACCTTGAGGCCATCCGGCCGCAGCCATACGGCGTGGGCCCCTTCCCGCCAGATATCGAAACGGTCGATCACGCGGGGCGCCGAGCATGGATGTTTGACGGGTTCGGTGCTGATCACCAGTACGGCCATGCCGCAGTCTTCGCCCAATACACGCGGGTCCCACGCCAGCGCCACATTCTGGCCTTGGGCTCTGTAGATGCAGCCAAGCCGGTCACAGCGCAGCCGTTGTCCCAGAAACTGGCCGTTTTGCCGCCAGGCAACGAGCGGCAAACTGCCATAGCGGCGCTGCAGCGTTTCCCGGGTGAACCGGTGTGTCCGGACGCTGCTCGCCCACCAGCCGCCCTGCGCGCCCAATACCGCCATGAACTTCGCCTGCTCGCCCACCACCACGTGCGGCGATGTCTGCAACGGGATCGTGGCCAAGCCGGTGATCACGGGGATGGCTCCGAGCCATCGCCATCGCCGACGCCACAAACATAACCACAGGCCGCCGAACGCCACGGCGGCGAGGCCGGCCATGGGCGGTGACGGCAGCGTTACCGTGGACCCGGGCCAGGCAGCCACGGCGTCCGCGACACCCAGTACAATGTCCACCCCCCAGCCCATCGCCGCCAACGGCACCCAGTGCAAGGACAACGGCATCAGAATCAGGGCCAAGATGGCGGCAGGCATGATCCACAGGCCAACGATCGGCACGGCGATCAGATTGGCCAGCAATCCATAGACTGCGAAGCGGTTGAAATGACTAACGGCGAACGGCGCCGTCGCCAGTCCGGCCACCAACGTGGTCAGCATGATACCGCCGGCATAGCGCAACAGCTTGGCGCCGGTGCTGCTATCACGGCTTCCAGACATCCTGCGGCTTATCCGTTCGTAGACCGCCACGAGGGCGATGACCGCGGCAAAGGAAAGCTGGAAGCTGGCGCTCAACAGGCTGACCGGTGACCACGCCAGAACCAGGACGGCCGCCACCGCCACCGAGCGCATGGAGATGGCGGTTCGGTCGACCAGTATGGCCAGCAGCACGATGCCGACCATCAGAAACGCCCTCTGGGTCGGCACGGTGGCGCCGGTCAGCAGAAGATAGAACAAGGCCGCAATGATCGAGAGCCCCGCGGCCCACTTCTTGATGGGATAAGTCAGGGCCAGTGGCTCGATCAGCGCCAAGATCGCGCGCACGGCAAACAATACGATCCCCGCCACCAAGCCCATGTGCAGCCCCGAAATAGCCAGCAAGTGGGCCAGTCCGGAGGCTCGGACGGCATCGTAGGTTTCTTCCGATATGCCGCCCCGGTCGCCGGTGATCAGGGCCGCGGCGACACCGCCGGTCTGTCCCGGTAACGCGGCCCGGACCCGATGGGTCACCGCCTGCCGCACGCGGTCGACAAGTTGACGAAAGGACATGTCGTCCGGCCCGGCCAGCCTGGTTGCCGGACTGACGGCGAAGCCGAGCGCACCCAGACCTTGGAAGTAGGCATGGCGGCGAAAATCGAAACTGTCGGGAACGACCGGACCTGGAACCGGCAATAACACAGCCCGCAACCGTACCCGGTCGCCCGGCGCCACTGCATCCATGGCTGTTCGAACCGTTATGCGGACCGTGCCTGGTGCGACGCGAGGTAGGCGACGGCCCGAAAACGCAAGATTATCCAGACGCAGTCGCGTCACACCCGCCTTGTCGTCCCGGCGTACAACGGTGCCTTCGATGGTCAACGGTCCACTGCGCCGCTCCAGCATGACCGTGTCCCGTGCCGCGGTGTGGAGTGTTGCTGCGGTGAAACCCAGCACGGCCGAAAACCCTGCGAGCGTCATCACCAGGACCGTGCCGATCCGGCGCAGTGCGACTGCGCCACCGGCGACAACCGCGGCGGCCATCAGCCCGTATGCGGGATCGGGCTCGAACGGCAACGCGAAATAGACCGCGATGCCGGTCGCGAACAGGGCCGGTAGCCAGAGGCCCCACCGGTCACGTTCCTCCGTGAGCCGATCCATTGTCCAACGCACCACCGTCAGTAGCACGACCGCCCCCAGGACAAACGACCCCTACTCACGTAACCTGTTGTATTTGCACGGTTTTGTATGCCTAAAATTTGTTCGCCCGGAACCCTTCGCCAGGGCCACGTGTTGTGGTACACATCGCTGCCTTTCGGCACCGGCGTACTGAAACGGCTTTCGTGTCCCGCCGGCACGGCCATCGGATAACGCGAGATTGTTATGACCGTCGTCACGCGATTTGCTCCCTCACCCACCGGATTTTTGCATATCGGTGGTGCCCGCACAGCCCTTTTCAACTGGCTGTATGCCCGGCACTGCGGTGGGAAGTTCCTGCTGCGCATCGAAGACACGGATCGCAAGCGTTCGACCGACGATGCCGTTGCCGCCATCTTCGCCGGGCTGGAATGGCTCGGGCTGGATTGGGACGAAGAGCCGGTGTTCCAGTTCTCCCGCGCCGACGTGCACTCCGGCGCCGCCAACCGTCTGTTGGCCGAGGGCAAGGCCTACCACTGCTACTGCACCCAGGAAGAACTTGAAGAGATGCGCGCCAAGGCCAAGGCCGAAGGCCGCCCCATGCGCTATGACGGCCGATGGCGCGACCGCGACCCGTCGGACGCGCCTGAAGGCGTACCGCCCGTCGTCCGCCTCAAAGCCCCGCAGGACGGCGAAACGGTGATCGACGACCTAGTGCAAGGCGAGGTTCGGTTCGCCAACGAACAACTCGACGACATGATCCTGCTGCGCGCAAACGGTACCCCGACCTATATGTTGTCCGTGGTCGTCGACGACCACGACATGGGAGTCAGCCATATTGTCCGCGGCGACGATCATCTGACCAATGCCGCCCGTCAGACCCTGCTGTACGAGGCGTTGGGCTGGGATGTGCCCGCATTTGCCCATATCCCGCTGATCCATGGACCCGACGGCGCCAAACTGTCGAAACGCCATGGCGCCCTGGGGGTCGAGGCCTACCGTGACATGGGATATTTGCCGGAGGCCATGCGCAATTACCTGCTCCGGCTGGGCTGGGGCCATGGCGACGAGGAAGTGATATCCACGGAGCAGGCCATCGAATGGTTCGACCTGGATGCGGTCGGCCGATCACCGGCCCGCATCGACTTCGCCAAACTCGAGAATCTGAACGGTATCTACATCCGCAACAGCAGCGACGAACAGCTTTTCGGACACGTCGTGCCCGTGATCGAGAATGCGCTCGGGCGGTCGCTCGGCGACATCGACCGGAATCGTCTGAGCACCCTGATTCCGTCGCTCAAGGAGCGGGCAAAAACCACCTTGGAACTCTTTGAAAATGCACGCTTTCTGTTTATGTACCGGCCGTTGGAATTGGACGAAAAAGCAACTAAACTGCTGACCGACGAGGCCCGTTCTGTTATAAACACCTTGCTGCCGGTGTTGGCGGACCTTTCCGAATGGACCCCCGAATCCACGGAAGCGGCGATCAGACAGTTCGCCGACGACCAGTCCCTCAAGCTTGGAAAGGTTGCTCAACCATTGCGCGCCGCATTGTGCGGCCGCACGACGTCACCGGGTATATTTGACGTCCTTGACGCGCTGGGGCGGGATGAGAGTCTGGCCCGTCTCGGCGATATAGCGAACTAATCGGAAATCTCCGAGCAATCGCTTGCCGACGGTCAAAGCCGCGACTGTCACAGTGGTGTAAGACACAAGCGCAAAAACACGCTGCGGGTAAACCGGAGAGCTCGGCTGCCCTCCCGCACGACAGGGGAGCACAACGGATGGACAACAGAAGGAACGACTGATGAGCGAAACCGTAAACGGCAATTCCATTACACTTCAAGACAACGGCTCACAGAAGACCCTCGAGCTTCCCTTGATCAGCGGCACCATCGGCCCGCAGGTCATCGACATCCGCAAGCTGTATTCCGAAACGGGGCATTTCACCTACGATCCCGGTTTCACGGCGACGGGAAGCTGCGAATCAAAAATTACCTATATTGACGGGGACGAAGGCATTTTGCTGTACCGCGGCTATCCCATCGAGGAACTGGCCGAACACAGCGATTTTATGGAAGTTTGTTATCTCCTTTTGTACGGCGAGCTACCGACGGCGGAGCAAAAAGGCAAATTCGAACACGACATCACCTACCACTCGATGATCCACGAGCAGCTGACCCAGTTCTATCGTGGCTTCCGGCGTGATGCGCATCCGATGGCGATCATGGTCGGCGTGGTCGGTGCCCTGTCGGCGTTCTATCACGATTCGACGGATATCAACGATCCGCACCAGCGCATGGTGGCGTCGTACCGCCTGATCGCGAAGATGCCGACCATCGCCTCGATGGCCTACAAGTATTCCCAGGGCCAGCCGTTCATGTATCCGCAGAACCGGCTGTCCTACGCCGAAAACTTCCTCTACACCACGTTCGGCGTGCCGTGTGAACCCTACGAGGTCAACCCGGTCGTCGCCCGGGCCATGGACCGGATCTTTACCCTGCATGCCGACCACGAGCAAAACGCTTCGACCTCCACGGTCCGGCTCGCCGGCTCATCGGGCGCCAATCCGTTCGCCTGCATCGCCGCCGGCATCGCCAGCCTGTGGGGGCCGGCCCACGGCGGCGCCAACGAGGCCGTGCTCAACATGCTCGAGCAAATCGGCTCGGTCGACAACGTGGCGCAGTTCATCGAGAAAGCCAAGGACAAGGACGATCCGTTCCGCCTCATGGGCTTCGGCCACCGGGTCTACAAGAACCGCGACCCGCGGGCCACGGTGATGCAGAAGACCTGCCACGAGGTGCTGGAAATCCTCGGCGCCAAGGATCCCATGTTCGACCTGGCCATGGAGCTGGAGCGAATCGCGCTGGAGGACGAGTACTTCATCGAGAAGAAACTCTATCCCAATGTGGACTTCTACTCCGGCATCATCCTGCGGGCCATCGGCTTCCCGACCAGCATGTTCACCGTGCTGTTCGCCCTGGCACGGACGGTGGGCTGGATCGCCCAGTGGAAGGAAATGATCGAAGACCCGTCGCAAAAAATCGGCCGCCCGCGCCAACTCTATACGGGCCCCACGCAACGGCCGTACGTCCCGGTCGAGCAGCGTGCGTAACTCCACGCAACGCCAACCGATCCCGGCGCGCCACCTCCCCAAGGGGACGGTGGCGCCGCCACCGGGGCGCATGCTCCTGTCCGCCGCCAACGACAACCGCAAACCCGGCCACCCATGGCGGGTCCTGGGTTTCATGCTGTTGGCGGGTCTGGCCGCGACGGCCTTTACCCTGACGATTCTTTAGTTCGCGGCCGACAATACCGGCACCGCCAAGGAACGTGGAAGCGTCGACAGGCAGCCGACGTGTTAGAGCAATTCCTCTTTAGATGGAAGCATTCTGACGGAGCGTCTTGGCGCCAAGGCCAAGGCTGGCGGTGACGGCCATACCCGGGGTATGGCAAAGACGGCACCCGCCGGATTTGGCGCCAAGACGCCCGTCCCTCCGGGTTTCCGAGCGGCCGCCCCCCACGGCGTCAGACGGTTTGCG
>JANQFL010000082.1 GCA_028277845.1 Sneathiellales bacterium
TCTCGGCCATACCGCCAGGTATGGCCTTCACCGCCAGCCTTGGCCTTGGCGCCAATACGCTCCGTCAGAATGCTTCCATCTAAAGAGGAATTGCTCTAACGGCCTGAAGGTATCTTAACCGTGCCTTGATTCGGCCACGGTTGTTCTGCAGCGCGCCTTGTTTTGGCCCTTACACCGCCCAAGGCCGGTGAAAGTATGGCACCCATCGAAAACGCCGGGAGCCGAAGGTCATGCAGAAAAAACGCCGTTTCTCGTCCCCTTTGTCCGCCACGAAACCACTGGCCATCGTCGGGTTGCTGTTGTGCGCGGGTATTTCCGAAAGCCGGGCCCAAAACACGGCGCCGCCGGAACCGACAACGGAGTCCACGCCGGTCATATTGTTTGCCGAACCCGGCCAGGCGAATTTGACGGACGACCAAGCCAAGGTTCTGACGGTCTACCGGTCACGGCTGGAGACCGATCCGTCACAGGCCATTCACGTTGTTTCCCTGACGGATGACGGCTGGAGTAGCGCCGACCGGGAACGGCTGATCGCCAGTGCCGACCTGAAATCGGACCTCACGACGTTCGAACACGCGCCGGCTAATTTGCTCCAAACGCAAAATACGCATCCGATGCAAATCGCCACCCACTCCGGACACGCCACCGGCAACTAGGCTGTCACCGGCCAACCCCGGTCGGACCCTGGACAAAATGCGGACCGGGCGCAATATATGGTGAGGTGCGTTGCGCGCCCGATGTTTTGCGTCGGGCGTGCGGACGCCCGTTTCGTTAATCGACCGTGTTTTAATCGATCGCGTCCGCCATGTATGTCGCCACCACGCGCAGTGTTCAGATTTCGGTCACGCCGATCTACCTGGAAGACCAGTCGGCACCGGCGGACAACCACTATGTCTGGGCCTACCGGGTGTTGATCGAGAATCTCGGCTCGGACACCGTGCAACTGTTGAGCCGGTATTGGCGTATTACCGATTCGACCGGATCGGTCGAGGAAGTGCGCGGCCCCGGCGTCGTCGGCGAACAGCCCGTGTTGTCGCCGGGCCATTCGTTCGAGTACACCAGCGGCACGCCATTGACGACGCCTTCCGGCATCATGGAGGGCAGTTACCAGATGGCGACCGAGGACGGCGATACGTTCGAGGCGGAAATCCCCGCATTCTCGCTGGACAGCCCGTTTCAGCCGGCCAGCGTGCACTAGTATCCACGAGCAGGATAGGGACCCCGCAATGACCCGCAATGGAAGGAAAGCGTTCCGTGACAACGCGTAGCACCGAGTTTAAACCGGAAATCGTCGAACAGGACACCCCGACACGGCAACAGGCGGAGGAAGCCGTTCGCACGCTGATCCGCTGGGCCGGCGAAGACCCGGCCCGCGAAGGATTGCTGGATACGCCCGCCCGGGTCGTCCGCGCCTACGAGGAGCACTTCGCCGGCTACCAGGACGATCCGGTGGAATTCCTGCAGCGAACGTTCGAGGAAGTCGAAGGCTACGACGAGATGGTGGTGCTGCGGGATATTCGCGTCGAATCCCATTGCGAACATCACATGCTGCCCATCGTCGGCAAGGCCCACGTGGCGTACCTGCCGGACAAGCGCGTTGTCGGCATCAGCAAGCTGGCGCGCGTCGTTGACGCTTACGCCAAGCGCATGCAGATCCAGGAAAAACTCACGGCGCAGGTCGCCACCACCATCGACGAGATCCTGCAGCCCAACGGGGTCGCCGTGGTCATCGACGCGGCCCATGAATGCATGACCCTGCGCGGCGTGCACAAGCCGGGCGTCACCATGGTGACCAGCCATATGCTGGGACGCTTCCGCACCGATCCGAAGACGCGGCGCGAATTCATGGCGATCATCAGCAATCCCAGCATCAATACGCACGTCTGACCGCCGGACTTGCAGGGGCGCGCCGGTTTGGCGCCGGCCCGCGAACCGATAATTGTCATGGACAAGTCCGCGGACTTGCCTAATCATCCGCCGCATTCCGTGTCAAAGGTTGTGATGGTACCGACGGCGTGATCGATTTTCGCCTGATCGTTTTCGTTTTGGGATTGCTTCTGGCCACCGTCGGCCTGGCCATGCTCGTTCCGGCCCTGGTCGACGTCTGGGCCGACAATCCGGATTGGCTGGTTTTCGCGCTGTCGTCGGGGTTGACCTTCTTCGTCGGCTTCACCAGCGTACTGGCGACCTATCGCGGCCGCGGCCAGGAAAATCTATCCGTCCAGCAGGCGTTCATCCTGACGACGGCAAGCTGGATCGTCATCCCGCTATTCGCCGCGCTGCCGTTTTCGTTCTCGGTCCTCGAACTGTCCTACACGGACGCCTTCTTCGAAGCGATGTCGGGGCTGACCACGACGGGCTCGACGGTGATCACCGGCCTCGACAGCGCGCCGCCGGGCATCCTGTTGTGGCGCGCCTTGCTGCAATGGATGGGCGGCATCGGCATCATCGTCATGGCCGTGGCCATCCTGCCATTGCTGCAAATCGGCGGCATGCAGTTGTTCCGCATGGAATCCTCCGACACCTCGGAAAAGGTGCTGCCGCGGGTCGGGCAAATCGCCGCGGCCATCGGTATCATCTACTTCGTACTCACGGCCCTGTGCACGATCGCGCTGTGGTCGGCCGGCACCACGTTTTTCGAAGCCTCCGCCCATGCCATGACGACGATCGCGACCGGCGGGTTTTCGACGTCGGACCTGTCGGTGGGCTATTTCGACAGCGTGACGATCGACGCCATTGTCACCGTGTTCATGCTGCTCGGCAGCCTGCCGTTCCTGCTGTATCTGCAGGCCGTGCGCGGACAGCCGTTCCGGCTGTGGTCGGACAGCCAGGTGCGGTGGTTCCTGTCCATCGTGCTGGTCTGCATTGCCGCCGTCGTGCTGTGGCAGACATTGGCCAACGAACGGGCCCTGGGCGAAGCGGTGCGTTACGCATCGTTCAACGTGGTGTCCATCATCACCGGAACGGGCTACTCGACGGCCGACTACGCCGCCTGGGGATCATTCCCGGTGGCCTGTTTTTTCTTCTTTATGTTTGTCGGCGGCTGCGCCGGTTCGACGTCGTGCGGATTGAAGATCTTTCGTTTCCAGGTGCTGTACGAGGCCACCAAAATACAAATGTACCGGCTGCTGCAGCCCCACGGCGTGTTCGTGCCGCACTACAACGGCCGGCCGCTGCCCGAACACGTCATCGATTCCGTGTTCAGCTTCATTTTCCTGTTCATCCTCATCTTCGGCATTCTGACACTGGCGCTGTTTTCCATCGGCCTCGATTTCATGACCGCCTTGTCGGGCGCCGCCACCGCCATCGCCAATGTGGGGCCGGCGCTGGGAGACATTATCGGCCCCACGGGCACGTTCGCACCCTTGCCGGATTCGGCGAAATGGGTGTTGTCCCTGGGCATGCTGCTGGGCCGCCTGGAACTGCTGACCGTCCTGGTGCTGTTCACGCCGCAGTTCTGGAAAGGCTGAGCCCTATTCGGCGGGACTGAGACCGCCCCGCCGGCGCCGGCGGACCAAACCGGCGATGTCTTCCTGAATGCCGACGAACGCCGGCACCACGATCAGCACCAGAACCGACGCGATCATCAGGCCGAAGACGATGGTGATCGCCATGGGGATGAGGAACTGCGCCTGCAGGCTGGTTTCGAACAGCAGCGGCAGCAAGCCGCCGATCGTCGTCAGCGACGTCAGCAGCACGGCGCGCAGGCGCTCGCAGGTTCCGTCGATGACGGCCTCGAACCAGTCCTCGCCCTCCTCCATGTGCTCGTCGATGGTCGATACTAGGATGATGGAATCGTTGACCAGGATGCCCGACAGGCCGAGCAGCGCCACCAGACTGAGGATTGTCAGCGCAAATCCCATGACCAGATGACCGAGGATGGCGCCGACGGCGCCGAACGGAATGATGGCCATGACGACCAGGGGCCGTCCATAGGAGGCGAACACCCAGGCCAGAATGATGTAGATCGCCGCCAGACCCACCATGGCGCCGATCCGCATGTCGCCAAGGGTTTCGGCCTGTTCCTCCGCCTTGCCGGCGAAACGATACTGCAGGCCGTACTTGCGCGCGATATCGGCCAGGCCGCTCTGCTGCACGGATTCGGTAACGACGCCCGCGCTCGTCAGGGTTTCGTCGATTTCCGCCGCCACGGAGACCTCGCGTTGCCCGTCTTCACGGCGGATGCGGTCGAAACCGGCGGTCTCGTCCAGCGAGACGATGTCGGTCAACGGCACTTCGGCACCGCTGGGACCGCGCAGGTACATGTTGCGTAGCGCCGATTCGGTGATCAGGCCGCGCGGCAGCAGCACGCGCACGGTGACTTCCTCGTCCTCGCGGGCGAAGCGTTTGGCGACGGCGCCTTCGAAGGCGTCGCGCACCTGCTGGCCGACCGATGTCGTCGTGAAGCCCAGCGCCTGGCCGCGCGGCTTCAGCCGGATCAGAATTTCGCGTTTGCCGTAGGGAAGATCGTCCTCGATATCGCTGACCCCTGGGAAGCGCGCCAGCAGGTCCTTGACCTCGGCCGCCGCGTCCTTCAGCACGGTCGGACTGCCGCCCGCGAGGCGAATGTCGATTTCGCGGCCGGGCGGACCGCCCATACGCTCGTTCAAGGCTATGCGGACGAGGCCCGGCAGGGACTTGATTTCTTTGCGCCAGGCCTTGATGAATTCGGGGGTCCGAACGTCGCGGCGGTCGGAGGCGATCAACTCGACGTGCATGCCGCCGCGATTGTCACCCGAGACGGCCTGAAAGTTGTCGGCAATGCTGGTGCCCACCTTACCGAAACTCATGATCACCAGGCCGCCTTCACCGTCGGTCAGCTTGTCTTCGGCGACCAGCATGGCGCGTTCGAGTTCATCGACCATGGCGATGGTGCGTTCGCGCGGCGTCCCGGGCGCGAAGAGAATATTGGCGTAGACCGTATCGGATTCCGGAGACGGGAAGAAATTGAACGGGATGCGGCCGCCGGCCAGCAGGCCGATGGACACAACCAGCACCGCGATGCTCGCGCTCATGGTGACATAGCGCCAGCGCAGGCAAACGGTGACCATGCGCCGGAAGCTGTTGTCCCGGAACGCGGCGAAGCGGCCATCGAACCATGTGCGGAACCGCGAATCGTTCACCCCCTGTGTCCGCAACGCCCCCCGCATGTGCCCCGGCAGGATGAGGAAACATTCGACCAGGCTGGCCAGGATGACCGAGACCACGACGAAGGGAATGGCGGAAATGATCTGGCCGATGATATTGCCGATCAGGATCAGCGGGATGAAGGCGGCGATGGTCGTCAGCGACGACGCCGTCACCGGCGGCAGCATGCGCAGCGCCCCTTTCTCGGCCGCGTCTCTTGCCCGCAGCCCCTTCGACCGTTGCGTCGCGGCGTGCTCGCCGACGACGATGGCGTCGTCGACGATGATGCCCAGCGTCATGATCATGGCGAACAGGCTGACCATGTTGATCGACTGGCCCGAGACGAGCATGACGGCGATGGTGGCCAGCATGGCGACGGGAATCCCGGCGGCCACCCAGAACGCGATGCGGCCGTTGAGAAAAACCAGGAGAACGCCGATCACCAGCACCAGGCCGCCCGCGCCGTTTTTCAGCAGCACTTCGATCCGGTCGCGGATGTGTTTGGCCTGAACGTCGAAATGTTCGACCTTGAGGTTCGCCGGCAGGGTCGGCAGCACCTCGTCCATATAGGCCCTGACGGTCGCCGCCGCATCGAGCGCATCGGCCGTGGTGGACCGCTGAATGTGCAATTCGATGGCCGGATGGCCATGGCGCAATCCCACCTTGCCGCCGTCCTCGAACGCATTCGAGATCCTGGCGACGTCCCGCAGATAGATCTTTTCGCCGCCCGCCATGGACTTCAGCTCGATCTGCCCGACAGCCGCCGCGTCGGTCGCCAGGCCGATGGAGCGGATCTGTTTTTCCGAACCGCCTTCCATCTTGCCCGACGGCACATCCCGGCTGACCTGCGCGATGCGCTGGCCGATGTCCGAGAGCGTCATGTCCAGGCGCCGCAGCATGGACGGCAGCACCTCGACCCACACCTCTTCGTCACGGGCGCCGTACAAGGTGATCTGATCGATCCCCCGGTCCAGCAATTCGTCGCGGATGCGCTTGGCGATGTTCTTGATCGAGGCTTCCGGGTACGGCCCCGAGACGATCAGGCGGGAAATGGTGTCGTAACGCACCGCCCGGCTCACCACCGGCTTTTCGCTGTCCTCGGGGAACGTCGTGATGCGGGCAACGGCCGCCTCGACGTCGCTTTGCGCCTTTTGCATGTCGGACCCGGCAATGAATTCGACGACGACCGTGGCGGCTCCTTCCACCGAAAATGACGAGACTTTCTTGACCGAATCCAGGAAGCGCACCTCGGGTTCGATCGCCGTGACGATGTTGGCCTCCACGTCATCGGCCGTGGCCCCGGGCCAGACGATGCGCACGGAGATGACATCGATGCCGAAGTCGGGAAAGAACTGGGTGTTCATCCGCATCAGGGAGAAGATTCCCAGAACGATCGCCAGGATCATCAGCAGGTTCGCGGCGTTGCGATGATCGACGAAGATGCGGACGAGGTCCTTCGGGTTCATGTCAGCGAACCTCGACTTTGACGCCCGGCCCGATCTCGGTGAACCGCGTGATCACCACCTGCTGGCCTTCCGAAAGATCACCGCTGACCAGGACGTCGTTGCCGTCGCGGGCAACGATTTCGACCTTGCGTTCCTCAAGCCGTTGGCCTTCCACGAGATACAGGCGCTGCTGGTCGTAGATCGCCGCTTCCGGCAATTTGACGACGTCCTCGAAGCGGCGGTAGGGCAACAGCGTTTCGACGAAGGCGCCCGGCCGCAGCGGCGCATCGGCGCCGGCGTCGAGTATGCGCGCATACACGTCGACGCCGCCCGTGGCCGGATCGATTTCGGCGCCGACCCGTTCCACCACGGCGCGGAAGGCCTGTACATGCCCACCCGTGCGCCAGACCACCCGGGCCGGCCGGCCGATCACCTTGTCGGCGGAGCGCAGCAGTTCGCCGTACTGGGCGTTCGACAGATGCACGGACACCTCCAGGCTGTCGGCATCGACCAGCCGTGCCACCCGGTCGCGCACGCCCAGGCGCATGCCGAGTTCCGCATCCGTATTGCGCAGAAAACCATCGAACGGCGCAACCAAGCGCGTGTTCTTCAAGTCGTTCCTGGCGCGGCGAATGGAGACTTCCAGCCGTTTGATCACCGCATCCTGCTGTTGGCTCCGGGCCGTCTCGGCTTCCACATTGTTGCGCCGTGTCGCCACCACCTGGCCCTGACGGGACAATTCCAGCTTGGCCTGGTCGACGGCCTTTTCGGATACATTGCCCCGGGCCTGCAGTTTGGTCGACCGTTCCAGGTCCCGTTGGCGCAACGCCAGGCTTTCCTCGTCACGCTCCAGGGCATCGATTTCCGCTTGGCGCCGGGCCATGAACTCGCGGCGCTTGGCCTTGGCCTCGTTCAACTGGGCCGTCTTTTCGTCCAGGTTCGCCTGGTAGTCGAAATCGTCGATCGCCACCAGCAATTCGCCGGCCCGGATGATGCCGCCGTCCGAGAACCGCGGCCCGACCGCGACCACCTGACCTTCGACCAGGGCCCGCATTTCCACTTCCCGTCCCGCCACCACTTCGCCGAACAACCGCAAATCGGGCTGCACGGTCTGTACTTTCACCGCCACGGTTTCGACGGTCCATGTCCGCTCCCGCCCGGTCTCGGGTTTGACCTGGGGCTTGGTGGCGACCAGATAGGCCGCCCCGGCCAGACCGGCCAACAGGACGACGACGGGCAGGATGACCTTGCCGGCCAGTCCGGCGCGCGGGCCGGCCTTGGACGTGTTGATCTTAGGCGTGTATTTCACGGCAACCATCCAGTCCCAGCATGGAGAACACGATCCCGACGGTGACGGCGATCGCGGTTTCAACCCGTTCGGGGGTAAACGCCGGCCACTGCAGCCGGTTCAACATCAGATTTCGGGCGAAACCGAACTGCAGCAACTGCGACATGATGGCGCTGGTCAGCAGGATGGTCCGCTCGTCCTCCTCCGGCCGGCCCGTCGCCAGCGCCACGATGCGGCCGATGGCGCTCTGGATCGGCCCGATGTGGCGGTTCATGATGGTTTCGAACGCATCGGTCGGCTGCGTGATTTCCCGCATGATCAATTGCATGCGCCAATACTGGAAATCCGGGTGGGTGAGAAACGTCACCATCATGCGGACGAACTGCTCGACCACGTCCGGCAGGGCGTCGCTGTCATCGGCGGCCCGCGCCACACCGCCGTCGATCGTATCGACCAGAAAGGTCCGCATCGGCGCGATATCGGCAACGATCCGTTCGATCACCGCGTTGTACAGCCCGCGCTTGCTGCCGAAGTGGTATGTGATCGCCGACAGGTTGACCTTCGCCTTGCGCGACAGATCGCGGGTCGAGACGCCGTCGTAACCGCGATCGGCAAACATCGGTCCGGCCACGGCCAACAGCTTCTCTTTCGCATCGCCGTCCGTCTGGCCCGAAGCACGCCCTGACGGCTGATCCACGGTCAAACTCACATGCACCCCCAATCACCGTTGCCAGGAAACCGGTCCGGCTCAATTAGGTCATTCGTTTGAACTAGGTATATTTGGCCATTTTCCTGGCGTTTTCAAGATCGGCGCATCCAGGTCACCCAAGTCGGTGGGCGGGCGGACGAAACGTGTGCGGCAAAATGTCCGCCTTGTGCATTCACCGGCTTGCGCCTGGACCGCGTTTCCAGCAGTCTTGGCGTTTCGCCGGAGCAATCCGGGCAAGAATAAGAATCGGGGAAACAGGGGGCATGCCGGAGACCTCCATCGGTTTGATTGCCGTCGACACATTGCGGCAGACGGAAGCGTTCGACGAAGACCGTGTGACGTGGCTGATCGGGAAGATCCGCGAAGACGGTGTCTGGCGCGTCCCCATATGCATCGAACGCGCGCATCACGTCGTGATGGATGGCCACCACCGCACCGAAGCCGCCCGGCGCATGCGGCTGAAACATGTGCCGTGTTTGAAATTCGATTATGACGAGGTCCGGGTCTACAGCCGCCGGCCGGGGCTTCCGGTCAGTGCCGAAGATGTGATCGCCCGCGGCCTGTCGGGCCGGATTTATCCCATCAAATCGACCCGGCACGAATTCCCGATCGCCCTGCCCGATTGCGCCTATCCCATCGAAGCCCTAAAAGGGACGCCGTAAGCAAAACACATAAACATTGTCAGACAGACCAGTAGACCGTACATGACCGACCGCAAGCAAGCCGCGCTCGACATTCTCGAGCGCCTCATCGCCTTCGACACCACCAGCTTCAAGTCCAACCTGGCGCTGATCGACTATGTCGCCGATTACCTGACGGGACACGGCATCCCCAGCAACATCATCAGCGACGAAACCGGCAACAAGGCCAATCTGTATGCCACGATCGGCCCGCGCGACCGGGGCGGCGTCGCGTTGTCCGGCCACACCGACGTGGTGCCCGTTGAAGGACAGAAATGGACCTCCGATCCCTTCACGCTGACGGCACGGGGCGGCCGCCTGTACGGCCGCGGCACGTCGGATATGAAAAGCTTCATCGCCTGTTCCCTGGCGATGGTGCCGGAGATGGCGGCGCGGTCGTTGTCGCTGCCCATTCACCTGGCCTGTTCCTACGACGAGGAAGTGGGCTGCATCGGCGTGCATGGGATCGTCAACCACATCCAGCACGACGGCGTCGCGCCGAAAATCGTCGTCATCGGCGAGCCGACGGAAATGTCCGTCGTCAACGCCCACAAGGGCTGTTACGGCGTCAACACGACGTTCACCGGCCTGGAAGCCCATTCCAGCGCGACCCACGCAGGCGTCAATGCCGTCGCCTACGCCGCCGAGGCGATCGTCTTCCTGCAACGGCTGGGAGAGGAATTGAAAGCCCGCACGCCGGACGACGACCGCTTCGATCCGCCGTTTTCGACGGTCCATGTCGGCGTCGTACACGGCGGGACCGCCCGCAACATCATACCGCGCACCTGCGAGGTGAAATGGGAAGTCCGTGCGCTGCCGGGGTCCGGCGAAGACGAGGAAGTCCGCGAACGCTTCGATGCGTTCGTCGACGAGACGATTTTACCCCGCATGCAGGCCGTGCACCCCGATGCCGGCGTGTCGTCGGACGTCATCGCCCACGTACGGCCGCTGGCGCCGGAAACCGACTCACCGGCGGAGACGCTGGTGAAACTGCTGACCGGCACCAACCAAAGCCACGCCGTTTCCTATTGCACCGAAGGCGGCGTGTTCCAGCACGCCGGCATGTCGGCCGTCGTGTGCGGGCCGGGCAACATTCTGCAGGCGCACAAACCCGACGAATTCATCGAGACCGGCCAGATCGATGCCTGTCTCGAGTTTCTCGACAGCCTGCTCGATCACCTGAGCGCGTAGGCGCCCGGAATTTGCCTCTCAGCGCAGCCAGCGCTGAAAATACTGGGGTATGGCCTGCTCGAGCTGGGCGTTGATGTCCTTCATCATCGCTTCCGTCATCTCGTACCAGACCTTTTCCCGTTCGTTGACGCTGACGTCTTCCGGTACGGTCCGCGTGCGTTTGGCGGCGGCGTGCACGAACGCTTCGCGGAATCCGCGATCGGAACGGATTTCCACCGTCACTTCCAACCGCCCGTCATATTTCTCCGACTGCTCGTTGGTGAAGACGCCACTGACGCTGGAGTCCTTCTTCAGCGCATGTTCGACCACGCTGGCATTGGAGATGATGACCCGTGCCGTGCTCGTGCCGCCACGGGCGCTCAAGCGGTCATTGCTCCACCGCGTCACCGCCTTGGCCGGCGGATGGGGAAACAGATGCTCCACATTGGGTGCCTTGAGAGGCGGCTTGTATTGAGTCACCACCTCGACCTGCCGGACCGCGAGGCCGTATTGCGGCAGGTGCCGCCAAGTCGGTTCGGGATATTGCGGCGCCGGCGGCGCACTTTGACAGGCGGCGAGGGCGATAAGTCCCACGATCGATACGAAACGTTTCAGCATTGGAGAAATGGCCTTGTTGGATGAATCACGCCGGAGACGCGGCGATCGACAAACTGCCACGTCGTTTAGAACGGGGTTGTGGCAATTTGAGGGCAGTCTAAGCGAGTTTCCTCAATTGGACGGCATGAATTCGTTGGGCGCAAATTCGTAGGATGCGGTGCAGAACTCGCAGGTCACGACGATCTGGTCGTCGACGGTCATGTCCGCGATATCGTCCGCGGTGAATGTCCGCAACACGCCGCGGATCCGGTCCTCGCTGCACCGGCAGCCCGCATTGAGTTCGGTCGGATTGAACACACGCACCCCGTCCTCATGAAACAGCCGGTAGAGAAGTTGCGTGGGCTGCAGGTGGGGATCGGTGAGTTCATCGTCCTGCGCGCTGCTCATGAGCGTGACGGCGCGGCGCCAGGCATCTTCCCGCTCGTCTTCGTCCATCATGCCGCCCTGCTCGGGCAAACGCTGCACCATGATGCCGCCGGCCCGCCAGGACGATCCGCCGGTCGCGTCAGGCACCTTGCGCGCCGTCAACTTGATCGCCGTTTCCAACTGTTCGGACGTGCGGAAATACTCGTGGGCGCATTCCGCCAGAGTCGCGCCGGTCAGTTCGACCACGCCCTGATAGCGCTCACTGCCCGGGCCGGGATCGATGGTGAAGGCGAGATGCCCCTTCCCCACCAGCCGCGGGAACGACCGTCCCGTCTCGGAGCCGTCGCTGTCGCCCGACGAACGCACGTACCCCCTTAACCGGCCGGTGCCGTCATAGTCGGCCACCAGGAGATTGAGATCGCCGTCGCTCTGGGTCTGCAGGGTGAAGACGCCGTCCATTTTCAAGGCGCCGCCCAACAGGGCCGCCAGCACCAGGGCCTCGCCCAGCACCACGGATTCATCGTGGCCGTAGGCGTGGCGGTTCAGGATGGTGTCGACCACGTCGCCCAACTGCACGAGACGGCCGCGTGCCTCGCCGTTCTCGATCTGGAACGGCAGCATCATGTCTTCGTGTTGGGTCACTATGTCCATGGGTGCACTCGATTGGATATTTCCGCGGCCGGCAATGCGGCGCGCGCCGTCCGCGGCATCGCCCGACCGTTCAAGCGGCTAAACTGCCGACGGCTACGACATGGCCCAGGCCAAGATACCCTTCTGCACGTGCAGGCGGTTCTCGGCTTCGTCGAACACGACCGACTGCGGACCGTCGATGACGTCTTCGGTCACCTCCTCGCCACGGTGCGCCGGCAGGCAGTGCATGAAAATGGCATTGGAGGGTGCCGCCGCCATCAGCGACGCGTTGACCTGATAGGGTTTCAACAGATTGTGCCGGTCGCCGGCCTCGTCGCCCATCGACACCCAGGTGTCGGTGACGACGCAATCGGCCCCGTCCACCGCCTGGTAGGCGTCGTCGACGACCTTGATCCGGCCGCCGTTGTCATTGGCCCAGTCGATGACATCGGCCGGGACCTGCAGTTGCTCCGGGCAGGCCAGGCGCAGTTCGAAATCGAAGCTGACGGCGGCATGCACCCAGGTCTTCGCCATGTTGTTGCCGTCGCCGGTCCAAGCCACGACTCGATTGTGAATCTGTCCGTGATGCTCCTCGAACGTCATGATGTCGGCCATCAGCTGACACGGGTGGCTGTCATCCGTCAGGCCGTTGATGACCGGGATGGTGGCGTGCTGCGCCAGTTCCATCAGGACGTCGTGTCCCTTGGTGCGGATCATGATGCCGTCCACGAACCGCGACAACACCCGCGCCGTGTCCGCCACCGACTCGCCCCGGCCGAGTTGCATGTCCTCGGAGTTGAGCACGATGGTCTGGCCGCCCAACTGGCGCATGGCCATATCGAACGAGACGCGCGTGCGGGTGGACGATTTCTCGAAGATCATCGCCAGCACTCTGCCGTCCAGCGGCTTGTCGGCGTCGACGGTTCCCGCGGGCAGGCCCGACCGGTTTTCCTTGCGCGACACCGCCCCGGAAAGGATGCCGGACAGCTCGGCCTTTTCGATGGCGTGCAGGTCGAGGAAATGTTTCGGCGTGCTCATGACGACGCGCTTTCCGACGACAGAGTGGCACAAGCAGATTCGAGTTTGCCGATGGCGTCGCCGACATGGCTCTCGTCGATGATCAACGGCGGCAACAGGCGCACGACATTGTCACCGGCCCCGACCGCGAGCATGTTCTGGTCGCGCAACGCGGCAATCATGTCGCCATTGGGCACCTTGCATTTCAGGCCGAGCATCAGGCCCGTGCCGCGCACCTCTTCCACCACGTCGCCGAATTTATCGGCGATCATGGCCAGTTGCTGACGCAGATGATTGGAAACGGCCACCACCCGGTCGAAGAAGCCATCCTCCAACTGCACGTCCAGCATGGCATTGCCGACGGCCATGGCCAGCGGATTGCCGCCGAAGGTGGACCCGTGTGACCCGGCGGTCATGCCGACGGCGGCCCGTTCGGTCGCCAGGCAGGCGCCCATGGGAAACCCGCCGCCGATGCCCTTGGCGACGGCCATGATGTCCGGCGCCTGACCGGACCATTCATAGGCGAACAGCTTGCCGGTCCGGCCCATGCCGCACTGAATTTCGTCGTAGATGACGAGAAGGCCGTGTTCGTCCGCCAGGTCCCGGATGGCGCGCAGGAACGATTCCGATACGGGACGGATGCCGCCTTCGCCCTGCACGGGCTCGATGATAATGGCCGCGGTCTCGTCGGTGATGGCGCTCTTCAGGGCATCGAGGTCTTCGGTTGGCACGTGATCGAAGCCGTCCATCGCCGGGCCGAATCCGGCCAGGTTCTTTTCCTGTCCGGCGGCGGCAAGCGTGGCCAGGGTCCGGCCGTGGAACGAGCCTTCGAACGCAATGACCCGGTAACGGTCCGGGTTGCCGGTCTCGTCAT
Organism: Sneathiellales bacterium; assembly: GCA_028277845.1. Lineage (GTDB taxonomy): Bacteria > Pseudomonadota > Alphaproteobacteria > JANQFL01 > JANQFL01 > JANQFL01. The sequence continues at coordinate 13,925 of JANQFL010000082.1, forward strand.
GGTATTTGCGCGCCATCTTCAAGGCACACTCGACGGCTTCCGCGCCGGAGTTCCCGAAGAACACCGTGTCGGCGAAGGTATTGGCGACGAGGCGCGCGGCCAATCGCTCCTGACCGTCGATTCGGAACAGGTTGGAGGTGTGCCACAACTTGCCCGCCTGGTCGGACAATGCCTTGACCAGGTGCGGGTGGGCGTGACCCAACGCGGTCACGGCGATGCCGCTGGCGAAGTCGAGATAGGCCTCGCCGTCGGCACTGTACAGATATGCGCCCTCACCCCGTTCGAAGACGAGCTCAGCCCGGGCGTATGTGGGCATAACCGGTGTAACCACTGCGCCTCTCCAAAACCAAAAGGTGCGGCACCACATGGCGCCGCACGGATTGGAAGGCCCGCCAGTATCTGCACCGGCCCTGGCTCTGTCAATGGCCGGTTTCGCCGCCGAAATCCGGGCCTTCCCAAGCGGAAATTTCGGTCACGCCTTGAGCTTGTAACCGCGGGCGATCAAGGCATAACACCCCGCCCACAACGCGATGCACATCCCCCCCATGACCACGACCCCGGCCACGAGCGAGCCGTCGGAATGGCCGATCATGCCGTAACGGAAACCGTCGATCATGTAGAAGAAGGGATTGAACTGGCTCACGGTATACCAGATGCCCGGCAGGCGCTCGACCGAATAGAACGTGCCCGACAGGAAGGCCAGCGGCGTGATGACGAAGTTGGTCACCGCGGACATCTGATCGAATTTTTCCGCCCATAGGCCGCCCAGAATGCCCAGCAACGACAGCATCAGCGACCCCGTGACACCGAAATACAGGCAGGCCAGCGGGTTATGCATTGTGGGATCGGCGAACAACTGCATGGCAACGAGCACGACCAGGCCGACCAGAAGACCCCGGGTCACGCCGCCCAGGGCATAACAAAATGTCAGCTCGCCGGGTCCCAATGGCGGCATCAGCACGTCGACGATGTTGCCCTGAATCTTGGAACTCATGATCGAGGATGACGTATTGGCGAAGGCGTTTTGCGCAACCGACATGATGGTCAGGCCGGGCACCAGAAAGACGATGAACGGGATGTCCCCCACCATGCGCACGGCACCGCCGAGAGCCAGCGTGAATATGGCCAGGAACAGGAGTGTCGTCACCATCGGCGCGAACACGGTCTGCGCAGGGACCTTCATAAATCGCAGCACCTCCTTGGCGTACAATGTGCGTACGCCGATCCAGTTGATGGTGCCGATTCTCCGTTGTGCCGCTTCCATACGCCTGTCTTTCGCTAATGTCGAACGCGTGCCCATGCTCATAATCCGGGAACCTATTCGTTGCAACGGGCATCAATGATAGGAGACTTGCTACAAATACAGGAAACACGGTGAATTCTTGGCAATCTGAAAGCGAACAACCATGAGCCAGGGGTTGCGTTTCCTCGCCACAGGCCCGATTCTAGGGGGCACGCTGTCGCTCATAATCTGGAATGAACAATGACCGTATCGATCCTTCATAACCCCAGATGCAGCAAATCGCGCCAAGCGTTGCAGATTTTGAAGGAAAAAGGGGTGGAACCGCAGATCATCGAGTACATGAACAGCCCGCCGTCCGAAAAGGCCATGGATTCGATTCTTCGGCTGATGGGTAAGGAGCCGCGCGAAGTCATGCGGCGCAAGGAACCGGAATACGCCGAGCAGGAGTTGGACGATCCCGATCTAACCCGCGAACAATTGATCGCCGCGATGATTGCCACGCCGAAGTTGATCGAGCGGCCGATCGTCATCGGCAACGGCAAGGCGGCCCTCGGACGTCCACCGGAAGAGGTTCTCAAGGTTCTCTAGCAACTCGCCCCTGGCACCTGTCAGTGCAGTTCCCCGGCACTTAGAGCAATTCCTCTTTAGATGGAATCCATTCTGTTTCTCGAGCGGCCTGCCCATCCACCAGGAAGACGGGGCCGCGCGATGCCGGGCACCCGCCTTCG
>JANQFL010000083.1 GCA_028277845.1 Sneathiellales bacterium
CGGCAGCCGCCGGATTTGGCGCCAAGACGCCCGTCCCTCCGGGTTTCCGAGCGGCCGCCCCCCACGGCGTCAGACGGCTTGCGCGATGCCCGGCATCGCGCGGCCCCGTCTTCCTTGTGGATGGGCAGGCCGCTCAAGAAACAGAATGGATTCCATCTAAAGAGGAATTGCTCTAACAGTCGTCGTTGATCGGCTCGACACGTATCAGCGACCCTTTCAAGGCAAATTCCTTGTAATCGAGTAAAAGATCACCCGATACGCCGTTGTCGTAGAGACGAACTGACATTTCGTAATCCGGCAACGTGTCCTCGGGACCGTACTTGAAGAAAGCCAGACGAATCGGCCATGACTTGTGTTCCCCAATAGCGGCACGAACCGGCCGTTCCGTTCCGGATTCGGACGTCAGCCTGCCGATCAGCGAAACGACATTGAACAACCCGTCCGACAAGGAACCATCGAACAGGACGTTCCGATGCATGGTCTTGCCGGCGCGGGCGGCCTGAATGACTCTCAGGGTATGCTCGCTCGGAAAGATGGTCCCTTTGGGCAGGTCAAGCGTCGCGCCGTCCGGCTTGCTGAACACCGCCTTGCCGACGCCTCCCGGCTCTTCCAGCTGCGCCTGTCCGACCACTTCGTCTATGACGGAACCATCGATCTCGTAGCGCATGGAAAACCGAAACTTCAGGCCATCCGCGGATTCCCAGGTGGAGTAATGAAAGTCTGACACCCGCACCGGCCCCTCGACCAATTGCGTCTCAAGCACCATGCGCTGTTCCAGCGTAAAACCTTCACAGACCTTCTGCCATTCGAGCACGACCCGTCCTTCAACGTTGGAAATGCCGCTTTGCGTTTCCGCCCGGGTCATTTTCAGGTCGTGGATCGCGCGATGGGAGAGCAGTTCCGCCGACCCGGCAATCTCGGGCGACATGCCCGTCAATACGATCAGAGCGGCGCCAAAGCTGCCAAACGATTTCCAGCCATTCGCCATAATCGGGTCTCCTGCGAAAGACAAACTACTCAACGCCGCACTTCAACGTCGCTCGAAACGCCTTTCACTCCAGCCGTGAGCCCCGTTACAGTGTGCCTCCCCAACATAGAGAGTCCCGAATGTCACTTAAACCCATTGTCGTTGCCGCGCGCGCTTTTCCGCCGGCCGTCGAGGCCCGGTTGCAGCGCGATTACGAAGCGCGGCTCAACCCGGAAGACAATATCCATTCCTCGGATGCGCTTCTCGAACTGTCCGAAGGAGCGGATGCCTTGATGGTCACGCCAAGCGAGAAGATATCCGCCGAATTCGTCGGTAAATTGCCGGAGACGGTCAAGATCGTGGCGTCGTTTTCCGTGGGATACGATCATATCGACGTCGATGCATGCAGGGCACGTGGTATTGCAGCCTCGAACACGCCGGACGTCCTCAACGAAGCCACTGCGGATATCGCGCTCCTGCTTCTTCTGGCGGCATCCCGCCGTGCCCATGAAGCGGCGGACATTGTGCGCAACAACTGCTGGACCGGATGGAAGACGACCATGCTGCTGGGGGTCCAGATGACCGGCAAACGGCTGGGCATTCTCGGCATGGGCCGTATCGGACAGGCCGTGGCCAGGCGGGCACGAGGCTTCGGCATGAACATCCACTATCATAACCGGTCCCGTCTTCGGGCCGATCTGGAACTGGATGCCGTTTATCACGACACGCCGGAAAGTTTGTTGGCGGTCAGCGATTTCCTATCCATCAACTGCCCGTCGACTCCCGAAACTCACAAACTGATCGATCATGACAGGCTGGCCCTGATGCCGCCCAACGCCGTCCTCGTCAACACGGCCCGTGGCGACATCGTCGATGACGACGCTTTGATTGGCGCCTTGACGTCCAAGCGGGTTGCCGCTGCCGGACTGGACGTGTTTGACGGCGAGCCCAACATTCATCCCGGATACCGCGAATTGGAGAACGTTTTCCTATTGCCGCACATTGGCAGTGCAACCGTCGAAACCCGCGACGCCATGGGCTTTACGGCCTTGGACAATATCGACGCCGCACTCGCCGGCCGAGACCTGCCTACCCCGCTATGGAGCAGGTAAAATTTTCCGTGACAACGGTTTACTGGGCAGTTTTTGCAGCCCGGCGGCGATTTTTCTCCCCACCGCTCCGAAACTGAGACTTGTAACCCGTAGAATTCAGCCGAAAATTTGGCATAACGTCTTTTGGCACGTCCCTTGCTGGCTTTGACACGACCTCTGAATTATCAGTCGCGAGTATTGAGGGAATTGGACAATGGTTACGCCGATTAGCATCGCTCACGATCTATCGTTCGACACCAATCCGTATGTGGGGGAGTTGGCGGAACGCCTGCGCCGGACATTTCATACGCATTCGGACGCCAGCGAAGTCGACCGCATCGCCTTGGTCGAGAAGGTCCTGGCGTTCGCCGCCGATGCCGAACAACGCCTTGCCGAGCTGCAATCGCGGGTCAGCTATCTGGAATCTCTGTCGAAAACCGACGAATTGACGGGCTTGGCCAACCGCCGCGGTCTGGACTCCTTCCTTCAGCGCACGTTGTCCTCCGCCCGTCGCCATGGCGAAGGCGGGGTGGTCGGATACATTGACGTCGACAATTTCAAGCTGATCAACGACACCTTTGGCCATGAAGCCGGTGACAAGGTGCTGCGCCGGGTCGGCGAAATTCTCAATCAGAATGTCCGTCTTTCCGATTTCGTCTCCCGTCCGGGTGGTGATGAGTTTATTGTGGTGTTGGCGCGATCGGATGCCCAACAGGGTAAGAGCCGCATTCAAAACCTGCGCAAGTCGATCAATAGCACCAAGGTCAACTACGGCGACGTGCAGATCCCCATCCAGGTATCGTGCGGTATTGCCGTTTTCGGCCCGGATTCGGATCAAAGCGAACTCCTTCGTTCCGCCGATCGGGCCATGTACGAGCAGAAGGCACAACAATGCGCATTGCATGCGGACGAGAGCAAGGACGCAAACTGACCGCACCAGCCAGCGCGGAGCATATGCTCGGGCGATATGCTGTCCTTGAATTTTGCGGAAATAGTACTACTAAAACTTGAAATTCCGCCTAAAGTTTTGAATGATGCCCCAAAAAGACTAGGTCTAATGGGGGAGGTTATCATGGCCGCGCTTACCCAGCCCGTGCGGTACGGCGTCCTTGCTTTCGCAATAATCATTCCGTGCTTGGCGCTCGTCGTGGCGCCGCCCATACCGCAGGATCAGGCATATCATCGGTTCGCCGATCAGAGGGCTTGGCTGGGAATCGCCAATTTCGTCGACGTCGCATCCAACGTGATGTTTCTTGTCACCGGACTGATCGGGCTGTTTGCCTGCCCTGGTGCGTTTCGAACCAAGGCATTGGGCGGCGCGTTCGAGAACGCGGCCTTCACGATCCTGTTTGCGATGGTCGTCGCCGTTTCGGCGGGTTCGGCGTATTACCACCTGGCGCCCGATGATGGGCGTCTGTTGTGGGACCGGTTGCCGATCGCCCTTGTCTTCATGACGCTGTTCGCCCTCATCGTCACGGATCGGCTGTCTTTCGGTAAGGACGCCAAGGGTTTCGTCCTGACGGTTCTGCTCATTGCCGCGGTGTTGAGCCTGATCTACTGGCGCGCGACGGGCGATTTGCGGATCTATGTCGGCGTACAGTTCATTCCGATCGTCGTCTTGCCGTTGCTGTGCTTGCTGTTTCCCAATTGCCGTCACATCGACAACGGAACGGTTTGGCTCATGCTCGGGTGCTATGTGTTGGCCAAGGGCGCCGAGTTGGCCGACCAACAGATTTTCGATCTGACCGGCGGTATGGTCGGTGGTCATGCCTGGAAACATATCTTCGCCGGTGCGTCGGTGTATTTCATCGCCCGGCGGATCCGGGCCGTCAGCGGCTACCGGGCGGCGCCGCCTGCCGAAGCGTAAACAGTTCCTGTTCCCGTTTGACACCACGCAGCGGGTGCACACCCAGCGATTCAAGCCGCGCGCCGCAATGGACGGCGGAGTCGGCGAAAGCTTCCGAAATCAACAGGTTGGTGTCCAATGTCTGACACATGGCTTCAATGCGCGCCGTCTCGTTGACCGCAGGGCCGATGATGGTGAACTCCAGGCGCTCCGACGATCCGACATTGCCGTACAGGACCTCTCCCATATGCAATGCCAGGTCCAAGTCCATGTACGGCTTGCTGGCCGACGCCCGGGCCCGGTTGTACTCGGCGATCCGGCGCCGAATGTCTTCGGCGGCATCCAACGCCGTTCGGCAAACATCGGCCTCCCGCGCATCCCGCAAGTCAAAGGTTGCCAGAAGTCCATCGCCGAGGAACTTGAGCGCCTGCCCGCCCCTGGCATGCACGGGATCGCACATGATCTCAAGATAGTCGTCGAGCATGCCGACCAGATCGTCGACCGGTGTCGTGTCGGCCAAGCGAGTAAAGCCCCGCAGGTCGGACAGCAGGAGAACGGCCGGCATGCTTTCCACCGAACCGCGATGAACTTTGCCCGACATGACCCGCGACCCCGCGTCGCGGCCCAGGTAGGTGATGAGGATCGACCGGGCCATCTGGTACGTGGTGGTGGCCTTGACCGCCAAGGCAAAGAACGGAAGCAATGAATCGAGCACGGATATGTGTTCGGGTGAAAATCCACCGGGCGTGTCGCTGACCCACGAACAGACCAGACCGACATCCTGATCGGACGCGTCGACCGCGTCGGCCGGATTGGCGGCGTTGCGCCAGCCGAATGGAATTGCGCGGCCATACCAGTCGGTCGCCCCTTCCTGGCGAAATTCCTCGAACACGGGGAAATCCAAGTCCGGACGCGGACGATCAATCTGGCAACGCAGGCGATGAACCTCGTTGCTCAGCATGTAATAGAAGGGGCTTTGCAGCCATTCGTCCTTGACCAGCGTGTCATGGGACACCGCCATCATGTCGACCAGCCCGTGATTACGCCGCCATGTGTGGGAAAACGCCCGAAACTGCGGATGCAGCGTGTTGAAGGCGGCATGGGATCGCAGAAGTGGAATGCCCGCCTTGACCAACCGCTGGGAAAACTCCTCCAACAACGCATCGGCGTCGTAACCGATCAACCCGGCTTCCGCAAGCCAAGCCATTACGCCGGAAATGTCCAGTTTATCGGCCGTTTTCTCCTGGAGCGCCATGATCCCCGCTTCCTTCAATCCGTCGTCTTGCCGCCTTATATGGGAACCCAAGGAGGCTTTGTCTGCCTGCTGTTACAATTTGTTACAGTGATGGGTGCTTGCTCGCGAGCCGCTGCGTGTGATAGGCGATGCCTTCTACGTGGGGACCGGACGACGATGGCCGGACCGCTGGGCACTCGGCATCGGAGTACGAGTCATGAATCAGTCGATCAAACCCTATTGGAAGAACTTCATCGGCGGTGAATGGGTCGATGGCGCGGAGGGCGACCGGATCGCCATCCTCAATCCGGCCACCGGTCAGCAATTGGCCGAAATCGCCCGGGCCACGCCGGCCGATGTCGACCGAGCCGTGGCCGCGGCGCGCAAGGCATTCGAGTCCCGTGTTCTCGCCGACATGCGTCCGTCCCAGCGGGCCCAGTTGATGTTCGAGGTGGCCCGCCAGTTCGAAACGCTGGCCGACGAAATCGCCCTGGCCGAATGCCTGGACAACGGCAAGACCCTGTCCGGCGGCAAGAACGAAGCCTTGGCCGCCGCCCGCTACTTCACCTACTACGGCGGCGCCGCCGACAAGCTGGAGGGCCGCTATATTCCACTGGGCTCGGGTTATGTGGATTACACCGTCCCCGCCCCGTTCGGCGTCTCGGCGCAGATCGTACCGTGGAATTTTCCGCTGCAGATCGCGGCCCGCTCGGTTGCGTGCGCCATCGCCACGGCCAACACCGCGGTGGTCAAGACGCCGGAACTCTCGCCGCTGTCGTGCACCTACATCGCCGAAGCCTGCAAGCGCGCAGGGGTGCCCGACGGCGTGGTCAACATCCTGTGCGGTTTCGGCCACGACACCGGCGCCGCCCTGGCGTCGCACCAGGATGTCGATCACATCGTCTTTACCGGCAGCGTCGCCACCGGCCGGGCCATTCTCGGCGCGGCGGCGGAACGCATCATTCCCTGCGTCATGGAACTGGGCGGCAAATCGGCCGGCGTGGTCTACGGCGACGCCGACCTCGAGCAGGCCACAGCGTCCAGCGCCATCGGGATATTCTCGCACGCGGGACAGGTGTGTTCGGCCTCATCCCGGCTGGTGGTGCACCGCTCCGTGCATGACGAAGTGGTCGAGCGCATGGCGGCCAAGGCCAATGGGCTGACGGTCGGACCAGGCATCGACGGCGCCGACCTGGGTCCGGTCATTTCGGAACTGCAGCTCGACAAGGTCGAAGGCTTCGCCCTGGGCGCCGTGCAGGAAGGCGGCGAAGCCGTCGCCGGCGGCCGCCGGGTCGCCGACCAGTCCGGTTATTTCATGCAGCCGACCATCATCAGCGGCGTCCAGGCCGACATGACCATCGCCCGCGAGGAAGTGTTCGGCCCCGTCCTGGCCATCCAGGCGTTCGACGAGCCGGAAGAAGCCATCGCCCTGGCCAACGGCACCGATTTCGGCCTTTGCGCCGGCGTCTACACCAACGACCTGCGTCTGGCCCACTGGACCGCCGACCGGCTGGTCGCCGGCCAGGTGTTCGTCAACGAGTGGTTCGCGGGTGGGGTGGAAACCCCGTTCGGCGGCACCAAACGCTCCGGCTACGGCCGCGAAAAGGGCCAGGAAGCCTTGATGAACTATGTGCAGACCAAGAACGTCGGCATCCGGCTCGACAGCGGCGCGGGCGGCCGTCCCGGCGGCTGAATGTTCGCAACAGACAAACCAAAATCAACGAGGGAGATCAAACACATGGCAGGCACCATCGACGCACGGCTCGAAGAACTGGGCATCACGCTGCCGGAGGCCGCGGCCCCGGCGGCCAACTATGTGCCTTACGTGCGCAGCGGCAATCTGTTGTTCGTGTCGGGCAATCTGCCGTTCACGCCGGACGGCATTTTGAACCCGGGCACCGTCGGCGGCGACGTCAGCGTCGAACAGGCGCAGGACGCCGCCCGACAGGTCGGACTGAACCTCATCGCCCAGGCCAAGGCGGCCTGTGACGGCGACCTGGACAGGATCGTGCGCTGCGTCAAGCTGGGCGGCTTCGTCAACTGCGTCGACGGCTTCACCCAGCAGCCCCAGGTGGTCAACGGATGCTCCGATCTGATGGTCGAGGTGTTCGGCGACAAGGGCCGCCATGCCCGTTTCGCGGTCGGCACCAACGCCCTGCCGCTTGGGACATGCGTCGAGATCGACGCGATCTTCGAGGTTGCCTGACCATGTCCGGTACGGTCGCCAACCGGCTCAAGGAGCTGAACATCGTACTGCCGCCGCCGTTCGCGCCGGTGGCCACATACGACGCCTTCGTGCAGACGGGGAACCTTGTCTATATCTCCGGCATGGGCCCGACCTGGGACAAGGACATCCGCTTCCAGGGCACCGTCGGGGCCGAAGTCGACGTGACCATGGCCCAGGAAGCCGCCCGTCTGACCGCGTTGAACCTGGTCGCCCATCTGGAGACCGCATGCGGCGGCGACCTGGACCGGGTGCGCCGCTGCGTCAAGCTGTTCGGCCTGGTCAATTCGGCGCCCGGGTTTGCTGAGCAGCACCTAGTGGTCAACGGCGCATCCGATGTGCTGGCGGAGATTTTCGGTGACGCCGGCCCCCACGCCCGCGCGGCGGTGGCGGCGTCGGCGCTGCCTCTCGACATCACCGTCGAACTGGACGCGGTGTTCGAGATTTCCTGAAGTCGGTAAAGGCGTAACTTCATGAGTTGGCTGACGACCCAGCCGGTCGCCCACCGCGGCCTGCACGACGGTAACGACCGGGTGCCGGAAAATTCCCTGCAGGCCTTCGCCGCGGCACGCGAGGCGGGCTATGCCGTCGAATTGGATGTTCGCCTGGCGTCGGATGGCTTGGTCATGGTCATGCACGATCACACCCTCGACCGGCTAACCGAAACCGAGGGGCATCTGGCGGACTTCTCGTCCACGCAGTTGGCCGAACATGTGCGGCTCAAGGCCAACAAGGAACCCATACCCACACTTCCCCAGGTGATGGATCTGCTGAACGGCAAGGTGCCCTTGCTCATCGAGGTCAAGAATTTCAGCCCGGATGTGGGCAAGCTCGAACGAGGGGTGGCTGACTGCCTGCATCACTACCAAGGCCCGGTGGCGGTGCAAAGCTTCAACGCCCGGGTGGTGGAGTGGTTTCGCCAACACGCCCCGGACATTCCCCGGGGCGCCGTCACCAGCGATTTCGGCAGCCCCGACCTGGACCTGACCGACCGCCAGCGCTTCCAGGTCCGCGAAGCCATGCGCCTGCGCATCGGCGATCCCCAGTTCTACGCCCACGACGTGCGGTTTTTACCCCACGAATGGGTGGACCTGGCCCGCGATCACGATCTGCCGGTGCTGATCTGGACCGTGACCGACGACGCCGCCTTCCGCAAGGCCCGCCGGCATGGCGACAATGTCATCTTTGAGTTCATCCGCCCCTGATCTCCTTCCGCCCCTTTCCCGAACCGGGCAAAGCACCACATACTGTTGGGAGTTAGGGTTCAACGAGAATAGCGGGTTTGTTCAGTATGGGTGACGCCGAACAGCAACCGGTGACCGCGCGGGTCGTCAGCAGCCTGTCGGATATCGATGCGGCGGACTGGGATGCTTGCGCCGGGAGCGCCAACCCGTTCGTCCGCCACGCCTTTCTGAGCGCGCTGGAGGACAGTGGCTCGGCGACGCTGGAAACCGGCTGGGCGCCGCACCACGTGGCGGTCGAGGACGTCGACGGCAAGCTCCTCGGCGTCACGCCCATGTATCTGAAAAACCATTCCTACGGCGAATATGTCTTCGATCACGCCTGGGCGCATGCCTATGAACGCGCGGGCGGGCACTATTATCCGAAACTGCAGATATCGGTGCCGTTCACGCCGGTGACGGGCCCGCGCCTGCTGGTCAACGAGGCGCAGGACGGCGGTGCTCCGGCGCGGGACGTGCGCAGGGCCCTGCTGGCCGGCTGCATCCAGATCGCCGAGAAGCTCGAGGTTTCGTCGCTGCACGTCACCTTCCCGACCAAGGACGAATGGGACGTGATGGGGGAAATGGGCCTGTTGCTGCGCACGGGCGAACAGTTCCATTGGCAGAACCGGGACTACACCGATTTCGACGGCTTCCTCGCCGATCTCGCCTCACGCAAGCGCAAGGCGATCCGTAAGGAGCGCAAGGCCGCGCTGGCCGATGGCGACATCGTCATCCAGACCCTGGCCGGGCGGGACATCACCGAGTCCCATTGGGACATTTTCTTCCGGTTCTATCTCGACACCGGCAGCCGTAAATGGGGGTCGCCCTATCTGAACCGGGAGTTCTTCAGCCTGATCGGCGAACGCATGCCCGACGACATCGTGCTGATGCTGGCCCTGCGCGACGGGCAGACCATCGCCGGCGCCTTGAACCTGGTCGGCGGCGATACGATCTACGGCCGCTACTGGGGTTGCCTCGAGGATCACCGGTTCCTGCACTTCGAACTGTGCTACTACCGGGCCATCGACTACGCCATCGCCCGCGGCCTCAAGGCCGTCGAGGCCGGCGCGCAGGGGCCGCACAAGCTGGCCCGCGGTTATGTACCCGTGCACACCTATTCCGCCCATTGGGCCCGCGATCCCGGCTTCCACCGGGCGCTCGCCCATTACCTCGATCAGGAACGCCGCGAGGTGGACGCGGAGATCGACTATCTCGGCGACCGCACGCCGTTCCGCAAAGAACCGAACGCGTAATCACGCCGATCGCCGCCGAGGCTGGCGGGTTCCGGCGTGAACGGATAGAGTGGCGCCTCGGACAAGGAGGACGCCATGACGGCGCATGCGGATTGCATTTTCTGTAAGATCATTGCCGGCGACATCCCGGCGTTCAAACTGTGCGAGGACGACGACACCCTGTCGTTCATGGATATCAACCCCTACAACGACGGCCACTGCCTGGTCATTCCCAAGGGACACTACGAAAACCTCTACGCCATGCCGGACGATGCCATGGCGGCGGTTTCCATTGCGACCCGCAAAGTCGCAGCGGCCGTCAACGCGGCCCTCGAACCCGACGGACTGAATCTTGTGCAGGCCAACGGCCCGGCTGCCGGGCAGTCGGTTTATCACTTCCACATGCATGTCTTTCCGCGCAAGACCGACGACAAGGCGTGGATGAACTGGCGTTTCGCGCCGGGCGACATGGACCGTATCGGCCAAATCGCCGAGCAAATCCGCGCCCATCTGTAAATCCGCCGTCGAAAGTTCCTTATGATTCTCCATCCGGTTACGGCCCGTAACCTGTTCCCGACATCACGGCCCTCCCGGCATGACCGATAACATTCGGGGCGCGCTGTGGATCCTGGCCTCGGCCCTGGCGGCGACGGCCATGGGCGTGGGGGTCAAGTCGCTGGCGGGGGCGGTCCCCTCCATGCAGACGGCGTTCGGCCGCAGCATCGTCGGTTTGATCCTGCTGCTGCCCTTCCTGTTGTCGCGCCAGCACGTCAACTTCAGATCGCCCAAACTGCCGGTCCACATTCTGCGCGGCCTGCTGGGCGTGGTCGCCATCAACTGCGGCTTTTACACCCTGACGCAATTGCCGATCGCCACGGTCACGGTCCTGTTCTTCACCGCCCCCCTCTTCGTCACCATCCTGGCGCCGATCATGCTGGGCGAGGAGGTCGGCTGGCGGCGCTGGAGCGCGACCGCGGTGGGGTTTGCCGGCACGCTGATCGTGCTCAATCCCGGCACCCGGAGTTTCGAACCGACCATGCTGCTGGCGGTCGGCAGTTCGGCCCTGTTCGCCATCATCCTGCTCATCGGCAAGCGGCTTTCGGAGACCGAACAACCGGGGACGCTGATGTTCTATGCCAGCGTCATCATGACCATCGGCTGCCTGCCGCCGGCGGCCTGGGTGTGGACGCCGCCGACCATGACCGAATGGCTGCTGATCGGTCTGGTCGGGTTTTTCGGCATGGCCCGGTCCTATTTCGACATCAAGGGATTCGCCATCGGCGAGGCCAGCTTCGTCGCGCCGTTTCAGTATGTCCGGCTCATATTCATCGGCGTTGCGGGTTATGTCCTGTTCGACGAGGCGATTACGTTGAACACGCTGATCGGGGCGGCGGTGATTTTCAGCAGCACATTCTACATCGCCCGCCGCGATGCCATCCGGCGCAAGACCGATTGGAAACCGCCGGTCGAGCCGTGATCGGGCGCGTTTGCCGGTCCCTTAGAAAACCGAAATGCCGAATCGACAATTCTCTCCCCCTTGACCTCTCTCATTTTTCTAACTAACGTTTGTTCGAAAATTTATTTTTGGCAGTTTTCAAAGGATGTTTCGTGGCGACGGCGAGCAAATCCAAGGCGGAAGCGACCCGGCAGCGCGTACTGGACGCGGCGGCACGGCTGTTCCGGGAACACGGCTACGCCGCCGTCTCGCTGCGCGATATCGCCGAGGCGGCCGGCATGCAGGTCGGCAGCCTGTATTACCATTTCGAGTCGAAGGAACAGATCGTCACCGACGTGCTGGATATCGGCATTACCCTGGTGCACGAGTCGGTCCAGGACACGATCGATGACCTCCCCGCCGGCACCCCGGCCCGCGAGGCGGTGCGCACGGCCATCCGCGCCCATCTGCTGACGCTGCTGCAGTTCAGCGACTACACCTCGGCCAACGTGCGCATCTACGGCCAACTGCCCAAGCAGGCGCAGGAGGCCAATCTGGCGGTCCGGCAGGCCTATGAGCAGTGTTGGGACCGGTTGCTGCAGTCCGCGGCGAAGGCCGGCGCCCTGCGGCCCGGCACCGACCTCAGCGCCGCCCGCCTGCTGATCATCGGTTCGCTCAACGCCACGCTGGAATGGTTCGACCCTAGCAAGGGTTCGGTGGAGGCGCTGGCGGACAGCTATGCCGACCTGCTGCTGCACGGCCTGCTGCCGGACGATCACGGAGACTGACATGGCCGTGTTCACATCCAGCATCGATCCATCCTCGGCGGATTTTCAAGCCAACCGGGCGCACTTCGACACATTGCTCGCGACGCTGCGCGAGCGCATCGCGACGGCGACCGGCGGCGGACGGGACGCCCTGATCGCGCGGCACCACAAACGGGGCAAGCTGCTGGTGCGCGACCGCATCGACCGGCTGATCGACCCCGGCACGCCGTTTCTCGAACTCTCCACCCTCGCCGCCTGGGGCCAGTACGAAAACGACGTCCCCGGCGCGGGCATCGTCACCGGCATCGGACAGGTGCACGGCGTGCCGTGCATGGCGATCGCCAACGACGCCACCGTGAAAGGCGGCTCGTTCTTTCACGAGACGGTCAAGAAACACGTCCGGGCCCAGGAAATCGCCGAGGAAAACCGCCTGCCCTGCCTCTACCTGGTGGACTGCGGCGGCGCCTACCTGCCGGAACAGGACCGGGTGTTTCCCGACAAGGATCATTTCGGCAACACCTTTCACCGGCAGTGCCGCATGTCGGCCGCCGGCATTCCCCAGATCTCGGCCGTGTTCGGCGGCTGCACGGCGGGCGGCGCCTACATCCCGGCCCTGTCGGACGAAACCATCATGGTGCGGGGCAACGCCCGCATCCATCTGGGCGGCCCGTCCATCGTCAAGGTCGCCATCAACGAGACCGTCGACGGCGAAACCCTGGGCGGGGCGGAAATGCATACGACGGTGTCCGGGGTTTCCGACCATCTGGCCGAGGACGAACCCCATGCCCTGGCGCTGATGCGCGACATCGTCGCCAGCCTGAACCACACGCCGTCCCTCGCCGCACCGCCGAAACCGGCGGTTCCACCACGCTACGACGGAGACGAGATTGCCGGCGTCATCAGCCACGACCGCAAGATCCCCTACGACGTGCGCGAGGTCATCGCCCGCCTGGTGGACGGCAGCGAAATGCGGGAGTTCAAGCCGGACTGGGGCACGACGCTGGTTTGCGTCACGGCGTCGATCCACGGCCATCCGGTCGGCATCATCGGCAACAACGGCGCCCTGTTTTCGGACTCGTCGCTCAAGGGCGCCCATTTCATTTCGCTTTGCGACCAGCGCGGTATTCCGCTGCTGTTCCTGCACAATATCTCGGGCTTCATGGTCGGCACCGAGGCGGAACGCAACGGCATCGCCAAGGACAGCGCCAAGATGGTCTACGCCATGTCGTGCGCCCAGGTGCCGCGCCTGTCGCTGATCATCGGCGGCTCGTACGGCGCCGGAAACTACGGCATGTGCGGGCGCGGCTTCGGTCCCCGATTCCTGTTCGCCTGGCCGACGGCGGAGGTCGCCACCATGAGCGCCGACATCGCCAGCAACGTCATGACCGAACTGCGCCGGACCAAGGAAAAGGGCGCGCCGGCGGACGAGGCGGAACTACAGGCCATCGAGGACGCCGTGCGCAAGCAGTACGGCGAACAGAGCGATCCCTACTACGCCACGTCGCGCCTGTGGGACGACGGCCTGATCGAACCGGCCCAGACCCGCGACGTGCTGGGCCTGTGTCTTGCGGTGGTCATGTCCCAGCCCGGTCCGCGCGAACGCACCCCCGTACTGCGCATGTAGGACGGAGAGAGTATGCCCATCCAGTCCCTGCTGATCGCCAACCGGGGCGAAATCGCCCGCCGCGTCATCCGCACGTGCCGCGCCATGGGCATTCGCGCCGTCGCCGTGTACAGCGAAGCCGACCGTGACGCTCCATTCGTCGCCGAAGCGGATACCGCCGTGCACATCGGCGCTTCCGAAGCACGCAACAGCTACCTGAACATGGATGCGGTGATCACCGCCGCCAGGGAAAGCGGTGCCGAGACCATTCATCCCGGTTACGGATTCCTATCAGAGAACGCCGAATTCGCACAACGATGCGACGATGAAGGCATCACCTTTATTGGCCCGTCGCCGGAGGTGATCCGCCGCATGGGCTCGAAGATCGAGGCCAAGGCGGTGGCCGAAGCGGCCGGTGTGCCGGTCATCCCGGGGTATCACGGCATAGACCAGTCGGACACCAAACTATCCGAGGAAGCCCAACGCATCGGCACGCCCCTGCTGATCAAGGCCAGCGCGGGCGGCGGCGGCCGCGGCATGCGGGTGGTCGACGACCTGGACGATTTTTCGGAGACGCTGCAAACGGCCCGGGCCGAGGCGCTGTCGGCGTTCGGCGACGACGCGGTGCTGCTGGAACGGTATCTGCGGGCGCCCCGGCATGTCGAAGTACAATTGCTTTGCGACAAGCACGGCCATTGCCTGCACCTGTTCGAGCGGGATTGCTCCATCCAGCGCAACCATCAGAAGGTGATCGAGGAAGCCCCTGCCCCCGGCCTGCCCGACGACATCCGGGAACGGTTGACATCCGATGCCGTCAGGCTGGCCCGATCCATCGGCTACGATTCTGTGGGAACGGCAGAATTTCTCTGGGAACCCGAAAGCGGCGAAACCTTCTTTCTGGAAATGAACACCCGTTTGCAGGTGGAGCACCCGGTGACGGAAGCCGTCACGGGGCTGGACCTGGTCGCATGGCAGATCCGCGTCGCGGCCGGGGATGCCCTGCCGATGGCACAAGCCGACATCGTCTGCCATGGCCATGCCATCGAAGCCCGGATCGCCGCCGAGGATCCGGCCAATGGTTATGCCCCGCAGGTCGGCACGGTGGATCTGTACCGCGAACCGGACCTGGACGGCCTCCGGGTCGACAGCGGCGTCGACACCGGATCGGACGTCACGCCGCACTACGATTCGATGATCGCCAAGGTCATCGGTTCCGGAGAGACCCGCGACGCGGCCTTGGCGGTGCTGCGGGACGGACTGTCCCGCATGACGGTATCCGGCATCGGCACCAATCTGGAGTTCGTGCACGACATCGTCGGCCAGCCGGCGTTTGCCGCCGCCCGATTGCACACCGGTTTTCTGTCCGATGCCTTTCCGGACGGCTGGCAGGCTCATCCCGCGGACGAACGCCTGGGGGCCATGGCGGCCGTTCTCGCGCTTCCCGCCCCAACCGGCGGCGTCTGGAACGCGCTGGGCCCTTGGCGGATCACGGAGCCCTCCGGCCGCCGGGGCGCGGGTGTCCTGTACGTGTCCGGCTCGGGAATGGAACCGGTTGCGCTGCGGGTCGAAGGCCAATCCGGCACCGTCTCGGTTTTCGCGGAAGAGCGGCCGGTGTGGCGGGCCGATCGCGTGCAGGTGTCCGACAACCGCCTGACTTTCCGCGAAGACGGTGCGCGCCATGACATCGGGTTTGTCCGTTCCGGCGATCTCGTCACCCTGTACCCCGAACGAGGCGCCGTCACTTATAAGGCTTTGCCGCCCGAGATCGCCTTGCTTGGCCGCAAGGCGGAGCAGGTGGTCGCCGACGGATCGGCCGTCATCGCGCCCATGCCCGGGCTGGTCACCGAAATCCGGGTGAACCCCGGCGACACCGTCAAACAGGGGGACGTGGCCGTGTTGTTCGAGGCCATGAAGATGGTGCAGTCCCTGGCCGTGCCCCGGGACGGCATCGTCCGCGCCGTCAATTGCACCGCCGGTACGTTCGCGGAAGGCCGGTCTGTTCTGATCGAATTGGAAGAGTAAGGACACCGTCATGGATGCGAGCATCTATTTCTCGGAAGAACACACACTGCTGCGCGAGCAGATCCGCCGCTTCGTCGACCAGGAGGTCCTGCCCCACGCCGATCAATGGGAACGGGACGGCATGGTGCCGCGCGACGTGCTGAGGCAGATGGGCGAACTCGGGTTCTTCGGCATCCGCTACGAGGAGCAATATGGCGGCTCCGACCTGGACACGCTGGCGACGCTGGTCCTGGCGGAGGAACTCGGCCGCTCGGGTTACGGCGGCTTCACCATCACCGTGCTGGTGCATACCGACATGGCCTCCCCGCACCTGGCCAACGCCGGCACGCCGGAGCAGAAGGCCAAGTACCTGCCCGGCATCATCAAGGGCGACCTGATTTCGGCCGTCGCGGTCACCGAGCCGGACGCCGGATCGGACGTGGCCGGCCTCAAGACCCGTGCCAAACGGGATGGCGATCACTGGGTGCTGAACGGTTCGAAGATGTTCATCACCAACGGCGTGCATGGCGATGTCTATTTCGTCGCCGCACGGACCGATCCCGACGCCGAGGGTTCACGCGGCATCTCCATGTTCATCGTCGAGAAGGACACGCCCGGTTTCCGTGTCGGCCAGACCCTCGACAAGATGGGCTGGCGCTCGTCCGACACGGCGGAACTGGTGTTCGAGGATTGCCGGGTGCCGGCGGAAAACATGCTGGGCGCCGAGAACCGGGGGTTCTACGCCATCATGCAGAACTTCCAGAACGAGCGCATGGTGCTGGGCGGCATGGCCATGGCCGAAGCCCAGCGGGCCATCGACCTGACCGTCGAATACGTCCGCGAGCGCAAGGCCTTCGGCGGCGTACTATGGGACAAGCAGGCAATAAGACAAAGGTTGGCCAAATTGTCCGCCGACGTGGCGGCCGGCCGGGAGCTGACCCGCCACGCGGCATGGCTCGACAGCCAGGGCCGGGACTGCGTCAAGGAAGTGTCGATGGTGAAAGCCTACTGCGGCGAGGTGACCAACCGGGTGACCTACGACTGCCAGCAGTTCCACGGCGGTTTCGGTTACATGCGCGAGAGCGCCATCCACCGCATGGTGGGCGACGCGCGCATTCAGGCCATCGGCGGTGGCGCCACCGAGGTCATGCTGGAGGAAATCGCCAAGCGGATGTGAGGCCGGCGGCCCGCGCTGTTATTTGACCTTTTCGGTCACCTTGCGCTTGCCGCCTTTGCCGCCCTTCCCGCTTTTGGGTTTCGGCGGCTCGCTTTCGATGTCGAAGGCCAGCTTCTCATCCTTGAGCGCCACCGTGACATGGCCGCCCTTCATGAGCTTGCCGAACAGCAGTTCGTCGGACAGCGGCTTCTTGATGTGCTCCTGAATGACCCGGGCCAGCGGACGGGCACCGTACTGCGGATCGTAGCCCTTCTTGGCCAGCCACAGGCGCGAGTCGTCGGTCAGCGAGAAGGTCACGTTGCGGTCGGACAACTGGGCTTCGAGCTGCAGCACGAACTTGTCGACGACGCGCTCGACGATTTCCAGCGTCAGCCCGCCGAACGGGATGGTGGCATCCAGACGGTTGCGGAATTCCGGCGTGAACAGGCGCTTGATGGCCTCCTCGTCGTCGCCTTCCCGCACGCCGCGGCCAAAGCCGATGGCCGGTTTGGCCAGGTCGGCGGCGCCCGCGTTGGTGGTCATGATCAGCACCACGTTGCGGAAGTCGATGCGCTTGCCGTTGTGGTCGGTCAGCTTGCCGTGGTCCATGATCTGCAACAGGATGTTGAAGACGTCGGGATGGGCTTTCTCGATTTCGTCGAGCAACAGCACGGCGTGGGGGTGCTGGTCGATGGCGTCGGTCAGCATGCCGCCCTGGTCGAAACCGACATATCCGGGCGGCGCGCCGATCAGCCGCGACACCGAGTGCCGTTCCATGTACTCGGACATGTCGAACCGCACCAACTCCAGCCCCATGATATCGGCCAACTGACGGGCCACTTCGGTCTTGCCGACGCCGGTGGGCCCCGAGAACAGATAGCTGCCGATGGGCTTCTCCGGCTCGCGCAAACCGGCGCGGGCCAGCTTGATGGCGCTGGACAGCGCCGAGATGGCCTTGTCCTGTCCGAACACCACGCGCTTGAGGTCTTCGGAAAGGTTATGCAGGCTTTTCTGATCCTGCTTCGACACCGATTTGGGCGGCACCCGGGCGATCTTGGCGACGATGGCCTCAACGTCCTTGACGCCGACGGTCTTGCGCCGCCGGCCTTCCGGGATCAGCATCTGCGCCGCGCCCACTTCGTCGATCACGTCGATGGCCTTGTCGGGCAGCTTGCGGTCGTGGATGTAGCGCGACGACAGCTCCACCGCCGAGCGGATGGCCTCGGCCGTGTAGCGCACCCGGTGGTGCTCCTCGAAATACGGCTTCAGGCCCTTGAGGATCTTCACGGTGTCTTCGACGCTGGGCTCGTTGATATCGATCTTCTGGAACCGCCGCAGCAACGCCCGGTCCTTCTCGATATAGCCGCGGTATTCCTTGTAGGTGGTCGAACCGATGCAGCGCAGCATGCCCGACGCCAGCGACGGCTTGAGCAGGTTGGAGGCATCCATGGCTCCGCCCGACGTGGCGCCGGCGCCGATCACCGTGTGGATCTCGTCGATGAAGAGGATGGCGCCTTCGATGGCCTCCAACTCGGCCAATACGGCCTTGAGGCGTTCCTCGAAATCGCCGCGATAGCGCGTACCGGCAAGCAACGCGCCCATATCGAGGGCAAAGATGGTGGCGTCGAGCAGCACTTCGGGCACTTCGCCTTCGACGATGCGCCGGGCCAGCCCTTCGGCGATGGCGGTCTTGCCGACCCCGGGGTCGCCCACATAGAGCGGATTGTTCTTGGAGCGCCGGCAGAGAATTTGGATGGTGCGTTCGATTTCCGCGTCCCGGCCGATCAGCGGATCGATCTTGCCGGACATGGCCTTTTCGTTGAGGTCGACACAATAGGCCGTCAGGGCTTCGCGGCCCTGCTTGATGTCCATGTCGTCTTCATCGTCTTCGATGTCCGCATCGTCATCCACGCCGCGCACATTGCGCGGTTCCGACATGCCGGGCGTCTTGGCGATACCGTGGGAAATGTAGCTGACCGCATCCAGGCGGGTCATGTCCTGCTCCTGCAGGAAGAACGCGGCATGGCTTTCCCGCTCGGCGAACACGGCCACCAGGACGTTGGCGCCGGTGACTTCCTCGCGGCCCGACGACTGAACATGAATAAGCGCCCGCTGCACCACGCGCTGAAAGCTCATGGTGGGTTTGGCGTCCTCGATCCCCTCGCCGACGATGTCGGCCAGTTCCTCGTCGACGAATTCCACCAGACGGTCACGCAGCTTGTCCACGTCGACGCTGCAGGCGCGCATGACGGCCGTGGCGTCCTGGTCGTCGGTCAGGGCGAGCAGAAGATGCTCGAGCGTGGCGAACTCGTGCCGCCGCTCCGTTGCCAGGGCAAGGGCGCGGTGGAGACTGGCTTCAAGGTTGCGCGAAAGTGAGGGCATTAGTACTCCCTATCAGGATTAGGGGCGCCATGAGACGGCCGAACCATCGGTGATTCCCCAGTGACTGCTGAGCTCCCCGCAGAGATGCTGGACTCCATTCGCACCGCTCGCGCCTGCATGGCTGACATCCGGGCGC
>JANQFL010000084.1 GCA_028277845.1 Sneathiellales bacterium
AGCCGCCGGATTTGGCGCCAAGACGCCCGTCCCACAAAAGCGCAATGGGGGTTTCCGAGCGGCCGCCCCCCACGGCGTCAGACGGCTTGCGCGATGCCCGGCATCGCGCTGCCCCGTCTTCCTGGTGGATGACCAGGCCGCTCGTGAAACAGAATGGTTCCGTCTAAGGATGAAACGCTCTAAGACCGTTCGCCGCGGCGGAACGGCACCAGCAGCGCCTTGGGGTAGAGCGCCTTGCGCGACACCATGATCATGGCCAGGATCGACAGCACATAGGGCGCCATGAGGAAGAACTGATAAGGAATGGTGACGCCGGGCAGTTGCTGCACCCGCACCTGCCAGGCGTCGATGCCGGCGAACAGCAACGCACCCAGCAGCGCCTTGCCGGGCTTCCACGAGGCGAAGATGACCAGGGCGACACAGATCCAGCCGCGGCCGTTGATCATGCCGAAATAGAAGGCGTCGAAGGCCGACATGGTGAGGAAGCTGCCGCCGACCGACATCAGCGCGCTGCCGGCCATGACGGCGCCGGTGCGCACGGCGAGTACGTTGATGCCCTGGGCCTCGGCCGCCATGGGGTTTTCGCCGACCATGCGCACGGCCAGGCCGAGCGGCGTCCGGTGCAGCACGTACCACACGAAGATGATGGCGGCGAACGCCAGATAAGTCATGAAGGTCTGCTGGAACAGGGCCGGGCCGAGGAACGGAATATCCGACAGCAGGGGAATATCCAGGTTCCGGAACGGCGTGATCTTGGGCGGCGTGGTCGCGTTGGGCAGCAGCATGCGGAAGACGAAATAGCTGAGCGACGACGCCAGCAAGGTGATGCCGATGCCGGCGACATGCTGCGACAGGCCGAGATAGACGGCGAAGCCCGAATGCAAAAGGCCGAACAAGGCGCCGATGAAGGCGGCGAAGACCAGGCCGGAATATAGATCGCCGCCCTGGTAGACCCACATCCAGCCGGCCATGGCGCCCATGGTCATGATGCCTTCGATGCCCAGATTGAGTACCCCGGCCCGCTCGCAGATCAGTTCGCCCAGGGTGCCGAAGATCAATGGTGTGGCGATGCGCAGGGTGGCGGCCCAGAACCCGACGGTGAAGAGGATTTCGATGATGTCCATCGCTACCCGCCCTCTCTACCCGCGCCAATAGAGCTTGAAACGGGTCAGCATGATACTGACCAGCACGCACAGCATGGAGGTGGCGACGATGACGTCGGCGATGTAGGTGGGTACGGCGATGGCCCGGCTCATGCTGTCGGCGCCCACGTAAATGCCGGCGAGGAACAGGGCCGAGGCGATGACCGCCAGCGGATGCAGCGCCGCCAGCATGGCCACGGCGATGCCGGCATAGCCGAAGCCGGGCGACAGGTCCAAGGTCAGATAGCCCTTGGTGCCGGCCACCTCGCCGACCCCGGCGATGCCGGCCAGGCCGCCGCTGATCAGGGCCGTCAGCACGATGGTGCGCGGTACCTTGATCCCGGCGAACCCGGCGGCGTCCGCGTTGTAACCGACCGCGCGGATCTCGTAGCCCCATACGGTGAAGCGCATCACCGCCCAGGCCAGCACCGCCAGCGCCAGGGCGACGATCAGCCCGGCATGCATCCGGCTTTTCGCCATGATGCCGGGCAGGATGCCCTCGTCGATGATCGGCGGCCCCTGCGGCCAGCCGAGCGACATGGGGTCCTTCATGGGCCCTTCGAGCAGGAAGTTGACGAACAGCAGCACGACGAAGTTGAGCAGCAGGGTCGTCACCACCTCGTCGACCTTGAGCACGTTCTTGAGCAGCGCCGGCAGCAGCAGCAGCAAACCGCCCGCCAGCGCCCCGGCGAGGATCAGGAACGGCACCATCAGCGCGGCCGGCAGGGTGACCATGCCGGCGCCGAGCCAGGTCGCCACGACGGCGCCCATGTAGAACTGGCCCTCGCCGCCGATGTTCCACAGCTTGGCCCGGAACGCCAATGCGGCA
This sequence comes from Sneathiellales bacterium, assembly GCA_028277845.1. Lineage (GTDB taxonomy): Bacteria > Pseudomonadota > Alphaproteobacteria > JANQFL01 > JANQFL01 > JANQFL01. Next base: position 1,972 of record JANQFL010000084.1, read on the forward strand.
GCCAGGCCCGTGAGGATCATCGGCGTCGCCCGGGTCAGGGTTTCGGTGATGGCGAAGCGCGATCCCGCCGCGCCCTTGAACAGATGGAAGTAGGCCTGCCAGACGGATTCGCCGGTCCAAAGGATCAGCACCGCGCACAGGCCCAGGGCGACGATAACGGCCGTCACCGGCGCACCGATGATCATCCAGGCGGGTGTGCTGGTGCGCGGCTCCAGACGCATCAGGCCGCCCTCGCCTGGCCGCTCATCATCAGGCCGATCTCCCGCGCCGTCACGTCGCGGGCGTCGATCGGCTCCGACAGACGGCCGTGGTAGATGACTTGGATGCGGTCGCTGAGCGCCATGAGTTCCTCGAGGTCCTCGGAAATCAGCAGCACGGCGGCGCCGTTCGAGCGCGCCTCGAGGATCGTGTTCTGCACGTAGGCGATGGCGCCGATATCGAGACCGCGCACCGGCTGGTTGGCGAGAATGATGGAGGGATTGTTGTTCAGCACCCGGGCCAGCACCAGCTTCTGCACATTGCCGCCCGACAGCAGGCGGGTTTCCTCGTTCTGGCCCTGGCAACGGATGTCGAACCGTTCGATCAGATCGCTGGCCAGCGACCGGATGGCCTGGAAGCCGAGCAGGCCGGACCGCGACAGCGGCGTGTCCCGGCGGCGCTCGGAGATCAGGTTCTCCCACACGGCCATTTCGCCGATGACGCCGACATGGTTGCGGTCCTCGGGAATGCGGCCAACGCCGTGCCGCACCATATGGCCGGGCGACGTATGCTGCACCGCTTCGCCGTTCACGGTCATGGTCCCGGCTTCGGGCCGGGCCAGGCCTGAAATCAACGCCGCCAATGCCTGTTGGCCGTTGCCCGACACACCAGCAAGGCCGATGATTTCGTGGCGGCGCAGCACCAGATCGGCGCCATCGAGAACACCGTATCCCTGGTCTGCCGAAACGCTGACATTATTCAGTTCCAGCAGCACCTCGCCCGGGTCCATGGGCGTACCCTTGGGCAGGTGCACGGCGCGGCCGACCATGGCTTCGGCCAGGCTGGCCCGGTCGGCGTCCTTGGTCGCGGTTTCTGCGACAACCTTGCCCCGGCGCAGCACCACGACCCGGTCGCTGATGGTGAGGATTTCGTGCAGCTTGTGGGAAATGAAAATGATCGACATGCCCTTGCCGACCAGCTTTCGCAGGGTCTCGAACAGGCTGTCCACTTCCTGCGGCGTGAGCACGGCCGTGGGCTCGTCGAGGATGAGGATCCTGGCTTCGCGGTAAAGCGCCTTGAGGATTTCGACCCGCTGTTTTTCGCCGACGCTCAACGCGCCGACCAGGGCGTCGGGATCCACACTCAGACCGAAGTCGTCCGACAACTGCGCCAGCCGGGCGCGGGCCTTGGCCTCGTCGTGGCGCCACGACCAGAGCGATTCGGTGCCGAGGGTAATGTTGTCGAGCACGGTGAGGTTGTCGCCCAGGCTGAAATGCTGATGCACCATACCGATGCCGGCACTTAGCGCCGCGTCGGGCTGGCCCGGCGTCAGCGGCCGGCCGAACACTTCGATGGTCCCCTCGTCGGCCGTGTAGTGGCCGAACAGGATGTTCATCAACGTGGTCTTGCCGGCGCCGTTCTCGCCGAGCAGCGCGACCACTTCGCCGGGCTTTAACGACAATGATATGGCGTCGTTGGCCACGAGCGGGCCGAACCGCTTGGTGATGCCGTCGAGACGCAGGATTTCCGACATGCCGGGAGCATACGCCACCGGCTCCGACGGAGAAACCGCCGGAGCCGGGATACGTTCAGGTAGCCGACCTAGAACGTCGACTTGGGTTCGTTGTCGTTGATCTTGACGGTGAACTTGCCCGCGATGATGTCGGCCTTGAGCGCCTTGACCTTGGCCTTGATGGCCGGATCGATCTTGCCCTCGAACTCGTAGTAGGGCGCGAGCGACGCACCGCCCTTGGCCATCATGGTCCATTCCTTGTAGTCCTCGGCGGCGAACTTGCCGTCCTTGACCAGCTTGATGGCATGGGAAATGGCCGATTCCATGTGCCACAGCGCCGACGTGACGACCACGTCCGTGCCGTTCTCTTCCTTGTTCATGTCGTTGACGTTGCCGAAAGCGATGATGCCCTTTTCACGGGCCGCGTCGACCACGCCGGCGCGCTCGGCGTAGAGCACGTCGACGCCGGCTTCGACCTGGGCGAAGGCGGCTTCCTTGGCCTTCGGCGGATCGTACCAGGAGCCGATGAAGTTGACCTTGAACTCGATGTCCGGATGGACCGAGCGGGCGCCTTCCATGAAGGCATGGAACAGCCGGTTGACTTCGCCGATGGGGTAGCCGCCGACCATGCCGATCTTCTTCGACTTGGTCATGGAACCGGCAATGATGCCCATCAGGTAGCAGGGCTCGTGGATGTAGTTGTCGAACACCGCGAAGTTCTTACCGTGCGGCTTGAACGGATCGCCCATCAGGAAGGCGACGTTGGGATAGTCGTCGGCCACCTTGCGGGCTTCGCGGCTGATGCCGAACGCCTCGCCGACGATCAGCGCGACGCCGCTTTCGGCGTATTCGCGCAGCACGCGGACATAGTCGGTATTGGCCACTTTTTCCGAAAACACGTACTCGATTTCGCCGGCCTTTTTCGCCGCTTCCAGGGCCTGGTGCAGGCGGGCGTCCCACTTCTGCTGGATCGGCTGGGTATAAATACCGGCGACCTTGATCTTGTCGGCCACGGCCTGGCCCGCGGTCATCGCCAATCCGCCGATCAGCGCCGCGGCCAGCGCCAAGCGCTTGAACAATCCATGCGTCATTTATCGCCTCCTCTGTTTCGTCGTAATCATTTGTGTTCTGTCGAACCAAGGCTACGGTCGGTTGACCGATTGGTCAAGAAAATGCAAGGCGCATACCAACTCGGAAACATCGAATTCGGGCGCCGACGATGCATTGTGTATTCTTTTGATACCGCGCGTGACGCGTTATTGCCCATGCCTGATCATTCGATAGGCAACGTTGCCGGCCGGCGACGCGAAGTCAGTCCGCGCCGAGACGGTCCGACAACATGTCGAACAACGCACGTCCGGCCGCCTCGATGTGATCGCGCAGGCAGGCGACGGCCGCGTCGTCGTCCCGGTCGTAACACGCCTGCAGAAGCGCCCGGTGTTCGCGGTGGGAGCGCTGAACGTAATCGAGCTGAACGGCGGCCACCCTGAGATACCGGTCGGCCAAATCGGCCAGCTTGGCGATTTCGGCCAAGAGACGCGGCCGCCGGCACGGCTCATAAAGTTTCGCGTGAAACGCCGTATTGAGAACGCCGAAGTCGCTCAAACCGGCCCGTTCCGCCCGGTTCAGAATGGCCCCGGCCTCTTCCAATTGGCGATTTGTCAATTCGGGGATGGCCAGTCTCAGAGCCAAACTCTCCAACGCGCCGCGTATCTCGTAAATCTCGCGGCACTCGTCGGCATTGAGGGCGGCGACCACAGCCCCTTTGTTGTGCACGAGTTCGACCAGGCCCTCGTTTTCGAGAACCCGCAAGGCGTCGCGCACGGGCATGCGGCTCGTGCGGTATTTATCCGCCAAGTACTCCTGTCGCAGCACCGCCCCGGGGTCGAATTCCCCGGACAGAATGTCCGCGCGCAGATGGCCGACAATGCGTTCGACCTGTGCGCCGGTCCGCTGAATACGGCCATGTGTTTCCGGATCTGCAGCAGCCATACCCCGTTCTATCCCCTGCGGTTCTTGACGACAATCTCATAAAATGGATACATTAATAATTATTGGATACAATATGAGTGTAACATGCCTGTTTCCCGCTTACAGCACATACCCGGAATTGGCGTCGACAAAATGGGTAACGCCGCCGACGCCTTGGCCGACGATTCGATGCTCCGTCTGGAGAACCTGGATACCGACCTACGGCCGCCCGGTGAGGCCCTGGTCGCCACCAAGGCGGCCATCGACGACGACGACGCCAACAGTTATTTGCCGTTTCTCGGCGCCGACGCGATCCGCCGGGCGGCGGCGTCGCGACTCAGCCGGGACACCGGCGTGGCCTACGATTGGCAAAGCCAATGCGTCATCTCCGCAGGCGGCCTGTCCGGCATCCTCAATGCCCTGCTGGCGATGCTGGAACCGGGTGACGAGGTGATCATCACCGACCCGGCCTATGCCGGTCTGCTCAACCGCATCCGGCTGGCCGGCGGCGTCCCGGTTCTGGTGCCGCTGCTGGTCGATGACGGCGGCTGGCGCCTCGACCTGGACGCCCTGGCCGACGCCGCGGGCGACCGGACCCGAGTCGTGCTGACCATGAGCCCGTCCATGCCCAGCGGCATCGTGCACACGCGCGCGGAATGGGACGCCATCGCCGACGTGGTGCGGCGGACGGACGCCTGGCTGCTGCATGATGCGGCCATGGAACGCATCCTCTACACCGATGAACCGGTTCTGCACCCCGCGCGGCTGGACGGTCTGGCCGAACGTACGGTCACGGTCGGCTGCGTGTCGAAGGAATACCGCATGATCGGTTGGCGGGTCGGCTGGATCGTCGGACCCACGGACATCATGAACGACATCGGCCTGGTCAGCCTGACCAACGTCGTATGCCAGGTCGGCATCGCCATGCCGGGCGCGGCCGCCGCGGTGACCGCACCCGACGACGGCATCGCGGCGGCAACGGCCACTTGGCGCGCGCGGCGTGATCTGATTCTGTCGGAACTGCATGACCTGCCCGCGGTCCGGCCCGACGGCGGCTGGTCGCTGCTGATCGACACCATGGCACTTGGCATGCCACCGGCCGAGGCATCGAAACGCCTTTTCGACCTGGGCCGCGTCGCCGCGACACCGATGACCGGCTGGGGCGACGACGGCAGGGCGGGCCGGTATCTGCGGTTCGTTTTCGCCAACGAACCGGTGGAGCGCCTGGCCGGTATCCGCGACCGGGTGCGCGCGGCCTGGTCGGTTTAGCCCGTGCCCGACAAGGAAGGAAGCTGGCGGACGTCTCGACCCTGGGGCGCCGACGCAATCGTTTGCGACGGATTACTGCCTTGGGTCGCCGACCTGCTGCCACCCGATGCCGACCTCGTCGCGCAGCTTCGCCGGTTCCACCGGTCCGGCATCGACCATGTCTCGTTGACCGCCGCCGTCGGCCGGGACTCGGCCACGCAAGCCCTGACCACCCTGGGCGGCCTGCGGCGGGCCATTGCGGGTAATTCGGATTGGATCCGTGTCGCCAGCGATCAAACCGAGATCGCCCGTGCGGCGGATGAGTCCCGGTTGACGGTCTCGTTCCATTTCCAAACGGCGACACCGTTTGCGGAAGACCTCGATTTGGTCGACGCGTTTCATGCCGCCGGCATCCGCCGCGCCATATTGGCCTACAACACCGCCAACATATTCGCGGATGGGTGTCATGAACCGCGGAACGGCGGTCTTACCGAACTGGGATTTCAGCTCGTCCGGCGCATGGACCGGGTCGGCATGGTCGTCGACCTCAGCCACTGCGGCGTGCGCAGCACCTTCGACGCCCTGGACGCCGGTCTCAACCGGCCGCCCATCTTCTCCCACTCCAATGCCGGCGCGCTGTATGAACATCCGCGCAACATATCCGATGAGCAGATTCGCGCCGCCCGCGACGCCCGCAGCTTCATCGGCGTCAGCGGCGTGGGATTCTTTCTCGACGCGGCGACGGACGACATCCCGCGCGCCATGTCCGAACACGTGGCACACATCGCCTCGATTGCCGGCGCCGAACATGTCGGGCTGGGCCTGGACTTCATGTATCTCGACGGCAGCGACTATGGGTTTTTCCACGCCAACCGCGGCGCCTGGCCGGTCGGCTATCCGGACCCGCCTTGGCATTTCCTTCAACCCGAACAACTGGGCGACCTTGTCACCGAGCTGGAACGGCGCGGTTTCGGTGACGACGACGTGATGGGAATTCTGGGCGGGAACTATCTGCGGCTTGTCGCCGACTAGAGCAATTCCTCTTTAGATGGAAGCATTCTGTTTCTCGAGCGGCCTGCCCATCCACCAGGAAGACGGGGCCGCGCGATGCCGGGCATCGCGCAAGCCGTCTGACGCCGTGGGGGGCGCCCGCTCGGAAACCCGGAGGGACTGGCGTCTTGGCGCCAAATCCGGCGGCTGCCGTCTTGGCCATACCCCGGGTATGGCCGTCACCACCAGCCTTGGCCTTGGCGCCAATACGCTCCGTCAGAATGCTTCCATCTAAAGAGGA
>JANQFL010000124.1 GCA_028277845.1 Sneathiellales bacterium
TGCCCGCCGCCATCATCCCGCCCGACGAACAGCCGGATGCCGACTACCCGCTGGTGCTGACCACCGGAAGGACCCTCGAGCACTGGCACACCGGCGCCATGACCCGGCGGGCCAGCGTGCTCAACAGCATCGAACCGCAGCCTTTCGCTCTGTTCGCCCGGACCGACCTGGAAGCCATGAACATCGCGCCGGGCGACCCGGTGCAGGTGACCACCCGGCGCGGCACCGTGCGGCTGACGGCGCGTCAGGATCCGGACGTGCCGAAGGGCCTTCTGTTCATTCCGTTCTGTTACCACGAAGCGGCGGCCAACCTGCTGACCAACGACGCCCTCGACCCGTTCGGCAAGATCCCGGAAGTGAAGTACTGCGCCGCCCGGGTCGAACCGGCGCCGCAGCGGGAGGCCGCCGACTAACCGCAGACAAGACCGCTTGGAGACGACATTCTGCCCGGCATCATGTCGTTTGCAGGAAAGCCGCCGGGGGGCCGGTTCGCGCACCCTTGGCGGCCATTGAGCACCAATTAGCCGATGCAGTGAAGGGGAGTGCGCTGCCATGACTGACGTGGCCAAACAACACGCCGAGCCGAAAAGCGATATCGAAATCGCGCGCGAGGCGACCATGAGGCCGATCATCGAGCTGGCCGACGACCGGCTGGGCATCGAGGCCAGGCATCTGGAGCCCTACGGCCATTACAAGGCCAAGGTCTCCCTCGACTACATCAACGGCCTCAAGGACCGCAAGGACGGCAAGCTGATCCTGGTCACCGCCGTGACGCCGACCCCGGCCGGCGAAGGCAAGACCACGACCACGGTGGGCCTGGGCGACGGTCTCAACCGCATCGGCAAGAAGACCATGATCTGCCTGCGCGAGCCCTCGCTGGGCCCGTGTTTCGGCGTCAAGGGCGGCGCCGCCGGCGGCGGTTATGCCCAGGTGGTGCCGATGGAAGACATCAACCTGCATTTCACCGGCGATTTCCACGCCATCTCCGCCGCCAACAACCTGCTGGCGGCGATGATCGATAATCATATTTATTGGGGCAACGGCACCGGCCTGGACCCGCGGCGCATCACCTGGCGCCGGGTGGTCGACATGAACGACCGGGCCCTGCGCGAGATCACGGCAGGGTTAGGCGGCGTCGCCAACGGCTATCCCCGCATCGACCATTTCGACATCACCGTGGCTTCGGAGATCATGGCCATTCTGTGCCTGGCCCAGGACCTGGACGATCTGACCGAGCGGCTCGGCAACATCATCATCGGCTTCACCCGCGAGCGCAAACCGGTGCGGGCCAAGGACATCGACGCCCACGGCGCCATGAGCGCGCTCTTGCGCGACGCCCTGCAGCCCAACCTGGTGCAGACCCTGGAGAACAATCCGGCCTTCGTGCACGGCGGCCCGTTCGCCAACATCGCCCACGGCTGCAATTCGGTGCTGGCCACCAAGACGGCCCTCAAGCTGGCCGATTACGTGGTCACCGAGGCCGGCTTCGGCGCCGACCTGGGCGCCGAGAAATTTTTCGACATCAAATGCCGCAAGGCCGGCCTGCAACCCGACTGCGCCGTGCTGGTGGCCACCATCAGGGCGCTGAAAATGCACGGCGGCGTCGACAAGAGCCAGCTCGGCAAGGAAGACCTGGAGGCCTTGGAGAAGGGCTTCGCCAACCTGGCCCGGCACGTCGAGAACCTGCGCAAGTTCGGCGTGCCCGTCGTGGTCGCCATCAACCGCTTCAGCGCCGACACCGACGCCGAAGTCAACCTGGTGCGCCAGGGCGCGGCGGAACTGGGCGTCGAGGCCGTCATGGCCGACCACTGGGCCCAGGGCGGCGCCGGCACCGAGGAACTGGCCGAAACGGTGGTGCGTACCATCGCCGAAAAGCCGAGCCAGTTCTCGCCCTTGTACAACGACGAGGAGCCCTTGTGGCACAAGATCCGCATCATCGCCCAGCAGATCTACGGCGCCCAGGGTATCATCGCCGACAAGAAAATCCGCGACCAGATCGCCTCGTTCCAGGATGTCGGTTTGGGCCACTACCCGATCTGCATGGCCAAGACCCAGTACTCGTTCTCGACCGACCCCAACCTCAAGGGCGCGCCCTCGAACCACGTGGTGCCGATCCGCGAAGTGCGCCTCGCCGGCGGCGCCCAGTTCCTGGTGGTGGTCTGCGGCGACATCATGACCATGCCCGGCCTGCCCCGCGTGCCGGCGGCCAACAACATCTATGTCGGCGAAAACGGACAGATCGAGGGGCTGTTCTAGCCCTCACTTCGGCCACAGGATCATCTGGGTACAGCGGAAATGGGCGAGCACTTTGTCCGTCGCTTCCGCGCGCACCGTCGCGTCCCAGAGCTGGGTCGAACGGCCGAGATGCTGCGGTTTGGCCGAACACAGAACCGTGCCCTCGAGCGCCGTGCCGAGGAAATTGGACGACAGGTTGACGGTGGTGAAACCGCTGGCACCGTCGGGTAGCGTCCGCACCGCGCCATAGCCGCAGCAGGTGTCGGCCAGGGTCACCACCGAGCCCGCGTGCAGGAAACCGTTCCACGACAGGTGCGACCGGTCGACGGTAAAACGGCCCAGCACCTCGTCCGGCTCCACCTTGAGGAATTCGAGCGACAGGTGTCCGGGCAGGTACGCCTGTCCGCGGGTGTTCCAATCTTCCAACGTCGTCGGGATATCGATCATGGTGCCTCCTGCGGTGTACTCACGACAATGTTTCGCACGACCCGGTCCGCGGCAAGGCCGTGCACCTGTCTATCAAAACAGTTTTTTTGGCAACCGCGCCGACGGCTGCCGCGCGTCGAAACCTAGGTCGGTCGTGTGCCGCTCTCTGATCAGGCCGGATCGGCGAAAGTGTCGCCGCCGCCCGTGGTGGCCAGGCGTATCAACCGCGAATCCGCCACCGCCGCCTGGCGATGGACGACGGCTTCGCGGTAATCGGGGTCGCGTTGCATGTCGATGAAAGCCTGGGGCGAGGGGTATTCGGCGATGAAAGCGATGTCCCATTGCTCGTCGCTGGGGCCGATCAGGGTCTGCTCGAACCGGCCGCGCCAGACGATGCGGCCGCCCAGGCGCTGGAAGATCGGCGCGCTGTCGCGGCCATAGGCGGCATAGGCCTCGGCGCCGGTCGCCGTGCGGCCGTCCTCGTAGTCCGCCTGTTCGCGCAGGCGGATCAGGTTCAGCATATGGATCGGCCCGGGCCGGTCGTTGGCCTTGAATGCCTGATAATCTTCCCGGTCGAATCCCACATGATCCATGATCTGTCCTCCGTCGTATTACTTGTGCAAATGCCAAGGGCGGATGTCGCCACCCGCCCCCGGTTCTACGTCTTGATGAGAAGTTACCCGGCCGCCTGCTGCCCGGCCTTGGCGGCTTCGTACTTTTCCTTTTCCTCGGCCACCAGTTCCTTCTTGGAGAGCTTGCCGACCATGGTCTTGGGCAGTTCCGGGCGGAACTCGATTTCCCGTGGGATAGCCTGCTTGGCCAGCTTGTCCTGGAGGAACGCGATCATTTCCTCCTCGGTCAGGTTCTCGGCCGAGTCTTTCAGCTTGACGAAGGCCTTGGGCGCTTCGCCCCGGTAATCGTCGGGCACGCCGATGACGGTCACTTCCTCGACCGCCGGGTGTTCGTAGATCACCTCCTCCACATGGCGCGGGAACACGTTGAAGCCCGAACACAGGATCATGTCCTTCATGCGGTCGATGATGAAGGTATAGCCGTCATCGTCCATATAGCCGACGTCGCCCGTGTGCAGGCGGCCGTCGACGATGGTTTCCGCCGTCGCCTCGGGCCGGTTGAAATAGCCCTTCATCACCTGCGGACCCTCGATGCAGATCTCGCCGGTTTCGCCGACCGGCAGCACCTTGTGCGGATCCTCGCGGTCGGTGATGACGATGCGGGTGCCGGGGATCGGCACGCCGATGGAGGCTTCCTTGGAAATCCCCTCGAACGGATTGGCCGTCGCCACCGGCGAAGTTTCGGTCAGGCCGTAGCCTTCCACCAAGGTCGCGCCGGTCAGGCTTTCGAACTTCTGCTTGACTTCGAGGGGCAGCGGCGCACCGCCGGACAGGCAGACCCTGAGCGACGACACGTCCGTCTCGCCGATCTTCGGATGGTTGTTGATGGCGGTGTACATGGTCGGCACGCCGGGCATCACCGTCGGCTTCTTCTTGGCGATGTCCTTGATCACCGCTTCCAGTTCGAAGCGCGGGTGCATGATGATCTCGGCGCCGCCGCGGATGGAGAAATTCATCACCACGGTCATGGCGAAGACGTGGAAGAAGGGCAGCACGCCCATCATGCGTTCCTGGCCTTCGGCCAGGTCCTTGTCCCAAGCCACCATCTGGCTGGTATTGATGTAGAGCGACGCGTGGCTCAGCATGGCGCCCTTGGAGACGCCGGTTGTGCCGCCGGTGTATTGCAGCACGGCGACGTCCTCGAGCGGGTCGATCTCGACCGGCGTATAGTCGCCGTCGTTGTTCAGGAGTTCCTGGAACGACACATGGCTGGCGTCGTTCGGCACCTTGGCCACGTCCTTGCGCTTGACCAGCGGGAACAAGAGGCTCTTGGGGAACGGCAGCACTTCCGGCATGGTGCCGACGATCAGCTTCTTGACCCGGCTTTCCCGCAACATGGCCGCCATTTTGGGATACAGCACTTCCAGGTTGAGGGTCACCATCATGTCGGTGTGGCTGTCCTCGATCTGGTGCAGCAATTCCGGCTCGGAATACAGCGGGCTGAAATTGACCACCGTGCCGCCGGCCTTGAGCACGCCGTAATAGGCGACGATGAACTGCGGGCAATTGGGCAGGAACAAGCCGACCTTGATGCCCTTCTTGACCCCCAGGTCCTGGAAGCCCTTGGCCGCCTTGGCCACCATCTCGCCGACCTGGGCGTAGGTGAATTTGCGGTCCATGAAATCGAGCATGTTGTTGTTGGGGAACTTGGCCACCGCATCGTCGAGCAGGTCGTATAGCGGCCGCGGCTCGAAGTTCTGGTGATAATCCACGCCCTCGGGATAGGTCTTGAGCCAGGGCATTTCGGTCATGTGCGCACCTCCCTGTGGCGGCGCCAATGCCGCCCGTGCCTCTACGTGTTTTTGACGGCCGCTACTCTACTGCGAAATGGACGGGAGGGAAATTGGTGTGTTTGCCGGATGTTACCGCTGAAACGACCGGGATGCCCGGCACGTCAAAATGCAAACTCGGGCGATAAAGACCCAAGTACGCCCGTTTTTACGGCAGAAGACCATATGGCGGCGAATTCCTTTGCAATGACCGCCATGAGTTTTTCGATGTCCTCGGGCGCCGAATCGTGCATGGCCTCCGCGACCACCAGGATGGAGCTGGTTTCATCGCGTATGGCCGAAAGGGCGCTTTGCCGGTTGGTCCATCGCCGGGCATGCGCCTTGTCGGCGCCGTCGGCGAAGATGACTTCGTCGATGCTGGGGTGCTCCGATTGACCCGAGAAGGTCAAGTAATCTTCCTCCCCGGTGGCGTGACGCACCTCCAGGTATTGGGAGATCTTCGACGTATCGAAGACGGCAATGGGAATCGCGAACGCCATGGACATCGCGTTGCAGACATCGATCAGCGGGTGGATCTGCGGTAGGGATTTTTCCTTCCTGAAACGCCGCAGGAGCGCCTCCGACGCACAGCGATACTGTGTCGGCTTGAGGCCCATGCGGGAAAATGTGCGCCGCCAGGCCTGTATCTCGGGCAGTTCCCCTTCCGAACTGTCCGCCAGCCGGCCTTCGGCAATGGCATTGAACCTGGCGATGCAGTCGGCGACGGAGACATCCTTCGTGATGCCATCGGCGTGGAGCACGCCGGGCACGAGTTCCGGAAAGTCATTCCATATCTTGTTTGAATGGCGGAAATACACATTTCACCTCGTTGATGCAGCGGTTCCGATCACGCCTCTTCGGCGGAGAAATCCCCGCGCTCCAATAGCCAGCTGGTCAGAAGGCCGAACACCAGGCCCCAGAACGGCGCGCCGATGTTGAAGATGGCGTAATCGGCGATGGTCACGACGAAGGTGATCAGCGCCCCCAGCGTGAACCGGCTTCCGAAAGACACCTGAAAGGCGCTTTGCAGCACCTTGAGCAGCGCCAGCCCGGCCAAGGTCGCGATGAAGGCCGGTGGCGTGGCCAGCATCAGTTTGGTGAACAGCGGCGAGAACAAGCCGAAGACAATCGCCAAAATGGCCACGCACAACGCCGCCGTGTACTGCGTGCCGCGTTCGCCGCCCGAGGCCAGAATGGCATTGGACGGGCCGGTCAGACAGGTGGAAACCGAACCGAAGACCGCGGTCACCAGAGAACCGACGCCGCACGCCGCGGTGATCGTGCTGGTTGGCGGGTTGTGGCCGCTGGACCGCAGGATGGTGATGCCTTGGGCATTTTGCGCCGCCAAAACGGTAATCGCGAGCGGCACGACCAACTCGATCATGGCCTGGAGCGAAAACGACGGGGTGTACACGTTGGGCGCCGCCAGCATTCCCGACAGCCCGGTGGACCAATCCACCGTTTGCGAAACCGGCGACCCGTTGCCGGAGAGTACCAGCGCAACCACGCCGACGATCAAGACACCGATCATCGGCGGAATGCGCGTTGCCAGCGCCGGAACCAGCGGCAACAGGAAGAACGTCGCCGTCATCGGCAAGGCGATCCAGATGTCGTCCTTAAGGGCATCGATCCAGCCCACGGCGAATTGCAGGAACACGCCCGCGACCATGCTCATCACGATGGGCATGGGAAAATAGGCCATGATCCGGCGCGCCCAACCGGTGATGCCGAGCACAAGCAACAAGAGGCCGGTCGCATAGAACGTGCCGATGACATCGGCGAAGCTGAGGTGGGTCAGCGCAGGCCCCACCAACACGGTTCCCGGAATGGTCCAGAAGAAGACGAGGGGCATCCGATAGACCAGCGACAGGGCGAGCGACAAAACGCCGTTCAGGGCAAAAGCGGCGAATATCCAGGACGCAATATCGGATTCGGCCAGGCCGCCTTTGACGCCCACGCCAAGAATGATCGCCACCGGCGCCGAGGCGGCGAAGATAAACGCGATGGCGGCATTGGCGAGATGCGTGCCGGACAGGGACGAGAGGATATCACTCAGGCCCGGAACCGGCCGGCGTATGGACTCCAAGGACACGGACATACTCCCGTCAAGGCATTCGGCTTGTGTTCGTCACGGCGCGACGTTTCTCCACGTTACGCGGACGGCAATTCCGGCAATCGGATCTCCCGCGCGCCACGGTTGAGAAATAACCCCCTGGGCTAGGGCGAGTCTTGTACGAAATTGCGGCCTCGAGGACGTCATAGTCAAGTTGTTGCGTCGGCATACGCGCGCGGTGACACGCCGTATCTGCGGACGAAGACGCGCGTCAAATGACTCTGATCCGAGAAACCGCTGGAAACGGCAGCATCCGCCAATGGCATTCCTTCGATAATGAGTTTTCGCGCAGTATCGATTCGGCGCTGAACGATATAGGCGTGGGGTGTAAAGCCCGTCGTCTTGACGAAGCCGCGTATCACCTGGAACCGGCTCAAACCGCTTTCCCTGGCAAGATCGAATAGAGTGAGACGCCGCGCGGGATCGTCGTCGATGAGACGCCGCATGGCGGAAATGCCGCGGGGCGTGTCTTGCTTGCCGGCGTCATCGTTTCGCTCCCCGACCACGGCCGCGAGCAACAGCGCCAACAACTCGTCCCGCAAAAGCGCGTCGGCGCCCCGCCTGCTGTCCGTGACGACGGTGAACAGGTTCCGGAAAAGAACCGCCACGCGACGGTCCGTGATGACGGGATGGCAAAACTCGACGGTCCCGGCCCTCGCCTGACCCGTATCGTTGACCGTATTCGCGACCAATATCGGATCGAAATACAGCATTCTCCAGGCACGGCCGCCTTCTCCGATCGGCGCGCCGTCATGCACTTCGCCGGGGTTGACGGTGATCGTGTCGCCGGGGCCGGCTTCCACCTGGCCGCGGCCGCTGGCCGATTTCTGCGCCCCGCGATCGATAACGCCAATGCCGAACTGATCATGGGTATGCCGCGGAAAGGCGTGTTGCGTATCCGCCGCGACGGCGTTAATCCCGTCGATCGGGCAACGCAGCATCCTGAACCGGCGGCCCGTCACGGCACAAGCGTCCCGGTCATTGCGGCCGGTATGCCCGTCGCTGCCATTCCCAACCTCAATGCACCTGATCGTTGATCGCCTGGACCGGGCCCTGGACGCCGCCCTTGAGGCGGGCGAACCAGGACGGGCGGTCGCGGTAGAGCTGGGGCGAGAGCTTGATCTCGGTCCACAGCACGGCCCGGGTGACGATGAAGTTGATGGTCAGGTAGATGGCGCCGGCGATGATGAAGACCTCGACCGGGCTCCAGGTGGCGGCGATGATCTTCTTGGCCTCGCCGGTGACTTCCAGCAGGGTGATGGTGCTGGCGAGCGATGTCGCCTTGACCATGAGGATGATCTCGTTGCCGTAGCCGGGCAGGGCCTGGCGGATGGCGATGGGGAAGACGATGCGGCGAAACAGCAACGAGCCCGACATGCCGCAGGCCCGGGCGGCTTCCAACTGACCCCAGGGCACCGACTGGATGCCGCCGCGGATGATCTCGGACGTGTAGGCGGCGGTATTGAGGGTCAGGGCCAGGATGGCGCAGAACCACGGCTCGCGCAGAAAGACCCACAACCCCATGTCCTCGAAGAACGGCCGGAACTGGCCCGAGCCGTAATAGATCAGGAACAACTGCACCAGCAGCGGCGTCGACCGGAAGATGTAGACGTAGCCATAGGCGAAAGCCCAGGCGATGCGGTTCTCGGACAGGCGCAACACGGCGATGCCGATGGCCAGCACGAACCCCAGCGCCAGCGACGACGTCGCCAGCGCCACCGTATCGGGGATCGCGGCGACCAGGACCGGCCAGCTTTCTTCGATCAGGTCCCAATCCATGTCAGGACGTCCTCACGCCGCGGTTGGCCCAGGATTCGGCCCTGAGGAATCCCCGGTTGGAGATGGACGCCAATCCCAGATAGAGCACGAAGGCGGTGATGTAGAAGGTGAACGGCTCCTTGGTCGACCCGGAGCCGACCACCGCCTGGCGCATGATTTCGACCAGCCCGATGACCGAAATCAGCGAGGTTTCCTTCAACGTCAATTGCCAGACATTGCCGAGGCCGGGCAGGGCGTAACGCGCCACCTGGGGCACCAGGATGCGCCAGAAGCGCCGCGACTTTTTCATGCCGATGGCCTGGGCCGCCTCGATCTGTCCCGCCGGCACCGCCAGCACGGCGCCGCGAATGACCTCGGTGGCGTAGGCGCCGGCACTGACGCCGATGCACAACATGCCGGTGATGAACAACGGCAGGTCGATGAATTCGCCGTAGCCGAACACGCCCTTGGCGACGGTACGCAAAACGGCGCCGCCACCGAAAAACACCAGATAGATAATGAGCAGTTCGGGAATTCCGCGCACGACGGTGGTGTAGATGTCGGCAACCAGATGCAGCACCCAAAGCCGCGACAGCTTCATCGCCGCGAAGCCGGTGCCGATGACGATGCCGAGAGCGTAGGCCGACGCCGCCACGGCCAGCGTCATCATGGCGCCGAAGATCATTTCGTCGCCCCAACCGGCGTCACCCCACCCGAGCAGCGTCAAATCCACTCTACTCTCCCATCACCGGGCCCAAATTCGAGCCTAAATCCGGGAAAGGGCGGCGGCCGAATATCAGCCCGGCCGCCGCCCGATCCGTCACACGTTTACGCGGATATCGTCAGGGAATCGAGCAGCTGTCGAAGCCGAACCACTTGACCGAAAGCTTGGCGCAGGTGCCGTCCTTCAGCGACGCCGTAATGGCTTTCGAGAACATGTCGGCCAGTTTCTGGTCCGCCTTGCGGATGCCGACACCGGTTCCGTTGCCGAACACGTCACCCGACAGATGCGGCCCGACCTGGACGAAATTCTTGCCCTTGTCGCTCTTCAGCAGCGGCACCCAGTAGTTCATCGACGCCAGCGCCGCGTCGACCCGTCCCGCTTCCAGATCGAGGTCGAGATTTTCCTGGGTATCGTAGGCGCGGACGGTCGAGCCCTTCATGTATTTGCGCAGGAAGTTTTCATGGGTCGTCGCCGTCTGCACGCCGATGGTCTTGCCGGCGAACGCCTTGTTGATGGCGTCGAGCGCGGCCTGATCCTGGGCGTCGATTTCCTTCAGGTTGACCCGCTTGCGGTCGGTCGAGAACCCGGCCTGCGCGCCCGACTTGAGCACCACCAGGCCGCCGCCGCCGGACAGATAGTCGCGCGAGAAGGTGATCACCTTCTTGCGCTTCTCGGTGATCGACATGCCGGCGATGATGGCGTCGTACTTGCCGGCCTGCAGCGACGGGATGATGCCGTCCCAGGCCTGCTCGACGATCTTGCATTTGGAACCCATGTGCTCGCACAGCACCTTGGCGTAGTCGATTTCGAAGCCGATCAGGTTGCCGGCCGAATCCTTGAAGTTCCACGGCTTGTAGGCGCCCTCGGTGGCGATGGTTACACTCTTGTAGTCGCCGGCCAGGGCCTGTCCCGAGACAAGCGCCACGGCGACGGCGGCAATCGTCAGTACCTTCTTCATTATCCTTCTCCCTGTTTCGTCACGTCGTTGGTGACAGCTCTTATTATTCCGCCAGTTCTTCCGGCTACAGGCTACTTGCCAGAAATTGACGACAGCGTTCGGATTTCGGATGTCCGAACAATTCCGCCGGGGGCGCCTGTTCTTCGATGCGCCCGTCGTGCAGAAACACGGTTTCATCGGAGACTTCGCGGGCGAAGCCCATTTCGTGAGTGACGACGATCATGGTGCGGCCTGCCTCGGCCAGGTCGCGCATGACCTTGAGCACCTCGCCGACCAGTTCCGGATCGAGCGCCGAGGTCGGCTCGTCGAACAGCAGCACCTGCGGGTCCATGCACAGGGCGCGGGCAATGGCGACGCGCTGCTGCTGGCCGCCCGACAGTTCGGACGGATAGGCGCTCAGCTTCTCGGCGATGCCGACGCTTTCCAGAATCGCCATCGCCTTGTCCCGCACCTCGGCCTTGGCCTGCCTGAGCACGTGCACCGGTCCTTCCATGACGTTTTGCAGCACGGTCATGTGGGACCACAGATTGAAGCTTTGAAACACCATGCCCAGGCGGCTGCGGAGATGGTCGATCTGGGCCTGGTCGGCGCCGACCGACCGGCCGTTGCGGCCGGCCTTGACCCGCACTTCCTCGCCGCCGACGACGATGCGTCCGCGGTCCGGGGTCTCAAGAAAATTGACGCAGCGCAGGAAGGTGCTTTTGCCCGAGCCGGAGCTACCGATGATCGAAATGACGTCACCGTCACGGGCACTCAAGGAGATGCCTTTGAGCACCTCCAAGGACCCGAAGGACTTATGGATATCCTCGGCCACCAAAGCCATTGCCGGCCCGGCCATCAGACCCCCTCCCCGTGTCTATGTTCTTATGTGTTTCCCAAAGGGTAGCCGCGGTTGGCGGTCAACCGCAACAAGCAACTCAACGCCTTGTTTGCGCAGGATAAACCGATTTCGGCCGGGATACCGGCCGTGGCGCGGAATCCTTGGGGAATCCAGGCTTTCAGGGCGATTCCGGAGACTGAGTGCCTTCGTAAATCACGTTTTCGAGCGACGCGCCGGTGACCGCACGGTTCAGGTTGGCGACGACGAAGGCCCAGCGCCGGACCACCTGTTCGGCGGTCCAGCCGCATTCGTGGGCGCTGAGGATGGTGTTGTCGAGCGTCTCGAACGGCAGATTGGACGGCCAGGGTTCCGGCTCGTCGGGTTTCTTGTAGTTCCACCAGACATCGATCACCGCGCCGCCGATGGTCTTCCGCTCCAGCGCCTGGAACAGGTCCGCCTCGACGACGATACCGCCGCGCGAGACATTGATCAGCACGCCGTCCGGCTTCATCTTGGCCAGCCGGCCGGCGTCGATCATGCCGCGGGTTTCGTCGTTCATGTCGCAGGCGATGACGACGAAATCGCTCTGTGCCAGCAGATCGTCGAGACGGTCTGACGTGCCGAGCCAGTCGAGCGGTTCGGGCGTGTCCTGTTGGCGCCGGCGGATGCCGATCACCCGCATGTCGAACGCCGCCGCCCGCCTGGCCACCTCGGCGCCGATGTGGCCGTAGCCGACGATGCCCACCATGCTGCCGCGCACTTCGCCGTGTTCCGCCGATTCACCCGGCCCCTTGCCGCCCCAGCCGTTGGCACGGAAATTGGCATCCATATGCCTGAGCCCGATCCGCCATTCCAGCATGGCGGCCAGGACATACTCGGCGATGGAACTTTCGTGCTCGTAGGTATTGCACACCGGCACGCCGGCCGGCATGTCGGCGGGCGTGCAGAAATCGTGCCCGGCCCAGGGGATCTGGAACAGCTTCAGCTTCGGCACCGCCGGCCAGCGCTCCAAAGGGATTTTCCCGCCGATCACTACGTCGGCCTCGGTCGCCATGGGGGTAAAGTCATCAACCGCGTGTTTGCGCGGGTCCCATTCCAGCACCGTCCAGCTGTCGTCCAGCAGGCCACGCAGGCGTTCGGTGTGGTCGGTGGCGATACGGCCTTGCACGAGCACGGTAGGCATGAATTCTCCTTGAAGTCAGGTATGTCCGAAGCGGCGCACGGATTACGTAAACGTCGCCCGCACTTCGCCCATATCGCCGAAATCCGCGGCCGCCGTGTCGCCCGGCGACAGAGGCGTCATGCCGGTGCAGGTGCCGGTCATGACATAGTCGCCGGCCTTGAGACCACGGCCGGCGAGCGCCGGATGGCGGGCCACCCAGTCCGCGGCCTCGAAGATATGATCCCACAGCAACACGCCGACCGTCCCCGCTTGTGCCTCGCCGTCATTGACGGTGAGCGTCACCGCGTGGTTTTCCAGATCCATTCCCTGCCAGCCGGTAACCGCCGGCCCCAGCACCATGCCCGCATTGGCGCCGCCGTCGGCAATAAGCCGCAAACCGGCACCGCCGCCCGCGCCGTCAAAACGCCGGCCGACGATCTCGAACGACGGGTGGATGGCGCCGACGGCCGCTGCGATCTCGTCACGTCCGTAGGACGCATCGCGCGGCGGCAGGTCGGTTTTCATGCGCAAGGTGAATTCGGTTTCCAGGCCATGACCCGGATTGACGGGGACTTGCGCACCGTCGGCGTAGGTGTATTCACCGAACAGCGGGCCAAGGAAAGGCTGCGTCACGCCCAGCATCGCAAACATCTGCTCCGACGACGCACCGATCTTCCAGCCGATCACGTCGAGGCCGGCATAGGCGATCATGTCGGCCTGGATGCGGTAGGCCTCCTCCTCGGTGGCCGGCACGCCATCAAAATCAGGTGGCAGCACGTCTCCGTTGAGGCGTGCATTCCATAAGGCCCGAGCGGGCCCGATTCCGTCCGCCATATTGTCTGCCATGCCTGCCTCTCCTTATTGAACCGACGAACCGCACCAATACACCCGTCTTGGCTCCGGTTACAGGTCTCCGGCGGCCGTCAGGATCGCGCTGGCACTTTCATGGCCCTTGAGCACGACTTTTTCCACGATGCGGGACGGCGTGGCGAGGTGGTCTGCAAAATCCTGCGAATACAGCACCGGTTCGCCGCTGGACTTGCACAGGCCTTCGATGCGGGAGGCTGTGTTGACCGCCTGCCCGAGCACCGTGAAGTCAATACGGGTTTCCGAACCGATGTTGCCGTACAACACATCACCGAAGTGCAGGCCGATGCCGAAGTCCAGATCGAGTGGAGGATCGAGGTCGCCCGCCGTGTCCAGTGATTGGCGGGCGGCGGTCAGGGCTCGGGTGCAGGCACCCTTTCCGTCCGTGTCGTCGTCGCTCACCGGGAATACGGCCAGGACACCGTCTCCCATGAATTTGAGGATTTCGCCGTCCTGATCCTCGACGGCGCCGACGATCACTTCGAAGTAGCGGTTGGCCATGGCTTGCGTGGTCTCGGCCGGCAGCCGGCTGTTCAGCCCCGTCCAGTCGCGGATATCGCTGAACAGGATGGCGGCATGAATGGTCTCGATATGGCCGCGGGTGATCTGCCCGTCCAAAACACGACGGCCCGTGCGCGGGCCCAGATAGGCCTCGGCCACGGCTGCCGAGACCCGCTTGAGACGCAATACTTCGGCGATCGGCGCCATGACGGCGGTAATGCGGTCGAACCCGACGATGTCGGTCGGTGAAAACCCGTCAGCCGCGTCGGTGACGAAGACCAGCGTGGGGGCCATGCCTTCGGTGAGCGGCATGGGCCGGCCGTAATAGTCGGTAGCGCCACGGGCCTTCATCTCGTGCAGCACCTCATGGTCGTCCTCGGACAATGTGTCGTCCAGCTTCCGGCGGAACGGCAGTCCGCTTCTGACCATGGTTTCGAGCGGACTGCCGAAATATCCCAGGCGCCGTTCCATACCGTGCGGTGATTCGATGCGCATCACCGGGCCGCTGTCCCGCTCCCACACGGACGACACGGCGACAACCAACGGATGCAAGGTGCGCATGGACAGCCTGAGGCGCCACAACGGCACCCCCGCCGCCAGCAGTTCCTGCCCCAGCCGCTTGATCAGTTCGTCCATGTCCGGCAGCAGGCGCCCCTCCACCAGCAGCCAATCGATGACGGGGTCGGGGTTCCACCGGTGTGCAGCGGTTTGATCAGGTGATTCGGGCATGTCGTCCATGTATGGCTACCGGATCCTAATTCAAAATGCGCGGGTATCAAGGGCAATGGATGAGCCGCGTATTGCCGGATGGCGGTTCGAATTTGCGGCATGGCATTTTGGAGACGGCGGATATTGAACGAAGGTAATTCAGCGCGGTAGGCCCCGCGGGAATCGTCCCCGGCGCCGGCCACAATGCATTCGGCGGCAATCGCCGTGTCACCGTGTGGCGTCTTGCCGATCACGAACATTTGTTCCTTCCAGGCAAGGACCGCGGCTTCAGGAGTCTTGAACAGCAGTTGGCGCACACCCATCATATCCCGGCGTCGGCCCCCGACACGCGCACGCGTTGGCTGATCGTGGGCCTGGAGCCGGCCGCGGGAAACTGGCCGGCCGAGGGAAACTGGCCGGCCGCGACACGGTGCGCCCGGGCCGGTTTGCCGGCGTTTCAACACTCGAGAGCCCGATGAATCTGCTTGGCATTGTCATCATCGCCGCCGGTGTTCTGCTTTTCGCACTGATCTCCAATCGGCTGCGGGAGACAATCGTCAGCCCGCCGATGGTCTTCGCCGGTTTTGGTCTGTTGATCGGCGGTTCGGGCTTTCACCTGGTCGAATGGGATATAGGGCACGGTTTCATCCACGGCCTTGCCGAAGTGACATTGATCCTGGTGCTGTTTTCGGACGCCGCGCGAATCGATCTGCGGCAGGTTCGCAATGACCACAACCTCCCTGTCCGCTTGCTGTTGATCGCATTGCCCCTGATCGTCCTGGCGGGAACGGTCCTGGGTTATCTGCTGCCAATGGGCCTGGCGCTCTGGCAGGCCGCGCTGTTGGCGGCGATCCTGGCACCGACCGATGCGGCCTTGGGGCAATCGGTCGTCTCGAGCACCCGGGTGCCGGCCAGGATACGCCAGGCACTGAACATCGAAAGCGGCCTGAACGACGGCATCGCGCTGCCGCTGGTGCTGTTTTTCGCCTGCCTGGCGAGTGCGGCGCATGGTCCGTCCGACGGACAGAATTGGCTTCTGTTCGGTGTCCAGCAGATCGGCCTCGGACCCGTGGCGGGCATCGTCATCGGCTTTGCCGGGGCCCATCTGATCGATCTTGCGGCGAAAAACGACTGGCTGACCGAGAGCTTCGAAGGACCGGCCATCCTGGCCATGGCCCTGCTCGCCTTTGCCGGCGCGGAAATCATCGGCGGCAACGGGTTCATCGCAGCTTTCGTCTCGGGGGCGGTGTTCGGCAACCTGGTACGCAGCCGTTGCGGTTTCATCTTCGAGTTCGTCGAGTCCGAAGGGCAGCTCTTGACGCTGGCCACGTTTCTGATTTTCGGCGCCCTACTGCTGCCGGCCGCGGTCGGTCGGTTCGACGGGCCGACGCTGCTCTATGCCGTCTTGAGCTTGACCCTCGTTCGCCTGCTGCCGGTGGCCATCTCGCTGATAGGCGCCAAGGTCAAGGCGCCGACGGTCGTCTTTCTCGGCTGGTTCGGCCCGCGCGGCCTGGCCTCCATCCTGTTTGCCCTGCTCATCCTGGAGAAGATGTCCGTTCCCGGCGCGGAAACGATCATGGCGGTGACCGTACTGACCGTCGCGCTCAGCATCGTGATGCACGGCGTCACGGCAGCACCGGCCGCGCGCTGGTATGGGGCGAGGATGACGGTTGCCGGCGGTGTTGCGGAGGAGCTTCGTTCGGTGAGCGAAATGCCGACCCGCGACGGCTCAGTCGAGAGGCAGTCCTCGTGATCCCGATTGCGCCGGCAAACATACAGTCACCCGAACGTCGTCAAGCAAAACCGTTAACTTGGAGCGAATGACATGCTGAACCAACTGCAGGAGCAATGGTGCTCCGAGAGCCAATGGGATTTTTCCGACCTCAAGGCGTTGTTTTTGAACTGTACGCTGAAACGCTCGCCGGAGCTGTCGCACACCGACGGACTGATCGACATCGCCCGGACGATCATGGAGAAGAACGGCATTCACGTCGATGTCCTGCGGCCGGTCGATTTCGACATCGCCTTCGGAGTTTATCCCGACATGACCGAGCAGGGCTGGGATACGGATGCCTGGCCCGAGATCTACGAAAAGGTTGAGGCGGCGGAGATCCTGGTGCTGACATCGCCGATCTGGCTCGGCGAGAAATCCTCGGTCTGCACCCAGACAATCGAACGCCTTTATGCCAACTCACATATTCTGAACGAAGCCGGACAGTACGCCTATTATGGCCGGGTCGGCGGCTGTCTGATCACCGGCAACGAGGATGGCGCCAAGCATTGCGCCATGAACATCCTCTATTCCCTGCAACATCTGGGCTACGTCATCCCGCCCCAGGCGGATGCCGGTTGGCTCGGGGAAGCGGGGCCGGGCCCCTCGTACAGGGACGAGGGCTCGGGCGGGCCGGAAAACGACTTCACCAATCGCAACACCACGTTCATGACCTGGAACCTGATGCACATGGCGCGCATGATCAAGGATGCTGGCGGTGTGCCGGCCCATGGCAATCAGCGCGCGCTCTGGGAGGCCGGCTGCCGCTTCGATTACGCCAACCCGGACTACAGGTGACGAATCCGGCAATATGGATGAAGCGTCGGAACGGTGATTCCCGCGCGCCGCAGCCGTGTTCCTTGCGACGATGAGGGATCCAACCCTTGCAACGGTGGCGAAGTGCCATATGTGCATTCCCTGGGGGCGACAGGCGGAATTCATTTATGTGTATGCTGACACGTACGAATTCCCGTATCGCAAAGATTTGCATGCCATCGGAGAGCACCACGCATGAGTGAAACACTGACCTATACGCCACCGAAAGTCTGGAAATGGGAAAAGGACAGCGGCGGCAACTGGGCCTCGATCAACCGCCCCATCGCCGGCGCGACCCACGACAAGGAGCTGCCGCGCGGCAAGCACCCGCTTCAGCTCTATTCCCTGGCGACACCCAATGGCGTCAAGATCACCGTACTGCTGGAGGAGTTGCTGGCATTGGGTGTCGAGGGCGCCGAATACGACGCCTGGCTGATCAAGATCGGCGACGGCGAGCAGTTCGGCTCGGGCTTCGTCGAGGTCAACCCCAACTCAAAGATTCCGGCGCTGTTGGACTGCACCACAGAACCGCCGACGCGCATCTTTGAATCCGGTGCCATCCTGCTGTACCTGGCCGAAAAATTCGGCCATTTCGTGCCGGCCCAGAACGATCCGTTGCGGGCCGAGTGCCTGTCGTGGCTGTTCTGGCAGATGGGCAGCGCGCCCTATCTCGGCGGCGGCTTCGGCCACTTCTACGCCTACGCGCCGGAGAAATACGAATACCCCATCAACCGTTTCGCCATGGAGGTAAAGCGCCAACTGGACGTACTCGACCGCAATTTGGCCGAACGGCAGTTTCTATGCGGCGGCGATTACACCATCGCCGACATCGCCACCCACGCCTGGTACGGCAATCTGCTGATCAACAACGGCTACGAAGCGGCCGAATTCCTCGACGCGCCGAGCTACAAGAACGTCATCCGCTGGGCCGAGGAAATCCAGGCCCGTCCCGCCGTGCTGCGCGGCCGCCGCGTCAACCGCACCTGGGGCCCGGAGGAGGAACAGGTCCCCGAGCGTCACAACGCCAGCGACATAAGCTAGACCCTTACAATACTGCCGGGCCGCTCGGCCGGATCCTGTCGGAGACGACGGGGCCGGCCTGCCGCCTCATATGTTCATCCAGCAGTTCGGCGATGGCGGCGCCGAAGATCGTCTTGTGCCGCAAGGTTCGGGTACCCAGTGTGGCTTGCAGATCGCGCAGTTCGTGGCGCGCAAGCGCCAGGCGTCTCAGACGGCGTTTCGCGGCTGCGTTCACATCCCGGATACCCAGTGCGTTGAGCCCGAACATGGCGGCGCCGAACAGCACGATCCAAATGGGGAAAATCAGCACCCAGGCCAGGATCGTGATCGCCCGCGCGACATATTCGTTGATGTTCTCGCCGTACAGGGAGATATCGCTGATCTGAAAGAACACCACCACGCTGATACCGGCGGCCAGCACGAAGGAGGCGATCGGGAAACCGGGGTGCATGTTCCGGCTTCCGTCCAGATCCTCGATTGTGCGGATTGCGTCCCGCAGCGCATCGGCTTCGCCGCCGGGATTCGCCGTTGCCATGTCCGTCCTCCGCCGCGTGGATTTACTTGCCGCGAGGAACAGTCTACACCCCGGAGTATCAGGACACCAAATCAGAGTCTACGCGTCGGGGCCGTGTTCGTCGGAGAAGAAGGTGCCGCCGATCAGCCAAACCTGGGACCGGTCATCGTTCAGAACCGGCAGGCTCATGGTCTCCAACGTCAGCCAGTCCAGATGGATCTCGCGGGGCAGCAGATTGAAGAACCTGGGCACGCCGGTCTCGGCGATCTCGTTGCTAAGGGCGATCAACCCTTCGGCATTGTCGGGAGCCAAAAACTGGCGCATGGATTGCCACGAACGGTCGATCTTGTAGCGGTAACAGATACCCGAACCGATCAGCCGGTAGACCCAGTCCCGCCCGCCGTCGAGGGGCGAGAGCACGAACATGTTGGCCAGCACGCCGAGCGCCTGCATCTCCTGCATGGTGAAGGCCGACCTGGGCGGCAATCCGTCAGTTTCGGCATTCCGATCTTGCCAGAACGCGTGTAAACGGCACGCCGGCGGAAATGTCGGACGGGAAATCTCCTCGACCCCGATCAACGGCATTCCGTCGGGCAACGGTTGCCGCCAGCCGGAGGGATAATGCTGCGCCGAAATCGATCTTCTCCCGTCGGATGTTTCTGACGTCCAAGAATACGCCGGCGGAAGCATGACAGGAACACCGTTAATACAGTCTGAACCGGTCAGCGCATGGGGCCGTCACACACGCTATCGGGGCGCCGGTTCCTCCGTAACCGGCACTTGGCCGGCGCCGGAAAATGTCAGGCCGATGGACAGCAGCACCAGCGCCAGGGCGCCGAGCTTCTGCCAGCTTAGAACGTCGCCCAGCAACACGGCGGCCGAGGTCACGCCGACGACCGGCACCAGTAGCGTGCCCATGGCCGCCACCGACGCCGGCAGGCGGCCGACCAGCAGGCTCCACGCCGCGTAGCAGATCACCATGGGAAAGACGATGTGGTAAGCCATTGTGGCGACGACCGCTCCCGACGGCCATAACGCAGCCGCGCCGGTGGCGCGGTCATATTCCAGCATCACTGCGCCGGCGATGGCCGGCGGCGCCGACACGCTGAGCATCCAGGCCGCCTGGGCGACGGGCCGGATCGACCAGGCGCGGGCCTTCAACACCACCGTTCCGGCGGCCCAGGACACGGCGGCGCCGAGCATGAACAACGGCCCGGCGGGCCTGGCCAGAACGCCGGCGATGTCTTCCGAGACCAACAGCGCCAGTCCGGCCATGCCCATGATCAGCGAACCGAAGCGCCGGCCGGTCAGGCGCTCGCGCAGGAACAGCACCGACAGGCCGGCCGCCCACATGGGCATGGTGAAGGCAATGATGGCGGCGGTGGAGGTTTGGGTGTGCAACTGGCCGAAGGCGGTCAGCACATTGAAGCCGAGCACCGACAGCAATCCGGCCACGACCAAGGGCCATCGGTCCGCCCGTGCCGGCCGCAAGGACTGCCCGAGCCCCACGGCGACCGCCGCCAGCAACACGGCGCCGCCCGTCAGGCCCACCGCCCTGAGCGACCACGGCGGGATTTCCGTCAGGATGAACTTGACCGCCGGCCAGTTCAGTCCCCAGAACACGCCAATCATGATCAGCAGGGCAATGTCGCCCAATCGGATGCGCTGCACAGTGCGACTCTCCCGTGGAAACGGAAAACGGGCACGATGTCGGCCCTGTGGCGCAAGACTACACGCCGTTTGTCGGTACCACTAGCCGGTGAACGGCGGCTCCGCCATGTGTCGTCGCCTCACCGACGCCGGTATCGAGGCTCCACAAGCGCTTTTTCGGGGTCATTGGATTGGGCGTAGTCGATGAGGCTCCGGAGGATGTTTTTGACGTCGTCGGTCCGCGCGCGGCCAAAGGAGCCGATGAAATCCGCTTCGGCCCGTCGCGCCCGTTCCTTGAGGTCTTCGGCGAGCCTTCTGCCCTTGGCTCTCAGACGAACTTCGATTCGGCGCGCATCCGTCCGGTCTACTGTCTTTTTCACCAGGCCATCCCGCACCGCGTCGTCAATCAGCTTGGTCACCGTCGGTTGCCGCAGCATCAATTGCTCGGCCAGTTGATTGACCGAGTAGGGCTGGTTTTCCGACAACCAGGCAAGCATGCGCCAACGGCTGACGGATACGCCGTTCAATTGCAGATGACGATGAAACTGGCGTGTGACCAGATACGATGCCCGCTGCAAAAGATAGGGCAACAGGTCCGGCAGCAGGCGGGCGTCATGCGGCATTCGGGCACTCCTTCGTCAACCATATGCACCCGATAATAACAGGTGCTTGGACATTTACATAGTTTTCTATATAGTTTTCTATGTAATTCTCATTCGATCGAGGTCTGTCGTGCGCGAAATCGTTGAAGAGAAATGGGTTGATTGTTTCGATCGGGTTTTCGAGATGAGCGGCGTCGCCGGCGGCGACCTGGTTGCGGTATTGTCGGAATCCCAATCGCGCCAGGTTCTGGTCGACCTGGCCGACCGGGGTTTGCAACGGCGCGGCGCCCGCGTCGTGCATATGCGCGTACCGTCACCGCCGGTTACCGAACCCGTGCCCGTGCGTTCGACCGGAGCGAGCCAGGCGTTTGTCGGATACGACGATGTGCTGGCCGGACTCGGCGCCTGCAGCCTGGCGGTCGACTGTACCGTCGAAGGCCTGCTGCACAGCAGGGAGCGCGATGCTCTGCTCCAGGCCGGGTGCCGTGTGTTCATGATCTCCAACGAACATCCCGAGATTCTCGAACGCTGCATGCCCGACCCGGATTTGCAGCCGCGTGTCGATGAAGCGCTGTCCGCCCTGACATCGGCCCGGCACATGCGTGTCCGCTCGGCCGCCGGGACGGACTTGCAGGTCGATTTGCGCGACGCACCGGTGCGGGGTGGCGCGGGATTTCTCGGTCCCGATGACAAGGTCGCCTACTGGCCGGCGGGGCTGTGCCTGTGCTTCCCATTGGAGGGCACGGTGCAAGGCACCGTCGTGCTCGACGTCGGCGATGTGAACCTGACATTCAAACGCTATTTCGAAACCCAGGCGACGCTTCACATCGAACAGGACCGCGTTCGCAGCATCGGGGGCGACGGCCTCGACGCCGAATTGCTGCGGTCGTACTACGCGGGCTGGAACGACCCGCTGGCCTATACGGTGTCCCATGTCGGCTGGGGATTGAACCCCGGCGCCCGGTGGGATGCCTTGATGATGTACGACAAGAACCAGACCAACGGGACCGAACTGCGGGCCTTGGCCGGCAGTTTCCTGTTCTCGACCGGCGCCAACGAGTTCGCGGGCCGGCACACGGGCTGCCATTTCGATTTTCCGATGCGCAATTGCGACGTCTTCCTCGACGACGTTCCTGTCGTGGAACAGGGCCGGTTGGTGGCCGCCCGATGACCGCTGCTCCCGCCGATGTCCGCTACGTCAATACCGTGCCGCGTCTGGCCTACAGACGGCACGGACATGGCCCGGCGGTCATATTCCTTCATGGCATCGGCGGTAATAGCGGCAATTGGTTGGGACAAAGCCGGGCCTTGCGGGATCGCTTTGCAACCATCGCCTGGGACGCCCGCGGTTACGGGTATTCGGACGACTATCAAGGCGGTCTTGCATTCGAAATGTTTGCCGACGACCTGGCACGGCTGATGGATGCACTGGCGCTTGAACGGGCCCATCTGGTCGGCCTGTCGATGGGCGCCCGCATTTTGCTGGACTTCCAGCCGCGTCATCCGTCGCGGGTCGCCACGCTCACCCTATGCGATTGCCATTTCGGCTTTGAAACCGCCTTGACGCCGGAAAAACGCGCCGAATTTATCCGCCTGCGGCAGCAGCCCCTGCTGGACGGCAAGAGCTTTGCCGAACTTGCGCCGGAACTGATCGACAGCCTGGTCGGACCGAATTGCTCCCGGCAAGCCCGCGACGCACTGCGGGACAGCATCCTGGCATTGCGTGTCGATAGTTACCTTAAGACCATCGCCGCCAGCGTCGGTTTCGATCGAGGGGACGACCTTTCGGGGATCGACGTGCCGGTTCAACTGATTTTCGGCGAACACGACCGTCTGACACCGCCGTCTATCGGCGAGCAAATGCGGGACCGGATCGCGGGAGCGCAACTGCACGTCATTGCCGATGCCGGCCATTTGAGCAATTTGGAGCAACCCCAGTCGTTCAACGCCGTCCTGACGGCGTTCCTCGACACCCATGCCGACCGGGCCAGCCGGCTGACGGAGTGATGTGATGCTGTATGCGATCTTCATGATCGACAAACCCGGCGCCGCCGTTTTGCGCGATGAAACGGCCGCCGCCCATAGGGCGTATATGGCCGCCAACACCGGCGGCATGCGCCTCGGCGGGCCGCTGCTGGACACCGACGGCACAAGCATGATCGGCAGCATGGTCGTCGGAGAGTTCGCCGATTGGGCCGCGGCGGAAGCCTTCGTTGCGCAGGAGCCTTACAATCGCGCCGGGCTGTTCGAATCCGTGATCATCCGTCCCTTCAAGGCCGTGGTCGACACCGCGGCCGGACACGATTAGCGGCGATCCCGGGGGCGCGGCGATGAAACGGGTGCCGATTCTGATTTCCGGTGGCGGCTCGGTCGGATTGTCCCTGGCCGCAGAACTCGGCTGGCGCGGCGTCAAGTGTTTGGCGGTCGAACGCATGACGGGGCTCAATATGCACCCTCGGGCCAATGCCGTGGCCAACCGGACGATGGAGTATTTCCGCCGTTGGGGCATCGACGAAGCGATCAGCGAAGCCGGCGTACCGCCCGATCTGCCGGCGAACTACTACTATGTCACCACCCTGGCCGGCCGACTGATCCACGGCGTCAATCTGCCGCCGTTCCGCGAATTGAACCGGGCCGCCGAGCAGGGCGGCTATGCGCGCGACGAACATAGCTGGTCGCCCTATCTGAAAACCATTACCGGGCAGCACGAAGTCGAAAAGGCAATCCTCGACTATGTAAAGGGACGGGACAGTGTGGACCTCCGGTTCGGTTGGGAACTGCGCGACTTCAACGCCGGAGAGAACGAAGTGGTGTGCCGGATCGGCGCAAGCGACGGCACGGAGGAAGAGGACGTCGTTTGCGACTATCTGGTCGCGTGCGATGGCGGCCGTTCGATGATCCGCCGTAAACTGGGTATCGAACTCGGTGGCCGCGCCAACCTTGCCAACTTCGTTTCGATTTACTTCCGGGCGCCGGACTTCATGCAGGCGCACCAATTCGGCCACGCCAACATATTCTTTCCCCTGCATCGCGATCACCGTGGCTTTTTGCTCAATTGGGACGGCGGTACCACCTTCACCTATCACGTTATCCTGGAAGACGGTCAGGCATGGGACGACATCGACCCGGTGGCGGCGATCCACGGTGTCCTGGGCGGGCCGACGGAGATCGATATCCTTTCGGTCCAGCCCTGGACCGCTCACGCCCTGGTCGCCGACCGCTACCGTGAAGGCCGGATATTCCTGGCCGGCGACGCGGCGCACCTGTTTACCCCGACCGGCGGCTTCGGCATGAACACCGGTGTCTCGGATGTCATCGATCTGGCCTGGAAACTGCAGGCCGATCTCGAGGGTTGGGCCGGGCCGCGCTTGCTCGACAGCTACGAAACGGAACGGCGCCCGATCGGCATCCGCAACACAAGCGAAGCCGCCGATTGCTTCGACCGTCTGTTTGCGGTCATGCAGGAAGGCGACGTCATCGATCAGGACACCGCGGCGGGAGACGCCGTGCGGAACCGCTTGAAACAGATGGTTGTCGCGCAGGAAAAGCTCATCGTCTCGTCGGGCACGCTATTGGGATACAGGTACAATACGTCCGACATCATCTTACCCGATGGCTCCGAGGAACCACCCGATCATCCGCGCGACTATGTTCCGACCGCGCGCCCCGGCCACCGCGCGCCACATCTCTGGCTGGACGACGGCCGGTCCATACTCGACCATTTCTCCCAGGGCATGACGCTTCTCGTCATGGGATCCGCCGCCGCCGACGCGGCGAACCTATCCCGGGGATTTGCCGTCGCCGCCGCCGCGACCGGAGCGCCATTGACGGTGGCGGCCATACCCGATGACCGCGCGGCCGAATTGTATCAGGCCAAGTTCGCATTGATCCGCCCGGATCTGATGGTCGCCTGGCGCGGCGACCGCGTGCCGGACGACCCGGCCGCGGTTCTCGATACTGTGCGGGGTGCTTAGC
Source organism: Sneathiellales bacterium (assembly GCA_028277845.1). GTDB lineage: Bacteria > Pseudomonadota > Alphaproteobacteria > JANQFL01 > JANQFL01 > JANQFL01. The sequence goes on from JANQFL010000124.1 coordinate 25,022, forward strand.
GTTCAACCGGCGCCAACAAAACGGATCGCGGGCAACAATGGCCCTTTAGAGCAATTCCTCTTTAGATGGAAGCATTCTGACGGAGCGTATTGGCGCCAAGGCCAAGGCTGGCGGTGACGGCCATACCGGGGGTATGGCCGAGACG
>JANQFL010000025.1 GCA_028277845.1 Sneathiellales bacterium
TGCCGTCTCGGCCATACCGCCAGGTATGGCCGTCACCGCCAGCCTTGGCCTTGGCGCCAATACGCTCCGTCAGAATGGATTCCATCTAAAGAGGAATTGCTCTAAGTTCGGGATTGTCGCGCTTATGCGCCGTGGCTGCCCAATACCGCACCCAGAACGGCTATCAGGCTTAACGTTAACAACGCCCAGTGGAGGCGTTGCACCAGACGGAATGTCCGGTCCGGTTTCGCCTTGGCGCGGGATTCGAACCACCGGTGCAGGAACAGGGGTTCGGCGACGAACAGCATGACCGTGAAAATCACCCAGACCGCCGTCATGGCGTGCATCCACCAGAACGCGATCATGGTGAACCGCTCCCACAGGTCCCAGACGTGGGTCATGTAGAACCCGGACAGTCCGACCAGCAGCGTCGTCCCGCGCGCCTGCCAGGCGAAGCTGCGTTCGATGGATTCGAAGAACCGGACGCGGTCCTTCGGTTCGGCCATGCGTTTGACCGCGGGCAGTAGCACCGTCGTGACGAACGCCACCCCGCCGATCCACAAAACGACACCGATAACATGCAGGGCCCGGGCAATCGTGACGTCGTCCATTTGTGTTTCCTGTATTCGGTTGCGCTCGGGCCGGTTTTACCACGGCCGATGTGCCACGGCGTCCCTACGATAACAAATCCGCCGCCGGGAACGGCTTGACCTTCCTCAAGGTGGAAGCTCCAGCGTCGCGCCACAGTGACCGTAGCGTATCTTGGAAAGGACGGAATCATGGCGCGTTTCTTGTGGCGTGCGGCGTTGTCGGCCGTGCTGGCATTGATGGTCTGGATGCCGGTCCAGGCTGCCGAGGCGCCGTTGATGACCGTATGGAAAAGCCCCTGGTGCGGCTGCTGCATGCATTGGGTCAAGCACATGGAAGCCCACGGCTTCCGGGTCGACGTCAAGGACGTGGAAGACCTGGACCCGGTGAAGAAGCTCGCCGGCATCCCCGACAATCTGCAATCCTGTCATACGGCTCACGTGGATGGTTACGTCATCGAAGGCCATGTGCCCGCGGCGGACGTCAAACGCCTGTTGAACGAGCGGCCTGCGGCCCGCGGTCTGGCCGTGCCCGGCATGCCTTCGGGCTCGCCCGGCATGGAAAACGGCGAACATGATCCCTATGACGTGCTGCTCATCGGCAAGGACCGTACGACGACGGTCTACGGATCCTACAACCGGTAGGCGGCCGTACGGCATGGCGAACCGGTTCGGCCTCGTCTTGCGTCGCCCGGTCCTGTCCGCCGTAACGGTGCTGGCGGTGGCGGGCGGCGCGTTCGCCCATGAAGGGGCGACCGGTATAGTCAAGGAGCGCATGGACGCCATGGAACGGATCGCAACGGCCATGAAGCGTGTCGGCGCCATGATGAACGGCAAGACCGACTACGAGGCCGGCGAGGTGGTTCGTGCGGCGGAAACCATCCACCGGCATGGCGGTGAGAATCTGACCCGTCTGTTTCCCAAGGATAGCCTGCAGCGGCCGACCCGGGCGCGTCCCGATATCTGGCGGGATTGGCAAAAGTTCAAATCCCTGGCGGATCAGGTCGCCCTATACAGCGACGTTCTGAAGGACGCGGCCGAAAACGGTCCGGTCGGATCCCGCCAGGGCATGCAGTCGGGTGTGCAACCGGACAAGCAATCGGGTGGGGGCCAAATGATGGGACAGGAGCCGACGGACGATCCGGAGCAACTCAGGCAAATGCCCGCGCGCGCGTCCTTCATGCGTCTGGCGCGGACCTGCAAGGCCTGCCATACGGCGTTTCGCACCAGGAAATAAGTTCCGAAAACCGGGCCGGATGCCCCTTGAATACGAACGGCGAACCGCCGCCGTACGAGCCTCTCTCGTAGCCTGGGCTAGAACATCTCCTGGCAATCGAACCCTTCTCCGTTTGCGATGGTCAACCGGTAGCGGATGGTTGCGTAAACTCTCGATATTGAATGGGTGCCTATCAAGTGATCGTATTATTACTTGCTTGAATTGCCATCTTGGGTCGTGGCATGGCTATTGTTTGACCGAGCTGAATACCCTCATCATCACCACGACGGAGTTAGGCAATTGGAAACCGAAGCAACCGGAACCGTAATGTCGTTATTACCGATGTACCTGATGATATTGCCCTGGGCTATCGGAGCCTGGTGGATCGCCCCAAAATTTGGCGGCAACAAGTATCTGTGGTGTGGGTTGATGCTGATTCCACTCGTTCAAGGGGCAGTCTTGATTGTGTTTTTGGTCGTCGTCGTTAACGCCGTTTTGCATCGCCTCAACGCCGTGCTTGAACGATTGAACGACACTCCGGTCCCGGCAGGGAGCGACAGCCGACCCTGACGCGCGAGCGGCTAGGTCAGAACATCTCCAGATATTCCGCCTGTTCCCAGTCGGTGACGGTGGACAGGAAGCGGGCGATTTCGGCTTCCTTGATGTGGACGAAATAGTCGACGAAGCGGTCGCCCAGCTTGTCGCGGTAGAACCCATCGTCGCGCAGGGCCGCCACGGCCTCCATCAGGCTGCGGGGCATGGCGTCCGCGTCGGGCGTGTCGTAGGGCGTGGCGGTGGGCGGCGGCGGGGTCAGGGCGCGGGTCATGCCGTCCAGCCCGGCCAGTACCTGCGACGCCATGTACAGATACGGATTGGCCGCCGGTTCGCCGGCCCGGTTTTCGATGCGCGTGGCGCCGTCGCCCGGTCCGCCCAGGGCGCGCAGCATGACGCCCCGGTTGTCGCGGCCCCACGCCACCCGGTCGGGCGCCAGGGAATTGGGCTTGTAGCGCTTGTAGGCATTGACGGTCGGCGCCGCGAACACGGCGCCGGCGCGGGCATGGGCGATCAGCCCGGCGACGTACTGCTGACCCAGGGGCGAGAGCAGCTCCGCGCCGCTGGCCGGCATGAAGGCGTTGGCGTCGGTCTTGCGGTCGACCAGGGACTGGTGCAGGTGCCAGCCGCTGGCGAACAGGTTGGGCAGTTGCGGCATACACATGAAGGTCGCCAGGTAACCGTGGCGCCGGGCGATCTGCTTGGTGGCGCTGCGGAACAGCATCATGGTGTCCGCCGCCATCAGCCCGCCGGCGGGCTGAAACGTCACTTCGCACTGGCTCGGGCCGAACTCCACCTCGGTGGAGCGCAGCGGCAGGCCCAGTTCCATCAGCCCCTTGCGGATGATGCTGAAGGCTGGCTCCAGTTCGTCGAAGCGGCTTTCGGTCAGGTAGTTGTAGCCGTGCGCCAGCAGGCTGACGTCCGGCGGTGTCGCCGGCTGGGTGGCGTCGGCGGCGTCGAGCTTGGCGTCGTTCAGCTTGAACAGATGAAACTCGACCTCCAGCCCGGCGGTGAAGTCGTAACCGGCCTCGGCCATGTCGCCGACGGCGTTCTGCAGGATGCGCCGGGTCGAGAACGGCACCGGCGTGCCGTCGGCGAAATAGATGTCGCACAGCATCCAGCCCGTCGCCTCGGCCCACGGCAGCACGTGGAAGGTGGTCGGGTCGGGCACCATGATGAAATCGCCGGCGCCGGTCATCTGTTCCATGCCGAAGCCGCCGCCCTCGGTGAACACGGGGTAGACCGTGCGGTGGGAGGTGTCCTTGGCCAGCAGCGTGGTGACGATGTTGATGCCGTTCCTGAAGGCGCCGGGCACGGCGTCGGCCATCAGCGACTTGCCGCGCAGCAGCCCGTGCTGGTCGGCGAAGGAAAAGCGCACCACCTGAAGGCCTTCGATGGTGATGTGCTTGTGCACTTCCTTGGCCGCCAGGATCTGCTCGTCGCTCCACAGCCCGTGCCGGGCGATGAAGTCCTCGCGCCCGACGCTCACGGGCGGGTCGGACGGCGCCGGAGCGTCGCTCTTTTTCACGTCGTCTTTCATGGCCTGCGTATTCTTTGTTGGTTCGTTTACTCTACCACGTCTGGTCTTTGTCCGCGAAGGCGGCCAAGCCGGCCCTCTCCCCCGTCCCAACCACCCCTAGGGTACACTCATGGGTGGTTGGGCCATGGGGATCTTGCGGAGAGGGCCGGCCCCGGTGTCATTCACAAAAACTCACCCCCGCCACGGGCTTTCGGCCCAAGGCGACTCGCCGCGCCGGTCCATGTCGTGGGCGCGCCAGTCGTCCTGCCAGTTGTCCGAGGCGACGATGGTGTCGATGGCGACCAGCCCGTCCGGGTCGTCGAGGGGCGCGGCGCCGCCGTCCTCCACCGTGTCGATGGCCTGCATCAGCAGCTTGCGGTTGGCGGTGATGGCCCGGTCGGTGGCGCCCAGGTGCTCGATGGTGCGGTCCTGGATCGGGCCCAGGCTTTCCACCGCCCACTGGTCGTGCACGTTGATGTCGCGGCCCATGCCGGTGTAGCTCAGGGTGCGCTGTTCGTCGGCGTCGTAGCCCCAGTTGTTGTCCCGGTTCTTGACCGAACGGTAATCGGGCAGGGTGCAGCTCGCCAGGCGCTGGTCGCGCATGGTCTGCTTGTCCACCGTCCGGCGGTAGTCGGTGAAGATAGCGTACCAGTAATTGTTCACGTCATCCACCGGCACGTGCCACTGGGTGATGATCATGTCGTTGCTCATGGGAATGACGAAGGCGTTGGGGAAGGCCAGGTTGGTCACCCGGATGTGGCTCTTGACCTCGTCCAGTTCCCTCAGCGCGAAGATGCGCAGGCCGTAGCCGGTCTGCTCCACCTTGATCTCGGGCCGGTCGTAGTTGCGCAGCACCTCGGTCACCGGCGTGTCGGTGCCGGCGGCGCGGGCGCCGAACTGCTGGCCGTACAGCTCCTCGTCCGGGTCCTCGAAGAAACGGTGCAGATAGGACGCGTGGGCCGGGTCGATGCCCACCTCCAGCGCTTGCAGCCAGTTGCATTCGATCAGCCCCTTGAAGGCGAACGAGTGGGCGTCGGGCGCGTTGAAGGCGTCGATGGCCGGCAGGGCCGGCGGCTCGCCCGGGCCCATATAGGCGAAGATGATGCCGTTCTTCTCGACGCACGGATAGGCGGGCTGGCGCACCTTGTTGCAGAAATTGCTGCCGACCGGCTCGGCCGGCTGCTCCAGGCACTTGCCGTCCACGTCGAACAGCCAGCCGTGGAACGGGCAGCGGATACCGCCGTCCTCGAGCCGCCCGAACGTCATGTCGGCACCCCGGTGGCAGCAGTGCTTGTGGATCAGCCCGTAGCGCCCGGCCTCGTCCTTGAACAGCACCAGGTCCTCGCCCAGCAGCCGCACCGGCTTCACCGGCCGCGGCCCGTCCAGTTCCTCGACCAGGGCGGCCGGCTGCCAATAACGCCTGAGCAGTTCGCCGCACGGGGTGCCCGTATCGGTCCGGGTGATGCGTTCGTTCATTTCGGCACTGAGCATTCGGGCCCTCCAAGCAGGCAATCGACCGCACACAAATGATCTTCGCATGCCCGAGGCAAGTCTAGCGCCTTCTGGCCCATATGTATTCGAACTGGGTTGGCTCCATTCACTCGGCCTATAGGGTACGCGCGCCGGTTCCGGCCGTTATTGCTGCGCCGCCAGCGGCCGTTGCAGCGCCGCGACCAGAGCGCCCGCCAGCAGAACCAGTCCCGCCGCCAGCAGGCTGGGTTCGGTGCTGCCGGCCCAGTCGGTGATGGCGCCGGCGCCCACCGGGCCGATGATCTGGCCGACCGAGAACACCACCGTGAACAGGGCGATGGAGGCACCCCATTGTGCCGGCGGCAGGTTCTTGCGGCCGAAGGTGGTGACCGCCGTCGGCACCATGAACAGGGACAGGCCGAACAGGGTGGCCGAGGCGAGGATGCTGGCCGGGCCCGCCGCCAGCAGGGGCAGCAGGATGCCCGCGCCGGTGGCCAGGCTGGTCAGGCCCATGGCCAGGCCGCCGCGGGACCGTTCCAGCACGCGGCGCCAGACGAGTGGCGACAGCATCACCGCGATGCCCATGACGGCCCAGGTGGTGGCGACCAGGCCGGGGCCGTAGCCGCCGGTGCGCATCCAGGCGATCAGGAAGGTGATGTAGACCGTGTAGCCGACGCCGAACAGGAAGTACGTCAGCAGCGCCGGCGACATGCGCCACGCCGGCAGCGGTCCGGCGCCCGCCCCGTCCGCCGCCTGGCCGGGGGACGGCGCGGTGCGGGCCGCCCACCACGACGCCACCAGGGCGACCGCGCTGGCGCCGCCCAGCATCAGCCAGGCCGCCGGCCAGCCGGCGTCGCCGCTCCAGGCCAGGTAGGGCGGCAGCGACACGGCGGTCAGCAGCATGCCGAACCCGCCGCCGCCGAAATAGACCGCGATCACCAGGGCGTTGCGCGCCTTGTCGTCGGCGAACAGGGCGGAGGCCATGGCGCCGCCGGCGATGAACACCGGTGCGCCCCCGATACCCGCCATGACGCGCCAGAAGCTGAGGATCCACAGATCGCGGCTCACCGCCGACATCAGCAGCGCCAGCGCCGTCAGCGCCATGCCCCAGACGAACAGCCGCTTCGGCCCGAGCCGGGAGACCAGCGCCAGCGCCAGTACCGCTCCGACCAGATAGCCGATGGCGTTGACCGTGTTGATCCAGCCCGCCTCGGTGTAGCTCCAGTCCAGGTCGCCGCGCATGGCCGGCAGCAACAGCCCATAGGAAAACCGCGCCAGCCCGTTCGACACCGCCGGCCCCAGCGACAGACCGATGGCGATCCACCAGAGGCGTGCGGGGTTGGCGCCGCCGCCGTTCGCGTTTCCGTCACCGGTCACCGCGACACCCCGGACGTGGACCGGCTACAGCAACGCATCCAGCTCGATCTCGTCGAACACGCCCGTGTCGTCCATGATACGGGCGAGGAGCACGGCGCCTTCCAGGGTGGCGAGGGTCTTGAGGGCGGTTTTGCGCAGCGTGGTGGCCGATGTGCGGCGGCCCCAGGCGGTCCGGCCCAGAGCGTCGGTCAGCCAGTCGGCCGCGCGGGTGAAGAAGGCACGGACCTCGGCGGCCACTTCCGGCGGCAGATCGGCGATTTCGGCGCCCAGCAGGCCGGCCAGGCACATCAGGCCGTCGTCGGCCAGGGCGCGGCGGAACGGGGCGCGGAACCGCTTGAGCACGTCGCCGGCACTGGCGGTATCGTCCTCGGCCGGACCCAGGCTGGCGATAAACGCTTCGGTGTAGCGGGCAGCGACGGCGGCGCCCAGGGCGCCCTTGGTCGGAAAGTAATAGTGCACGGTGGCGCTTTTGACGCCGACCGCATCGGCGATTTCGCGGAAACTGACGCCGTTGTAACCCCGGGTGCGGATCATCGCCTCGGCGGTATTCAGGATCGAAGCCTCGTTATTGGCGCTGCGCGGTCCGACCATCGCATTCTCTCTCTATCGATAGATAGATAAACGGGATACCAGCCAGACGCAACGATCTTTTTCGCACTATATTTATCTATCTATCGATAGATAAATAGTATTCTGGTTTTATTTTCAGCCGGTTATGGCGTTCCAACATCGGTGGCATAGCGCTCCGCCAGGGCCCGGACCGACTCCCGGTAGGGACCGGGGCCGTAGCTGATGCGGGAGACGCCGCATTCACTGAGCGCCGCGATGGACGGCGCGCCCGGCATCATCATGACGTTTACCGGCAGGTCGACCGCGTCGCAGATGTTGGTGATGAGCGCCGCATCTGTCAGGCCGGGCACGAAGAAGCCGCTGGCCCCGGCGTCCCGGTAGACGCCGGCGCGGGAGATGGCGCCCGCGATCAGGCCGGCGTGCTCGGCGGCGTCCCTTTGCTTGAGGAACAGGTCCGTGCGGGCGTTGATGAACAGGGGCACGCCGGCGGCATCGGCGGCGCGGCGCACGGCGGCGATGCGGGTGCCCTGTTCGGCAGCGTCGTAAAGACCGTCGCCGCCGACGATCTGGTCCTCGAAATTGATGCCGATGGCCCCGGCGGCGATGATGCGGCCCACATTCCCGGCCACGGCGTCCGGTTCGGCGGCGAACCCGCCTTCGAAATCCACGCTCAGCGGCACGTCGACGGTGGCAACGATGCGTTCGACGATGGTGACCAGCAGACCGAGCGGCAGGGCCTCGCCGTCCGCATAACCTTGGGCCGCGGCGACCGACCAGCTGCCGGTCGCCAGGGCGGGCGCGCCGGCGTCGGCCACGGCCTTGGCGCTGCCGGCGTCCCAGATGTTGTACAGCACGATCGGGTCGCCCGCGCGGTGCAGGGCGGCGAAGGCTCGGGCCTGGTCGGCTTGCGTCATGGGATACCTGTGTTTGCTGGAAGTGGAATGGGTGTCCGGGACGTCACTGGTCAGATAACGCGCGCTCCAGGTCGATCAACCGCTGCTTGCGCCACAGGCCGCCGCCATAGCCGGTCAGGGACCCGTCGGCGCCGATGACCCGGTGGCAGGGGATGGCGATGGCGATCTGGTTGGCGCCGTTGGCCCGCGCCACCGCCCGCACCGCGGACGGCCGCCCGATCGCCCGGGCGATGTCGCCGTAGCTGCGGGTCCGGCCCGGCGCGATGCGCCGCAGCTCGCGCCACACGTCGCGCTGGAACGGGCTGCCGTGCATGGTCAGCGGCGTGTCGAAGCGGCCGCCGTCGCCGCGGAAATAGGCCTCCAGTTCCGCCGCGATCCGGTCCACCGGTTCCAGCCGCCCGATGCCCACGTCGCCCCGCGCCGCCCGGCGCAGCTTCTTCAGCTCGGTGGGCAGGGCCTTGCGGTCGAGAAATTCCAGCAGGTGCAGGCTGCGCCGGTCGGCGACGGCGATCATGGCGCCGATGGGCGTGGCGATCCAGTCGGCCTTGAGCAGTTCCTTGCCGGTGAAGCGGGCCGGCGATTGCCCGAGCAACCGGGCGAAGGCGGCGCGGAAGCCGCTCGGCGACTCGAACCCGGCTTCCAACTGGGCATCGATCACCCGCCCGCCGCCGGCCAGCACCGTGAAGCCGTCACGGATACGCGTTTGCCGGGCCATTTCCAGGAAGGTCATACCGAAATGGCGCTTGAAGCTGCGCCGCACCGTCGACGGATCGAAGCCCAGGGCGGCCACACCCGCTTCGGTCCAGCGCCGCGCCGGATCGGCGGCGAGGGCGTCGAGCAGCCGGCGCACCAGCGGGTCGGCCTCGGCCGCCGGTTGCAGCGGGCTGCAGCGCTTGCACGGGCGGTATCCCGCCTCGATGCAGGCGGCGACGGTGTCGAAGAAATGGCAGTTTTCCCGCTTGGGATTGCGCGCCGGGCAGGTCAGGCGGCAGAACACGCCGGTCGACGCGACGCCGACGAAGACCCGCCCGTCATAGGCGGGATCGCGCTCCAGCAGGGCCGTGTACAGGGTATCGTCGTCGGGCAGGTCGAACAGCATGCCGATGTCTTATCAAAGCCCGGGGGCATTGTCCGCCGCAATTCGGGCGTTGATTTCGCGACGGACCGGAGAGGCACCGTCGCACCCAATAACGCACCTGCCGGGCGTTGCGGGAACCGCGCGGAGTCAGCGCACGATATTGTCGCGCAGCCAGTCGGCCAGTTGTTGGGCGTATTGCGGCCAGGTGATCAGGTCGTGGGACACCAGCTCCGTGTCGACGACGGCGGTGCCGCCGTTGCGTTTGGCCACCGCGACGCAGTGCGGGTTTTCCCGGATCCAGTTCCACGGATCCCTGGCCGCGTGAAAGGCGATGACCCGTTCGTGGTCCTCGATGCCATTGCCCCAGCCGAAGCGGCCCCGCGCGCCGCACGCGCCAGAATTGAGGATGCGTCCGCGAATCCTGATGTCGCCGTCATACTCGGCGGCAACGGCGCCGCCCTGGCTGTGGCCCATCAGGAAGATGTTGTTCCTGTCGACCCACGGCAGTTCGGCCAGGCGTTTCAGGGCGTACTCCATTTCGGCGATACGGAAGGCAAAGGACCGTTCGCTGAACCAGGTCATGGAATTGACGGCGGTACACGACGGCGGCCGGGCGCGGCCGAATGTCCTGGGCGCGACGAGAACGAAGTCCTCCTTGGACTTGCCCATGAAACTCTGGACCTGCAAGTCCGTGGCCCGCGTGTAGCCGCCGCACCCGTGCAGGAACAGAACGACGGGCACCTTGCGGCCGGCCAGGCGCCGGCCGATGAAATTGAATTTGGCCTCGGCAGTGGGTACGCCCTTTTTGATGTCCGCCGCGATCGCCAGGACATGCAGCTTGTGCTTCGAACCCAGACTGTTGCTGGCGCGGATCACGCCCTTGTCGAGGGTCCTCTGAATATCGTGCCAAGGATCGTCGACGAAATCCTTGCCGCCGCCGGTGGTCTGGCAGGCCGCCAGGATACCGGCCGTCAACAACAGGCATGCCAATCGTTTCATGTCCGTCCCCTTTTCGCCCGGAAAGGCGCGCGCATGATCCCCCGTTCCATCCATTCAGCCGTGAATTGATGAACATTCTATTGCCGTTTTTCGCTCCCCGATCACATTTTCGGCTTCTTGACCGAGGTCATATCCCGCCGCCGCCGGGAGTGATTGATTGGCTTTGCATACGCACATTTTTCAGCCCGGCCAAGGCGCCCGGGCCTGCCGGAGCGGCATGCCCCGCACCGGCCAATTTATCGCGGAGATCATGATCATGCGCGGGTTACCCGGAATTGCACTTGCCTTCGGCGTGTCGGCGGCGGTGTCGGCGTTCGCTTCCCCGGCCCTGGCCGGCGAGGACATCAACAACGTCTTCCTTGACGCCAAACCGATCCTCGACGTGCGCTACCGCTTCGAATTCGTCGATCAGGACGGCATCGCCAACGAGGCCGAGGCCCATACGGTGCGCTCGCGCTTCGGGCTCGAAACCGGCCGTCTGTACGGCTTCGGCCTGGGTTTCGACGCGGAATGGATCGAGGCCATCGGCGACGAACGCTTCAACAACACCATCAACGGCAAGACCACCTATCCGGTGGTCGCCGATCCCGACGACTTCCAGGTCAACCAGTTGTTCCTGATTTCCAAGGACACGGTGCCGGACACGACCTTCAAACTGGGCCGCCAACGCATCATCTGGGACAACGCCCGCTTCATCGGCAATGTGGGCTTCCGCCAGAACGAACAGACCTTCGACGCCTTCCGCGCCGTCACCAAGGCGATCCCCGATACCGAACTGGAATATGTCTACCTGGACGAGGTGCACCGTATTTTCGGCACCGAAAGCGCGTCCGGCGAGTTTGGCCTGAACAGCCACGGCGTGCGTTTGAAATATTCCGGCCTCGAATATCTCACCATCACGCCGTTCGCGTTGCTGCTGGACTATGATTCGTCGGCGCTCGCCGGGTCCGACACCCAGACCTACGGCGTGCTGCTCAAGGGCGCGGCGCCGCTGAACGACGACTGGAAGGTGCTGTACGAAGCCCAGGGCGCCTATCAGGGCGACTTCGCCGACAATCCGGCCGATTTCGACCTGTGGTACTACCGCGTCGAGCCGGGCATCGCCTGGCGCAAGGTCGCGCTCAAGGTGGGCTATGAGGTGCTGGAAGGGGACGGCACCAAGGCCTTCCAGACGCCGCTGGCGACGCTGCACAAATTCAACGGCTTCACCGACAAGTTCCTGACCACGCCGGCCGACGGCATCGAGGACGCCTATGTGCGCCTCTCCGCCGGGCTGCCCGGCGAAGGCCTGCTGGCCGGGTTCAAGGTCGCCGGCGGTTACCACCAGTACTGGGCCGAGAACGGCGGCAGCGACTACGGCTCGGAATGGGACGCCGGCGTGTTCAAGACCTTCAAGACGCCGGCCGGCGCGGTCAATCTGGGCGTGCAGTATTCGTCCTACAGCGCCGACAATTTCGCCACCGACACCGACAAGCTGTGGCTGACGGCCCAATTCAAGCTGGCGCCCAAGCCGGTGCGGGCCTATCTCGGCAAGGGCAAGAAAGACAAGTAAGCCGCCCTGCATTTCCCGTGGACGGCGCGGACCCGTTGTTCTAGGGTCCGCGCCCGGACACCTGTGTCCGCATGGCATTCATATAGACCACGGCGGTTGACGCATGAGCGACATCGAACCACTCCTGGACGGGTATCGCAGCTTCCGCGAGCGCTATTTCCAGGACGACCCCGGCCTGTATCGCGACACATTGCAGCACGGCCAGTCGCCGCGCTACGCCGTCGTCGCCTGCTCCGACAGCCGGGTCGACCCGGCCATCGTTTTGAACACCGAACCCGGCGACATCTTCACCGTGCGCAATGTCGCCGCCCTGGTACCGCCCTATGACATGGCGCCCAGCCACCCGAGCGCAGGCGCGGCCATCGAGTATGCCGTGAACGGCCTCAAGGTTGGGCACATCATCGTAATCGGACATGTCCTGTGCGGTGGCGTGGCGGCGATGGTGAGCCGCCAGGAGGGGGGACCCAGCAGTGGCGAGTTGGTCGAACCCTGGACCAACCTGTTGCGCCAAGCCCGCGACCGGGCCCTGGCCGAAGACCCGGGCCTGTCGGGCGACGCCCTGCTGCGTGCCTGCGAGCGTCACTCGGTGCGATTGTCCCTCGACAATCTGATGACCTATCCCTTCGTCCGGGATCAGGTGGACGCCGGCGCGCTCGGCGTGCATGGCTGGTATTTCGACTTCGTGGCCGGTCGGCTCGAGCGTTGGAACCCTGAGGCCGGCGCGTTCGAAGCGGTCGATTAGAGCGAAATCTCCGGCAGTTCCCGGTTGAACAGGGCGGCGTCCCACGGTTCGCCTTCCAAATTGCGTGCCGCCAAATGGCCGAGGAAGATGGCATTGGCCACCGATCCCGGCGCCAGGCAGTCGCCGATGGCCTCCAGCGTGCGGATGTGGTCCGCGCCGCCGTTCTCCTGCCGTGTCCGCAAGTCCCGGAACAGGCCGTCAAGGCCGTCCCGGGCCGTGACCAGCACCAGTGTGTCCATGGCCAGCGTTTCGGTCCGTCCGGTGAAGACGCACGCCGTTTGCGCCTGGTCCCGCGTAACGGACGACAGGGTCCGGTTGGCGGCGATGGTGACGCCCAACTCGATCAAACGCCCCTGGATGCGGTGCTGTTCCATGGTGTATTCGGTCCAGGCCGACACCAGCGGCGCGTTCGTCACCAGGGTGACCTCGGTGCCGTCCCGCGCCGCCAGCAGTTCGGCCAGCACGCCGCCCATGAGGTAATGGTCGTCGTCGAACAGCACGACCCGTCCGAGCGGCGCGCCGCCGCCTTCGCCGGTCAGGTCGTCGGGCGTCAGCACCTTTTGGGTGTCCAGCGTCTCGATGCCCTGGAGCGGTTCGTGCAGTGTCCGCCCGGTGCCGTCGCGGCGCCAGGTGGATCCGGTAGCGATGACGACGTGGGGCGTGGCGAACTCGATCACCGCATCGGCGTCGAGCGGGCTGTCCAGATAGATGTCCACGTTGGCCATCTGCCTGAGCAGGTATTCCCGGTAATCGCGCACCCGGCCGTAGCTGGCCAGCCCAGGCAGGCGGGTTTCGCCGTTGAGGCGGCCGCCCAGGGCGCCGCTCGCCTCGGCCAGGGTGACGGGGTAGCCGCGCTTGCCCAACTGCAGCGCGCATTCCAGCCCCGCCGGGCCGCCGCCGACCACCAGCACCGGATCGTCGGACGCCTTGGGCGCGATGGTTTCCGGGTGCCAGCCGCGGCGCCATTCCTCGCCCATGGTCGGGTTCTGGGTGCAGCGGATCGGCGCCACCCGGTTGTCGCCGGCGACGCAGATATTGCAGCCGATGCATTCGCGGATCTCGTCGGCCCGGCCGTCGGCCAGCTTGGCCGGCAGGAACGGGTCGGCGATGGACGGCCGCGCCGCGCCGATGAAATCCAGCTGGCCCTTCTTGATTTTGGCCACCATGGCGTCGGGCGATGTGTAGCGCCCGACGCCGACGACGGGTTTCGAGGTGACCGATTTGACGAATGCGGTGTACGGGTCCTGGTAGCCTTCCTCGGCGAAGCGGGCGGTGACGCTGTCGTTGCTCCAGTCCGACACGTTGACGTCCCACAGGTCCGGCAACTCGGCCAGCATCTCGACGATCTCCCGGCCCTCGCCGTCGGCGGCGATGCCGTCATCGCCCATGAGTTCGTCGACGGCGAAGCGGAAGGCCACGGCGCAGGTGTCGCCGACCGCGTCCCTGGTTTCCTCCAGCACCTCCCGGGTCAGCCGCACCCGGTTTTCCAGCGCGCCGCCGTATTCGTCGCCGCGCCGGTTGTTGCGGCGCTGCATGAAGTGCATCAGCGTGGTCATGTCGTGGCCGGCGTAGACGTAGACGATATCGAAGCCGGCCTCGCGGGCGCGCAGCGCGGCGTCCCGGTGCCAGCGGCGGAAATTGCGGATATCGGTCTTGTCCATGGCCCGGGCGGAAATGGGATCGTGGGCGATCACCGGCCCGGCGCTGGGCGCCATGGGCGGCAGGCGCGAATCCCGGTTCGGCGCGTGGTGGCCGTTATAAGCCAGCTCGATGCCGGCCAGCGATCCGTGTGCGTGCACCGCGTCGGTCATCAGCCGCATGGCGGCGATGTCCCGGTCGTCCCACAGCCGGCCTTCGATATAGGGCGTCAGTTCGGACGAGGGGTGGATTTCCACTTCCTCGGTGCACACCACGCCCCAGCCGCCTTGCGCCTTGATGCCGCGCATGGCGGCGTGCCGCCGGGGGTGCCGATGGCCCATGCCGTTGCAATGAGGCACCTGGTAGAACCGGTTGGGCGCGGTCACCGGTCCGATCGCCACCGGCTCGAACAAAATGTCGTAACGTGGATCGCGCGCCATACGGCCCTCTTGCTTTTCGGCTTTTCTTAAGGTGTTGGCGGCAGAGTGTCATGGCCGGCCCGGCCGGGCAACGATCTTGGCGTTGCGTGCCGTTTATGACAGAAACGGGTGACGGGCCGGATCAATGGGTCCGCGCCGTTCCGTTGGGGGAGAACAGGTTTGGCGAAACAGGTTTCCCGCAGGGTCAGGAAGCTGCGGCAAAATGAACTGGATATTGCCGCCGCGAACAGCCTGGGCGACATCGTCTGGCCGGTGCTGCCGGCCGGCCGCAATCTGCAGGCCCTGGCCTTGCAGGTGCCGTTGCAGCAAAGCCAGTACTGGGCGCCGGACCGCCTGCTGCGGCATCAGATGGCGCAGATCCAGTCTCTCCTCATCCACGCCTACAAGCATGTGCCGTTCTACCGCGAACGGCTCGGTCCGTTGGCCGAGCGACAGTTGCCCAGGCTGACCATGGACATCTTCCGGGAACTGCCGTTGCTGCAACGGACCGACATCCAGGACGCCGGCGCCGCGATGGTGACGCGGGAACTGCCGGAGGGACACGGCGGTGTGTTCGACATACGGACATCGGGCTCGACCGGCCGGCCGCTGGAAATCAAGGGCACGAGCATGACGGCCCTGTTCTACCGCGCCATCGGGGTCCGGGCCGAGCTTTGGCATCAACGGGATTTTCACAGCAAGGTGGTGGCGCTGAAAAACATCAAGCCGGGCGAGGAAGATCCACGCCCGGGTCCCTGGATTTCGGGTGTTCCCACCGGGCCGGGCATCAAGCTCGCCATGGCCCAGCCGGTCAGCACGCTGCTCGATCAGATCCTCGCCGAGGATCCCGATTATCTTCAGGCCCATGCCTCGACCCTGCGCGAACTGATCCGCCACTCGGTCGCGGTCGGCCGCAAGCCGGAACGCCTGCTTGCCGTCAAGACCGAATCCGAAATGGTCGAACCCGACCTGCGCGATTTTTGCCGGCGGGAATGGGGCGTGCCCATCAGCGACATCTACAGTTGCCAGGAAGCCAATCTGCTGGCCATCGAATGCCCCGACAACCCGCCGCATTACCACATCCAGTCCGAAGCGGCGCTGGTCGAAGTGCTCGGGGACGACGGCAAACCGTGCGGACCGGGTGAAACCGGGCGCGTGGTCATCACGTCGCTGCACAATTACGCCACGCCCCTGGTGCGGTACGAAATCGGCGACTACGCCGAAGTGGGCGAACCGTGCTCCTGCGGCCGCGGCCTGCCGGTCCTCAACCACATCGCCGGCCGTTTGCGCAACCTGGCGGTGCTGCCGTCGGGCGAGAAGGTGACGCCGGTGCTGAACTCCGAACGGGTCCTCAACGACCTGCCGATCCGCCAGTTCCAGCTCATCCAGAAGTCGGTCGACGAAATCGAGGCCCGCATCGTCGTCACGCAACCGATGACCGGCGCCGACGAGGCCACCTTCGCCGATTACTTCCGGCGCGGCCTCGGCCACGAATTTCCGTTCCGCTTCGTCTACGTGGACGACATCCCGCGCCAGGCCAACGGCAAGTACGAAGTGTTCCGTTGCGAGGTGGAGACCTAGCCCGCCTTACCGCCAGACACCGTCGACGGCATCGAACGCATCCATGCGCAGGTCGTCGACGCCGCGGATCAGCCGCTGCTTGGCGATCTTGTTGGTCGGCGTGCGCGGCAGGTCGTCGGTGTAGGCGATGTAGCGCGGCAGCTTGAATTTCGCCAGGCGGCCTTCGCAATGGGCCAGCACGGTCTCGGGCGGGCAGTCCTCCCGCGCCACTTCGGGCCGCAGGATGATGTAGGCCTTCACCTCCTCGCGCCGCATGGGATCGGGCACCGGCACCACGGCGGCTTCGTCCACCTGGTCCATGTCGCGCAGCACCGCCTCCACTTCCCGGGCCGAAATGTTTTCGCCGGCCCGTTTGATCATCTCCTTGATGCGGCCGACGATGTAGTAATAGCCGTTCTCGTCCTGGCGGGCGAGGTCGCCGGTGCGGAACCAGCGGCCGCGGAAGTTCTCGGCGTTGGCGTCGGGGCGCTTGTAATAGCCCCACAGGATGGCCCGGCCGGTGACCCACAACTCACCCACGTCCCCCTGCGCGACCGTGTTGCCGTCGTCGTCGACGATCTTCAGCTCCCGGTACGGCGCCGGCAGGCCGCAGCTGCCCTTTCCGGTCATATGGCCGGCGTTCCACGGCACCGTGGTGCCGGCGCCGATTTCCGTCATGCCGAAGGTGTCGCGGGCGATGACGCCGAAGCGTTCCTCGACCTCGTTGTGGGCCTGGCCGCGCCAGGCGAACACGCTGACATAGGCCAGCTTCAACTGCTTGTCCCTGGGCGACGGCGGATAATGCTTCAGGGCCGGTTCGGGGAAGGCGCAGTAATGGATCTCGTAATCCTCGAGCCAGTCCATGAATTTGCTCAGGCTCATGCGCCGGGCGATGTAGGCGGTGCCGCCAAGCTGCATGGCCATCAGCAACTGCCACATGGGGTCCATGTAGAAGAACGGCGCCCAGATCAGCACGTTGCGGATTTGATCGGCGCCGCCCCGCATGAAGCCGGCCACCATGCCCAGCATCATCCAGTATTCGTGGGTCAGCATGCAGCCCTTGGGAAAACCGGTGGTGCCCGAGGTGTATTGCAGGTTCAGCAGGTCCGATGCGGTGACCGGGGTCGGCGTCTCGAACGGCGCGTCGCCGTTGTCGGCCAGGTCCTGCCAATCGGCGAACCCGTCCGGGCCCTTGCCGTGCACGATGACCCGCTTATCGTCCAGCAAGGCCGGCCGGTCGTCCATGGTGCGGAAGGTGTCCAGATATTCGGCGTCGATGATCAGCGTCTGGGCGTCCGAGTTGTTCAGCACGAAACCCAGTTCCGCGCCCGTATAGGCCACATTGACCGGCACCAGCACGGCACCGATGCGGCCGAGGGCGAACCAGGTGATGGCGAAGGCGGGCACATTGGGCAGCATGACGGCGACATGGGCGCCCTTGCGCACGCCATGGGCGGTCAGGCTCGATGCCAGCCGGTCGGCGGCATTGTCCAACTCGCGGTAGGACATGGCGATATCCTCGTCGAACCACACGGCGGCGGTTTGGTCGCCCAGCGTTTCGGCCCGCTCGCGCACGAAGGCGCCCAGCGTTTCCGGCAGGGGCAACGCCTCCGCTTCCTTGTTCAACCGCGCCTGTTCGATGACGCCCGGATCCTGGTTCATCCGTTTACTCTCCCGCTTTCTTGTGTGATTGAATGTCTTCCGATGACGGCAGCCGCGTATCCAGCGCCGCCCGCTGCAACCGGTACAGATGGCTGGTGAAGGCCATGGCGTCGGTCCGGTTCATGTCCTGGGCCCGCTGATAGGCCTCCATCTCCACCCTCAGCGCCAGGGCCGGATGGCGGGCGATGCGCGCCGCAACCTCGTGCGCTCGGTCCATCAGCGCCTCGGGCGCCACCACGTCGTTGATCAGGTTGACGTCGCGGGCATGGTCCGCGTCGAACGGGTCGCCGGTCAGCAGCATCCACATGGCCGCCGTGTGGGGGATTTGCCGGCCCAGCCGGCTGGCCCCGCCGGCGCCGCCCATGCCGTAGGTGATTTCGGGAAACCCGAAGGTGGCGTTGGGCGTGGCCAGGCGGATGTCGGTCAGGGTCAACAGATACAACAGGCCCTGTCCCATGCACGGTCCGTTGACCGCGGCGACGATGGGCTTGTAGCGGTTGAGGGACAACACCTCCGCTTCCCAGCCGGGATACTCGGGCGCCTCGTCGTCCCGGCTCATGGAAAAGTGGCGCTCGATCACTTCCGCCTGGGTGCGTTCGGGGCGCGGGGTCTTGATGTCGTCGCCGCCGCAGAAGGCACGCTCGCCCGCCGCGGTCCAGATGCCCACCTTGACCGCCCGGTCGGACAGGAAGTCCCTCAATATCTCGTAGAACGCCTTGTGCAGATCCGGCGTGAACACGTTGATCGGCGGGTTGTCCAGTGTGATGACGGCGACGCCGTCTTGTTTTTCGTAGTGCAGGGGCATGGAGGCTATCCCGTGTTGATCATACGCGTGATTGGTTGGCGCCGCGGCGGCGCAGCAGCTCGGCCAGGGTCATGGCGACCGTGGTGATGGCGACGAAGAAGATGGAAATCGCGGCGATGGTCGGGTTCAGTTCGAAGCGCAGGTCGTTCCAGATGCGCACCGGCAGGGTTTCGCTGCCGCCCATGACGAACAGGGCGACGATCAGCTCGTCGAAGGACACGAAGAACGAGAATATGAACGCCGAGACCACCGCCGGCATGAGCGACGGCAGGGTCGCGGAGACGAAGGCGCGCACCGGGCCGGCGCCCAGCACGCGGGCGGCCCGTTCCAACGTGGGATCGATCTGGCGGTAGGCGGCGCCGATGATCATCACGGCGAAGGGCAGGGCGAGCGCCCCGTGGGCCGCCGCCAGGGTCAGCTCCTGGTCGTTGATGCCGAGCCGGATGGCGACGACGAAGACGCCCAGGGCGATGATGACATTGGGCACGATGGCCGGCGCGGCGAACAACACCGTCAACGCCGTGCGCCAGCGGGTGCGCCAGCGTTCCAGCCCGACCACCGCCAGCCCGCCGAGCACGGTGGCCAGCGTGCTGGCCACGGCGGCGACGCGCAGGGAGCGGACCGTGGCGTCGATCCAGACCGGGTCGGAGAAATAGGCCTCGTACCAGCGCAGCCCCCAGCTTTCCGGCGGGAAGCCAAGGAAGCGGTCGTCGCTGAACGACATGGGCGCGACGATCAGGATGGGGAAAAACAGATACAGCACCACGACGGCGAAATAGGCCGTCAGCAGCACGCGCCCGGTTTTGTCGCCGCCCATCATCACGGCGTGTCCGTCTTGGCGGCGGCGTAGACCAGGCGCCGGGTCAACAGCCGGGCAGCCACCAGCACGGCGACCGTCGCCAGCAGCAATATGATCGCCAGGGCCGCGGCGAAGCCCCAGTTGGTCTGCGACACCTGCGAGGAAATCAGGTTGGCCATCATCATGTCGCGCCGGCCGCCGATCAGGGCGGGCGTGATGAAGAAGCCCATGGACAGGATGAAGACGATCAGCGTACCCGTCACCGCCCCTTCCAGGCTGAGCGGCAGGAAGACCCGGGCGAAGGCCTGGCCCGAACGGGCGCCGAGAATGCGGGCGGCGCGCAGCAGGTTCTGGTCGATCTCGGTCATGGCGCTGTAGCAGGTGACGATCATGATGGGCAGCAGGATCTGCACCATGCCCACATAGACCGCGCCAGTGGTGAACAGCAGCTTGACCGGCTGGTCGGTGATGCCCAATGTCATCAGCAGGCCGTTGACGATGCCTTCCCGGCCCAGCACCACCATCCAGGCGTAGGTGCGCACCAATATGCTCATCCACAACGGCACCAGGACCAGGAACATCAGCACGGGCCGGCGCCGGGGCGGCTGGCGCACGATGAAGTAGGCCACCGGATAGCCGATCAGCAGGCAGGCCATGGCGACCACCACCGACACCCGCAGGGTGTTGAGGAACACAGCCATGTACGCGCCGCGCGCCAGGAAGCGTTCGAAATGGGCGGTGGTGAAGGCCGGGTCGAACAGGCCCTGGTCGAACACGATGCCCACGGGCACCACGAAAAAGGTGACCAGCAGCAACAGGCCGGGCGCGGCGAGAATGCTATGTCGGTCGGCGGCGGGCATGGCTTTGATCCGTGCGCTCACGGGCGGGGCGGGGGCGGCAAAGGCCGCCGCCCCGCCGATGCGCGTCCTACTCCAGCAGCCAGGCTTCCCAGCGTTCCTTCAGTTCGCTGAGATTGGCGGCCCAGAACTTGGCGTCGGTGGCGAACTGCTTGGCCGCGTTGTCCGGGTGCGACGGCAGGTGCCGGCCCATCTCGGCCGGCAGTTCGTCGTACAGGCCTTTGACGAAGCCCGGATAGGGCACCATCTTGGCGAACGCCGCCGCGCGTTGCGGGCTGGTGGTCAGATAGCTGAGATAGGCGTGGGCGGCATCGCCGTGCTTGGTGCCCTTGATGATCGCCGAATAGGACAGCTTCAGGCCGCCGCCGTTCCAGACGATGGCCGCCGGCGTGCCTTCCGTGGCCAGCTTGGTGATGCGGCCGTTCCAGGCGCTGGTGTAGAAGGCCTCGCCGTCCGACAGCATCTGCACCGGCTGGGCGCCGGCGGTCCACCACGACACGATGTGGGGCTTGATTTCGTCGAGCTTGCGGAACGCCCGGTCCACGCCGTCCTTGGTCGACAGCACGGTGTAGACGTCGGCCGGCGCCACGCCGTCGGCGATCAGGGCGAACTCCAGGTTGTCGTAGGGTTGGTTCTGCAGGGCGCGCGGGCCGGGGAAGGTTTTCACGTCCCAGAAGTCGGCCCAGGACGTCATCCGCTTGCCGGCCGGCAGCTTGTCGGTACGCACGGCCAGGATGGTCGAGTAGCTGGCGACCACGACCGCGTCGTCGGCGCGGGCCACGGCGGGCAGCGTGTTTTTGGGATCGAGCTTGGACCAGTTGATGGGCTCGAGCCAGCCGTTGGCCGAGGCGATGGCGTACTCCGTCGCCGACAGTTCGGACACGTCCCAGGTCGGCTTGCCGGCCGCCATCATCGCCTTGAGGGCGGAGGCCCGGTCGGTGGTCGCCAGGGCCTTGACGCCGATGCCGGTTTCCTTGGTGAACGGGTCCTCGAACAGCATCTTCATCACCTTGGCCAGGCCGCCGCCCGACCCGGCCACGGTGATCGTGACGTCGTCGGCCGACGCGTGTCCAGCGGTCAATGTCAGCGGCGCCGCGGCGAGGGCCGCCGCCAGGACCAGTGCTTTGCCTTTGAAGTGTTTCATGGTTTTCCTCCCAGGATTGAAACGGAATTCAGTCGCGGACGATGGGCACGGCGTCGTGCGGACGAAACGCCAGGCGCACGCGGTCGTTGCGGCGCAGCGGGGCGCGGCCCTCGCCGCGGTTTTCACGGAATTGCATGGTCCGGCCCGACGGCAGGTTGACGCTGTACTGCACGGTCTCGCCCAGGAACAGGGGCTCGTCGACCATGCCGTCGAACACCACCATGCCGGCGTCGGGGGCATCGGAACCGTTGGCCAGGGCGCGGATCTTTTCCGGCCGCAGGCTGATCGCCTTGGCGCCGTTCATGCCTTCGGCCGGGATCGCGACGCCCAGGTCGGCGACATGCACCCCGCCGCCGTCCGCCGGCGTCACGTCAAAGAGGTTGGTCTGGCCGATGAACTCGGCGACGAAGCGGGTCGTCGGTTGGTCGTAGACCCGGTCGGGCGTGTCGATTTGCGCGATGCGGCCGTCGCGCATGACGGCGATGCGGTCGGAGAGCGTCAGCGCCTCGCCCTGGTCGTGGGTGACGAAGACGATGGTGCTGCCCAGCCGCGAGTGCAGGTGGCGGATTTCCAGGCGCATGGCCTCGCGCAGTTTGAGGTCGAGGGCGCTGAGGCTTTCGTCCATCAGCAGGACGGCGGGCTGGAACACCACGGCGCGGGCCAGGGCGACCCGCTGCTGCTGCCCGCCCGACAGTTCCGACGGCCGGCGCCCGGCATAGTCGCCGAGCCGCACCATGTCGAGGGCCTCCGCCACCTTGTCGCGCATCACCGGCTTGGGCGTCTTGCGTAGTTTGAGCGGGAAGGCGACGTTTTCGAACACCGACATGTGGGGGAACAGGGCGAAGCTCTGAAACACCATGCCCACATTGCGCTTCTCCGGCGGCAGGGACAGGATCGACTGGCCGTCGATCCGCACGTCGCCGCCCGATGCCTCGGTGAAGCCGGCCAGGATGTTGAGGGCGGTGGTCTTGCCCGAGCCGCTGGGGCCGAGCAGGGTCAGAAACTCGCCGGCGCCGATTTCCAGGTCGAAATCGGCCAGGGCGGCGACGTCGCCGTAGCGCTTGCTGACATTATGAAACCGTATCCGCGCACCGGACGGCTCGGTCGAATCGGTCAACGGACGATCCTCCACCCTGTTCTCGGTTTTATGACGCTAACGTCATTTATGACATTGACGTCATTTTCATTTAATGTCAAGCTCCCGCCATGATGACCGGCCAAGACATTGAATCCTTTCACATAGTTTCCGTTCTCAACGAGCGCGCCCAATCCCGCCGCGGCGTGCCCAAGCGCATGCGCACCCGGGCCAAGCTGCTGGCGGCCACGGCGGAGGAGCTGGAACGGGTGGGTTACGAGGCCCTGACGGTCGACGGTATCGTCGAAACGGCCGGCGCCGCCCGCGGCACGTTTTATCTCTATTTCGAAAACCGCAACGAGGCGGCGGTGGCGGTGTTGCGGGCCTACAAGGCGCTGCTCAGGGTCATGCGCCCGCGCGGCGGTCCGGCCCTGCACCCGTTCGATTCGATCCACCGTTTCAACCGCTATTACGTGCAATGCTACGTGCGGAACGTGAACGTGCTGGCGGCCCGCGAACCGCTGATGCGCGAACGCCCCGACCTGGCCGATGCCCGCGACAGCCTGAACCACCGCTGGGCCAAGGTGGTGCTGCGCGATCTGTGCGTGCGCTCGGGCGCCGCGCCGGACCTGCTGCACAACCCCATGGCGCTGCTGGCCGTGCGCTCGGTGCTGGCCATGGCCGACGAACTGTTGCGCGAGCTTTATGTGCACCGCAGCCGCCATCTGGTCGACGTGGTCGACAACCCCGACCAGGTGATCGAGGTCATGTCCTTCATGTGGTACCGCGCCCTGTTCGGCGACTCGCCGCCCGAAGACAGGCTCGACCTCACGCGTCCGCTGTTGCAGATGGTGCTGCGCGGCGGCGGCAAGGCGGTATCGCCCGCCGGAACCGCCGGCCGGCCGCCGCTCAGCCGGATCGTCAACCGCTAGCAACCGAACGAGGCCCCCATGTCCGACACGCCAAACCCGCGCGGATTAACCCACATGAAACCCGGCGACGCGCCGGCCTACTCGCCCTGGCTGGAAGTGACCCAGGACGACGTGACCGCCTTCGGCGCGGCGACCAAGGACATGGACCCCATGCACGTGGACCCGGAGTGGAGCGTCCGCAACGGCCCGTTCGGCGGCACCATCAGTTTCGGCTTCTACACCCTGTCGCTGTTGACCTACTTCTCCCACCAGGTGTTCAAGTGGGAACGGGAGTCGCTCGGCCTCAACTACGGCTTCGACCGGGTCCGCTTCGTCGCGCCCGTGCCGGTCGGCGCATGGATCCGCGCCCGTTTCGCCGCCAAGCGCGTCGACGAACGCCCCGACGGTTCGCGTTTGATCACGTTGGATTCGACCATCGAAATCAGGGACCAGGACAAGCCCGCCGCGTCGGCCGAGTGGTTGGTGATGGCCCTGCCGGGCTGACCGGTCTTCGACGCCGCAGGCTTCCCGGTCTGGCTTCGCGCGCGTGCTATGAAAACACGACTTGAATGTCGGTGTATTCGGCCAGGCCTTCTTCGCCGAATTCGACGCCGAGCCCCGATGCCTTGATGCCGCCGAACGGAGCGTTGGGCTGGATGGCGCCGTGTTTGTTGATCCAGACGGAGCCGCATTGCAGACGGCCGGCGATGCGCCGTGCCGCGTCGATGTCGGACGACCAGACCGAACCACCCAGGCCGTTGGGGCTGTCATTGGCGGCGTCGATCGCCGCGTCCAGGTCGTCGTACTTGATGATAGGCAGCGCCGGACCGAATTGCTCCTCGTCCACCAGGGGGTCGCCGTTGGACAGACCGGCGACAATCGTCGGATTGAAGAACAGGCCGTCCCCCGGTTCGCCGCCCAGCAGGACCCGGCCCTTGCGTTTGGCGCTGTCGACCAGGCGCTGCACTTTCTCGAACTGCATCCGGTTTTGCACCGGGCCCAGGACGGACGCTTCGTCGCTGCCATTGCCCACCGGGACGGTCCTGGCGAATTCGACCAGGGCCGCGCAGACGTCGTCATGGACATCCCCGTGGACGTAGAGGCGTTTCATGGCGGCGCACGTCTGGCCGTTATTGATGAACGCACCCCAGAACAGGCCCTCGGCAATGGCCGCCGGGTCAACGTCGGGCAGCACGACGGCGGCGTCGTTGCCGCCCATTTCCAGGGTGAGGCGTTTCATTGTCGACGCTGCCGACGCCATGATGTGTTCGCCCGTGGCGCAGGAGCCGGTAAAGACGATTTTCCGGATGTCCGGGTGCGTGGACATGGCGGCGCCCAGATTGACCTCCTTGTCGTCGCCGGACACCGCATTGACCACGCCGGCGGGCAGGACCTCGTTCATCAGTTCGACCAGCCGCAGGGTCGCCAGCGGGGTATTGGGCGAGGGTTTGATGACGACCGTGTTGCCGGTCCGCAGCGCGGGCAGGATATGCCAGACGGCGATCAACACGGGAAAGTTCCAGGGGGTGATCGAGCCGACGACGCCGATCGGTTTGCGGTGCAGTTCGACCCGGCCCTCATTGTTGTCCTGCAGCACCTTGAGCGGCAACGACAGGCCCGCCGTGAAGCCGGCCCAGGCCTCGGCGCCCCCCAGTTCCCATCGCGAACCCAGCCCGTTCAACGGCTTGCCCTGTTCGGCGGTGACGATTTGCGCGAGTTCCTCGGCGTGTTCGGCAATTTTTGCGGTCACGGCTTCGCAGGCCCGGCGCAACGCGTCGTCCGGCGTTCGCGACCAGGATTCGAATGCCCGCGCCGCGGCGCCGACCGCCCTGTCCAGGTCGTCCAACGCCGCGTTCGGGGCGTCGCCGGCGGTGCCTCCCGCCGGGTTGGCCACGGCAAAGTGGGCGCGTGCGGACGCACGGCGTCCGTCGATCGTCATGTGGTAGGTCATGGATTCCCCGTTGTTCAGGTTGGAATGGCGCCGAATTCGGCGCCCAGGACGCGATACTGGCTTGAATAGAACACGAGCGGATCGGCATCGGCGTAACCGCAGCCGGTGACGCCGCCGATCAACAATGTGTGATCGGCCACCACGACGGACTGCGTGACATGGCAGTCGAAATAGGCAATGGATCCGTCCAGCCGGGGCATGCCGTCCGACTCGAGGAACGCCGGCCGCAGGCCGGGCACCTGGCGGCCCGCGAAATGGCTCGATATTTCCCGGGCGGAAGCCGGCAGGACGTTGACCCCGAAACGGCCGCGCCGGGCGATCGCCCGCAGGGTCCGGCCGTCACGAAGCGAAACGAGCACCGTCGGCGGCGACAGGCTGACGGAGGTAAAGCTGTTGGCCGTCATGGCGACGGTCCGGCCGTCCGGTTCACGCGTCGTGACGATGGTCACGCCCGTCGTGAAGCGGGAAACGGCTGTCCGGAACGCCTTGGGATCGGGGCGCTCCATGCCTTACGGCTCCACCGCAAAATGAAAGACCTGCGCGCCCTTGGGCGAATAGTTCGGAACATCGCCGGCGACCCGCTGGCCGATCTCCGATCCCATGGCGGCGCCAAAGGCGTCCGCGTCCTCGAAATACCCCTGAAAGATGCAGAATACGTCGCCCGGACCGACGGCGTCGGGATAGGCGTAGCGCATGGTCTTCAGGCCGGGGAGCTGTCCGGCCAGAGGCAGGTGCGTGTCCTCGTAATAGGCCTTGAAGGCAGCCTCGTCGTCGGGCCTGGGGTAGATGACGGTCAGACAGTGCATGGCATGGGCCTCCCTATTCCGCCGCCCGGTCCATTGTGCTGCGTTCGATCCAGCGGCGGATCCGGGCCGGCGAGCCGAGATTGTCCCACTGGCGTTCGGGCCAGTTGAAGTTTTCGGTGAACTCGTCGCACAGGGACTTGTTCTGGCTCATGGCGCCAAGCAGCATCTGAAATTCCTCCGACGGTGGGGGCATGACCAGGTTGGTCCAGCGCGCCGCCGCCAGGCAGCGGTCGTTGCGCGCCATGTCGACCCGTTCGATGAAGCGCCGGTCCAGCACCGGCGCGTCGACGATTTCCCGGCCCATCTGGAACGCGGCATAGGAGGCAATGTTGGCGCCCTGGCCGTTGACCGGATCGACGGTCACGTGCACGTCGCCGACGGCGACGGCGTATTTGCCGTTGTCGAATTCGACATAACTCTTGCGCACCGTCGGCACGACGCCGCCCTGCAGAATATCGACCGGCTGGCACAGGTCGAAGGACGCGGTGTCGACCCGGTCGTAAACGGACGGATGAAACCTTTCCAGGGCATCGAGGATGACCTGGCGGAACGCGGCCGGGTCATTTTCGTATTTGGCCGTGACGGTCGCTTCCAGCTCCGTGCCGGGCACGTTTTCGAATAGAAGCGCCGTACCCATGCCGCCGAATGTGATGGTCGGGATGACGATCAGTTCGCCGGCTCCGGGTGTCAGGGACAAGGTGACGTTTTTCGGATTCGCATGGGCGACGCCGGTATACAGGCCGCAACTGAGACGCCGTTGCGGCTGCTGATAGGGGGATTCGGCGGGATCGTGTTCGAACATCGCGCCCAGCGGCCCCTTGCCGACGGCAACCACCACCAGATCGAACCGGTCGGCGAGCACCGGGATGTCGTTTTCTTCGATGCGCCGGTATTCGATCCGGCCGCCGCGGCTCTCGAAATCGTCCATCAGGGCGGGCAGGTAGATCCGGTAGTCGACGGCCCGCGACGGCTTCTTGAAATGTCCGGGGAAATTGATCGGTTCGGGAAAGTTGAGCCAATGATCATGGTAATGGTAGTGATCGTCCATGTCCGGCCAGTGGTTCACGCCCAAGGCCTTTTCCCGCTCCAGCGTCGTGTTGTGATGGGCCACCGTATTGAGCAGCGGCGCCGTGCGGTAGTCGCCGGGCTCGCGGTCGGTGACGATCGTGGCCTCGATATCCCGCTGCTGCAGGTACAGCGCAAGATGCAGTCCCGCGACGCCGGCGCCGATAATGCCGATGTTGTGCATATGATGCCCTCCCTTTGTTGACCATCAGGCTATTGCAGGAGAGCTTCATCGAGAATAGCATATAATAGATAATAATTATTCAATACTGGAATGAATATGGATCGTCTGGAGTGCCTCGAAACCTTCGTGCATGTGTTGGAAAGCGGCAGTTTCTCGGCGGCGGCGAAACGCCTGGGCACGACCCAACCGACGGTCAGTAAGCGAATCGCCATGCTGGAGGACGCATTCGGCGCCACCCTGTTTCTACGCTCGACCCGGCGGCTGGCGCCCACGGAGGAGGCCGGCCGGATTTATCCGCGGGCCCGCGACATCCTGGAAACCTACGACATCGTCCGCGCCAGCGCGCGCAATGTCGTTCCGGTTCCGACCGGCACTCTGGTCGTGAGCGTGCCGTCGTCGCTGGGCCGGCATTTGCTGATGCCGCTGGCCGCGGAATACATGCGGTTGCACCCCGAGGTGTCCCTGGATATCCGCCTGTCGGAACGGCAAGTGAACCTGGTCGAGGAAGGGGTTGAACTGGCCCTGCGCATCGGGGAGTTGAACGACAGTTCGTTGCGCCTGCGGGCCCTGGGCCGCGTGCGCCGGTTCGCGGTCGCCAGTCCGGACTATCTTCACCACCGGCCGTCGCCGCGGGACCCCGGCGAACTGGCGGAACACATTTGCATCGGCTATTCCCGATTCGGCGCGCCGACGAAGTGGGTCTTCGAGGGGGAACACGGCCGCCACGTGGTCAATGTGGAATGCATCATCAAGCTCGACGACGCGGACACGCTTCAGGCGGCGGTGCTCGAAGGCATGGGTGTCGGCATTCTGCCCAATTGGCTGGTGCAACCGCGGCTGGAGGCCGGTGACCTGGAGATCGTTCTTCCCGATTACACCGTCCCAAGCCTGCCCCTCAACGCGATCTACGCCGATTCCGGCCCGCTGTCGCTACGGGCCCGCAGTTTTCTCGACTTCCTTGCCGAGAAGCGGATGCGGTTGACCTGACCTTCCCGGTCCGTGCGCGGCCGCCAAGCGCCGCCCGGCGATGTAGCCGAACGTCATGGCCGGGCCGATGGTGATACCGGCGCCGGGGTAGGTGCCGCCCATGACCGACGCCGCGTCGTTGCCCACGGCATAGAGCCCGGGAATGACCGCGCCGCCATCGCCGACCACCTGGGCGTCGGCGTTGGTGGCGATGCCGGCGAACGTGCCGAGCTCCGCCGGTTCCAGTTTCACGGCGTAATAGGGGCCGGTTTCCAGCGGCGCCAGGCAGGGGTTCGGTTTCCAGGTGGGGTCGCCGTTGAAAAACTGATAGGCATCCGAACCCCGGTTGAAGTCCGGATCCTCGCCCCGCCGGGCGTGTTCGTTGAAGCGTTCGACCGTGCTTGCCAGGCCGTCCGGGTCGATGCCGCAGGCCGCCGCCAGCGCCGCGACGGTGTCGCCCCGCTTGATGTAGCCCGAGGCGACAAACGGTCCGATGCGCACCGGCGCCGGTCCCAGCGCGCCCAGGCCGAAGCGCTTGATGGCCCGGTGATCGCACACCACCCAGGCCTCGATGGCCGCGTCGCCGCCGCAGGCCTCGGCCATGGCGGCGACGAAGACGTGGTAGGACTGGGCCTCGTTGACGAAGCGCCGGCCGCGCCGGTCGACGCTGATATAGCCCGGCTTGCCCCGGTCGAGGAAATGGGGATAGGGGGTCGTGGTGCCGTCCGCCTGGGGCACGGTCGAGGCCGGCGTCCAGGCGGCGGGCTGGTTGACGTCGTCGTGAAACCGCCCGCCGACGGACTGGGCCAGGCGCAGCCCGTCGCCCGTGTTGCCGGGCGGCGGCAGGGTGACGTGGTTCTTGCCCGCGGCCAGGTGTTTGTAAACGTGCCCGGTGCGGTCCTTGTCGCGGGGGAAGCCGCCCGAGGCCAGCACCACGCCGCGCCGGGTTTTGACGGTGACCCGCCGGCCGTCCTTTTCGACGACGGCGCCGGTCACCCGGCCGTTGTCCCCGGTCAGTTCGACCACCGGCGACGACAGCCACAGGCCGATGCCGCGTTCGCGGGCATGCCAGGCCAGGCGGGCGATCAGGGCATTGCCGTTGACCAGCCGCGTGCCCCGGTCGTGGCGCAACCTGTCCCTGGCATAGCGCGCCACCATGCCGGCGACGTGCAGGGCGGATTTGACCGACCGGGTCATGTTGAAGACGTGCGGCACGTCGTTGCGGCCCACCATCATGCCGCCGAAGCCCATCATGGTGCGGATCGGCGGCCGCAGCTTGGCGAACAGCGGCCCCAGCCTGCGCCCGTCGAAGCCGTCCGGCACCAGGGAGCGGCCGCCCTGGGACGCACCGGGTTCGTAAGGATGGTAATCGGCCCAGGTGGGCGCCACGGATAGCGCGACGAGGCCTTCCCGTTCGAAGCGGTCCAGCATTTCGGGGGCGGTGTCGACGAAGGCTTCGGCCCGCGACCGGTCCAGGTGGTTGCCCACATGGGCGGCCAGATAGTCCAGGGCGTCGCCGCGGCTGTCGGGCAATCCGGCGTCCAGTTGATGACGGTTCATGGGCACCCACAGGACGCCGGCGGAATAGGCCGTGGTGCCGCCGAACAGGGGCTCCTTCTCCACCATCAGCACGTCCAGGCCTTCGAGCCGGGCGGTCAACGCCGCGGCATAACCGCCGGCGCCCGAGCCGGCCACGAGCACGTCGCAGTGATGTTCATTCTCGTTCACGTTCGCGTCCCCAAATTCCTATCGTGCATCAACCGGCGAGAAAGCCGCCGTCCACGGCGAGCATGTGTCCGGTGACGTAGCTGGACAGATCGGAGGCCAGGAACAGGACCGGCCCGATCAGTTCCTCCGGTTCGCCCACCCGGCCCATGGGTGTCTTGGCCAGAAAGCCGCCCAGCCGTTCCGGATCGTTACGGGTGGCTTCGGTCATGGGCGTGGCGATGACGCCGGGCGCCAGGCCGTTGACCCGGATGCCGTCGGCCGCCAGTTCCACCGCCAGGCCCTTGGTGATCATCTTGACCGCGCCCTTGGACGCGGCGTAGCCGGCCACGTTGGCGTAGGAGATATACGAGCAGATCGAGCCCATGTTGACGACCCGCCCCTTGGTGCGGCGCAGTTGCGGCAGAAAGGCCTTGGTGACGTTCAGGACACCGCCGGCGTTGATGCGCAAATGATCGTCGGCGCTGGCCAGGAAGTCGTCGTCCGCCACCGGCGTGCGTTTCAGAATGCCGGCATTGTTGACCAGAACGGACACGGCGCCGAGGTCCCGCTCCACCCGGGCCGCGACGGATTGCGCGTCCTCGCGGTCGGAGACATCCAGGTGCAGTCCGATAGCGGTGCCGCCGGCCTCGGTGATTTCACTTGCCCGCGCCATGACCGCGTCGGTCTGCACGTCGGCCAGGCAAACCTTGGCGCCACATGCCGCCAATCCCCGGGCGATCGCGGCGCCGTTGCCCTGGGCGGCACCGGTGACAAGCGCGACATCGCCGTTCAATAGATCCGCAAATCGTTCCGGTAGCTGCATCTTTCCAATTCCGAACTGACGGATTTCCTGATTGCTACGTAATATGTAGCATACTACATTATACGATATCGCTGTATGGAGCTGTCAAGGAGACCGCCTTGGCAAGGAGTGGCGGATGATGACTGTTGCGACGATGAGCGGCGGGGTGCAATCGGTTGAAGTGGCCGGTACGGTCCTGCGTGCATTGCTCGACGCGGGCGGGCCGGCGAAACTGTCCCATTTGGCCCGCCGCACCGGCATGCCGACGGCCAAGGTCCGGCGGTATTTGGTCAGCCTCATGCGGACCGGGTTCGTGGTGCAGGACCCCAGGACATCGGAATACGATCTCGGGTCCCTGACCATGGAAATCGGGCTGCAGGGCTTCGCCCGGTTCGACATTTTGAAGCAGGCGGAAACCACGCTGGATCAGATTGTCGACGCGTTCGGCGAGACCGCGGCCATCGGTTACATGGGGCCGCGCGGGCCGGCCTTCGTGCGGATTTCCCAACCGCCAGGCAACCGGGGGTACAGCATTCCGTTCAATCATGTCTGTCCCATTACCTATTCCGCCACCGGTAAATTGTTCAGCGCGTTCGGTGACGTCGGCCAGTTGGCGGGCTTGATCGACGCCGAAATCGTACAGAATGCGAGAGTGGGGCGGCCGCACTGCCCCCATTCGGCGGAGGACTTTGCCCGTGATCTGGCCGCTGTCCGGGACCGGGGTTATGCCGTTATGGAAGACGGCGGCGGCGGCGAAGTGACGGCCGTCGCCGTGCCGGTTTACGACGCCGCGGACCGGCTTCTGTTTTCACTGACGGTGTTCGCCCACCTCGGCCGGCTCAACGTCGACCCGGACAGCCTTCTGATCGCCATGTTGCTGGACTTCGCCGATGCACTGTCCAAAAGCCTGGGCCGGCCCGACAAGGCAATGTGACGGCCGCCGGCAAGGTTTGCCGCCATCATCGGTAGAAAAAAACTTGAATTGCATGTCAATTGGATGAGTTTGTAAGGGCTCTATGTTAAAATCGGCTCACGCTCTGATAATGCGAATGCGCTGAAGCCTATGGCGGATATCGTTCGCACGATTGCCGAGTTCGCGGAAAACGTTGCGCTTCTCATCGCACTGACGTTCCTGTGCAGTCTGACCATCCGGCGGCTGACGTTCGCCTCTCCCGCGACCGTGTCGGCCATCATCGGATTTCTGTTCGGGGCGGTCGCATTCGTCGGCATGCAGATCCCGGTGCACGTCGCCGACGGCATCATCATCGACGGCCGCAACGTGCTTGTGATGCTGGCGGCGCCGTTCGGTGGCACGCCGGCCGGTTTGATCGCCGGTGCCATCGTCGCGGGCTACCGGTTCTATCTCGGCGGCGCCGGCATGACGGCGGGCGTCGGGGCTATTCTGAGCGCCATGCTGGTCGGACTGGTCTTCCGGCTGTATTTCAAGCTCGACCCGAACGATCTCAAGATCCGGCACTTTCTGGCCATGGCGCTGGTCATGACGCCGGTCAGCCTGGCATGGATCTGGGCCCTTCCGGCCAGTGTCGAGGCCTGGCCGATCTTTCAGCGCCTCGTCGGGCCGGTGGGCCTGATGTATCCGCTCACGGCTCTCATTCTCGGCCTGTTGCTGATCCACGAATACAAACGCATCATCCTGTCATCGGCATTGGCCGACAGCGAAAAGCGGTTCCGCGACTTCGCCGAGGTCACGTCGGATTGGTTTTGGGAAACGGACGCCGAGGGACGCTACACATACCTGTCCGGCCGGTTCTCCGAAATCACCGGATTGCCCACCGAATCAGCGTTGGGCCGCACCGCCCGGGAACTCGGCCGCGTTGTCGATGAAGCCGAAAGCCAGGACGACCTGTCGGAAGCGATCGCGCGGCGCAAACCGTACCGCAATGCCGTGTCCTGGCGCACCTTCGCGGACGGCAGCAAGCACTGGGTGCGCTCAGGCGCGGTGCCGATCCTGGACGACGCCGGCGCCTTCGCCGGATGGCGCGGCACCAGCACGGACATCACGCGTCAGCGGGAATCCGCCGACCAATTGCGCCAGGCGCAGAAAATGGACGCCGTCGGGCAGCTCACCAGCGGCGTCGCCCACGATTTCAACAACGTGCTGGCCATCGTGATGGGCAATATGGAACTGTTGGCCGACCGGCTGGAAAACAAGGACGACCTCAAGACGTTCGTCGAGCCCGCCGTGGCGGCATCCGAACACGGCGCCGAATTGACTCAACGGTTGCTGGCCTTCGCCCGCAAACAGACGCTGGAAGTCCAGGTCGTCGATTTGCGTGAACTGGCCCGCGGCATGGAACACATGCTGGCGCGCGTGCTCGAGCAATCCATCAGCATCGAATTCGTCGAGTCGCCCGGCCTTTGGCGGTGCGAAGTCGATCCCGGCCAGGTGGAACAGGCGATCCTCAACCTGGCGATCAACGCCCGCGATGCCATGCCCAAAGGCGGCAAGCTGACGATCGAAATGGCCAATGCCCGATTGGACGATGATTATGCCGCCGCGCAAGGCGAGGTGGCCCCCGGCAATTACGTCATGCTGGCGGTCAGCGACTCGGGCTGCGGCATGAGTCCCCAGGTGAAGGAGCGGATCTTCGAACCGTTTTATACGACCAAGGACGTCGGCAAGGGGACGGGGCTCGGACTCAGTATGGTGTTCGGATTCGTCAAACAGTCGGGCGGACATATCACCGTCTACAGTGAGGAAGGCATCGGCACGGCCTTCAAGCTGTACTTTCCGAAGGCGGATGCCGCGCGGCCCGACCAGGCGTCTTGCCGGCCCGAATCCATGGATACCGCGTCGCCGGGCGAGTCCGTGCTGGTGGTCGAAGATCAGGACCGGTTGCGCGAGCTGGTCGAACGCATGCTGGTCAGCCTGGGCTATCGGGTCGTCGCGGCGTCCAGCGCCTCGGCCGCGCTTGCGCTGGTTTCCGCGCAGGACCCGCCGTGCGACCTCATGCTGACGGACGTGATTTTGCCCGGCGGCATGAACGGCCGCGAATTGGCGGACGCCGCTGAACAGGTGCAGCCGGGGCTGAAAATCCTCTACATGTCGGGCTACACCGACAACGCCATCGCACACCACGGCCGGCTCGACGCCGATGCGCAATTATTGCGCAAGCCGTTCACACGGCGGGACTTGGCCCGCAAGATCAGGCAGGCCCTGGATTCTGCGCCGTCCGAAATCCAGTCCTCATGAGACCACGAAGCGGTCCCGGCCCGAGATGGGCCGGAGATCGCAAGTGCGGCGCGGCCGTTGCGGTCAGCGTTGCGGCATGCCGGGGAAGGTGGGCAGGCCGGAATCCACGGTATCCCAGGCATGGCCGCTGCCGACAAACAGCACCGCCTTGGGCGCGAAGCCTGCCGGATCGTCCATGCTGCCGACCCGGATCACCACACCCTTGGGGTTGCCGCTGCTTTCACCGTAGATCGGCGATGCACAGTTGCCGCAGGCATAGCGGGTCATGTGATTGCCGCTGTCGGCGTCGTATTCGTACGACGACATGTCGCCGCTCACGTCGAAGTCCGCCTTGGCGGCGACGATGTTCGACGCGTGGCCGCCGCCGGAAAACTTCTGGCAGTTGGTGCACTGGCAATGACCGCCCCACATGGGGTCCGACGTCAGGGTCCAGCGTACCTGGCCGCAATGGCATCCGCCTGTCAGGGGTTCGCTCATGGTCCTCGTCCTTTCCGTGTCGATGCCGGGTTTCCATGCGTGCCGATTGCCCCCGACCCCGGCGGGTTGGTGATCCGGTAACACTGCAATACTGTCAGGGGAAAGGAAACAGCGAATCTGAACCGATCACGGGGAGGTCATCATGATTACGGCCATGCACGGCGTCTTCCATACGTCCGAAGCCGAACAGGCCCGCGCCTTTTTCCGCGATGTTCTGGGATTGCGCCATGTCGACGCCGGTCGGGGCTGGTTGATCTTTCACGTTCCGAAAGCCGAATTCGGCATCCATCCCGGCGATGGGCCGCGCCACGAAATTTCGTTCTGCTGCGACGACATTGCCGCGACACGGCAGGAACTGGAGGCCAAGGGCGCCACGTTCTCGACGCCGGTCACGGATCAGGGATTCGGCCTCGTGACGACAATGCAGGTGCCCGGCGGGCTCGAGGTATTGCTGTACGAGCCGCGGCACGCCCAGCCGGAGGGCGCGTGAACACGCGGCCGGATGACGCGGCCACCCTGGCCGATGCCATCGCCGGCCGGTTTGCCGACCTGGGCGTCAAACGGATCTTCGGCGTGCCCGGCGGCGGGTCGAGCCTGGACATCATCGAGGCCGCCAACCGCAAGGGGATCGATTTCGTCCTCAGCCGGAGCGAAACGGCCGGCGCGTTGATGGCGGCGGTCACCGCGGAGTTGACCGAAACGCCGGGCGTGGTCCTGACCGGCATCGGCCCCGGCGCGGCCAGCGTGACCAACGGCGTTGCCTACGCGTCGTTGGAGCGGGTGCCGCTGATCGTGCTGACCGATTGCGCCGACAGCGATCACACCGTGCATCAGGTCTTCGACCAAGCCGCCCTATTCGCACCGGTGAGCAAGGGATCGGTGCGGTTGAGCGCCGAATATGGCCTTGATGAGTTCGATCGTCTTGTTACCTCGATACGGCACGATCCGCGTGGTCCGGTGCATTTGGATTTGTCCACAACCGTTGCCAACACTTCCGCACCGATCTCGTCTTCGCATGCACCTGATCCGCCAGTAGAGCCGGATGACGTGACGGAGCTTGGCCAGATGATGGCGCGTAGCCGGTATCCTATCGCGATTGCCGGTATGCAGGCTCGCCGGCCTGATGTTGCAGCGGCGTTTCGGACCCTGATTGACCGGCTCGGATGTCCGGCTATGACATCCTATAAGGCTAAGGGTGTGGTCGACGAAGGCGGAACGGCATATATCGGCCAGTTTACCCACGCGGCGCTCGACGGCATTATCCTTTCGCGGGCCGACCTGATCGTCACTGTCGGGCTCGATCCGGTCGAACTGGTTCCGGTCGACTGGCCCTGCCAGGAGCCGGCGCCGATAGCGGTCCTACTGCAAGGAGGCGGCGAAGGATTTCCGTTCAGACCGTCCGTAAAGTTGACCGGTCATCTCGCTGAAAATGTCAAAACTGTCGCACAAGCGGCACCGCCCTCCGAATGGCACAAAGACGACATTGCGGACCTCCGTGAAGCATATCTGTTACCGCTGGGGCTGAAGGGCCGTGGTCATATGACGGACACAGTCATTGATGTCCTGGCGGATACAGCCCCTGCCGGGACGCGACTGACCGTCGATTCCGGGGCGCATATGTTTTCTGCCATGACCCGTTGGCCTGCGCGGCGTCCACACGACGTGCTCAAGTCAAACGGCTTGTCGACCATGGGTTTTGCCGTGCCCGCGGCCATAGCGTCGGCGCTGGCCGAGCCGGACAGGCGGGTTGTGGCAGTGACCGGTGACGGTGGGTTGATGATGTGCTTGTCGGAACTGTCGACGGCAGTCCGCCTGAACCTACCCATCGTTACCGTCGTGCTCAACGACGGAAGGCTCTCGCTGATTGACATTAAGCAGCAGCGTCGGCAGTTCGTACCGGCGGGCGTGCGTTACCCGGTGGCCGACTTCGCTCGCACCGCAGAGGGCATGGGTTGCCGGAGTTGGCGGGTCACTCGGGATACGTCCTTGAATGATGTCTTTTTCGAGGCGTTTGCCCATGACGGACCATGCTTGGTTGACATTTCCATCGATCCGAGCGGCTACGCCGCGCAACTGGCGGCGTTGCGCGGATAGCGGAATTCCGGCGCGCCTCACGCGGGCGTCGGCGCGGATTCGTCGCTTCCGTCAAGCAGGCCGGCAATGATCTCCAAGCCCTCGGTCAGGCGCGCGCGGGTGGTTTCGTAGCCCAGGCAGAGCCGGATCGCGTGGGGCACGGCGGTCTGGCCGACGGCGAATGTGTCGCCGGTCAACAGGCGGACGCCGCGCCGCTCCGCCGCCAGGCGGAACGCGTCGGCCCGCCAGTGACCGGGCAGCGGCAGCCAGATGTTGAGACCGTAGGGATCGGCGGCGTAGCCGTGCCGGGCGAAAATGCCGGCGGCGATGCGCTGGCGCGCCGCGATTTCGGTACGCTGCCGGGTGTTGAGCCTGTCCGCCGTGCCGTCGTTGATCCAGCGGCTGGTGATTTCCGCCATCAGCGGCGGCGGCATCCAGCACGACATGCTGATGGCGCCGCGGACGGCCTGCTGCAATCGGCTCGGTGCGTGCACATAGCCGATGCGCAGGCCGGGGGCGAGGCTTTTGGACACGCTGGTGATGAAGATGCATTGATCGGGCAGGAACGTCGCCAGCGGCGGCGGCCGATCGGGCGGCAGGAAGCCGAAGACGTCGTCCTCAATGACCGTCAGATCATGCCGGCGGGCGATTGCGGCGACGGCGCGGCGGCGGGGTTCGGGCATGGTGATCGTGGTCGGCGTGTGCAGTGTGGGCAGGCAGTAGAGCGTCCGGGCACGGCTGTCGCGGCAGGCGGCATCCAGGGCATCGGGGTCGAGGCCGTCTTCGTCCATGGCCACGGGATAGAGCTTCAGCGCCAAGCGGGCCGCCATCTGTTTCAGGGGCGCGTAGGTCATGGGCTCGACCAGCACGGTGTCGCCGGGCCGGCTGGCGGCCATCAACGCCACCAGCACCGCATGCTGGCCGCCGCAGGTCAGGAAGACGTTGCTGCCCCGGACATCCAACCCGAGCCGCCCGATCCACGCCGCGCCGGCACTGGCGTGGGTATCGATGCTGCCGTCCGGCTGGAACTCCAGCACCCGCGCCAGATCCAGCGCGCCCGCGCCGCTGTCCGCCTGGTCGCTCAATTGGCGCAGTGTGCGCGTCATCATGTCGGCGCTTTGACCGACCGTCGGCAGATTGAGGCGCAGATCGATCGGACCGGTGTCCGGGCGGACCAGGTGCTTGCCGGGCACGGTGTCGAGAACGGCGGCATCGTGGCGCCGCACATAGGTGCCCCGGCCGACCTCGCCGCGCACCAGCCCCCGGCGTTCGGCCTCGGCATAGCTGCGGGTCACCGTGTTGAGGGATACCCCCAGGTCGTACGCCAGGTCGCGCTGCGGCGGCAGTTTCGTGCCGTCCGCCAGGGTGCCGGACTCGATGGCCGCCTCGATGGCGTCGGCAATCGCCTGGAAGCGCGGACCGGTTTGGCCGTCAATGTTCGGAAGCCAAATTGTCATGAGGACAATCGATACATTGACTCGGTTTCGGCGTCAAGAATATCAATACAATATGGATTGCAGCGAAAGGACGAGACCCATGGCCGATCCCGCCAAAGAAACAGTTTCCGCAGCCGGTCCGACGGGCGGCCAACATGCGTTTTACGCCCGCGACGCCATCGTGCCGTTTCCCGTCATCGAGCATGCGGCGGGGGTCTTTATGACCGGCACCGACGGCAGCCGCTACATGGACGTCTCGTCGGGCCCGGTGGTCAGCAACATCGGCCACGGCAACGCCCGGGTCGCCGACGCCATGGCGGCCCAGGTCAAGACCGTGGAGTACGTCTTCCCCCGGCTGGCGGCGAGCCGCGTCAGCGCGGCGTACGCCACCCGCCTGAGCGGCCTGGCCGGCCCGGGATTCGAGCGTGCCCACCTGGCGTCGGGCGGCAGCGAAGCCATGGAAAACGCCATCAAGTTCCTGCGCCAGTACGCCGTGGCCACGGGCGCGCCGTCGAAGCGCCGCATCATCACCTGCGAGCCGTCCTACCACGGCGCCACCATCGCCACGCTGGCCATGAACGGCGAGGTGACGATGGCCGGGTTTCTCGACGGCTTTGCGACGCCGTCGCTTAAAGTGCCGGCGCCCATGACCTACCGCGTGCCGGACGGTGTCGATGCGCGCAGTTACGCCGACCGGTGCGTGCAGGCACTGGAGCGCACGATCGTCGATCAGGGGCCGGAGACCGTTCTGGCCTTCGTCATCGAGCCGGTGGGCGGCCTGTCGACGGGCTGCGTCGTGCCGCCGGACGACTACATGCGGGGGATCCGGCAGGTCTGCAGCCACTACGGCGTCCATCTGGTGTTCGATGAAATCCTCTGCGGCATGGGCCGGACCGGCAAGTTCCTGGCCGCCCGTCATTGGCCGGACGCGAAACCCGACATCGTCACCATGGCCAAGGGCATGGCCTCGGGATACAGCCCGTTGGGGGCGATGCTGGCGCCGGCGGACATGGTCGACGAACTGGCGGCGCTGACGGGCTTCGAATTCCAGTACTCCTACAACGCCCATCCGGTCTCGTGCGCCGCCGGCATGGCGGTGCTCGACGAATATCAGCGCCACGACCTGATCGCCCGGGCGGAAACCGGCGGGGCGCAATTGCGCGCGGGTCTCGAGGATCTGCAAACCGAGCATGCGGTGATCGGCGACATCCGCGGCCTCGGCATGTTGCTGGCCGTCGAACTGGTGGCGGACCGGGCAACCAAGGCCATGCTGCCCAACGATCTGCGTCCGACGGACCGGATCCGTATTCACGGCCTCGACAACGGGTTGCTGATCTATTCGCGGCCGACGTCGGGCGGCAAGTACGGCCACTGGTTCATCGTGGCGCCGCCCCTGACCATCACGCCGGACGAAATCGACGAACTCCTGCGGCGGCTGGACGGGACCCTGGCGGCTTTCGGTGCGGAAATGCGGGCGCTGGGCGCGCTGTAGAACCGCGGCCCTCAATCCGGCAACGTGAAGCCCCGCCGCGCCTTGACGTGGCTGAGCACGATGCTGGTCTGGATCTCGGCGATGGACGGGGTTTCGGCCAGGCGCTCGCGCAGGATGAATTCGTAGTCGCTGATATCGGCCACCAGCATGGTCAGCATGTAGTCGTACGCTCCGGTAACCAACTGGCACTCCAACACCTCGTCCATGGCCTGGATGGCGTCTTCGAAGGCGATGATGTTTTCCTTGGTGCGGTTGATCAGCTTGATGAAGACATAGAGCGAAATGTTGAGTCCGCATTTGCGCGGATCGACCGTGGCGGTGTAGCCGGTGATGACGCCGTCCCGTTCCAGCATGCGCACCCGGCGGTGGCACGGCGTCGGCGA
Organism: Sneathiellales bacterium; assembly: GCA_028277845.1. Taxonomy (GTDB): domain Bacteria; phylum Pseudomonadota; class Alphaproteobacteria; order JANQFL01; family JANQFL01; genus JANQFL01. The sequence goes on from JANQFL010000025.1 coordinate 39,982, forward strand.
CAGGCCCACGTGTTCGGACAGTTCCTGAATGGTCATGCGGCCGTTGGCCTGCAGGGCCCGGACGATCGCTTTGTCGGTGTTGTCCATCGCTCTCGCGCCGAAATTAGAGGAAATCACCAATTATATGTAAGATATTAGGGTAAATAGGTGAGATATGCCAACGCCGGAGTGGTAAGTTATTGTCACGCCATAACAACCCGTTCTTGGAGGAACGCCCATGGCCACCAGCGGCTACAAGAAAACATCCATCGGCGATCATGCCTTGCACGCCGAAACCCAGATGATGTCGTACGGCTACGATCCGCACATGTCGGAGGGCTCGGTGAAGCCCCCGGTCTTCCTGACCTCCACCTTCGCCTTCAAGAGCGCCGAGCACGGCGAGGAGTTCTTCGACCTGCTGTCCGGCCGCAAGCCGCTGCCGGAAGGGGAAACCGCCGGTCTCGTTTACAGCCGCTTCAACCATCCCAACCTGGAAATCACCGAGGACCGCCTGGCCCTGCTGGAAGGCGCCGAGGCCAGCGCCGTCTTTTCCAGCGGCATGGCGGCGATCAGCGCGGCGTTCCTGACCTTCCTGCGGCCGGGCGACGTGGTGGTGCATTCCTCGCCGCTCTATGGCGGCACCGAAACCCTGATCCGCAACATCCTGCCGGGCTTCCAGATCCATTCCGAGGAATTTCACGACGGCCTGGACGCCGGCGACATCGAAGCCGCCATGCAGCGCGGCGAGGCCCGCGGCCGGGTGGCGATGATCTTCGTCGAGACGCCCGCCAACCCGACCAACTCGATGATCGATTTCGCCCGTGTCGTCGCGGCGGCCGATGCGGCCGAAAAACGCACCGGCGAACGACCGTTGATCGTCTGCGACAACACCATGCTGGGGCCGGTGTTCCAGAAGCCGCTGGCCCATGGCGTCGATCTGACCGTCTATTCCCTGACCAAATATGTCGGCGGCCACAGCGACCTGGTGGCCGGGTCGGTCAACGGATCGCGCGAACTGCTGACCCGGGTGCGCGGCATCCGCAGCGCCTTCGGCTCGCAGCTCGACCCCCATTCGTCGTGGATGATCAGCCGTTCACTGGAGACCCTGCACATCCGCATGGAGCGGGCCGCCGAATCGGGGCGTAAGGTGGCGGCGTGGCTGGCCAATAACGACATCTGCCCGGTCACGGTGCATCATCCGGAGTTCGAGCAGTCAAATGCTTACGGCGACACCTACGGCACCCAATGCAGCGGGCCGGGGTCGACCTTTTCCTTCACCCTCGACGCGGACCGCGCCCGGGCGTTCAAACTGATCAACGCGCTGAGCATCTTCAAGTCGGCGGTCAGTCTGGGCGGGTCCGAATCGCTCGTTTGCCATCCGGCGTCGACCACCCATTCCGGCATTCCCCAGGACATCCGCAACGAAGTGGGCGTCACCGACGGCCTGATCCGCATTTCCATCGGCCTCGAACATCCCGACGATCTGATCGCCGATCTCGACAACGCCTTCCGTCTCGCCTTGGCAGCCTGAGTTGGGGTACGGTAGTCCTCAAGTGACCTGAAGAGTCAGAAGGGGAGAGCCGTGAACCGTTTGTCGCGTTTGATCGTATTCGTCGTCGCCGGCGCCATGCTGGCGACGGTCACCGCCTGCGCCACCCGCATCAAATCGCCGCCGGGCATGACGACCACCGTCGTGTTGCTGCGTCATGCCGACCGTCCGGCGGGCGCGGACGAGCTGTCGCCCGGCGGACACGCCCGGGCGAGGTCCCTGGTGAACGCGGTCAAGCACCTGGACATCGACGCCATTTACAGCCCCAACCTCGTGCGCAACATCGATACGGTCAAACCGTTGGCGGAGGCCCGTGGCCTCGACATTACCGTCGCCGACGTCTTCGGCGTCGCCAGCCGGATGGTCGAGGAACACCCGGGCAAGACCGTGCTGTGGGTCGGCAATACCTCCAACCTGGACGTGATTTTCAATCAGTTGGGCGGCGAGGGGTCCGGTCCCAACCGGTACGGCGAGCTGTTCATCCTGCGCGTGCCCGATGGCGGCAAGACGGAGGTGGAGCGCAGCCGCTACGGCAAGGAACTCGGCACCTTTTAACCCTTTACGACCGTTCGGCGAAGGCCAGCCGGGCGCCCAGCGCCACGAAGGTGCCGGCGAAGATGCGGCGCAGCCACGTCATGATGCGCGGGCGTGAAATGATCTCGTCGCGCACCGACACGGCCGCCAGGCCGACCATCAGGAACACGACGAACGTCATCAGCATGAACACGGCGCCCAGGCCGATCATCTCGGCCACCGGGTTGGCGGCCCGCACGTCGACGAACTGTGGCAGGAAGGCCAGGAAAAATACCGACAGCTTGGGATTGAGCAGGCTGGCCAGGATACCGTGGAACACCACCTCGCCATGGCTGCGGGTGTCGCCTTTCCTGGCTTGGACCTGGACCGCCGAATGGTCGCGCAGCACCCGCCACGCCATGTACAGGAGATAGGCGACGCCGGCGTATTTCACCGTCTGGAACGCCAAGGCACTTGTGTGGAACAGGGCGGCCAGGCCGAACACGGCCGCCGCGATGTGGGGCACGATGCTGAGCGTGCTGCCGAGCGCCCCGAAGAAACTGCCGCCGGCGCCGCGGGACAGCGAGCACACCAGCGTATAGACCATGCCCGTGCCCGGCGTGATGACGACCACCAGGCACGTGATCAGAAACTCGATACTCATGCGTCCCCCTTGCCCGTATTTGTCGTGCGCCCCGTCGGGCGCAGTCTGTCATTATTTAGGCTTGGCGCCGGGAAGTGCAAGCTGGACGCGGCCCGTTTCAGGCGACTTGCGAATCCCGGCCGAAGGGTTCGGACGTTTCATCGCCGCCCGGCGGGCCCGCGACGACGCGATGGATGGGGAAGCGGACCGTCGCCGTGGTGCCGACGCCGATTTGGCTTTGCAGATCCAGGCTGCCGCCATGCAATTCGATCAGCCCCTTGACCAGCGGCAGGCCGAGACCGGTGCCTTCATAACGCCGGTTGAGGTCGGTATCGACCTGGACGAACTGCGCCAGCGCCCGCGGAATGTCTTCGGGCGCCATGCCGATGCCGGTATCGACGACCTGGAATACGGGGCCGCTGTCGGCCGGACACCACGCCTTGAGCTCGACCTCTCCGCCGGCGTCGGTAAACTTCACGGCGTTGGACAGCAGGTTGACCAGGATCTGGATGAACTTGCGCCGGTCGGCATTGAGTTTGGGCAGGTCGCGCTGCAGATCGATGCGCATGTCCACTTCGTCTTTGTCGGCGCGGTGGTGCACCAGCTTGATCACCGACTGAACGGCCTCGCCGATATCGATGACTTCTTCGTGCAGTTCGTCCTCGCCCGACTCGATCTTGCACAAGTCGAGCAGGTCGTTGATCAACGCCAGCAAGTGTTCGCCGGAGCCGTGAATGTCGTTGATGTAGTCGGCATAGCGAGGGTCGCCGGCCGGCCCGAAGGTTTCGGCCTTGATGATCTCGGAGAAGCCGATGATGGCGTTGAGGGGTGTGCGGAACTCGTGGCTCATATTGGCCAGGAAGTGGGACTTGGCCCGGTTGGCCGTTTCCGCCTTGTCGTGGGCATGTTTGAGATCGTTGGCCAGTTTGGTCATCGAGGCGCTATGGGCCTCCAGTTTTTCCTTGGCTTCCTCCAACTGTGAGACACGCAGCCGCAACGCGTTGCGGCTCTCCGCCAGGGCTTCCTCCATTTGCCGGTGCTCGGTGATATCCGAGCCGGTGCCGCAGAAACCCTTGAACGTACCGAACTCGTCGAAGACGGGTTTACCGCTGATGGACACCCAGACGGTGACACCGTCCTCGCGCGTACGCGGATGTACGAAACTGCGGAAAGCCTTGTGCGAGCGTAGATTGTTCAGATGCTCGTACCAGGCGTCCGCGTCCACATTGGGGATACCGGTTTCCTCGCGGGTCTTGCCCAGCAAGGCATCCTGGGGAACGCCCGTGACCGCCGAGAACCGGCTGGAAAAATATGAAAAGCGCAGGTTCTCGTCCATTTCCCAGAACCAGTCGGACGAGGATTCGGCGAAGGCACGGAACCGCTGTTCGCTGGCCGACAAGGCCTCTTCGTGGGACTGCAGTGCCGCGGTCCGTTCGCGGATGCGGTCTTCCAACTGGTCGTTCAGTTTTTCCAGATCGTATTGCGACGCACGCAGTGCGTTGTTGGCTTCCTCGAGGGCGCGTTCGCGGGTCGAGTCCCGATCCTGCATTTCGTTGAATGCGTTGAAGATGATGCCGAACTCATCCTTGCGGTTCGTCGCCAACGGGGATTTCTCGCCCGTCTCGGTCGATTCGCGAATCGCCGTCAGCAACATCGTCAACGGCCGGTTGATGATCAGCCGAAAGGCGACGGTGGCGGCCAGAACCGCGATGACGAAACCCAGGGCCACGACCAGTTGGGTCAGG
>JANQFL010000072.1 GCA_028277845.1 Sneathiellales bacterium
CCGGCATCGCGCGGCCCCGTCTTCCTGGTGGCCATGTGCGTTTCTTGGCAGGCCGCTCGAGAAACAGAATGGATTCCATCTAAAGAGGAATTGCTCTAGGTACCGGCTCCCAGCGAACTGTGATAGTGTCCCTGCCGGGAAAAGACCATCGTGATGAATAAACGGCCGTTCCGATTCAATCAGCCCCGCGTCGCCTACCTGCATGATGTCCTCATGGCGGGCCTGTCGTTCGTCATCGCGCTGTATCTCCGGCTCGGCGACTCGATTTATCTGCTGCCGGACTGGTACGTGCTCAAGCACACGGCCCTGTTCATGGCACTGGCGGCCGCCCTGTTCTGGCCCATGGGCCTGTACCGCGGCGTCTGGCGCTATGCCTCCGTCGACGACCTGATGTCGATCACCCGGGCGGTCACCGCCCTGGTCCTGGTGTTCCTGCCGGCCGTGTTCCTGATGTCCAGGCTGGAGGAGTTTCCCCGCTCGGTCGTCATCATCAACTGGTTCGTGCTGCTGATCCTGCTCGGCGGGCCGCGTTTTCTGTACCGGCTGTTCAAGGACGGACGGGTCGATCTGGCCCTGCAGCGGCGCGGCAGGAACCTGGTGCCCGTGGTGCTGGTCGGCGCCGGCGATGAGGCCGACCTGTTCATCCGCGCCATGGCCCGCAATCCCGATGCGTCCTACCACGTCGTCGGCGTCATCGACGACAAGGGCGGCCGTATCGGCCGGCGCATCCACCGGGTGCCGGTGCTGGGCGGCCTGGGCGACGTGGAACAGGTGGTCGACGATCTGGCCCTGCGCGGCGAGCGGCCGCAACGGCTGATCCTGACCCGGCCGCAATTGAGCGGCGACGTGGTGCGCCAGTTGCTGGAAGACGCCGAACAAATGGGCATGAGCCTGGTGCGCATGCCCGATCCGACCGATTTCCGCGCCGGCGACAGAAGCCCGGCGGAAACCAAGCCCATCGACATCGAGGACCTGCTGGGCCGGCCCCAGGCGGTGCTCGACCGGCCGGCCATGAAGGCCATGATTGCCGGGCGCAGGGTCATGGTGACCGGCGCCGGCGGCACCATCGGGGCCGAGCTGTGCCGCCAGATCGCCTCGTTCGAACCCTCGCACCTCAGCCTGGTGGATTTCTCGGAATTCAACCTCTACAGCATCGACATGGAACTGGGCGAACACTTCCCCGCCCTGGCCCGGTCCTGCAATCTGGCCGACGTGCGCGACCGGGAGAAGCTCGCCCGCCTGATGGAGCGGGAACAGCCCATGCTGGTGTTCCACGCCGCGGCGCTCAAGCACGTGCCGATGGTGGAGGCCAACGCCAACGAGGGCGTACGCACCAATGTCGGCGGCACCCGCAACGTGGCCGACGCCTGCAAGGCCGCCGGAGTCGAGGCGATGATATTGATCTCCACCGACAAGGCGGTCAATCCGACCAATATCATGGGCGCCACCAAGCGGCTGGCGGAAAGTTATTGCCAGTCGCTCGACATTGCCGGGCGCCATCAGGGCAGTACTACCCGCTTCCTGACCGTGCGTTTCGGCAATGTGCTGGGGTCGACCGGTTCGGTGGTGCCTCTGTTCGAACGTCAGCTGAAGAACGGCGGGCCGCTGACCGTCACCGACCCGAACGTCGAGCGCTATTTCATGACGGTGCGCGAAGCCGTCGAGCTGGTGCTGCAGGCCTCCACCCATGGCCTGAGCGAAAACGGCGAGCACGCCGGCGAGATCTTCGTCCTCGACATGGGCACGCCGGTCCGCATTCTCGATCTGGCCGAGCAGATGATCCGCCTGGCCGGCCTACGGCCCGGCAAGGACATCGAAATCCGCTTCACCGGCCTGCGTCCGGGCGAGAAAATGTACGAGGAACTGTTCCACGGCTCCGAGCCGACCAAGGATTCGGGTCGTGACGGCATTTTGATTGCGACGCCGCGCACGGCGGACCACGCCGTGCTCAGCCGCGCCGTCGACGAACTGGTGCAGGCGGCCCACGACGGACGGACGGACGACACCCTGCGCAAGATCGAATCCCTTGTCCCGGAATACACCCGCCCCGCCACCACGCGGCCGGACCCGGGCACCCGCCGCGAGGCCTAGCCCGCCGCCACCGCCACCGCCACCCCTACTGCCTGTTGTCTTCGAGAAACGACAGGATCGCCTGCACGGCACCCGGATCGCTGTAGACGACGTGGCTGTCGCCCTCCTCCAGTACGATGGACCGGGAACCCGGCCGGCCCTGCATATAGCGGCCGCAATCGCTGCGCTGGCCGAGGGATTTCTTGCCGCCGTACCAGGGATCGCCGCGCCGCACGACGGACAGCACCGGCGTATCCGCCGGCGCGCCGATGCCGCGCACCAGCGGCGCCCCTTCGCAGGTCCACTGGGTGACGACCCGGGCGTTGAATTCGTCGCCCCGGTAAAGCGCCGCGACCACGCCGCCCTCGCTATTGCCGACAAGGAAAAGATTGTCCCGGTCGACCCAGGGCAACCGGGCCAACCGCTGCAGGGCATAGGTCAGTTCGGCCTGGCGGAAGTCGTAGACGAACAGATTGTACCCGCCCTGGCGCCTGGCCGGATCGCACTGCAGCGGGCGGTAACGCCGCGCCATGCTGTTCGGCGCGACGACCGCGTATCCCCGTTCCGCCAGGCGCCTCAGGAAGGGCGTGTTGCCGATCCCCGTACAGCCATGCAGGTAGACGACGACGGGGACGCGGCGGCCGGGCGTAAGGCCCTCGGCCCAGCGGCTCACCGCGCCGCTTTCCGGAGACGTCAGAACGGGCGAACCGGCGGCGGGCAGCACCGCCTGGCCACGGGTCCAGGTTTTCTCGATGTCGGACGCGCTGTCGAAGGGATCGAATCCCGCACAACCCGTCAGCACAGTGGCCAGAATCAATGCGGCCAGATGGCGTTTCACAGTCCCCCCTCGCGCATGCCGCCCGGCATCAGCGTCGCAGCGGCGGACCACCAGTCCGGATGCGCCTCGCGGACGCCATCCGCCGCGTGCCGGGCTTCATCACATGCAGCATACAGCGCATAACACGTCGCGCCACTACCGCTCATGCGCGCAAGCAGGCATCCGTCGGATTGCACCAGGTAGGTCAGGACGTCGTCCATCTGCGGCGCCAGACCGGCGGCGGCCCGTTCCAGATCGTTGCCGCGTTCGGATAAGCCGGCGGCAAAGCCGCGCGCATTGCCGGCGTCGATGGTCATCGGCGCGGCTGTACCGGACGCCTTGTGACCGCTTTGGTGAAAAGCCCGGAATACATCGGGCGTCGACACCGGGACGCCGGGGTTGACCAGCGCTATGTTGAGCGGAGGCAGGACAGGCGCCTCGCGCAACGCCTCGCCGATACCGGACACAAAGGCGGGCCGGGAAAACAGGCACATCGGCACATCGGCCCCCAGCCCGGCCGCGATGGCCGCCAGCCGCTGATCGCCGGCGTCCAGACCCCAAAGGCGGCCGGTCCCACGCAACGCCGCGGCGGCATCGGCCGAGCCGCCGCCGATCCCGGACGCGATCGGCAGGGTCTTGGTGAGTTGAATGGCGACATCCGGCGGCCGCCCGACTGCGGCTGCCAGCCGATGTACGGCCTGATAAATCAAATTGTCTTCGGCGGCGGGCAGTCCTTCGGCAAACGGTCCGATAGATTCGATGACCGTTCCACCTTCGCTTTGCGAAACAGCCAGTTCATCGCCGACATCGGCGAACGCGACGAGGCTGTCCAGCAGGTGATAGCCGTCGGTGCGGCGTCCGGCAACGTGCAGATAGAGATTCAGTTTGGCCGGCGCGAATTCGCGGATCACCGACTCCGGCCCGCCCTTCAGGTCAACCGCCTTTCGGCCGGTCTTTCTGGGCGTCCGCGTGGATCGGCGCCAGACCCGTATTGAGCTTGGCCTCGATGCCCGGTATCAATTCATCGTCCGGGTCGAAGGACAAGGCCCGCCGCCACTGGAAACGGGCCTCGAACTTACGGCCGACACGCCAGTAGGCGTCGCCCAGATGGTCGTTGATGACCGGGTCCTCCGGCCGCAATTCAACCGCCCGCTCAAGCTGTTCGACCGCTTCCTCATAGCGCTTCAGCCGGTAATAGACCCAGCCCAGGCTGTCGACGATATAGCCGTCGCGCGGGCGCAACTCGACGGCCTTCTCGATCATTTCTCTGGCCTTGGTCAACTCCATGCCCTTGTCGACCCAGGAATAGCCCAGATAGTTCAAAACCAGGGGCTGGTTGGGCTTGAGCTCCAGGGCGTGCAGGAAATCCCGTTCGGCATCGTCCCAGCGGTCGGAACGTTCGTAGGCGATGCCTCGGGCGTAGAACACCGACCAATGGTGTTCCTCTACCTTGCTGATCCGGTCGATCGCACTCGAGTAGGCCGCCGCGGCATCTTCGAACCGCTCGCGCCCCCGGTTCAGATCGCCCAATTCGACCAAGGCATCGATTTCGGCCGGCGCATCCGCCGCCAGTTCCTCCAGCAGGGCCGTCGCTTCCTCAACCTTGTCCATGTTGTTCAGCGACTCGGCAATGCGCAGCCGGATGGCCCGGTCCAGCTTGGCATCCGAATTGATCGACCGGTAAATGGCGATGGCCTGTTCCCACTGCCGTTCGCTTTCCTTGATTTCCGCCAGCAAAATGAGGGCCGGCGTAAAATCGGGCCGCACCAGGATGGTCAACCGGGTGTACAGGGTGGCGATATCCCGTGCGCTGTCGCGCGCCAGGATGGCGGCGATGGTGTAGAGCGCCTCGGCAAAGCCTTCGCGCGCATCGGCGACGGGCCTGACCACGGTTCCACCCGCCGTCACCCGCTCCAACGCCGTGCGGAACGCCAGATTGGACGGCGCCGAGCGAAGCTGCTTTTTGTAAAACGCCTCGGCCAGATCGGGTTTCGAACTCGCCTCCAGATAGGCGCCATAGGCCTGCGCCACACGCGTCGACCGCGCACTTGAACCGTTCAAGGCTTCCTGAAACAGGGACATGGCCTTGTCCGACCGCCCGGCCAAGTCGTGCAGCAGCGCCGAGTGATAAAGCCAGATCGGTTTGAACCGCGTTTCCTTCTCCAGCGGTTTCAACACCGTCAACGCCTTATCGACATTGCCATTACCATACTGGGTCCATGCCGACAGCATGGGCGCCAGCAACCGGTTCAGCCCGGTGCGCGGCATGCGATCCAAATACTGCTGGGCGGCCGTGAAATCGCCGCGCGACACCCGTTCCGATGCCAACAGAACATGCGACATGGCGTCGCGGCGATCCTCGGCGGCGACGGTCTCAGCCAGCGAGATGGCCGTGTCGAAACGGCCGTCGATGGCCATCAGCGCCATGGTCCGTTTGAGCAGCGTAATATTCTCGGGGTCCGTCGCCAGGGTTTCAGCGAAGAAATTCGCCGCCGCGACGCTGTCCTTCTCGGACCGGGCCGCGAATCGTCCCGCCAGATAACTTCCCAGCGGCGAACCGCCCGACGGTGTCAGGACACGGTCGTTGCCGGCGAACGAGCCGGGCACCGGCTGGCACGCCGCAAGCACGGCGACACCGGCCGCGAAAATGATCATTCGTGATTTAACAGACCAGGACTCGGGACCCATCGACGGTCCCGGGAGACGGCGTCTCCATTCCGGTCTGGCTCTGTGCGTCAATCGTGGCACGAAATCTGGCCTTCCACCCGGCAACACCACATCATCATTGTGGGCTGATTGTCAGCGAGGAATGAGCGCAAGTGCAATTGCGGCTCCTCTCCAATTCAAGGGAGATTATGGTGATCCCGGCGGTCGAAGTCAAAGCCACCGGCAGCAATTAACACAGAGATATCCTATTCTACATATTGGGGTAATTGGGCCCGCCACCGCCTTCCGGAACCACCCAGTTGATGTTCTGTGTCGGATCTTTGATATCGCAGGTTTTGCAGTGTACGCAGTTCTGCGCGTTGATCTGCAAACGCGGGTTCGACCCGTCATCGTCACGGATGATTTCATACACGCCAGCCGGGCAGTAGCGTTGCTCCGGTGCATCATACATGGCGAGATTATGGGCAACCGGCACAGCGTCGTCCTTGAGGGTCAGATGGATCGGCTGGTCTTCTTCGTGATTGGTGTTGGAGATGAAGACCGACGACAACCGGTCGAATGTGAGAATTCCATCCGGCTTGGGATAGTCGATCGGCTTGCACTCGGACGCCGGCTTCAGGGACTCGTGATCGGCCTTGTCGTGCGGCGTCGTCCATGACGCCAGGAAACCGAGGCCCAGATTGTTGAGCCACATGTGCATGCCACCGGTGAGCGTACCCAGCAACATGCCACGCTTGAGCCCGGGCTTGACGTTGCGCACCATGTGCAGGTCCTTGTAGACCCAGGAATTGCGGTACATCTCGGGGTATTCGGTCAACTCATCGCCGCCGGCGCCTTCCCGACGCAAATATTCGAAGGCCGCCTCCGCCGCCATCATGCCGGTCTTCATGGCGTTGTGTGAGCCCTTGATGCGCGGCAGGTTGACGAAACCGGCCGAACAGCCGATCAATGCGCCGCCGGGGAAAATCAACTTGGGCACGGATTGCAGACCGCCTTCGTTGATGGCGCGCGCGCCGTAGGCCAGGCGCTTGCCGCCTTCGAAATAGTCCCGGATCGACGGGTGCGTTTTGAAACGCTGGAATTCCTCGAACGGCGACAGGTGCGGGTTTTGATAATTCAGGTGGACGACGAAGCCGACGGCAACCTGGTTGCCGTCCAGGTGATACATGAACGAACCGCCGCCGGTCTTGCTGTCCAAGGGCCAGCCCTGGGTATGCACCACCAGCCCCGGCTGATGTCTTTCCGGGTCGACTTCCCAAAGCTCCTTGATGCCGATGCCGAATTTCTGCGGGCTGACGCCGTCACGCAGATTGAACCTGTCCTGCAGTTCCTTCGATAGGGACCCGCGGCAGCCTTCGGCAAAGAATGTGTATTTGCCGTGCAGCTCCATGCCCTGCTCGTACCCGGCTTTCTGTTCGCCGTCCCGGCCGACGCCCATGTCGCCGGTGGCAACCCCTTTCACCGATCCGTCTTCGTTATAGAGGATCTCCGCCGCCGCGAAGCCGGGGAAAATCTCAACGCCCAGGGCCTCGGCCTGCTCCGCCAGCCAGCGGCAGACATTGCCCAGGCTGACGATATAGTTGCCGTGGTTGTTCAGCAGCGGCGGCATGGCGAAATTGGGAATGCGGATGTGGTTGGGCTCCGTCAGGATCAGGAACTTGTCCTGGGTGACCCGAGTATTGAGCGGCGCCCCCTTTTCCTTCCAGTCGGGGATCAGTTCATTCAGGGCGATGGGATCGATGACCGCGCCGGACAGGATATGCGCGCCCACTTCCGACCCCTTCTCGATCATCACCACCGAGAGATCCAGGTCGTTTTCGAGGCACAGTTGACGGAAACGGATGGCCGCGGCCAGGCCGGCAGGTCCGGCGCCGACAATCACCACATCGAATTCCATCGATTCCCGTTCCATGGTCCTTTTCTCCCCTGATCGTGATACCCGCCTTGGCGGCCTCTCACTGGTCGCTGGCCGAGGCTTTATGGCGGTTTGATGAGCGGTTATGCCGGAATCATCCCGCCCCGGTCAACGAAAACACTGTCGTGTCCGGTGCGTGTTTCGGTCGTGACTCCCACCGCCGGATTGCCTGTGTTAAGACAACGGCATGAGCCGACAGACCGATGACGTCGCGTTATTGCGGTTTTACGTTGAAGCCGGGGCCGACGAGGCAATCGCCGACCAGCCGGTGAACCGCTTGGCCGCGAAACCGCCAGCCGCGACAAATATACGCACTCAAGCGCAGAAAACTCCGGCACAGCCACGTATCGACCGGCGCAGCGAGCTGGTTCTCGGCTCCCCGGACGCGGCGGAGGCCACGGCCAGGGAACAAGCCGCGGCGTGCCAGACGCTGGACGCGCTCAAACAGGCGGTCGCGGCGTTCGAGGGCTGTGCCCTGCGTGACACGGCAACCAATCTGGTATTCGCCGACGGCAACCCGGAGGCCGATCTGATGCTCGTCGGCGAAGGGCCGGGCGCCGAGGAGGACCGTCAGGGACTGCCATTCGTCGGTCCGAGCGGACGCCTGCTGGACCGCATGCTGGCCGCCATCGGCCGCGACCGGTCCAACGCCTACATCACGAACATCGTGCCCTGGCGTCCGCCCGGAAACCGCAACCCGTCGGCCGACGAGACGACGGCCTGCCTGCCGTTCACAAGCCGCCATATCGCCCTGGTCCGGCCCAAGGTCCTGGTGCTGCTGGGCACGACGGCGGCCAAAACCCTGTTGGGCACCACCCAGGGCATTACCCGGCTGCGCGGCCGCTGGCACGATTATTCAACCGGGCGGGACGATAACGACGGCCAAAACGCCATTGCCGCCATGCCGACCTACCATCCGGCCTATCTGCTGCGCCAACCGGCCCAGAAGCAGCAAGCCTGGCAGGATTTCATCGCGATCAAATTGCGGCTCGACGCCAAATAATAATCGCCCGGGGCGATTATTTGACTCTCCAAAATGTGGCAAAAAATGGGCAAATAAAGTAATAGTGGCGTTACTATGGAGTTTATTTGTCGATTACTTAAGAACATTATATAGTTAATATTTGTATTATGAAAATTAACCTTAATAACTCTTGTAAAGGTTAACAATTTACTAACATTTCTTCTTGAATATTATTTTTTAATAGTTTATTAACGCTGGATGGCTCGCAAACGCACCATAGCCCTCGCAGCGGCGGACACGACCGAATTCCGGTTGCGCATCCTCGTCGGCACCATCGCCATTCTGGCGGCGCTGGCGTTCTATGCCGTGGCTGCGGGTGCCAAGTCGGTCGCACCGTTCGGTCAGGCCGACACCCCGCAACCGGCCGAAGCCGGCGAAGCGGCGGCCGTCCTGTCGGCGGCGGACGTGGTGTTGTACCGGCGAATCTTTGACCTGCAGGACGGTGGCCAATGGGCCCGCGCCGACCGTGAAATCAAACGTCTGCGCAACAAAATCCTGATGGGTCATGTGCTGTATCAGCGCTACATGCACCCCACCCACTACCGGTCGAAGTACAAAGAGCTGCATATGTGGCTGAAGGCGTATGCCGACCACCCCGGCGCCGCACGTGTATATGCATTGGCGGTCAAACGCCATGCCAAGGGCTGGAAGCGCCCGACCAAGCCCGCGCGCGGCTATATTTCGGGCAACGGTGATTCGGAAGGCCGCACCATCGTCACCTCGTTCAAGGCCAAGAAAAAGCGCACCGCGTCCCAGGAAAAACAGGTGCGCAGCCTGAAACGGCAGATGCGCCGGCTGATTCGCCGGGGCCGCCCGACGGCTGCCTACAAGGTCCTCAACAGGAAAAACGTCAAAAGGCTGTTCAATCAGGTCGAATACGACCAGGCACGCTGGTGGATCGCCGCCAGCTACTTCTTCGCCGGCAAGGACCAGGAAGCCTTCGATCTGGCCTCGGCCAGTGCCAAACGGTCGCGCCGCTTTGTCGAAATCGCCGACTGGACGGCGGGACTGGCCGCCTGGCGGCTCGGCAAGATGGATGCGGCGCAAATGCATTTCGAGCAGCTTGCCCGCTCCAGCTCCGCCTCGGGCTGGAACGTGGCCGCCGGCGCCTATTGGGCCGCACGGGTCCAGCTGGTGACCAAGAACCCGCAGAACGTCACCGAAATGCTCAATATCGCCGCCCAGCATCCGCGCACGTTCTACGGCTTGCTGTCGGCGCGCCTGCTGGCGCGGGAGCTGGAGTTTTCCTGGTCGCATCCACCGCTCGATCCGGCCGTGCAGGACCGGGTCGCCAAGCTGCCGACCGCGCAGCGGGCCATCGCCCTGCAGCAGATCGGCCGCAACGATTTGGCGGAGAAGGAAATCCGCACGCATTACCCGCGTGCCGACCGCGAATCCCAGGCGGGATTACTGGCCCTGGCCCAGCGGATCAACCTGCCGGCCGCTTCCTTGCGCCTCGGCGTCGATATGCGGGACCGCCTCGGCACGCACGTGGACGCGGCCCTGTATCCGGTGCCCCATTGGGAGCCGGAAGGCGGCTTCCAGGTCGACCGGGCCCTGGTTTATGCCTTCATGCGCCGGGAATCGGGTTTCAATACCAAGGCGAAAAGCCGGGTTGGCGCCCGTGGCCTCATGCAGTTGATGCCGCGCACGGCCAGTTTCGTGGCCGGCGACAAAAGCCTGCGCGGCAAAAACCGCCAGAAGCTTTACGATCCGACCTTCAACATCGGCCTTGGCCAGCAGTATCTGAGCTATCTGCTCAACTACGAGGGCGTGAACAACAACCTGTTCCTGCTGGCGGCGGCCTACAACGGCGGCCCCGGCAATCTGAAGAAGTGGCTGCGCAACATGAACCATCGGCGGGATCCGCTGATGTTCATCGAGAGCATTCCCGCCCTGGAGACCCGGATCTTCATCGAAAAGGTCCTGACCAACTTCTGGATCTACCGTGTCCGCCTCGGTCAGGACGTGCCTTCGCTCGACGCTATTGCCGCGGGGAACTGGCCGTATTATCTATCGCTGGATAGTAAGACCATCACCGTGGCGCAAAATGTCAAAAATTGAAGGCGACCGGGATTTCGTTCCCGTCCATATCGCGGTTCTCACCGTATCCGATTCCCGCTCCGAAGCCGATGACCGTTCCGGCCAGACCCTGGTCGACCGGCTGACCGGCGCCGGCCATGTCCTGGCCGACCGCAATATCTGCAAGGACGAGCAGGACGCCATCGTCGCCCAGCTCAACCGCTGGATCGACGATCCCAGTGTCGACGTAGTCATTGCCACCGGCGGCACCGGCGTGACCGGCCGGGACGTGACGCCCGAAGCGTTCCAGGCGGTTTACGAGAAGGAAGTGCCGGGCTTCGGCGAGCTGTTCCGCATGCTGTCCTACCAGAAAATCAAGACGTCGACGATCCAGTCCAGGGCCACCGCCGGCGTTTGCCGCGGCACCTACCTGTTCGCCCTGCCCGGCTCGCCCGGCGCCTGCAAGGACGCCTGGGACGACATCCTCGAGGCGCAGCTCGACGCACGCACCAGACCCTGCAATTTCGTCGAACTGTTCGACCGCCTGCGCGAACACGAGATCGCCCGTTAGGTTTTCAGGTCGGCTCCGGTATCGACGTCGGCCAGGGTTGCCGCGAATCCCGCACGCATACCGGCCGTGTTGACCAGGGTATCGTCCAGGGTGTGTTCGCACGACCAACGCACGCTGCGGAACAATCCCTTGGCGAAACGGGACTGACGCACGCCCACAAGCCAATATCCGCCGTCGGTGGCCGGCCCGAAGACCACGTCGTGACGACATAGCGCGTTGAACGCCTCCGCCACGTGACGGGCCTGCAGGGCGGGAATATCGCAGCCGATGACGATGGCCGGACCGGGGCCGAAGCCCATCAGAACCCGTTCCATGCGCTCACCGAGATCGCCTTCTCCCTGCCCGATCAAAGAAACGTGATCGGGCCAGAACGTGGGTGGCTGGCGGAACCGGTCCGGAGTCACGGCGACCACCGTCGACCATCGTTCGTCTGTCGATACCCGATGCAAAACGCGGTCCGCCGTTCGGCGGTAGAACTGCCAGGCCGCGAATGCGCCGATATCGCGCGCCAGCCGGGTCTTGACCGCACCCAAGCGCGGTGCCCTGGAAAACACGATGAGGGTCGGACGGAGCGTCATCGGTAGATCCGAACGATATGGGCGGGACTGATTCCGGCGAAGTAGCAGCTCAGGCACAGCAGGTTCTTCAGCATGCGGCGGACATATCCGGCACGGCGGTACTTCTCCGCCGACGTGACCGCCCGCACCGGAAGCATGGTCAGCCGCCGGCGGCCGATGCGCAGTGCCATGTCCACGTCCTCCATGATCGGCATGTCGTCGAAACCGCCGATTTCTTCGTAAAGCGAATTGGCGATCAGCAGACCCTGGTCGCCGTACGGGAGGGCGAACAGCCTGTTGCGCCACGCCACGATTCGTTCCAGCCGCCGCGCCGCGGACGCGTCGTCCTCCAGCGCGAATGTGAAGACGGCCGCACGGGTTTCGCTATGTGGTGCCTCCATGAACTGCGTCACGGCATCCGCCCAGCCCCTGTCCAGCACCGAGTCCGCATGCAGGAAAAGCAGCCACGGCCCGGACGCCGCTCCGCCACCCGCCGCCAGTTGTCCCCCGCGGCCCGGCGCACTCGTGATCACTTTTGCGCCATGGGCGTCCGCCAATTCGCGGGTTTCATCCGCCGACCCGCCGTCGCACACGATGATCTCCGAAACCAGTGCATTCGGCGCGTCATGGACGGCATCCAAGCAGCGCGCCAACACCGGCGCCGCGTTCAGGGTCAGCACGATTACACTCAACATCGCGGCGATTAAACGCCAATCATCCGCTCCTGTAAAAGACTCCCGGAAATATTCGAATGTTCTTGTTTTGTTCTTTCTTCGGCTTATAATCGATGCCCATGAGCGAGCAGTTGAAGCAGGAACTAGCCACCCACCCCTCCGCCCGGCGCGGCCGCGGCTCGGTTTCAAATGCCAGCGGCCGGTACGAAACCCTTGCCCGGGTCGTGACGGACGACGGCTGGGGCACGATCGAGGCGGAAGCGCCGCCGCTCCGGACTCAGCTTCGTGCCGATGCCAGCCGCACCGCGATCACACGCAACGCGTCGCCGGATCTCGGCTTCGATCAGTCGATCAATCCCTATCGGGGTTGCGAGCACGGCTGCGTCTATTGCTATGCCAGGCCGACCCACGCCTGGCTCGGCCTGTCGCCCGGCCTGGATTTCGAAAGCCGGCTTTATTACAAGCCGAACGCCGCGGCACAGTTGCGCAAGGAACTGGCGCATCCGCGCTACCGCTGCAGCCCCATTGCGCTGGGCACCAATACCGACCCTTACCAACCGATCGAGAAGACCAAGCGTATCACCCGGGAAATTCTGGAGGTTTTGTGCGAATACGGTCATCCGTTCACCATCACCACCAAATCGGCTTTGGTTTGCCGCGATTTGGATTTGCTGGCACCGGCAGCGGAGCAGGGCCTGGTCAAAGTCGCCCTTTCGGTGACCACCCTGGACCGGTCACTGGCGCGGGCGATGGAGCCGCGGGCCTCGACGCCGGCCAAGCGGGTCGAGGCCATCCGCACCCTGTCCGAAGCCGGCGTACCGACGGCCGTGATGGTGGCACCGATCATACCGGCCCTGACGGACTGGGAGATGGAGCGCATCCTGCAATGCGCCGCCGACGCCGGCGCCCGTGGTGCGGGCTATATCCTGCTGCGCCTGCCGCTCGAGATCAAAGACCTGGTGCGCGAATGGCTGGCCGAACACCACCCGGACCGGGCCAGCCGCATCCTGCGCCTGGTCAACGATGCCCGCGGCGGCAAGGATTACGACAGCACGTTTTTCCGGCGCATGACGGGCTCCGGTCCCTATGCCGATTTGATCGCCATGCGGTTCGATCTAACATGCCGCAAGCTCGGCTTGGATCGCCGCGACCACGCCCTGTCGACAGCCGCCTTCAATCCGCCCCGGCGTGACGGCCAGATGGCTTTGATTTGACAGGCAGTGCAGCCGAACACCGGGAAGGCAGGCGAGATGTTCGCTAATTCTCCTCCGTCGCCGTCGCAGGGTTGAGCTCCAGCACCACCTCGACGGCGTCGCCGCCGGGCGGTGTGCGGACACGGAAGCCGAAATGTTCGGCCATGGACAGCATGGGGTGGTTCTCGCGCAGCACCTGGCCGACAATCATCTCGGTGCCGCGCGCCTTGCAATAGCGGATGATCTTGTCCAAAAGCGCCGTACCCAGACCCTGCCCCTTCTGATCGGAGCGCACGATGATGGCGTACTCCGCCCGCTGATTGTTGGGATCGGTGGCGATCCGTACGACGCCCAGCGTTTCCCCGGTCCCGTCTTCCGGCACGGCGATGAAGGCCATGTCGCGGTCATAATCAATTTGGGTGAAGCGGGCCATCTCACTGTGCGGCAACGAACGCACCAGGCCGAAAAAACGGAACCGGATGTCGTCGGGCGACAACTGGCGGAAAAACTCCTGGTGGGCCGGCTCGTCCTCGGGCCGGATCGGCCGCAGCAGGACCTTGCGCCCCTTGAGTTCCACCACTTCCTCGAGCCCCTTCGGATACGGCCGGATGGCGAGGCGCCGCGCGCCGTCGGCCGCCGCCGGCGGGGCCACCCGCATCCGGGCATCGAGCGCCAGGACGCCGTGTTCGTCGGTGAACAACGGGTTGATGTCGAGCTCAACCAGCTCGGGCAGGTCGACCACCATCTGCGACACCTTGAGCAAGGTAAGGCGCAAGGCGTCCCGGTCCACCGCCGGCCGGTCGCGGTAGCCCTCCAGCAAGGCATTGACGCGGGTCTGGCCGATCAACCGCTCGGCCAGGTTCATGTTGAGGGGCGGCAGGGCCACGGCCCGGTCGGCGATGACCTCAACCCCGGTGCCGCCATGCCCGAACAGGATGACCGGCCCGAACACCGGATCGCAGGCGGTGCCGACGATCAGCTCATGGGCGCCCGGCCGGCGCGCCATCTGCTGCACGGTAAAGCCTTCGATATGCGCATCCGGCGCCAGCCGGCGGCAGCGCTCCTGAATGGCCTGCACGGCGCCGTGCACATCGTCCGCGGATTCCAGGTCGAGGGCCACACCGCCGACACTGGACTTGTGGGTGATATCCCGCGACAAAATCTTGAGCGCCACCGGATAGCCGATCTCCTCGGCGTAACGCACGGCTTCGTCCGCATTGCGCGCCGTGTGCGTCTCCACCACCGGAATGCCGTAGGCCGCCAGCACAGCCTTGGTTTCCGGCTCGGTCATCACCTCCCGGCCCTGAGCGATCGCCATCTCGATTACCGCACGCGCCGTCGCCACCACGGGCGTAAACTCCTCGGGCGCGCTGGGCGGCGTCTCCATCAGCATTTTGCGGTTCTGGCGGAATTCGATGAGGTGGGAGAACGCCGAAACCGCCTGGTCGGGCGTGGCATAACTGGGGATGCCCGCCTCGGCGAAGCGGCCACGGGCATCGGCCACGGCTTGGCCGCCGAGCCAGCAGGTCAGCACCGACTTGTGGCTCTCGCGCTGCACCTCTATCACCGCCTCCGCCGCCTGTCCGGCCGAAGCGACCGCCGTCGGCGCGTGCATGACCAGCACGCAGTCGGCGGCCGGGTCGTCCTGCACGATCTTCAGGGCTTCGGCGTATCTGTCGTGGCCGGCGTCGCCGATAATGTCGATGGGATTACGCCGCGACCAGGTCGACGGCAGCACCCCGTCCAGCGCCGCGATCGTTTCCTCCGACAGCTGCGCCAGGCGTCCAGGACCGTCGGAAAGGCAATCCGCCGCCATGACGCCCGGACCGCCGCCGTTGGTCAGGATGGCCAGGCGGTCGCCGCGCGGCATGGTTACCCGGGCCAGCGTCTCGACCGCATCGAACAGTTCCTCGGTGGTATGCACACGCAGGATGCCGGCCCGGCGCAGGGCCGCATCGTAGACCACGTCCGAACCCATCATCGCGCCGGTATGGGAGGCCGCCGCCGCCGCGCCCTCGGGCCGCCGTCCGGCCTTGATGGCGACCACCGGTTTGTTGCGCGAGGCCGCCCGCGCCGCCGACATGAACTTGCGGGCATCGCCGACCGATTCGATGTACAGCAATATGGTCTGGGTATGCGGGTCGCTGCCGAGATAGTCGAGCACGTCGCCGAAATCCACGTCGTCGCTGTTGCCCAGCGACACGAAGTGGGAGAAGCCGATGTCCCGCGTGCTGGCCCAGTCGAGCACGGCGGTGCACAGGGCACCTGACTGGGAGACGAAAGCGATGGTCCCCGGCTTGACCGTGGTATGGGCGAAGCTCGCGTTCAGCCCCGCGCCGGGCACCACCAGGCCGACGCAGTTATGGCCCAGCACTCTCAGAAGATGCGGTTGCGCCGCCTGAAGCATGACGTCGCGCAGGGTGCGCGTCCCGCTCCTGGTTTCGATATTCAATCCGGCCGACAACACGACCGCGGCCTTGGTGCCCATGGCGCCGAGCTCGGCGATGATACCCGGCACCGTGGGTGCCGGGGTGCACACGACGGCCAGTTCCGGCGTCACCGGCAGGGCGCCGATCTTGCGGTAACACAAAACCCCGGCGACCGAATCGTATTTCGGATTGACCGGCATGATGGGGCCGGCGAAGTCGCCGTCGAGCAGGTTGTGCACCACCACATTGCCCACCGTGCCGGGCCGGGTCGAGGCGCCGATCACGGCGACCGAATTCGGGGCGAACAGACTGTCCAGGTTGCGGATGCTCATCGGGCCAACTCCGGCTGCGGGCACGGTGGTACCCCGTGCATAATCGTATCTTACAAGCAGATACAGGCCGCCCGCATCGGGATCAAGACGGCCAGGCCCCGAATTCCTACATGCCTGCCTTGACGGTTTCGCGACTCACCTGTGCGGCATTGTGTGCTCTGTTCGGGCAATTATTGAGGGGGCAAATTACAACCGGTCTGGCAGACACACGGAGATTTGCCTCTACTTCAGCGTCTTGAGATAGGCGATCAGGTCTGCCCGTTCCCCGGCCTTGCGCACGCCGCCGAAGGACATCTTGGTGCCCTTGAGAAACTTGCGGGGTTTGTGCAGGAACTTGTCCAGCGCCTCGTCGTCCCAGACGATGCCCGATGCGCGCATGGCCTCGGAGTATTTGAAACCCTCGACGGCCGCCGCCTTGCGGCCGTAGATGCCGAACAGGGTCGGACCGATTTTCTTTTCGCCGGCCTTGGTGCCGTGGCACGCCCTGCATTTGCGGTAAACTTTCTCGCCCTTCTTGATGTGGCCGTCCGCCAGCACCGGAGCGGGGACGGCGGTCAGCCCGCCCAGTAGGACCGCGCACGCAAGCCATAGACAAAAATACCGTTTCGTCACGCCAACTCTCGTCTGAATGATGTGTTTTTTGTCGTCGCCCACAGGTTGCCGTCCCCTGGCCCCGGTGGACGTTCAGAGAGATAAGCCCGGCGATCGAAATGTCCATGAAAAACGCCGGCCAGACCTACTGGTTCCCTGACCCGCTCCACTCCCGGAGCACGTTCTTCAGTACCTTGCCATTGGCGTTGCGCGGCAGGGGGCCGTCGAGGAAGGTGACGAAATCCGGCACCTTGTAGTCGGCCAGCCGCTCGGCGCAGAAGGCGCGCAGGGCGTCGGCGGTGGTGTCAGTGTCCGCGGCGCGGACGAAGACATGGGTCTTCTCGCCGAGAACCGGATCGGGACGGGCGACGGCGGCGGCTTCGACCACGCCGGGATGGTGGCTCAGGGTGTTTTCCAGTTCCGCCGAATAGATGTTGTAACCGCCGCGGATGATCATGTCCTTCTTGCGGTCGTGCAGACGGACGAAGCCTTCGTCGTCCATCGACCCGACGTCGCCCGACTTCCAGAACCCGTCGGCGAAGGCCTCGGCGCTGCGCTCCGGGTCGTCCCAGTAGCCCGGCACCACCATGGGACCGCCGATCCAGATCTCGCCGGCCTGGCCGCGCGGAACGCCGTGGCCGGCCTCGTCGACGATGCACATTGCGCCGCACGGCACCACCTGGCCGACGCTGTCGGGCCGGCGCGCCGTTTCGCCCATGGGCATGAGGGTGGCCGGCGAGGTGGTTTCGGTGGCGCCGTAGGCGTTCATCAGCACCAGGCCGGGCAGCGCCTCGGCCAGTTTGGCGATGGTCGCCTCGGGCATGGGGGCGCCGCCATAACCGCCGATGCGCCACGGCGTCAGATCGTAACCGGCGAATTCGGCACGCAACAGGCACAGATTGTACATGGCCGGCACCAGGATGGAGTAGGTCATGCGCTCGTCCGCCGCGAAGCGCAGGAAGGCGCCCGGTTCGAACTGCGGCAACACGAGATTGCAACCGGCCACGTGGATCATGGTCAGGATGTTGGCGACCAGGCCGGTCACGTGGGATGCCGGCACCGCCAGCACGCAGCGGTCGGCCGCGGTCAAATCCATACAGACTTGGAAGTGCATCACCGAGTGGGCGATGTTGAAGTGGGTCAGCATGGCGCCCTTGGGCCGGCCGGTGGTGCCCGAGGTGTAGAGGATGACGGCGGTGTCCTCCTCCACCGGTTCATGGACGGGTGGCGGCGTATCCGTGTCCGCCAGCAGGTGCGCGAACGGTACGGAACCGGGTATATCGCCGCCGACGCAGTATCGTACCGACACCGCCGGCACCCGACCGGCGGCAGGCAGGCGCGTCGCCACTTCGGTGTCGTGCACCAGCACCTTGGCGCCGCAGTGATTGAGGATGTAGGTGAGTTCCGGCGTCTGCTCGCGCACGTTGATGGGCACCGCGATGGCACCGATGCGGGTCGCCGCCATCAACGCGGTGATGAATTCGGCGCAATTGCCCAGCACCAGCGCCATGCGATCGCCCGGCGCGAGCCCCGCCGCCGCCAGCGACACGGCGGCCCGGTCCACCTGTGCGTCCAATTCGGCGTAGGTCAGCCGCATCTCACCGGCGACCACGGCCTCGCCGTCCCGGTTGCGGGCCACGGCGTCGCGCAGCATGTCGTCCAGGCTACACGGGCGGTCGGCGAAACAGCGCACCCGGCGGCCGTCGAAACGGACTTCTTCGCCCATGGTCGGCACCGTATCGGAAGGCCAAGCCATACAATCGATCTCCTTGCGGGCGTTACCGTAATCGTCCGTCCGTTTCGCTGGCAAGCCGCCCGTGCCGCCCCCCCCCGGATTTAAGGGAAATTTAGCCAATCCCCGGCACCCTCATCACCGCAAGGCACGCAACATTGCGGCGGGCGCTACGCAACGCCGCCGGACCGGCGTATAGTCGGTCGCGCCGGATGACGAGAGGCCCGGCATCGCGAGGGACGAACGGGACATGAAGGTAGCTATCCTGGCCGGCGGCAAAGGCTCCGGCATCGCGGGGGAAACGCGGCTGCACCCAAATCCCGCAATGGAGATCGGGCG
>JANQFL010000087.1 GCA_028277845.1 Sneathiellales bacterium
TTTTGTGGGACGGGCGTCTTGGCGCCAAATCCGGCGGCTGCCGTCTCGGCCATACCCCCGGTATGGCCGTCACCGCCAGCCTTGGCCTTGGCGCCAATACGCTCCGTCAGAATGGATTCCATCTAAAGAGGAATTGCTCTAGTCGGCGTGCCCGGAGCGGCCGAGTTTGGCCAGATACCACAACAATAGGGCGACGACCATGGCCGCGGCGGCCAGGCAGACAACGGCCGGCAGCACTTCCATCGAGGCGACGGCCAAGGCCACGAGCACGACATTGACCCCCGCCACCGGCAAGATGACCTGTGCGTGGGTTGCGCCGGCCCGTACCGGCATCTGGTAGAAGTGTTCCCGATGGGCGATCCAGACCTTGTCGCCCCGCACCAGCCGCCGCGCCAGCGTGATCGTGGCATCGGCGAGGTAATACAGCGGCAGGATCAGCGCGGGGACCCAATATCCGTCCGCGGCAAGAGACAACAGGACCCAGCCCAGCAAAAACCCCAGTGGCACGCTGCCAACGTCGCCGAGAAAAATTCGGGCCGGCGGCCAGTTCCAGACGAGAAAACCGAGCGCCGCCGCCGCCGCGGCAATCGCGGCATAGACCGGCGCGTCCGCTCCGGCCAGCGCAAGTCCGGCGGAACCCAGGCCGACGGCCAGGGTCTCGACGCCGGTCATGCCGTCGACGCCGTCCATGAAGTTGTAAAGGTTGATGAACCACACCCACAAAAGCACCGTCGCGGCCTTGTCGGCCAGTTCCGGAAGCAATCCCTGGAACACAAGCGCGCCGTCCGGCAGGGCCGCCAGTCCGATGGCCGCTGCCAGCAATTGCACCGCCAAGCGTATTGCCGGCGAGAGCGAACGCAGGTCGTCGACCCAGGACAACAGCGCCAATGCGGCGGCGCACAGCAGAACCACGCCTTGAGCCATGATTGGTGCGCCGAGAATGGCTTCGGCCGCCGGCCAGGTCACGAGTATCACGCCGGTCACGGCAATACCCCCGCCCCGCAGCGTGGGCGTAACGTGGCTGGAGCGGTCGTTGGGGGTGTCGAGGATTTGCCTGTGCGCCAGGTAGGCCAGCACAAGCCGCGTAGCCACGGCCGAAAGCACGGTGATGGCTGCGAACACAAGCACGGGCGCGAGCAAAGTCATGGCCGCGCTTATAGCGGCTTCGGCGCGCCGTGCCTAGCGGATGGCGATGTCGGAAAGAACGGGGGGAGGGAGCGTTCAGGCGCTCCGGGCCAGCTTCAGCACGCGGATCTGATGGTCGACGATCTTGGATTCGTCGAACAGCCGGCGCGCCCGCTCGAGGGATGCGGCACCATAGCGGTGGCGCTTCGCCAGATCCTCGGTCAAGGCGCTCAGTCCCCGCGCCAGGGCGGCCGGGTCCCGCACCGGCACCAGAATGCCGGTTTCGCCGTCGACCACTTCCTCCCGTGAGCCACGGATGTCGGTGGCGACCACCGGCAAGCCGCACAACATGGCCTCGGCGATCGAACGGGGCATGCCCTCTCGGTGCGACGGCAGAGTAAACATATCGGCCGCGGCCATCAGGTCCGGCACATCATCGCGGTAGCCGAGAAGCCGGACGCGCCGCGACAATACGGGATCGGCATCGATGCGCTCGATCCAGCCGTCGATGGCCGAGGCGTGATCGCTGGGCAAGCGGTCTCCGGCCACCCACAGCACGGCGTCGACCGTCTGCATGGCTTCGAACAGCTCGGGATAGCCTTTTTCCGCCACCAGTCGGCCGACCATCAGAATGACCGTGTCTCGATCGTTTACACCCAGCGATTGCCGCACGGCCGTCCGCTTGGCCTCGTCCGCCGGTTTGAAGCGGTGGGGGTCGGAGCCATTCCCGATGGCCTCGATGACGCCGCCACGGCACAAATCGTGGCGGCGGGCGGTTTCGGCGTCCTCGGACGATTGTGTGAACAGAACATCCGTCACACGGCCCGCCAGCCATTCCAGAGCGATGAACAGGCGCCGTTTGAAGCCCGTCATGCCGTCATGGAAGTAAAAGCCGTGCGCCGTGTAGACGACGGTCTGGACACCCGTGCGCCAGGCCGCCAAACGGCCGATAAGCGCCGCGACCGGCGTGTGCACGTGCACCAGGTCGAAGCGTTCCTGCCGGAACAGTTTTTTGAGCCGCCGGTACGCCCGCCAATGACTGGCCAGGTTGAAACTGCGCTCGAACGGGATGGTTTCGACACGGATGCCCTCGGCCCGGACTTTCTCGAGGTACGGGCCGTCGGCGCACACCGCGACCACCTCGTGGCCTTGGCCGGCCATGCCGCGGATCAACGGCCTCAGGAAGTGATACAGCGTGAAGTCGACCGCGCATAGCTGACAGATCTTCATGGCATGCCGCTCACGTCCACCGTTGGCGCCAGGCCTGCAGCATCAAGATTCCCCACAGCGGATACTGCAGATTCCGCCGCCCCGACACATGTGCCGCCCACGCCCGGCGTATCGGTTTGGCATTGAGCAAACCGTCTGCCTCCAGCTTGGCGGGCGCCAGCAAGTCCTCGGCCCAGTCCTTCAACGGACCACGCAGCCAGGCATCGATGGGAATGGCGAAGCCCATCTTGGGCCGGTCGGTCAGGGCACGGGGAACATGACGCGCCAGGATCTGGCGCAGGGCCCATTTGCTTTCGCCGTGACGGATCAACATGTTCCGCGGCAGTTGCCAGGCGAATTCGACGACCCGATGATCGAGCAACGGCACCCTGGCCTCCAGGCTGGTCGCCATGCTGGCCCGGTCGACCTTGGCCAGAATATCGTCCGGCAGATATGTAACGGTGTCGAGATACCGGCTGGTGTCGGTCAGATCGGCGCAACCCGGTGACGTCCACCCGGCCGTGGCCTCCGCTTCGGATACGCCGGGCATGAGATTCTGACCGGCATCCCAGTGGCTGACCAGGCTGCGGTAAAAGCCCTCGGGACTGTCGGCCGTCAAAGCCGCCGCGGTTTTGTGAATCTTGTCACCCAACTGCCGCGGCCGGCGGTTGGCCGGCAACAATCGCCCAATGGCATCCCATGCCGGGGCGGGCATGGCTTTCAACGCCGCCGCCGCGGCACCGCGCACCGCGCCCGGCACCCGCGCGGCCGGGCGCCAGATCCGATTGGCCCAGACATGTCGGTTGTAACCGGCGAACACTTCGTCGCCGCCGTCGCCGGACAAGGCGACGGTGACGTGCGCACGGGTCAGTTTGGACACGAGGTAGGTCGGAATCTGCGAGGCATCGGCGAACGGTTCGTCGTACATGTCGGGCAAACCGGGGACAACTTCGCGTGTCTGCGCCGGATCGACGGTCAGTTCCGTGTGGTCCGTTCCGAGATGATGGGCGATGTCTCTGGCGTAACCGGATTCGTCATAGGCGGCGTCGGCAAATCCGATGGAAAAACTGCGCACCGGCCTGTTCGAAGCAGCCTGCATCAGTGCCACCACCGTCGACGAATCAATGCCGCCGGATAGAAACGCGCCGAGCGGCACATCGGCGATCATGCGCCGCGATACCGCATCGTGCAACAGATCCGAAAGGGCATCGAGCGTTTCCACCTCGTTGTTAATGTCGGCGGGGGGGACGTCGGGCACATGATCGGCCAACTGCCAGTATCGGCGGATGCTCAGGTCTTCGTTGTCGTGCCATTCCAGCAGGCAGCCCGGCTCCAGCTTCTGGATCCGTTTGTAGATGCTGTGGGGCGCCGGGATGTAGTTGTAGCGAAGATAGGCGGCGATGGCGGCGCGGTCGATCTCCGGTCTCCACTCGCCCTGTGCCCGTAGGGCCTTGAGTTCCGAACCAAACAGAAAAAGGGGGCCGATCCGGCCCCAATACAGCGGCTTGATACCCAGCCGGTCACGGGCGAGCACCAGGCGTCGGTCCCGGCGATCCCACAGGGCGAACGCAAACATGCCGACCAGCTTGGCGACCGTGGCGTCGACACCCCAGCGGCTGCAGCCTTCCAACAGCACCTCCGTGTCGGAATGTCCGGTGAAGACATGGCCGGCGGCTTCCAGATCGCGGCGCAGGTCGGGGAAATTATAGACCTCGCCGTTGTAGGTGATGATGAAGCGGCCGTCCGACGAAACCATCGGCTGGGCGCCGGCGGGAGACAGGTCGACGATGGCCAGCCGCCGGTGCCCGAGGGCGATACCGGCGCCCGCGTCGGTCCAGACGCCGCTTCCGTCGGGGCCGCGATGCGCCAGGCTGTCGGACATCAGGCCGACAGTCCGGCGTAATGCGCCGTCGTCCTTTTGCCGCGTGCCGTCGATGAATCCGGTAATGCCGCACATGGCGGTCAGGCTGGTCCTTCGTTTTCGAGAAACCACCGATACGTGGCGGCGATACCGTCGCGTAAACCGATACGCGACGCCCAGCCCTGGGCCGCCAACGCACTCACGTCGAGCAATTTGCGCGGCGTGCCGTCGGGTTTGCTGCTGTCGTAATGAAAATCGCCTTTATAGCCGATCACATCGGCGATCAACGTCGCCAAATCCCGAATGGCGATGTCTTCGCCGACACCGACGTTGATGTGATCGATACCCGAATACACGCGCATGAGATGGACACACGCATCGGCCAGATCGTCCACGTGCATGAACTCCCGCTTCGGCGTGCCGGTCCCCCAGATCTCGACCGACGGTACGTTGTCCGCCTTGGCCTGATGGATCTTTCGGATAAACGCCGGCAGGACATGACTGGACTGCAAATCGAAATTGTCCCCGGGGCCGTACAGATTGGTCGGCATGACCGAAATAAAGTCGCAGTTGTGTTGCAGCCTGTACGCCTGGCACAGTTTGATGCCGGCGATCTTGGCCACGGCGTACCATTGATTGGTCGGCTCGAGCGGTCCCGATAGCAGTGCATCCTCGGTCAACGGTTGCGGCGCCATACGCGGGTAGATGCACGACGATCCAAGAAACAGCAGCTTGGACACACCCGCCTTGAAAGCTCCGTGAATGATGTTGGCTTCGATGGTCAGGTTGTCATAGAGAAAATCCGCCGGCCGGGTGTCGTTGGCAAGGATGCCGCCGACCCTGGCGGCGGCCAGGAACACGCCGTCGGGTTTGTTGTCCGCCAGCCAGGCTTCCACGTCCGGCTGACGGACGAGGTCCAGATCCTCGCGCCCGGCCGTCAGAACGGTGCAGTCCTCCGACTGTAACCGCCGCACCAATGCCGAGCCGACCATACCGCGATGACCGGCAACCCAGATTGTCTTTCCGTTCAGGTCGAATTCACTCATGGCCGTCAATCCGCGTCACCGGCCGCCGCCCGGGCCATGTCCGACTGCATCATCTCGTCGACCAGTTGTTTGAAGGGTGTTTGGTGCTCCCACCCCAACTCCTTGCGGGCCTTTGACGCGTCGCCGAGCAGGCTGTCCACTTCGGTCGGGCGGAAGTAGCGGGGGTCAACCCGAACCAGCACGTCACCGGTATCGGCGTCGACTCCCGTTTCCTCCGTCCCGTTTCCGCGCCATTCGATCCGGCGGCCGATGTATCGGAAGGACAGTTCGACGAACTCCCGAACCGAGTGCTGCTCACCGGTCGCCAGGACGTAATCACCCGGCTCCGGCTGTTGAAGGATCCGCCACATGCCGTCGACATAGTCGCGGGCGTGGCCCCAATCCCGTTTGGCGTCCAGATTGCCGAGATAAAGGCAGTCCTGCGTTCCGTGGTGTATGGCGGCCACGGCGCGGGTGATCTTGCGGGTGACGAAGGTTTCGCCCCGCGTCGGTCCTTCGTGATTGAACAGGATACCGTTCGAAGCATGCATGCCGTAGGCCTCGCGGTAGTTTACGGTGATCCAGTAGGCATAGAGCTTGGCCACGGCATAGGGGCTGCGGGGATAGAACGGCGTGGTCTCGGTTTGAGGTATCTCCCGCACGTCGCCGTACAATTCGGACGTCGATGCCTGATAGAACCGCGTCTTGTCCTTCAAATTCAGGATACGGACAGCCTCCAGCAGCCGCAGGGTGCCCAATGCATCGGCATTGGCCGTGTATTCCGGCGTTTCGAAACTGACCTGGACGTGGCTTTGCGCCGCCAGATTGTAGATTTCATCCGGCTGGCATTCCTGCAGCAGACGGATGAGGTTGGTCGCGTCCGTCATATCCCCGTAGTGCATGATGAAGCGCAGGTCTTTCTCGTGCAGATCCTGGTACAGGTGCTCGACCCGTTCGCTGTTGAAGCTTGAAGACCGGCGCCGGACGCCGTGCACCTTGTATCCCCTGTCCAGCAGATACTCCGCCAACAAGGCGCCGTCCTGGCCGGTGACGCCTGTGATCAAGGCGACCTTTTCTCGCGCGTCTGTCATAAATACCGTCTATTGCATAAAGAAGGAGGCAGGATGAATTTCCGCCTGGTCCGTCACCGTCCATATCCGACGGGATGGGTGCGGTGCCAGGTCCAGGCCGTCTCGATGATGGACTTGAGGCCGTGCCGGGGACGCCAGCCCAGGTCCCGTGTGATGGCATCCGAGCAGGCGACCAGAACCGGTGGGTCACCGGGACGGCGCGGCGCCATAATTGCCGGTATTGCATGTCCGGTCACAGTGCGGGCCGTCTCGATGACTTCCAGAACGGAATGGCCGCTACCCGTGCCCAAATTGTAGCGCACACTCTGGTCGTCGAGCGCATCGAGAACGCGCAAGTGGGCATCCGCCAGATCCATCACATGCACATAGTCGCGGACACAGGTTCCGTCCGCCGTATCGTAATCGTCGCCAAAGACCGAAATGTGCTCCCGTTGTCCCAGGGCGACCTGCAAGACCAAGGGAATCAGATGCGTTTCCGGATCATGGGCTTCGCCCATCCCACCGTCCGCATGGGCGCCGGCGGCATTGAAATAGCGTAGGCACGCCGAGCGCATGCCGAGCGTCTCGTCCGCCCAATGCAGGATGCGTTCAAGCATGTGTTTCGATTCGCCGTAGGGGCTGGGCGGCGCGATTTGCGCCGATTCATCCAGGGTGGCGCCTGTCCTGCAGTCGAAAATGTTGGCCGTGGACGACAGGACGAACCGCTTGACCCCGGCTTCCGCCGTGCGGCGGATGAGATTGAGGCCGTTCACCACGTTGTCGTTCAAATACAGCCAAGGCTTTTCCATGGACTCGCCGACCAGGCTGTTGGCGGCGAAGTGCATGACGGCGTCGAAAGCGTACTCCCGAAACAATCCGTCCAAGGCTTCCGTGTCATCGAGCGAGGCTTCGACAAACTCGGCGCCGTCGGGAACGGCGGCTCGGAACCCCGTGCGGAGATTGTCGATGACGACCGGGTGGATATCGTTGTCGAGCAAATGCCGCACAGTATGGGCACCGACATACCCGGCGCCGCCGGTCACGAGGATGGTTCGGGTCATGAATCTAGTTCGTTGTCACGATGCCGGTGATACGTGCTGGTTCCGCTTGGCCGCGGTCCGGCGCGTGTGGGAAAACCGCATGGCGCTGCGGAACACGGCGTTGAAAACCGGGTTCGGCAACACCCGGTACATCGCGAGAAACCCAAGCAGGAGCCACGAAGGATAGGTTGACGACGTGCCGCGCCACTCCCGCCGCCGCCGCAACAGGGAAGACCAGGTGTAGCCGCCGCGGTGCTTGCTCTGAATGTGGCCCCATAGCTCGGCGAACTTGCCCATGGAAATGCTTTTCAGCATGCCCGTGCTGCTGACCCGGTAGTGAAACAGAGGTTCCTCGATGGCGATTCCGGTTACGTTGCCCAGACACAGGCGAATGTTGAACTCCCAGTCCTCGAAACCCTGGCGCATGGTTTCGTCGTATCCTCCGGCCTCGGCCCAGAGCGATTTCGGCATGAACAGACAGTAGGGCAGTTGATTGAGGAAGAGTTGTTCGAAGCCGTTGAAGTTCTTCGCCAGCGGTCCCGATTCATCCCCTTCGAGATACAGATGGGCGAACGCGAACACGTGTTCTCCCTTGTCGGCAACCGCGGCCAGGCACTTTTCGACGTATGTCGGGTCGAGCCAGTCGTCGCAATCGAGGGGCAGCACGTAACGACCGCGCGCTTCTTCGAATCCACGGTTCCGGGCTCCGGAAAGCCCGCGGTTTTCCTGGTGAATGACCCGGATGCCGTCGGGGAACGAGTCAAGAAGGCTCAACGTCTGCGGATCGGTCGAACCGTCGTTGACGATGATGATTTCCAGGTCCCGAAACGTCTGCTTTCGGACGCTGTCGACGGCTTGGGTCAGATAGGCGTGGGCGTTGAAACAGGGCAGGACGACACTGACCGTCGGCCGCGTCTCGGTCGGGGTCATGCGGCCGTCTCCGGTTCGCATTGGGCCCAAATTTCGCCCCACATGGTTTGTCGCTCCATGATTCGGTAGCCGCCTTGCCGGATTTCGTCCTCGAATTCCCGCATCTTATGCTCGATGAAGTGCGTTTTGTCGGAAAAATAATCCACGCCCAGTTCTTCGCGCATGGGGATTTGCCAGTGGCGCTCGAACAGCGGCACGCGCAATAACAGGCGGCCGGGCGCAAGGTTGCGGCGCAACGACTGCAGGAAGGCGACCCGTTGATCGATGTGCTCAAGCACGTTCGACAGCACCACAACGTCCCAGTGCTCCGGCGGCAGGTCGGTCAAGGCGTCGCCCAGAACGAAATTCAGGTTATCCGGGTTTTGCGCCTGTTTGGCCTGGGTCAGCCGCGGTTCGTCCATGTCGATACCGGTGACGGCCACGTCCTTGACCCGGCCGGCGATAGAGCGGGCGACGGCGCCATAGCCGCAGCCGATGTCCAGCACCCGGCTGGCCTCGGGGATGCGGTCGATGAAGAAGTCGTGGTAGCGCGTCAGGCGGTGTTTGGGATGTTCACCGCCGCCATGGGCCACGGCACGCTCGTTGATCAGCCGTTCCACGTCGTCCTGAATGCGGAACAGGCGGCGCAAGGCGTTGTCGGGTGTGCCGATGCGGGACTCCGACAGCAGCAGGCCGGTGATCAAGCCCCGTCGCGCCACTGCCGGCAGTATGCGCATCGGCAGCGACAGCAGGGCGGCGATGGCTTTCAGCAGCGATTTTAAGGTCCGGTTCACGAACGCTTCTCGAGTAGTTCGGTGAAGACCTGCCTGTGCCGTTCGATCCAGTCCCGGATATCGAAACTCTGCACGGCCCGTTGGCGTGCGTGTTGGGTCATGGCCGGCCTGCATTTCGCAACGTTCACCATGGCATCAGCAATATCGTTGACATCCGGCGCAGAAGGTTTTTCCCAGCCCTGCACGCAAGATAACGCCACGCCCGCATCCGGGCCCACCAGTTCCGGCACGCCGCCGCTGTCGGAATAAATCACCGGCAGGCCACAGGCGAGGGCCTCGATGACGGCGTTCGGGCACGGGTCGTTGTGCTTGGTGGTGATGTATATGTCGGCGCCGCGGTAGACGTCGGGCGCCGCCGACTGGGTGTAGGGGCCGGTCAGAGTGACGGCGTCGGCGATATGCAGGGACTCGGCCAGGGACCGTGTCCGTGTTTGCGTTTCCGAATCCAGCGACCCGGCAATTACCAGGCGTGCCTTCAGGCCGGTTTCCCGGGCCAGCGCCAGGCCCCGCACCGTACTGTCGATGCGGTAAAACAGATGATGGGTGAGCTTGCCGGTGATCAGCAGGACCGGCGCATTCGGGTCATGCTCCGCGCCGGCCGGGCTCGGGCTGAAATGATCGGTGTCCACGGCGTTGTGCAGAATGTCCCAGGCGCCTTGGCGTGGTCCGAGGAATTCGTCCGCAGCGCGGCGGCAGAAATCGCTTTGGAAGAAGACATGGTCGGCCGACATATACGACAAGGCCATGCGGGCATTCTGACCCTGCCAGTCGCCGTCGTACCAGGCCGGATAAAACACGCCGTTCTGATTGTGCACGATGGGGATCCCGCGGCTTTTCAAGGCACGCAACGCAAAGGCCGGTAAGTAGGGCGTGTTGGATAGTACATAAGCAAGATTGAAGCGTCGCTTGTGCTCCGGAAAAAACTGCCGCAGGCGCTTGACCTTGACCAGGGGGCCGCCCCGGTCGCCGGCCCGTGCGCCGCCGTAGTAGACCCGCGGTTCCACGCCGCGGTCCCTGCTGGCGGTCAGAACGGTGGCGGCCTGGGTCCAGCGGTAGCCCGATCGCAGAGTGCGTTTCAGGACCGGGTCGCGCTTGGTTGCGGCTTTGGTGGCGGTGGCGGAGGTCACTGTGTGGCGCCGTCCTGCGCGCCCTGGGTCAGGCGGAAAATCTCCACCGCCGGTCCGAACCGGTCGAAGCGGAACAGGCGGTGCATGGGCCATTGCACCAGCAAGGTGGTGCGGAGGAACGGCGGCAGTACCTCACCCGGTCCGGGCAGGAAGCGGGCGATCGGTTCGCCCTGTTGCCGGGCGGCCTTGTGCAGACCGGTCATGGCCGATACGCCGTTATAGTCGGCGATCAGATGGGTGTAGCCCAGCCGCCGCAGTTCGGCCAACGTTCCGGCCGATCGGGCGTCCGTCCGGCCGATGCGGGACATCTGGTTGAGATGCAGGGCGTGCAGGGCCTCGCCGCCGGTCCCGGTATCCGCCGGAGCCGCCAGCCGCGCCCTGTCGGCGGCCTTGAGGCTACCGGGATCAAGGGTGCGCTGCTCCGTCAGTGCCGCCCGGGTGGTGGCGAGTTTGACGGAATTCTGGGCCACGGCGACGCGGGAGCCGGATGCCAGGGTGGCCTCCGCCCAGGACTTGGCCTGCTGCCGCGTGTCATCCTGGGCCAGCAGATGCGCCGCCTGTCCGGAAACCGCGGCCGGAAACACCAGGAAAGCCGACAGCCCGACAACGACGATCCGGCGCGGGACGGCACGGCTGGCATAGTCCGTGAAGCGGCCGGCGCCGTAGGCCGCGGTCAGTGCCATCAACGGAACCAGCGGCATGATGTAGCGGTCCTCCAGCGGCATGAACAGATACAGAAACGCGACACCGGCGGCGGTGGCGGCGAAGAACGCACCGGCCAGCCACCGTTGTTTGTCGATCACGGCGGCCACCAGCCCGGCCAGACAGCCGAGACTCAGGACCGGATTGGCGAAGAACAGGGTGCGGCCGTAAAAGCCGGCGGCGTCGATCAGGCCCGTCAGGGTCTTGGGGTCGTCGAGGGGCAACACCCCCTGTGGATTGAGCAGCCGGATCGCCGGTTGCGGATAGAGTGCTACGGACAGGGCGGAAAGCGTGAAGAACACGCCCGCCATCCACCACGCGGAAGCACTGAACATGTGCCGCAGGCCGCCGCGCGCCAGGTGGGCGATGCCGGCGGCGACGATGCCGAGACAGCCGATATAGCTGACGCCGAAACCGATGGCCGCCGTGACGCCGGCCAGCACGTAGTGCCGGCGCTCCTGGCGCCGGTAGATCAGGCATGCCAGCCACACGGTGAGCCAGACCAGCAGCACGGTGGCCGACCAGTGGCGGGCGAAATGGCCGAGAAAGGCATGAAGGAAGTCCGTCGCCAGCAGTGCCGCCGCAGCCAGGGCCATGCCGTGGCGCCGGAACAACAGCAGACCGATCCGGTAGATGACGTAAACCGACAACGTCGCCAATACCACGCTGGTCAGACGCGCCAGCAGAAACACCGTGCCCATATTGTCGAATACCTGCAACGCGAATTCATTGAGCGGCGGCATGCCGCCGGCAAGATACAGGCCGCCGAGGAACGGCGTGATGACCGCCATGTACAGATAGGGCAGGACGACCGGATAATACAGCACCGCCATCTCCTCGGCGTGCAGCGCGGGGATGACGGTGCGTAGCTCCAGCATGCGCAACGCGCCGCCGATCATGACCTCCTCGTCGCTGACCAGGGGCGAGGGCAATCCGTAGTCGACGCCCCACAGGCGCAGGACGAAGGCAGCCAGCAAAATAGCGGCCAGTGTCCAACCCGCCCAAGCAGGACGGTCGGCCGTATCCACGGGTTTCGCTTGCGCCGTCATGATGCGCCGGCGCCCGCCACGCGATTGATCATGCCGTGAAGCTGGTTGGCGAAACGGTTGGCCGAATACAGGTCGATCACCGTCTCGCGGGCGTTTCTGCCCAGCCGTTGGGCGTCCTGTGGCGAACGGATCAGGTAGTCGATCGCTTCGCGCAAAGCGGCCACGTCACCCGGCTCGACCAGAACGCAGTTTTCGCCATGGCGCATGTTGTTGATGTCCCACAGGCCGGTGGTCCGGGTCAGCACGACCGATTTACCACAAGCCATCGCCTGCAGGGTTGCGCTCTGGCCGCAGGGCTGCGTGGTGTCCTTGAGCGGGCAGACAACGATGGAGGCGCCGCGATACAGATCGCGGACATCGTCGTCGGTCAGCGCGCTGTCGTGCCATATGCCATGCACCACTTCGACGCCTGGTGGGTAGCTGCCACCGGGCTCCAGCAACGACGTTACGATCTTGAGCTGGGCGTCGTCCCGGTCCCAGGCCTTGATCAGGGTACCGTAATCGCGCCCGGCCGAGCCGATGGAAAAGACGCTGTGCCGACCCGCCGTCGTGCTGGATGACGCCTTGTCCGGGGTCCAGAAGGTTTCGTCGATGCCGAAATAGGCGATCTCCGTGCTGGCTGGTTTGGGGTCGATGTGAGCGCGGAAACTTTCTTCGTCCGCATCGCCGAGGAACGCCAGATGGGTGCCGGCGAACAAATACCGTTTCAGCCGGTTGCGGATCCTGCCGCGCAGGCCCGTGGCGGGATTGAACGGACCGATGGCGACACCGACCACCGGGCAGCGCAACAGTCCCAGCCGCCGCAGCAGGCTGAAGGCATAGATCCAGGTATTGGTTACCGCGACGATGGCGTCGGCGCCGGCGAACAGGGCGCGGCAGGCAAACAATGCCTGCAGGACCCGGATCAGGCCGCTGAGACGGGTACCCTTCAGGGCCCGGCTCAACCGGCGCAAAATGGGCGGCAACGGGTAAACGGCGCCGGTGTGATCGACCACCCCCTGGGTTTCGGGATGGGGTTCCACCAGCAGGGCGCCCGGATTGATCCGGGCGTAATGCCGGAACCCGTAAAAGAAATCGTCGGGCGTGTCGTCGTGCAGGCGGCGGATTCGTCCGGTGTTGAAACAGAAAATGACCCGGCGGCCGGCGGACTGTGGGTTTTCGGCGGTCATGGCAGCAGTGGCCGGTAGACCTGTTCGTAGTGCGCCCGTGCGACATGCCGCCAATCGTAGGCATGGACCGACTCGCGCCCCGCCTTGATGAGGGCGTCGCGGTGGTCGCGGTCCTGGATCGCGGACAGTCCGCGTTCGTACAGGCCGGCTACATCCTCCGGTTCCACCAGGCCGGCGTTGACGCCGTCACGGATGACGTCCTCGGCCATGCCGACGCGGGTCGAAACCAGCGGCACCCCCGCCGCCATGGACTCCATGATCGCCTTGGGACCGCCTTCCTCGCGCGAGGTCACCAAGTACAGGTCGATGGCGTGATAGCAACCGACCAGATTGCGGTAATCCTCGACGAATTGGTGCGCATGGGGCACGCCCAGTTTGTCCAGGCCCTGTTTGACGTAACCACGCGCCGGGCCGGTCAGCAGGACGAAGATTTTTTCCTTCTCGCGCAGTTTGGCGACGACGTCGAGAAAGATGTCGGGGCCCTTGATCAGTTTCGGCTCCATGCCGTCGCCCCAGCCGACGCCGTCCTTCTGAAACGAGCCGATGCAGGTGTAGCCATCCGGCACGCCGTAGCGCGTTCGTGCCGCCTGCTTCTGTGCCGCATCCGGCGGCGCGAACAGCGCCGTGTCGACCCCGATCGGAATGCGCACCAGTTTGTCGCGCGGCACGCCCCAGTCCAGCAGTCGCCTCTCCATCACGGACGCGGCCGTGACCACTTTGTCGAGTTTGCCAAGCGTGGCGAGGAACCGCTCGACATGGCGCGCCGCATCAGGGCCGTCTTCCGGTTTGCCGTGGAAGTACGTGACCACATAGCGGTTGGATGCGGACAGGGCTTCGGACCAGACCTCCCACAAATACTGTGAGCCGAAGTGAGCCACGCTATTGAACAGTTGTTCCGGCCGCGACGTCAGCATGGCGGTGCCCGCCGCCAGTGCGTTGACGCCTTCGGTGATGTAGGTGCCGTCCCAACGGGTCGACCAGTTGGCGTTTTCGGCAATAAAGGCGACGGGCGGTGTTGCCGGCCTATACAGTCCGATGGCATGGGCCAGGGCATAGGATCGCCCGGCTAGGTGCCGGGCCATTTGCCGGAGCTGCGGTTGCAACGCGGTCATGTATCGGATGCCGGTTTTCTGGCGACGGCCAGATACATGTGAGCGATCAGCCCGCCGGGCACGAACGGTGCCAGAACGACACTCAAGCCCTTGGTCACGAGCCATTCGTAAGGCAGGCCGAATTCGTGATGCAACGACCGCAGGACGCCTTGCCGTTTGTGGATCGGCTTGACCGTTTCTACATCGAAACCGCCGAAGGTCAATTCACGCGCCAGTTCTGCGCGGGTCAGGCGCCACTGGTAGAACTGGGAAACGTCGGTCGTATGCCGCCGCGGCAGGCGGGCAAAGGTTCCCCGCAGGGCATGACGCAAATTGTCGGCGGGAACCGAAATGAACAGCAACCCGCCCGGCTTGAGAATGCGCCAAGCCTCACGGATGCACGGCTGCAGGCCTTCTTCGAAATGCTCGAACACGCCCCACGACAGGTAGGCGTCGAAGGTGTCGTCGGCAAATCCGGTGCCGCGGATGTCGCCGGTCACGAACTCCAGGTCCGGAAACAGTTCGTTGAGCTTGGCCACCGTTTCCCGGCTCAGGTCGAGGCCGGTCACCTTGTAGCCTTGCTTGGCCAGTTCGACCGGCCAGTCGCCCATGCCACAGCCGCCGTCGAGAATATGTCCGCCCGCCGGGACCGAGGACAGATAGGGCGCGATGACTTTGTACTCGTTCTTGCGGGTGATCGACTTGGTGGCCCGGGTCGGACCGCCCATCTCCTTCCACTTGTCGGTCCAATAGCGTTCGACAAAGGCGATCGAGGTTTCGTCCGCCGGCAGGTCGCCGACCATTACGTCCTTACGCATGCAACGTGTTCCGGATTCTTGTGGGCATCGTCATACCGGCAACTGGGCGCAGACCGCTTCGACCGGTGCCCGCAACAACCGGCGCCGCGCGACGATGTCGTCCCGGCGCGAAACCAGTGTTTCGAACAGGCCCACATAATCGCTGCACATCCGTTCGGCCGTGTAGGGGTAATCTTTCAGAGCGGTGCGGAATTCACCGTAGCGCAGAAACATGTCCTGCAACGCCGATACGAATTCATCGCCTTCGAATATCAGCCCGAAGCCTTTTCCGTATTCCGGCAACGCGCCGCTGTTACGGTACAGCAAAGGCAACCCGCACATCGCACCTTCAATGTGATGCATGCCGCCCGGCTCGTTGACGGAACCGGTGATATAGACGTGATGGCGGCGCAGTTCGGCGGCCAGGTTATGGCCGCCGAGCGGTTGAAGATGCGTGGCGTTGTGGAACGCGAAGCCCTTCGGCACGTTGCCGACATAGGTGAAGGCGATGCGGTCGCGCCAGGCCGGGTCAGCCAGCATCCGGTCCAACTTCTGGTAGACGTCGAAACCCTTGAGCCAGTTGCCGCCCCAATGATGTGTCACGAGCCGCATGGGTTCGCCGCCGTTCCACTCGGCGTGGCCGGCGTCATGGAATACCGACGCGTCGGCACCATTGAAAATGACGGAGTGCGAGCGGACATCGTCGGGCTGCCAGACCGCCAGATCCTTGAGCCAACTGGCTATGAACACGGTGTGGTCGGCACAGTAGTTGGCCAGGCGCAACCGCCAGTTCATGCCGCGGGTGTTCTTGCGTTCGTCACACTCGTTGATGCGGTGCACGACGACGGCACGGCGGTTCTTCAGCAATAGGTAGCGGAACGCATGACCATGGGTGAAGCAGGCGACCGGGTTGCGAAACCGCGGATCGGTGATCAGGATGATGTCGATGTCGCCGTCCTTCAGGTCGAACACGACGTCGTGCCCGGCATCCGTCAAGGCGTCCGCAAGGGCCTTGGCAAATTGATTGCCGCCACCCCAGGGTCCGTCGTGAACCTGGTGACCCAGCGCGACCTTCATCAGGCGGCCATCCTCGGACAGCGGTTCTGGATGGTGGCCACCAGGTCTTCGATCGAGCGGTTCATGCGCGCCAACGGAAAGGCCTGCACCGCGGTCTCCCGCGCCGCGGCGCCGATCTGGCGGCGCATCTCGGAATCGGCGCGCAGGCGGCGGATGGCATCGGCCAGATCCGCCCGGTTGCCGGGTTCCACCAGCAGACAGTTCTCGCCGGACCGGAACACGTCGGGGTCCCACAAACCCTTGATGCGCGACAGCACCACCGGCTTGCCACACGCCATGGCCTGCAGGGTGACGCTGTAGCCTGTCGGTTGCCAAACGTCCTTCAATGGCACCGCGACAATGGCCGCGCGGCGGTACATGTCGCGTAGGACCTCATCGGTGACCTGCGAACCATGGTAGCTGCCGCGGATCAATTCGATCTCGGCGCGGCCGCCGGTGTCGACCGCCAGCCGGGTCAGAACTTTGATCGCGCCGTCATACCCGCAGGCGAACAGGGACGCATAGTCCCGGCTCGGGTCCGAACCGACCGACAGAACATATTCCTCGGCCAAGCCGTCGTCCGAGGGCGTCCAGAAATCGGTGTCGATGCCGAACAGAAACAGGCTGGTCTTGCTCTCATCCAGGCCGAAACGGCGCACCGATTCCTGCCGGTCCGCCTCGCCGAAGAAGAACAGATGATCGAGGCCGGCAAGCGCGTCGCGGACCTTGGTGTTTATGGCCCAACTGACCGGCGGCTTGACCGTCGTACCGATATCCGCAAGTCCGTGAAATCCGCCGGCGATCACCGACGAAATACCCGCCCGCTTGCCGTACAGGCCGAGGGACAAGCTGAACCAGTCGGTAAAGGTCAGGGCCATCGCGGCGCTGGAAACTTCGTTGCGCAAGGCGTTCACCCGTTGGCGACTGAATCCCGAGTTGCTCCAGCGGTTGCGCAGAATTTCCCATTGCAGCAGGCCGTTGTTGACCAGTCCGGGAGGGTCCTGACGCGTGTCGGCCATGGCGACGCGGCCGCCGATGTCGCGCAGATGCAGAAAGCCGTAAAAGAAATCCTTGGGTACGGTGCCCGATGCCAACTCGCCCAGCCGCTGCTGGCGGCTGTTGCTGGGGAACAGGAACAGAATTGGGTTGTCGGACACGGTTATTGCAATGCTCAGAACGTTTGCCGGTACCAGCCGATCATCTTGTCCAGTCCCTGCTCCAGCGAGACCCGAAACGCGAAGTCGGGCACGATGGCGCGGAACCGGCTCATATCGGCGCTCTTGACGAACCGGCCTTCCGGTCTGGACGTATCGGTCTGCAGCACCGGGTCCAGGCCGCCGAGCCGGCAGATCAGAGCGACCAGATCGGTCATGCAGATGGTTTCCTCGGTGCCGATATTGATTGCGCCATTGCTGTGCCCGGACGCCACCAGCAACGCCATCATTTGGGCGCAGTCGCTGGCGTGGACGTAACTGCGGCGCTGTTTGCCGCTGCCCCAGATGACCACCGGATCGGCACCGTCCATCACCCGCTTCACCAGCATGGGGATGGCCTGGCTGAATTCGCCCATCCAGTTGTAGCGCTCGCCGTAGATGTTGAATGGCCGTACGATCGTCATCGGAATGCCGGACTCGCGGCCGGCGATCAGCGCCTTTTGCTCAAGAAATCGCTTGGCCCACCCATAGCCCCAGTTGACCGCCTCGGGGTCGCCTTCGAACAGCGGTAGTTCGGGTACCGTGTCGGGACCGTCATCGGCGTAGACGCAGGACGACGAGGTAATGAGAACGTGCTCGGGTTTGTGGACGCAGACGGCATCGAGTACGGCATTGGTGATGCGTTCGTTGTGCTGCAGGATGTCGTAGTGCCGGCCGGCCGCGTAACCGACGCCGTAGGCCCGGCTGGCCAAATGAAACACCATTTGGGCATCGGCCAGGGCATCGTGCGCGAATTCGGCGATTTCAAGATTGCCTTCGCGGATAATCACCTGGTCCGCAATCTGTTTCAGATTCTCGCGCCGGCCTTTGGAAAAATCGTCGACTACGATCACTTTTGCGCCCGCACCTACCAGCTCGTCGCAGAGATACGAACCGATCAGTCCGGCGCCGCCGGTCACGGCGACGGTCTTGTCGCGGACATTGGCCACTGTTCAGATCCTAGTCGTCCAGTTCATAGCCGACGGCACGGATCTCGGCCGCGAGTTCTTGTTCGATCAGCCGGCGTTGGTGCGCGTTTAAAGTCTGTTTCCAGCGATACAGCGGCGATTCACTCACCGTGGTCATATTGTCGTAAGACGAATTGGCGGCGATAGGTTTCCCCAACCGAGACGGTTGCAGAACGCAGGGATCGAAATCGATGCCGATGAAGTCGCACAGGCTGCGCATGGTCTTTTCGGTATCTTGTACCAAATCCTCGTAACGCAGGCCGTAGGCGTTCGGCTCGGGAGAGATCCAGAACCGGTTGGCCACATTGCGCCACAGGCCGCAGAAATCAACGAGTTCATTGTCATCGAACGGCCGGTTGCGGGTCTTTTCGCGCAGTTTGGTGTGGCTGGCAAACGTGGCGCGCGGATCGCGGATCGACACCACATACTTGGCCGGGCCGAAGATCTTCTCGACATAGGGAGTCGGCCGCTTGCAGATATTGGCGATATGATTGACCGTCACACCGCGCCGGGGATGGCCGCAGAACGACGGGAAATAGATCTCCTGAAATAAATCATAGAACTCTTGCAAATTGCGTACCGGTCCAACCCGGCGGCCCACTTTCTCGGTCAACTGTCCATATGCGCCTTCGCCGTGGATCATTGTAATCATGTCCTCGAGGCGC
Source organism: Sneathiellales bacterium (assembly GCA_028277845.1). Classification (GTDB taxonomy): domain Bacteria; phylum Pseudomonadota; class Alphaproteobacteria; order JANQFL01; family JANQFL01; genus JANQFL01. The sequence goes on from JANQFL010000087.1 coordinate 18,851, forward strand.
TGGTGAAAACCGGCCTCGCGCAGTTTTAGGCTTCGCGGCAGATAACGGTAGAGAGCGAAATAGGGCTGCTTGATTTCGTTTTTGTTGCAGGTATTCCAGTATTCGAACGGGAAGACGTTGCATGCGGGATGACCGTCCAGCAGATTGTTGGTCAACGTGCCGCCGGAGCGGGACATGGACACGATGGAGACGTTGGTGTTCACGTTGCGCAGTACCTAACTTGGTCGAAATGTTGAGTCCGGTTTGACCGGCGGCTCAGGCCGCCTGTTCGGCGACGGTGTCGTCGATCACGTCGACCAGACTCTCACCGTATTCCTTGCCGGTGTCGGCGACGAAATAGCGCGATTCGTCGCGCAGGCGGTCGGCGACGCACGGGTCGCCGATTTGCGCGATGAGCTCTCCGAACCGCGCCGGGAAATCGTCCTGAGCATCGCATTTAAGGATGCTGGTCTTGGCGATGAAGTCGTTGAAGTGCACCAGACCGAGATTGTGGTCGTTCGATTGGTTGGAGAGCGGATAGAACATCATCGCCGGCTTGCCGTTGAGCACCGATTCAAGCAATACCGTGGAGAGTGGCGACACCACCGCCGAGGCGAGACGCAACAGCCGGTTCATGACATTGTAGTCGGCCAGATACATCGAAGACTTACCGTCGACGATGCGCTGGCGGTAAAAATCGGCCATGGATGGGTCCATGCTGATATGTTTCCACGGCACGGCAAAGAAGTCTTGTTCCTCGATTCCCAGGCCACGCCGCCACGGATGCGGTCGGTAAACGACATGAACGTCGGGCGCCTCGCCGCTCTCGATCATGTCGTCCATCATCTTCAGGTAGACGGTTTCGTAGTTGCCCGAACCGTTGCCGGCATAGAGCACAATACGTTTGCCGTCCGGCACGCCGAACTCGTCGCGCAGGGCCCGCTCGGAGGTATCGGTGGGGCGCCGGTAGACCTGGAACTGGGCGGCGCCAATCGCGCGCACCCGGTCACCGGCTATCCCCATATACTCGGTCGCCAGGTTCTTGCTGTGCTCGCCCCACACCACCAGGCGGTCGGGATAGCCCGACGACATGGCCTTGGCCGACGGATTGTCCCACGAGTTCATCAGGGCGATGAACGGGATCTTCCGCCGCTGGCAGATCTGCAGCAGGTCGTTCATGAAATAACCGCCGAGGACCGACGGATGAACGATGACATCCGGTTGGTGCCGGGCGATGAATTCGTCGAGGGGTTGGTGTGTGCCCATATAGCGGGTATAGGCGAAGCGGAAAAATGGAAAGACGAAAGGCAAGGCCAGGATGTCGAGGATACGGGTGCGTTTCTCGCCGATGGCGTTGACGACGTAGTTGCGCCGCGGCTCGTAGTTTCGCTTACCCCTCTGCAGGCGGAGCGCGTTGATCGTCACCAGCCACCACCACATGCCCATGCGCTTGCGCGGTACTTCGACGGTTTCCATCTGGGCCAGGCCGAGGGTTGCCGGATCGGTATAGACGCCTTTTTTCTCCGACGTGGTGTCGCTGTGAAACACGTAGGTGACGTCGTAGCGCCGTTCCAACGCCTGGAACGCGCCGCTGTGCACGAAATTGCGCACGACGGCATCCATGTCGATGAAGACGAGAGCCTTTTTCACGATCGGAGTGCGGTGTTGGGCGCCGGGGCGAAGCGTACCGGGCTCTAGACGAATTCGTTGAGGCCGGTCAGGCCGCGGTCGCCGCTGTGCAGGTCCTGGCCGTCGGGCGGCGGCACCAGGTGGCGGGCCTCGCCGGCATATTCGGGAATGCGGTAGAGGCGGCGAACGTAGATCTTCGACAGGATACGGCCGATGCCGATGACCGAATCGCCGTAGATTTCGAGAAAGTCGCGGGCGGTTTTCTTCTGTTCGTCGGTCAGATCGAATGAGATATCCGCCGGTTCGGCGAAGCGATAGTCGGCCACGTCGCGCGGCTGCAGGTCATCGCTGAAGCGGATGACATCGAATTTGAATGCGCCGCTGGTCGAGGCGTCCAGATTATCGAACAAATGGCTCGCCCGCAGCCTGCCGAACTCGATCAGCTCGCGGCCCAATTCGATCGCCGCGGCGTCGACGCCCTTGTCGGTGAAATAATCGGTCAGCGTCTTGGTCGCGACCTCGGCCACCTCGTCGACCAAACGGATCAGGCCGAGGGTCTTGTATTTGAAGATCAGGTTGGCGCCCAATTCGCCGTCGATATAGCGTTTGACCGTGTCGCGCTGGCGCACGAAGTCTTCCAGATCCTCGCGTTCGCCCCAAAGCTCCGCCTTGGTTTCGGCGAGGAAATCGGCGATCAGTTGATCGAAGCGGTCATTGCCGCGGAACGCCCAGATCCTTTCGATCCATTCGTATTTCGAAAGGCTGAGCAGCTTGATCAGCCGCAGCACCTCCTTGTAGACGGCGTCGTTGTAAAACAGGTTGACGACCAGGTGCATGTGGCGGGCGCTGAGATATTCGTCGAAAGTGATGGCGTCGTTGCCGACGCAGATTTCCTCTACCTCAGCGGCGTTGATTGCCTCGCCGAGTACGTCGAAATAGCCGTAGCAGCGCGGCAGGACGCGATACCGATTGACCATCTTCCACTTGTCGACGCTTTCGCGCGTCGCCAGGTCGGTACCCGGCAGCAGCATCAGTTGAAACAGCGCCACGGTGTTGAAGTCGGCCTCGACGATGGTCCGTATGGTTTTCAGGTGCGCCTGCAGGCTGTCTCCCGGCAGACCGAGGATGATCTCGGAATAGCTGTTGGCGCCGATTTCGCTCGCCGCCAGGGCCAGGTCGAGAATTTCCTGCTCGTCGATGTTGTTGCGTTCGATGTTTTCCAGAACGTCCTTGTCGAGGCTCTGCACCGATCCTGAAATGCGCAGCGAACCGCTGATGATGTTGGCGGCCTCAAGCACCCGGTGTTTTTGGTTCTTGCCGGTGGCGACGTTGATGTATTCGGGAAAACCGTACGTCTTCTGCACTTCGGCGATGGCGCGGCAGGTGTCGAGATCCTCCTTGTACATGCCGAAATTGGAGTCGGCGATGAACATGTCGGAGCGGGCCCGGCCGTTGCGGCGCAGTTCGGCCATGCGTGCGCCGATCAGGTTCATCTCGTCGCGCACCCGGTCGGTCTTGCCCTTGGCAACCTTGGAATAGTACTTGGTGCCCTCGACACAGAAGGTGCAGCGGAATGGACAGCCCCGGTTGGTCTGGATGATCGGCAGCATGACACCGTCGAAAAACTCGTCCATCAGCCCCTGAAGATAGGGTGACGGGATATCGGACAGATCGAGGCGCGGGGTGGTTTCCTGCGGTCCGTCGAAGCCGCCGTCCGCCATCAGGCGATGCACCGACGGCAAGCCGTGCGGTACGCCGCCCGGATCGAAGGCGCACGCCTCCAGCCGCTCGACGAGGTCGGCGAAGGCCGCCTCGCCCTCCTTGACGATGAAGAAATCGAACATGGGGTGGGCGCGGACGAATTCTTCCTGCTCGGCCGGATTTGTCGGATAGTTGGGGCCGCCGAACACGGTCACCACGCCAGGCAGCCTGCGCTTGATGACTGCCGCGAACTGGCTGCTCAGGTCCCGGTTCCAGATATAGTTGGAAAACCCGATCACCGCCGGTGCCGGTTCGTTGTCCAGGGCCGTGGCCAGCTTTTCCGGAAATTTGAACAGCCGGAATTGCGGCGGGTTAGGCCGCCTGCTGGCGGTATAACTGGCGATGCAGCCGATCGCCGCCGGCATGACGTCGGACGCAACGGTCTGCTGTGTATAGGTCAGGTCACATAGCCAGATCGACGGGGCTTCGGTCAAGTCATCTGCTCCACGCTGCAAGGCCGATCGGTCTATCGATCCGCTTTCTCGGACGACCACTGGATCCGTGGGTTCATCACGTTCCGGTCCACGAAGTCTACATGCCGGCATACCGTTTGGTACATGGCGTCCAACACGGCTTCCGTTAGAAGGTTAGGGCGCAATCCGAGATCGACAAGTTTCGAGTGCTTTGCGTTGTAGTAATGATCCTCCAATTCCACCCGGGGATTCTCCAGGTGGTCGATCTGTGTATCCTGCCCGTTGCGCTTCGCGGCAGCGACCACCATTTCGGCCAGTTGCAGGACCGAGAACTGTTCGGTGAACTGGTTGAAGACACGGAAATCGCCGCGATCGGCCGGATTGTCGACCGCCAGGGCGACGCACTGGATGGTGTCCTTGATATTGAGGAAACCGCGCGTCTGGCCACCCTTGCCGTAAACCGTCAGGGGGCATCCGATCGCCGCCTGGACCAGAAATCGGTTCAGAACCGTGCCGAACACATCGTCGTAATGGAACGACGTCTCCAGGTCGGGGTGCAGCACGGTCTGATCCGTCTCGATACCGTAAACGACTCCCTGGTTGAGGTCGGTCGCCCGCATGTCCCAAATCCGGCAGGTGAATTCGATATTGGCCGAATCGTGCACCTTGGACAGGTGGTAAAAACTGCCGGGACGCTTGGGGAACAGGACCCGGTCCTTGCGGCCGTTGTGTTCCAGCTCCAGCCAGCCTTCCTCGATATCGATGTTCGGCGTGCCGTACTCGCCCATGGTGCCCAGCTTCACCAAATGTGCGTCCGGGCAATGAGCCCGCATGGCGAACAGGACGTTCATCGTGCCTTCGATATTGTTTGTCTGGGTGTAGACCGCGGTCGTTCTGTCCTGCATCGAATAGGGGGCGGAGGGCTGCTCGCCGTAGTGCACGATGGCGTCGGGCTTGAATTCCCGGATCACCTTGTAGACGAAGCGATGGTTACACAGATCCCCGACCATCAGCGCGATGTCGTTACCGCTGATTTCCTTCCAGCGCCGGACGCGCCGGTGCAACGGTGGAATGGCCGCCAGCGGCTCGATGCCTTCCTCCAACTCCCATTGCCGTTTGGCGAAATTGTCGACGATGGCAACCTCGTCGCCGCGGGCGGAGAAATGCATGGCCGTCGGCCAGCCCAGATAACCATCACCACCAAGAACCAATACACGCATGACCTGTCTCTGCTTTTCGTGAAGTTGTTGAGTCTGAAAGCGCCGGATCTAAAGTCGGGATCCGTCACTCATGTGAGGGAGTTCGATGGCGCCGCTCGACAGCAGCGCCTCCGCAATCGGGAGGTCTTCGGGACCGTCTAGGTCGAGGCCATAGCGCGAGTCAATGCCAATTCCCGCGCAGGGCTCCGCATAAAACCCCGATCCATCGCGCAAGGCGTCCGTCCGCGCCGCGATCAGATTGCCGAACACCATCAGTTTCGGCTTGTTCTGTTTCAGCCGTGCGCTGCCGCGTTCCTCGGCAAACAGAAAGCCGACCCGGCCGTCGGCATCCAGCTGCCTCTGGTTCCAGGCGTGGCTGTTGTGTGCCACGGCGATGACGTTGTGGGCCGATCGTGCCGCGCCGTCGCGTTCGAACACGCCCAGCAGTTCCTCGACATGGACGGGCAGAAGAAACGGCGATGTCGGTTGAATCAGCACGATGACGTCGGGCAGCGTTTCGCCCTGGCCGGCCGCGCGTTCGAGATATTCCCGCACTACGTCGTCGACCTTGACCGCGTCGCCGCCCAGGTCGTCGGGCCGCCGATCCACGTCCACCCCGAGCGCTATTGCCCGTTGGGCGATGCGGTCGCTGTCCGTCGAGCAGACGATGCGGTCGAGGCGCCCGGAGGCGATCGCCGCCGTGATGCCGTAATCGAGCAGCGGCCGGCCGGCGACGGACACCAGGTTTTTCAACGGAATGCTTTTCGATCCGCCCCGCGCCGGGACGAAACCCCAGGCGTTCATCGGCCGGACTCCCTCGCCAGTGCGCGCAACGCCTTGTCGATGACGAAGGCTTCGGTCTCGCTCCAGGCGTCGTGGGTCGAACCGCCGATATGCGGCGTCAGGATCAGATTGTCGTGTTCCCGGGCATAGACGGCGACGCGGCTGTCACCGAACGACTGGGCAAAATCGGTGCGGTATTCGCCGTCGATGGTATCGAGGGCGGCGGCCTGGAGATGGCCCGATTCCAGCAGGTCGAGCAAGGCGTCCAGGTCCAGGAGTTCGCCGCGGGCCGTGTTGACCACCACGGCGCCCCGGGGCAGCGCCTCCAGCACGGCGCGCGAAACGAGGTTGCGGGTTCCGTCGTTGGCCGGTGCGTGCAGGGACAGGACATCGGAGCCGGCGGCCAGGGCTTCGATTGTGTCCACGCCGCCGTCGACGTAGGGATCGTAGTAGGCCGTCTTCATACCGATGGCTTCGGCGATGCGGGCGACCTTGCGGCCCAGCCGGCCATAGCCGACAAGGCCCAGGCGCATACGGGACAACATGCGCGGCGCACCCCACGGCCGCCGGTTCCAGGCACCACTGGCCGCCGCCGCGTGAGCCGCCGGAATCCGCCGCCAGGCCGCCATCATCAGGCCGATGGCGTGTTCCGCCGTCGGTGTGATGCCGTCGAGAAACTCGGGCTCGTCGTGCAGGGCGCACACCGCGATATGTCTGCTCGCGGCGGCCTGGGCATCGATATGGGGAATGCCCGTGGTGTTGGACACGACCGCGCGCAGGCGTGGGCAGCGATCCATCTTGTCCGCGTCCACGGCAAATCCCAGGGGCGCGAACAGCACTTCGGTTTCGGCCAACATGTCCGCCGTGTCGTCGCGCGGGTCATCCAACGCCGTCAGGTCGAAACAGTCCCGAAGCCGGGCCAGGTTCTCGGGCTGGTAGCTCATGATGCGGTAATAGAGGGCGCGGGGACGGGGCATCGCGGAGTCAGTAGGCCAGGGTCTTGTCGACCGGTGGCAAAGGCGCGGCAAGGCATGCGGCAATCTGTTCGCCCGCGCGGCCGTCGCCGTAAACCGTATCGGAGGGATAGACGCCGTGCGCGATCTGGCGCCGGGTTGCGGCGACGATCTCGTCGGTGTCGTGGCCGACATTGACGACGTTGCCGCCCTGCTGGCGGCCGCGCTGGCGGTTGCCGATATTGACCACCGGGACTCCGAGGAACGCGCTTTCGCGAATGCCGCTCGACGTGTTGCCGACCAGGCATACCGCGTTCTTGATCAACGCCGCATAACGTACGAAGTTCAGCCCCGAAATCGTCCGCACCGGCGGGGCATCGCCGTTCGATTGCAGGGCACTTAAAGGGCCGGCCACCGATTGGGCGCCGGCGTCGTCGTTGGGCAGCACCCAGATAGTGGGAATGTTCAACTCCACCACGGCATCGGCGGTGTGCGTGAACTGGCGCCGGGCATCGTCGTATTCCGTCACGACGGGATGCTGCGACACCACCAGGTATTCCGCCGTCAGATCGACCGCGGCGCCGTTGCCGTTGTCGGTCAAACACCGGTCCAAATCATCACCGGCGGCCAAGTCGAGACCGGCGAGCTGATCCAGACTCGGCGTGCCGACGACGTGCACGGTGTCGGCAATCTCGCCCAGGCGGATCAGCCGGTCGGCCGCGTCCCTGTTGGCCGGAAAATGAATGTGGGCCAATTTGGTGATGGCGTGCCGGATGCGTTCGTCGATGGAACCCGAAACCTCGCCGCCCTCCAGATGGGCGATGACGGTATTGCGGCACATCGCCGCCTGGGCGATCGACAGGCATTCGTACCGGTCGGCGATGACCATCACCACGTCGGGATCGAGCTCGGTCAGAATTCGGCCGAATGCGATCGTGCAACGGCCGGCCGACTCGACGACCGAGTCGAGCGTCTGCCCAGCGGCGATATAGTCCAGGGTGCGGTCGATGGTGAAACCATCCCATTCGATAACTTCGACAAAGGAGTCGTAGTCTTGCCCGAGCAGGATACCGCCCACGACCAACTGCAGGGACAAATCGGGGTGGCGCTGAATGGCCGCCATGGTCGATTTCATCTTGCCGTAATTGCCCCGCGTGGTCAGGACGATGCAGATGCGGCGACTCACGGTTCGAGAACCTCCCAGGTCAGCGGCGCGTCTGCGGCGACCGGTTGCTTGAGGCGCTTGCCGATCACATCGGCCAGATCACCGGGCGAGATCCCGGTGCCGGGCCGTTTGGCGGCGACATCGGTTTCGGCGATCACGTGACCGGCCGGCAGATCGTTGCGGGCAACCAGGGATTTCAGCGCCCATTCCATGCCCGGCCGCTCGCTGGCCGCCGGTTCCTTGCGGCCATGCCCGAGCATGGTCTCGACCCGTCGGATATCGGCCACCAATTGCGGCAGATCCTCGGGGCCGGCCGAGACCTTCCAGTCCTGGGCATTGGGCACGTCGCGCAGAATGGTGATGTGCTTCTCGATGATCTGGGCGCCGCGGGCGACCGCCGCAAGCACGGCCAAACCGTCTTCCGTGTGATCGGAATAACCGACCGGGCCGGGGAACGCCGTGCGTATATGGTCCATCGCACTCAGATTGACATCGGCCGGCGGTGCCGGATAGCTGGTGACACAATGCAGCAGGGCGATATCGGCGCATCCGGCGTACAGGCAGGCGTTCGTCGCTTCGGCGATATCGTCCAGGCCGTACATGCCGGTCGAGATGATCATCGGTTTGCCAAGCGCCGCCAGACGGGCCAGGAAGGCTGGATTGCCGCGCTCGCCCGAGCCGACCTTGACCGCCGGCACATCCAGGGTTTCGAGCCACGGGATACGGGTCTCGTCATGGGCGGTCGCCATGAACAACAGCCCGCGGGCTTCGCAGCGTTCTTTCAGTTCGACCGCCTGATCCAAGGTCAGGTTGCGCGGCCGCAACCGGTCCTGCCAGTCGGCGGCCCGGTTGGAGATCAGTGCCTCGACGTCGAAAAACTGGGTCTTGAAGACATCCGCGTTGGCATCGGCCGCCAGGTCCACCAGGTCACGGGCCAAGCCCATGTCGCCGAAATGGGCGACGCCGGCTTCGGCGATGAACAGGCAGGGTGCGTCACCGCCGACCCGGCGATCGCCGATGCGGAACGAAGACACCGGCTGAAGGCTGTTCATGAGGACCCGCCCTGGCCCGTGGCGGCCACCGGGGGCTGCTGCGCGAGGGCATGAAACAGCTCGGTCGACCGGTACAGCGACTGATAGGTGCCCTGTGCCGCCAGGCGGCCGTCTTCGAGGACGAAAATGGTATCGCACTCGGCGATGGTGGAAATGCGGTGGGCGACGGTGATGGTGGTCACTTCGCCTTTCAGTTTGGCCACCGTATCCTGGATCAGTTTTTCGGTGCCGGTGTCGAGCGAACTTGTCGCCTCGTCCAGCACAAGGATATCGGGCGCGTCATACAGCGCCCGGGCAATGGTGACGCGCTGGCGCTGACCGCCGGAAAGCCGCAGGCCGCGGTCTCCCATCACCGTGTCGAGGCCGTCATCCAACTCGGCGACCACGTCGGTCAAGCCGGCCTTGTCGAGGGCGCGGCGTACCTTGTCGTTGTCGATGTCGGCGTCGGGCACGCCAAAGGCGACATTGCGCCGCAGTGTATCGTTGGCGATGAACGGCGACTGAGGCACATAGCCAATTCGGCCGAACCAGTTCGATCGGGCGAAGTCGGTGATGTCCGTGTCATCCAAACGCACGTGACCGTCGGTCGGCGGCAAAACACCGAGCAGGATGTCGACGAACGTCGACTTGCCCGCGCCCGATGGGCCGACCACGCCGACCGATTGACCGCGGGCTATCGCCAGGGAAATGCGATCGAGCGCGGTGGCGGTCGTGCCCGGGTAGGAAAAACTGACGGCATCGAAGTGGATGGCCGACCACTCGTCCGGTACCTTGGCGCCACCACTGGGCTTCCCCCATTCCGTTTCCGCCGCCGCCAGTTCGGCGCGCAAGTCGGCGAGTCCCCTGGTATAGGCCCTGACCTTGGCCAGTTTCGTGATGGTACCGACAACACGGGACAGGGCAGGGATAAGACGGGCGCTGATCAATCCCAGCAAAGCGACCTGCGAGGCGATTTCGCCGGTGCTGGCACCGGCACCGAACAGGGACACCGCGACGATGATCAGTCCGAGCTGGCCGGTCAACAGCAGCCCCATCGGCACGGCCCGTTGCAGCAGTTGCGCCTTCATACGGCTTGTGGCGGCCCTGTGATAGAGACGTGTGTACATGCTGGTGAAGAACCCTTGACGGGCCTTGACCTGGATATCCTTGATGCCGTTGACCGCCTCGACGCCAAGCTGGCTGCAATGCAGCCATTGGGTCCGTTCGTCGGCGGCGTAGCGGGCGATGCGTGGGCGAATGACCGCCATCATCATGACGGCGGCGAAGGCGATAATCGCGGCGACGGCAACGATCGCCTGCCACGGCAAGGCAACCGCCACCACCGCAAAGGCAAAGACAAGCAGCAGCGAGGTGTACACCAGCTCCATGACCGTCGGATACAGCGACACCGCCGTGTTGGTCGGATCTTTGTAGAGCCGATGGGACAGCATCGCCGCATTCTGGCGCAGGAACCAGACATAGGGTGCCTTGAGGCAGCGATTGAGCAGGTCGTTGGCCAGATAACGCCCGATACGGACACTGAGGATTTCGGTCATGAACAGCGAGAAATAGCTGCCGATAACGCCCAGAACCAGCAGGCTCGCGGCGATAAGGCCGAGCATCTGGATCAACTCCCGTTCCGTGTCGGTCGCCAGGATATCGGCGATCTTTTGCAGCCATTCGCTGCGCTGAAGCATGGTCGGTTCGACCACCAGCGTCACGAAAGGCGCCGCCGAGGATAGGGCGACCATTTCCAGGGCGCTGGTGAACACGAACAGCAGCAGGATCGCAGCCGCGGCAGTCTTCTGCCGGGCCGTCAGGAACGACCAGCCGATGGCGACGATATTGGTTGACGGTTTCGTCATGGATTCAGTTTGGAGTTCGCCCGCCTCAATAATCGGCGATGAACTTGTAGCTGTCCGCACGGTCCATCTTGTAGGAATGGTAGTGCATCCGGTCGGAATGGAACCAGCCGTGCAGCAGATCGGTTTCCTGTTGCAGCGGGGCGGGATTGTCGCTCACGACCTTCCGGTAATCCTCATACAGGGCGAAGATCGCCGAATCGTCGCCGGTGACGAAACTGTCCTGCCAATCGGGATGGCAGAAGAACCAACCGGCAAAGACCTTGGCGCTCTCCCGTGTCTTGGCCAGATCCAGGTCGTTCCACCAGGGCCGTTTGAGGCAATCGATGTATTCTTCGCGGGATCGGCACCAGGTGCCGACGCCGCAATCGTGGAACCAACCGCGGTCCGCCATCAACGACGGCTTGCCGAGATACGCGTATTCGATGGCGGCGGTGCCGGTACAGGTGATGACGGCGTCGACGCAGTCCATCACCGCCCGGCCGTTCCAGCCCTGGGGCGCTATCTGGACATGGCCGGCCATGCGCTCGCCGATATAGTCGGCCAACGACGCGCCGCCGTACCACAGATCGCAGGGGTGGGGCTTGAACAGCCAGTAGACGTCGGTGTTTTGCTTGGCGATATCGACCGTCAGGGAAATCCAGTCGAGATAGTCTGTGAAGTTGTTGAGCCCGAACACGTGCGGATAGTCGAACCAGTTGGAGGCATAGACGCCGACGATGGGCTTGTCCTCGGTCCAGCCGAAGCGCTGGCGCAATTGCTCCCGGTCGATGTGGTCGTTGGCGTTGATGTAGGCATACAAGGTGCCCAGATCCAACGTCTTGCCGTTGAGGCGGTTGTCCAGGTACGAGCCGCCGACCTCGGACAGGGACCCCAGCTGTTGCGGGCTCAGGTTTCGGGCGTGTTCGACCGGCAGGCGGTCGACCCAATCGAAGATGGCTTCGCGCGAGCGGATCTTCCAGTATCGCGGCACGCCGTAGCAACCGTACAGCACCACCGCCGGAATACCGAGCGATAGGGCGACATAAGCCAGCGCGCCATAACGGAACTCGATGACATGGCTGAGGATCAGCAGGGACGTGCGTTCGGCCGACAATATGCGTTCGGCGGCGTCGATGCTCAGCAAGGCTTCGGCGACGTGGTCCTCCAGTTTCGGGTCCGCCATGTCGATGGTGCCGAGGCGGCGACGCTTGAGAATGCCGTCATAGACCCAGCCGCCGGGAAAGCCGTGCGGCAGGTCCCATTCCATCATGTCTTCCGGACGATCGGTCATATCCAGAAGCTGTCGTGCCCGGCGGCGGGCGTCCTTGAGGCCGGAACGGAAGTGTTTTTCAAACCGCACCGTGTCATTGATGCCGAGACGGTTCATGGTCTCCTTGGCCTCGCGGGTGCGCCACTTGCCGACGATGCCGACCTCGTTGGCGGTCGGCAGCCCGAGGGCCTTGCGCAACAAGGTCAGGCGCCACCAGTAGTTCGGATTGAACCACATGCCGTCGATCAGCACCCGGTCCGGGAACGTCTTGTCCGTCGACTCGGCGATCTGCCGGAACAGATTCTCCGCCGGAATTCGCTGGCGTTGAATCTCCTGCCAGCGCGCCCGTTCGGACGGTGTGATTCGGCGGCGCAGCATTTGGCCCTGGGCGTAAAGGTGCTTCGCCGCGGTTAACATGCGCGAAGAGGCCTTCGACAAGGGCGACGGACGGGTATTTGATTCTGAGGTGGAAACGGTCATAGCTGCGTTAAGTATCGGCGCCGGTCGGGGCGGTTAGACTTCATATCCCAACGACGTCAGATCGTGGTCGAACATGGTGGCCAGCTTGCGGTTCGATTCGCGCCATTTCTCCCGCGCCCAATCGGGGACATGCCGGTCCACTTGCGCCAACGTCGTATCGCGCTTGTTGGGAAAACGCGATGACAATAGGCGCGCCGCCTGGCGGGCCCGCAGATGAGCCGAAAACGGCAATATGCCGGCCTCGTTGTGCTGGGTCTGGCAGAACCGGTTGGCAAACCGGTACAAACCACGCCACGGTTCGGAGAACGACACATTGACCGGTTCCTGACGCGGTTCGAAGTCCGGGTCGACACCGATGAATTCAAAGATGTCGCGGAAAAACCGGGTCCGATTGGCCTTGAGGTCCTCGAAGAACAGCACCTTGAAGTTTTCGCGGCCGAACTTCTCCTGGGCATAGGCGACGTAGCGGTCGTAGCACAGCTTCTCGAAGATATTGAGATGGCCGGTGCGCTCGAAATTACCACGCGGAATGTTCATGCTGATGGCCGGCGACGCGTGCTCGGACAGGAAGCCCTTCACATCGAGTACGCCGCCTTCCATGACATAGGCGTTCCAGGCCGAGCGCACGTAGGATTTCTGTTCGCGCAGGACGATGAACGCCTTGACGCCCGGCATAAGGTCGCTCAGCAGGTCGATGATCATGCGCGCACCGGCGCCGTCGAAGGCATGACCCGACATCGCTTCGGCGCTGAACACGGATTTCTTTGCCGCCGGCTTGGCATTCGAGAACGGCATGGCCCGCAGCTTGTCGAGGAACGCCGCACGGTCGAATTCAAAGGAATAGTCCCGCAATTCGAAGAACAGCCCCTTGTGATCGCGCCAGGAAAAATTGATCTCCGGATGCGCGTCCATGGCCACCATCTGCAGGTACGACGATCCCGTCTTGGGCAGGCCAAGATGCAAGACGTCGAACGGCAGGGCGTTATCCGATCGGCTAGGCAGGTTATTGGGCAACGGTGTTCTGCTCCAAGGTCGATGACTTGAGCGCGCCGATGACCTCGTGCGCGCTCGCCGTGGCCCAGGACGGGCCCAGTGTATCCATGATGCGGTGGGCGCGTTCCAGATCCTCCACGGTATCGACGGAGACGTTTTGCTGCGACAGGTCTTCATCGAGGCAAACATTTTCAATGCGAAACGCATCGGTGTAACGGTACATGTGGCGGGTCAGGTGTTCGCGGTCTTCCGGGTCGTCGCTGGCGGCAATGGCGCGCTGCAGCGCCTGTGTCTGGATCACTTCGACGGTCATGCCGACGGGAAAGGAACGGGGAAACGCATTCGTCGCCAGGTCTGCACCGGTGTTCTGCTGCAAATCCCGCAACTGTGTCATCACATCGATCGGCACGAACGGACTGTCGCCGGTCACACGGATAAACGTCTCCAGGCCATGTAATTGCGCACATGCCAGCGCCCGGCCGGCAACATCATCGCACGATCCACGAAACACGCCGACCTGTTCGTTATCCGCCAGTTCCGCAATGGCGTCGTCGACCGGTCGGTCCGAGGTGGCGACGAAAATCGGCAGCGCGGGGTGCAAGGCGCGCAACCGTTCGAGCACCCGGCTCAACAACGGTTTTCCGGCCAGGGCGATGAGGGCCTTGCCCGGCAGGCGCACCGAGTCGAAGCGGGAAAAGACGAGAATTCCGGCGGTCATGGCGTCATGCGTTCGACAGTTGGTCCCACGTTTCCTTGTACCACTGGCAGTACCGCAGATAGCCGTCCTCGAGTGACCAATTCGGCTCGAAGCCCAGTTCGGTTTGGGCGCGTTCCACCGACAATGTGCCGCGGATCGGCTTGTCCTTGGCACGCGGGCGTTCCTCCAGGATGACGTTGGGGACGACCTGCTGCACGACCGATGCAAGTTCGGCGATGGTGCGCGCGCTGCCGCGCGTGATGTTGAAGGTCTGCGACGCCGGTTTGCCGGGATGGAATGCCAAGGCTCGGATGATTCCCTGTACCAGGTCATCGATATAGGTGAAGTCCAGACGGCCGTCCCCGCCGCCTTCCAGCAGCAATGGCTTGCCGGTCATGGCGTTCTCGATGAAGATTTGGCTGACCCTGCGGCTGACGCAACGTTCGCCATACAGGGCGCTGGGGCGGATGATCGACGTGCCGATACCGTGTTGGTGGTTGTAGGTGCGGACCAGCCGTTCAGCCATATATTTGGTGTTGGCGTAGATGCCGCGCGGCCGCGGACGGGTGCTTTCGTTGACGCTGTCGCCCTCGAAGTCGCCATACACCGTGCTCGAACTCATCAGCATGACAAGATCGACGGGCGCCGCTTCCATGCGCACCAGTTCGAGCACGTTGCGCAGGGTGATCAGCTGCAAATCGAAACACAGGCCGGGGTCCTTGCGGGCCTGAACGGCGCTGGCGATCGCCGACAGATGCACCACCTTGGTCGGCTGGTAGTCATGGAACCAACGCATCAGTTCGACCGGGTCGCGGGCGTCGGCGTTGCACAGTTGGATACCCGCGTCCTTCATCATGGCGAACCGCGTCAGCAGGAAGTGCCGGTAGATCCGGCTTTCCAGCGGATCGGTCCGGGCTCCGTAAACGCTGTCGACCAGGCTATTGACCATGAGATTGTCGAGAACCATGACATCTATGCCCAATCGCCGCAGCTCAAGCGCCAGGTGGTGGCCGATGAAGCCTGCACCGCCGACCAACATGACACGGTCGTTTTCCAGTTTCTTGGGTACGGCGGCGTAGGAGAGGTCAGTCATACGTTACATCCTTTCAACTTGTCGCGATGCTCTGGAGCAATTCCTCTTTAGATGGAATCCATTCTGTTTCTCGAGCGGCCTGCCCATCCACCAGGAAGACGGGGCCGCGCGATGCCGGGCATCGCGCAAGCCGTCTAACGCCGTGGGGGGCGGCCGCTCGGAAACCCGGAGGGACGGGCGTATTGGTGCCAAATCCGGCGGCTGCCGTCTCGGCCATACCCCCGGTATGGCCGTCACCGCCAGCCTTGGCCTTGGCACCAATACGCCCGTCAGAATGTTTCCATCTAAAGAGGAATTGCTCTAGGTTTCGCCGAGCGATCGTAACGTCCGGAGTCCCGCAATGCCTGTCATGACGGCGGAACAGATTCACAGCTTCCTGGAAGAACATTTTCCGCAGATTTCCCATCTCGATATGCGCATCGAGGATGTCCGGAAAAACGGCATCACGGTCCGGATTCCCTATCACGAACGGCACCTGCGTCCCGGCGGCACCATATCCGGGCCGACCATGATGGCGTTGGCCGACGCCGGCACCTATCTGGCCATATTGGCCCAGCTCGGTCCGGTCGCCGAGGCCGTCACCACCAATCTGAACATCAATTTCCTCAGGAAACCCGGGCAAAACGACATCGTCGCCCAATGCAATATCCTGAAACTGGGCAAGCGGCTGGCGGTCGGCGAGGTCACCATTTTCAGCGCCGGCGAAGACGACCCCGTCGCCCACGCCACCATGACCTATTCGATCCCGCCCCGTGAATAGGGTAATATAATACCGCAATTTCAAGTTATTGAATTTGCAGCGAAATTCTTGCCGATTCTCAAACAAATGTGTTGACTTGCCCCTGCACCTCGACTAGAAATCGCGCCCTGAATTCGGCTCGGCGCAGTGCCGGGCACCACGCCTGAATACAGGTTTTTTAAGGACCGACAATGAAAACCTATTCCGCCAAACCCAGCGAGGTCGAGCGCAAGTGGTTGCTGATCGACGCCGAAGACGTCGTCCTCGGCCGTTTGGCCGTATACGTCGCCGACCGGCTGCGCGGCAAGCACAAGCCGATGTACACCCCGCATATCGACTGCGGCGACAACGTCATCGTCATCAACGCCGAGAAGGTCAAGCTGACGGGCCGCAAGCGCACCGACAAGACCTACTACTGGCACACCGGCTATCCGGGCGGCATCAAGAGCCGCACCGCCGACAAGATCCTGGACGGCGCCCATCCCGAGCGGGTGGTCGAAGCGGCCGTCAAGCGCATGCTGCCGGGCGGACCCTTGTCGCGTCAGCAGATGCGCAAGCTGAAGATCTATGCCGGCGCCGAGCACAAACACGAAGCCCAGTCGCCGGAAGTGGTCGACATCGCGGCATTGAACCCCAAGAACAAGAGGAGCGCGTAATCCATGAGCGAAGAAACGCGCACGTTGGATGACCTGAAAGACCTGGGCGACGCCGTCACCCCGAGTGACGAGGCCGCGGCCGCACCGGCTGCGCCGGCGGAACCCCAGAAGGATGAATTCGGCCGGTCCTACGCCACGGGCAAGCGGAAAAACGCCGTGGCCCGCGTTTGGATCAAGCCCGGCGTCGGCCGTTTCACGGTCAACGGCAAGGACGGCGATGTCTATTTCGCCCGCCCGGTGCTGCGCATGCTGCTGCGCCAGCCGTTCAACGCGGTCAACCGCAACGACCAGTTCGACGTGGTCTGCACGGTCAAGGGCGGCGGTCTCTCCGGCCAGGCCGGCGCCGTCCGCCACGGTATTTCCAAGGCATTGACCCTGTTCGAGCCGGAACTGCGCCCGGCCCTGAAGCAGGGCGGCTTCCTGACCCGTGACTCCCGTGTAGTCGAGCGTAAGAAGTACGGCCGCCCCAAGGCGCGCCGCCGCTTCCAGTTCTCGAAACGCTAACCCGACTTTACGGTCACACGAAAAAAGGGTTGCGTTTCGCAGCCCTTTTTTTTCGCCCCGGGGCTGCGGCAACCCGTTAGGATCAGAGGCAAAACGGTGACGGTTATGACCAACGCAAACTCGAAGATCAAAATCGGCGTTCTCGGCGCCAGCGGCTATACGGGCGCCGATCTCGTGCGGCTCCTGCTGCTGCACCCCAACGCGGAGATCTCGCTGCTGACGGCCGACCGCCGGGCAGGGGAATCTTATGCGGCGGTCTATCCCCATCTGGCCGGGCGCGGACTGCCTGATCTGGTGGCCATCCAGGACGCCGACTGGTCGGGCGTCGATGCCGTGTTTTGCGGATTGCCCCACGGGACCACCCAGGAACTGATCGCCGCGCTGCCCGACCAGGTCAAGGTGATCGACCTGTCCGCCGATTTCCGTTTGCGTAACGCCGACACCTACGCCGAATGGTACGGTCATGAACACCGGGCGCCGCATCTGCAGGGCGACGCCGTCTACGGCCTGACCGAACATGCCCGGGAGGCCGTCTCCGCCGCCCGCCTGGTGGCCTGCCCCGGCTGTTACCCGACCGCCGCCCTGATGGCGTTGCTGCCCCTGGTCGGCGGCGGCGTCATTGACCCCGCCGACATCGTCGTCGACGCCAAGTCGGGTGTGACCGGCGCGGGCCGGGGACTGAAGGAGGCCAATCTGTTCTGCGAGGTCGCCGAAGGCATTCATCCTTACGGAATTGCGTCGCACCGGCACGCGCCCGAAATCGAGCAGGAACTGAGCTTGGCCGCCGGCAAGGACATCCTGATCAACTTCACGCCGCATCTCATGCCCATGAACCGGGGCGAGTTGCTGACCTGCTATGTGCGCATGACCGAGGGCCATACCGCCGACGACCTGCGCGCCACGCTGGCCGAACGGTACGACGACGAATACTTCGTCACGGTGGTCGAACCCGGCGTGGTGCCGGCGACCCGCCACATACGCGGCTCCAATCACTGCCTGATCGGTGTCTTCGCCGACCGGATACCGGGCCGGGCGATCGTCGTGTCGACGCTGGACAATCTGGTCAAGGGATCGAGCGGCCAGGCCATCCAGAACATGAACCTGATGTTCGGCCTGCCCGAAACCACGGCGTTGGAACAGGCACCACTGTTTCCGTAAATCCATAACCGAGTCACAGCCCCATGCAGCCGATCATTCATGCCTACAAAGGCATCTCGCCCATCATCGCCGACGATGCCTTCATCGCTCCCGGCGCCGCCGTCATCGGCAACACGCACATCGGCAGCAAGTCGAGCATCTGGTATGCCTGCGTCGTCCGCGGTGATGAAAACAAGATCCGCATCGGCGACAACACCAACATCCAGGACGGCACGGTCGTGCACATCACCAGCAAGACCCACGGCACGTTCATCGGCAACAACGTGACCGTCGGCCACAGCGCGCTGATCCACGGCTGTACGTTGGAAGACGGCGCCTTCGTCGGCATGAAGGCGACGGTCATGGACGGCTGCGTGGTGGAAACCGGCGGCATGCTGGCGGCAGGATCGCTGCTCACGCCTGGCAAGGCCGTCAAGGCGGGTCAGCTATGGTCGGGATCACCGGCTCGCTACACCCGGGACCTGACGGACGAGGAACAGGCCTATTTCAGCGCCGCCGCCGGCCATTATGTCGAAATGGCTCAGCAGTTCCGCCGCGACTTGGGCTGGACAGAGTAGGGCCGCGCGGCGTCAGTCCATCGCCTGGATCTTGACGTAGGACCCCGGCGCATCCTCGATCACGTCGAGCTTGCCGTCGCCCGGCACCCGGGCGGGCACCTTCTTGCCCGATTTCTTGGCCAGCCATGCATCCCAATCCTCCCACCAGGAGCCGGGATGTTCCTCGGCGTCGGCGAACCAGTCGTCGGGCGTCTTGTAGGTTTTTTTCTTTTCGTTGATCCAGTGCTGATATTTCTTCGCCGCCGGCGGATTGATCACACCGGCGATGTGGCCGGAGCCGGACAGCACGAACCGCACCGGTCCGCTGTAGAGCCCGGTGGCCTTGAAGGCCGACGGCCAGGGCGCGATGTGGTCTTCCTTGCTGGCCAGAATGTAGGTCGGCGTCTTGATCCGGCGCAGATCGATTTTCTCGCCGCCCAGTTCCAGGCCATCCGGCGCCGACAACAGGTTCTTCTGGTACATGTTGCGCAGGTAGTAGCTGTGCATGGCCGCCGGCATGCGGGTGGCGTCCTGGTTCCAGTAGAGCAGATCGAAGGGGAAGGGGTCCTTGCCCAGCAGGTAGTTGTTTACCACGAACGACCAGATCAGGTCGTTGGCCCGCAGCATGTTGAAGGTCGTCGCCATGGCGCTGCCCTCCAAATAGCCGCTTTTTTCCATGCGGTTTTCGAGCGATTTGATCTGTTCCTCGTCGACGAAGACCGTCAGTTCGCCGGCCTCGGAGAAATCCACCTGGGCGGCGAAGTAGGTTACCGCCTTGATACGGTCGTCGCCGATCGCCGCCATATAGGCCAGCGTCGCCGCCATCAATGTGCCGGCCAGGCAATAGCCGATGGCGGTGACGTTCTTTTCGCCGGTAGCTAACTCGATAGCATCGAGGGCGGCCAGAATGCCTTCCTGCATGTAGTCCTCGAAGGTCTTGTTGGACAGTTTCTCGTCGGGATTGACCCAGGAGATGACGAAAACGGTATAGCCGTGATCCACGGCCCATTTGATGAAGGAATTGTCCTGGCGTAGATCGAGGATGTAGAACTTGTTGATCCACGGCGGGGCGATCAGCAATGGCCGCTTGTACACCTGCTTGGTGGTCGGCGTGTATTGAATCAACTGCATGAGCTCGTTCTGATAAACCACCTTGCCCGGCGTGACGGCAACGTTCTCACCCAGCGTAAAGGCGTCCAGGTCGGTCATCTTGATGGCCAACTGCCCTTTACCCCGTTCCAGGTCGGACAGCATGTTATTCAGTCCATTGACCAGGTTTTCGCCGTTGCTGTCGAAGGTGGAGCGCAGCACCTCGGGGTTTGTCATGACGAAATTGCTGGGCGCCATGGCGTCGACGAATTGACGGGTGTAGAACTCGACCTTCTGCTTGGACTTGCCGTCCATACCCTCCACATCGGACACCGTCGATTGGAGCCAGCGGGCGGTCAGCAGATAGGATTGCTTGATGAAGTCGAATATCTGGTTTTCGTCCCAGGCCGAATCCCGGAACCGGCGATCACCCCGTTCCGGCGACACATGGGGATCGACCTCCTGGCCGAGCATGCGTTGCGTCGTTTTTTGCCATAATTCCAAATAATCTTGCCACAACCCCATCTGCGCTTCGACCAAACGGGTCGGATCGGCCATCATTTTGGCCGTCATATCCAGGAAAGCGCCGCCGATATTCAGCGGATCGGCATCTCCCGTGGCGGAATCCTCGGTCTGGTTCTTCAGAAACTCGGTAACAAGGCGCTGGCTTTGCGAGGCAATTTTTGCCATGTTCTTCGAGAATTCTGCCGGATCGGGGAAGTTAAGGTCGTTGCCTGGTTGATCGGCCATTACCCTATCCTTTATTCTTGTGCGCGCCGTAAGGTTTGGAATTAACGGACAAATTTGAATTTTTATTGAATTTACGGGTGACCACGCGCATTCGCAAGCTTCGGTCTGCACTAGGTTGTCGATGCGGATGATGGCATGACGGTGTTTCATGACCGCAAAAGAACGACACGATACCCAGATTGCGGTCTGGTTCGGTCGTGGTTTATGGGGGTGACGTATGTACCATGAGTCTGACTCTCTTCGCCGAGGGGTCCGCCGGGCGCGCCTTGGTCGGGTTATCGGTCCCATCCTGGCGGTCGGGTTGCTGTCCGGCTGCAGCTCCGTGCCGGACTGGGCGAACCCGGTCGACTGGTACGACACGGTCACATCCGATTCGACCCCCCGGCCGGTACAACTGGAAACCGAAGAGGAAAAGGCGGAAGCCGACAAGCCGTTCCCCAATCTTGGCGCCGTACCGGACCGTCCGGAAGGCGGCAGCGCCGAACAGCGCCGTCAAGTTGCCGAGGGCCTGGTCGCGGACCGGGACAAGGCGAAATACACGGATGAAACGTTGCGCGCCGAAGGCACCGAGAGCGCACCGTCGGTCACGCCGCCAGCCGCCGCAACACCGCCACAGGCCGCGGCCCCCGTCCAGCAACCGGTTCAGCCACCGGTTCAGGCACCTGTGGCCGCCACGCCACCGGCCCCGCAACAGCCCACAACGTCGTTCGGTTCAAGTCCGACCCCGATGATTGCCGCCATGACCCGCCAGCGCCAGGCCGGCGGGCAGGGCCAGGTGCCGTCGCTTTCGCAAGGAACGGATCAGTCCCGTTATGTGCCGCCGCCGCCGGCATCCAGCACCACGCCGCCGTCGACCGTCCCGACGCCGGCCGCTATTCCCAACCAGGCGCCGGCGCTTAATCCGGTGACCCGCCCGTCTTACCCGAATTATCCGCAAGCCCAGGCGTCATCGGGCAATATCCTGGGCGATACCTTCAGTTCCCGACTGCGCGATTCGGCCTCAACCGTGACGACGGCGCCGCCGAACGAACAGTTCATCAGCTCAACTCAGCCCTATACCCCGACGGAACAGTCTGTCGCCTTTTCGTCGGCTCCGGCGCAGGCCGGATCTCCCGTCGCTTTGCCGTCGCTGTCGCCTCTGGTCGGCGGATCCCGTCAAATCGCCGTTGTCAAGTTTACCGACGGCTCCCACAACCTGACCGGCAAGGGCCGCTCGCAGCTCAAAAGCGTGGTCGCGGAATACAAAAAACGCCGCGGTATCATCCGTGTTGTCGGTCATGCCTCCAGCCGGACGCGGGATCTGAGCATTTCCCAGCACAAATTGGTCAATTTCGATATTTCCCTGAAACGGGCGCAATCGGTGGCCGGCCGGTTGACCCGCATGGGTGTTCGGTCGGAAGACGTACTGATCGAAGCCCGAGGCGACAGCGAACCGCTCTATTTCGAAGCCATGCCCCGGGGCGAAGCCGAAAACAGACGGGTTGAAATCTTTCTCGAATATTAGTCCCGAATCGGCTAGACACAGTCTAATTCGCTTCTAACGCCGGAACCCGCCTGGACGGGTTGAATTAGCATGGATATCGACTTTCACCGCATCAAGCGCTTGCCGCCCTACGTCTTCGACGAAGTCAATACGATGAAGGCCAAGGCACGTGCCGACGGCGAGGACATCATCGATTTCGGCATGGGCAACCCGGACCGGCCCACGCCGCCGCATATCGTCGAAAAACTGGTGGAAACAGTCCGCGACCCGCGTACCCACCGCTATTCGACATCGCGCGGCATCCCGGGTCTGCGCCGGGCCGTAGCGGCCTATTACCAACGCCGGTTCGGCGTGGATATCAATCCCGAGACGGAAGCCATCGTGACACTCGGGTCCAAGGAAGGGCTGGCCAATCTGGCGATGGCCATCACCACCCCCGGTGACGTCATTCTAGCACCCAATCCAAGCTACCCGATCCATCCCTACGGTTTCATGATCGCCGGCGCCGTCATCCGCCACGTACCGATCGACCCTCTCGACGAATTTCTGCCGCGGCTCGAATACGCCGTGCGTCACAGCGTGCCGAAACCGGTGGCTCTGGTCCTGAATTTTCCGGCCAATCCGACGGCCCTGACGGTCGACCTGGACTTCTACGAGGACGTGATCGCCTTCGCCCGCAGGCACGAGATGTTCATCCTCTCGGACCTGGCCTACGCCGAAATCTACTATGACGGCAACCCGCCACCGTCGATCCTCGAACTGCCTGGCGCCAAGGATGTGGCCATCGAATTCACGTCCATGAGCAAAACGTTTTCCATGCCGGGCTGGCGCATCGGCTTCGCCGCAGGCAATACCAAACTGGTCAGCGCCCTGCGACGGATCAAATCCTATCTGGACTACGGCGCATTCACGCCGGTGCAGGTGGCGGCAACGGCGGCGCTCAACGGCCCGCAGGACTGTATCGAGGAAAACCGGCAAGTCTACCAGTCGCGCCGCGACGTCCTGATCAAGGGTCTTGCGGCTGCGGGTTGGGACGTTCCGGCCCCACCGGCCACCATGTTCGCCTGGGCCCCGATTCCGGAACCGTTGGCCGAACTGGGCAGCCTGGAATTTTCGAAACTGCTGCTCACGGAAGCCAAGGTTGCCGTCGCGCCGGGTCTCGGGTTCGGTGAACACGGCGAAGGTTTCGTCCGCATTGCCCTGGTGGAGAACGAACAGCGCATCCGCCAGGCCTGCAAAAGTATCAAACGCTTTTTCGCGGAGTACCAGTCGGCGCGAAACCCCGGCAGTAAGGCGATGGCATCGTGAGCAATTCACTGAATATCGGTATCGCCGGGCTGGGTACGGTCGGCGCCAGCGTGGTCAAACTCCTGCAGGACCATGCCGACTTGCTGACTGCACGGTGCGGCCGTCCCGTCAACGTCGCCGCGGTGTCGGCACGAAGCCGCAACAAGGACCGCGGCGTCGACATCAGCCAATTGCGCTGGCACGACGACCCGATGGATATGACGCGCGATGCAGATATCGACGTTGTCGTCGAACTGATCGGCGGCGAGGACGGTGTCGCCAAGGCCCTGGCGGAAAACGCTCTGCAAGCCGGCAAGTCATTCGTGACGGCCAACAAGGCGCTTTTGGCCCATCATGGCACCGCCCTGGCACGAATCGCCGAAAGCAATGGCAGCCAATTGAGTTACGAGGCCGCCGTCGCCGGCGGCATCCCCATCGTCAAGGCTATCCGCGAAGGTCTGGCCGGCAACAGCCTGTCACGCGTCTACGGAATCCTAAACGGCACCTGCAACTACATCCTGAGCGTCATGCGCGACACCGGCCGTGATTTCGCCGACGTTCTGGAGGAAGCCCAGAAAATGGGTTACGCCGAAGCGGATCCGGCGTTTGACATCGATGGCGTCGACGCGGCTCATAAGCTGGCCATCCTGACCAGTCTGGCATTCGGCTGTCCCGTCGATTTCGGCAATGTTCACGTCGAAGGCGTGCGCGACGTTTCGGCCCTGGACATCGAATACGCCGAGGAACTCGGCTACCGCATCAAACTGCTGGCCATCACCAACAAGACGGAAAACGGCGTCGAGCAACGGGTGCACCCGTGCATGGTTCCGGAAGGCACGCCGATTGCCCACGTCGATGGCGTGTTCAACGCGGTGGTCGCCGAGGGCGATTTCGTCGGTCAGACCGTCTATGAGGGCCAGGGCGCCGGCGCCGGCCCGACCGCGTCCGCCGTGGTCGCCGACTTGGTGGACATCGCCTGTGGCCGGCGCACCCATGCATTCGGCATTCCCGTGGAGGACTTCGGCCCTCCGCAACCCGCTGCCATGTCGCAGCACCAGGGCGCGTATTACCTGCGTTTCATGGTTCAGGACCGCCCCGGCGTTCTGGCCGATATCGCCAGTGTGTTGCGCGATGAGGAAGTCTCCATCGAATCCCTGTTGCAGCGCGCCCGTTCGCCGGAAGATCCGGTCCCGGTGGTCATGATCACGCACGAAACCCAGGAAGACAGGATGAGCCGGGCGGTCAGTGCGATCGGCGCCTTGAACGCGGTTTTGTCCAAACCCACACTCATTCGCATTGAACACCTCTGAGGAAAACTATGTCTCCCCAAGCAACACTCGATAGAAACCTTGCACTCGAAGCGGTTCGCGTGACCGAAGCGGCGGCACTGGCGGCTTCCAAGCTCATGGGCCGTGGCGACGAGAAAGCCGCCGATCAGGCCGCCGTCGACGCCATGCGCGGCGCGCTGAACAGCCTGCAGATCGAAGGCAAAGTGGTGATCGGAGAAGGGGAACGCGACGAAGCGCCGATGTTGTATATCGGCGAAGAGGTGGGCGCCGGCAACGGCCCGCGTGTCGACATCGCGCTGGATCCGCTGGAAGGCACGACCCTGACCGCCAAGGGTGGCCCCAACGCCCTCGCCGTCATCGCACTGGCCAGCGAAGGCGGTTTCCTGTTCTCGCCCGATGTCTACATGGACAAGATCGCCGTCGGTGGCGGTCTGCCGGAAAACGTCGTCGACCTGGATGCCAGTCCGGTGGACAACGTCAATGCCCTGGCGGAAGCCAAGGGTTGCCGGCCGGACGATCTGGTCGTGTGCATTCTCGACCGTTCGCGCCACGGCGACCTGATCGATGCCGTCCGCTCGTCCGGCGCGCGGATCAAACTGATCAGCGACGGCGACGTCGCCGGTGTCATTGCGACATCGACGCCGTCGGCCGGTATCGACATGTACATGGGATCGGGCGGTGCGCCAGAAGGTGTTTTGGCCGCGGCGGCACTGCGTTGCATCGGCGGCCAGATGCAGGGACGACTGTTGTTCCGTAACAACGACGAAAAGGACCGGGCGGAACGCTGCGGCATTACCGACTTCGATCGCAAGTATTCGTTGCTCGACCTGGCCAGTGGCGATGTCATGTTCGCCGCCACGGGCGTGACCGACGGCTCCATGCTCGACGGTGTGCGCATCGACGCCAGCGGTGCACGCACGCAGTCCATCGTAATGCGGTCAAAAACCGGCACTGTGCGCTGGGTGACAACGCACCACGACTTCGTCCGGGCGCCCAGTTACGACATCCACAAATCCTAGCGACGATGGAGGATTCGGCACCGCCGTTTCTTGGTGTTGAACACTCGCTGAGCGGCAAGCGCTGGCGATCCAGGCTGACCGACGAACGGCTCGCCGCCGCCATCGCGCAGAAACTGTCGGTGCCTGAGATCATCGGCAGAGTTCTCGCGGCACGGGACGTCGGGTTGGACGAATGCGGCCGGTACCTGGATCCCACGCTCAAGGACCTGATGCCCGATCCGTCGTGTTTGATGGAGATGGACCAGGCGTGCGACCGTCTCGCCCGATGCATCACGGACGGCAAAACCGTCGGGGTTTTCGGCGACTACGATGTCGACGGAGCGACATCCGCGGCGGTGCTTCACCGCTTCGTCTCTATGGCGGGCGGAACCTGTCACAGCTATATTCCAGACCGGATCAAGGAAGGCTACGGCCCCAATCTTCCCGCGCTCGAGAAACTGCATGGGGACGGCGCGGACGTGATCGTGACCGTGGATTGCGGCATCACGGCGTTCGACGTTATCGATGCGGCAACCGAGCGCGGCATCGATATTATCGTGATCGATCATCACCTGGCGGAAGTGCGCCTGCCGAAGGCCGTCGCGGTCGTCAATCCAAACCGTCTGGACGACGAGAGCGGCCTCGGGCAGTTGGCCGCGGTCGGTGTAACGTTCATGTTGATCGTCGGCGTGAACCGTCATCTGCGCCAAGCCGGATGGTACCAAACGCGGCCGGAGCCGAAACTGCAATCGCTGTTGGACCTGGTCGCACTGGGAACCGTCTGTGATGTCGTGCCTCTCAAAGGGCTGAACCGGGCGTTGGTGACGCAGGGCCTGAAAATCATGGCCAAGCGACTCAATCCCGGCCTGGTCGCCCTATCGGATGTTGCCGGCATTCACGAGCCTCCGGCGGCGTTTCATCTCGGCTACATCCTGGGTCCCAGGGTCAATGCCGGAGGACGGGTGGGTCAGCCGGATCTGGGCGCACGTCTGCTGTCGTCCGACGATCCCGATCTCGTACGGCCCATCGCACAGCGGCTGGACGACTACAACCTGGAACGCCGTGCCATCGAAGCGGCCGTGCTGGAGGAGGCGTCGCTGCAAGTAGAGACAACTGCTACGGGCGAGCCCAACGCGCCTACAATCGCCGTCGGCCAGGATTGGCATCCGGGTGTCATTGGTATCGTTGCCAGCCGCCTTAAGGACCGTTTCGGCAAACCTGCGATCGTCATTTCGCTGTCTGACGGAATAGGCAAGGGGTCTGGCCGGTCCATTCCCGGCGTCGACCTGGGCGCCGCCGTGACGGCCGCCCGCCAGGCCGGCCATCTCATCAATGGCGGCGGACACAAGATGGCAGCCGGCCTGACCGTCGATGAAGCGTCGGTTCCCGTCCTGCAAGCCTTTCTGTCGGAACGACTATCCGATGCCATTGCCGCAAGCACCCGCGGTGCCAGTCTGGGCCTGGACGGCTCCGTGACGGCTGCCGGCGCCAATCTGGATTTCGTCGGAACCTTGCAGAAGGCCGGCCCGTACGGTGCCGGAAATCCAGAGCCCCGATTCGTTATTCCCAATGCGCAAATCGTGAAGGCGGACATCGTCGGCGAAAACCATGTCCGCTGTATCATCACCGACTCGACCCGGGCACGCCTCAACACCATCGCGTTCCGGTCGGCGGACACGGAAATGGGCCGCAACTTGTTAAACCATGGCGGGTTGACATTCCACTTGGCTGGGCATTTGCGGACCAATTTCTGGCGTGGCGAAGCCAGTGTTCAGCTTACGGTGGACGACGCGGCCAAGGCTTGACCGGGAGCGAAGAAAGTTAAGGAATTTCTGGCCCGTAGCCGTGAATATCTATTGATTTTGCCAGACGATCCGTTTAAGACCTCGTGACCTCGCGACCCCATCGTCTAGCCAGGTCTAGGACGTCAGCCTTTCACGCTGAAAACACGGGTTCGAATCCCGTTGGGGTCGCCATTTCTCCCTTCCAAACTACGGTATGGACTCCGATCTCCGGTGTTTGCATAACCGCGCCGAATCCAGCACACTCGCGGCCCAAACACCGTATCTGGCCGAACGAGGAGCGGATTTTGTCAGCAGACCCAAAAGGCGATAACGCGTTTACCCGCACCAATCCATACGGTACGGCCGTGGAGCCGATGTATTCGGGCGCCCTCAGTTTCATGCGCCGCCGTTACAGCCGCGACCTCGCCGACGCCGACGTGGCCGTCACCGGTATCCCGTTCGACACGGCAACGACGAACCGGCCGGGTGCCCGCTTCGGTCCCCGTTCGATACGGGCTGCCTCGACCAATCTGGCCTGGGAACGGGCGTGGCCCTGGACGTTCGATCCGTTTCGGCGCCTCAATGTGATCGACTATGGCGACTGCGTCTTCGACCACGGGCGGCCTGAATCGGTACCGGCGGAAATAGAAGCGTATGCCCGGACCATTCTCGAAAGCGGCACGGCCATGCTGGCACTGGGTGGGGACCACTTCGTGACATACCCCATCCTGAAAGCAACCGCCGCCATGCACGGCCCCCTGTCTTTGATCCACTTCGATGCGCATTCCGATACATGGCACGACGAAACAGGCCGGATCGACCATGGAACCATGTTCTTCCATGCCGCGAAGGACGGCATCGTCGATCCGAGCCGGTCGATCCAGATCGGACTGAGAACCACGAACGAGGAAACCCATGGGTTCAACATCCTCGACGCACGCTCGGTTCATAAAAACGGGGTGGACGCCGTGGTCGAGAAAATTCATGAGGTGGTTGGGACCAACAATTGTTATCTGACGTTCGATATCGATTGCCTGGATCCCGCTTATGCACCGGGCACCGGAACGCCGGTATGTGGCGGTCTGACGATCGTTCAGGCGCTGGAGATCCTCCGGGGCCTTCCGGGGATTGCGTTGAAGGGCATGGATTTGGTCGAGGTTTCACCGCCATACGATGTCGGCGATATCACGTCGTTGGCCGGTGCGACGATTGCGCTGGATATGCTGGGTATCTATGCCGCGCAGTTTCCGGAACGGGACGATTCCGATGACGGCAAATGACTGGGCCTCAGTTACAGCCTTTGCTCCAGGTACCGACCGGAGCGCCCTTGTCGCACATGCCGTCTTTCTTAAGTTCATAGACATGGACGCGGGCGATTTTCTGGCCACCGACGACGCGGATGACGCGATCCAGCAAGCGGTCGCCGATGGCCGCGACGTCGATTACATTGTCCTTGCGGTTCGGCGGTATCGGATTGGCGTAGAGGTCGCGCAACACCGTATCGCGCAGGCGCAACAAATGCCGGGTCACACTGCGGCGCGAGGTGTTTTCCGTGATTTCCAGAGATATGATCAGATTCACATAGTTTCCGGCGCTTGGCGGACGCAGGAGGGGCGCCTTAATCACGCCGAGGCTGACAACCTTGTCGATATCGTTTGACTTGGCACTCACGGAAGCCGTTGTTCCGGCGACCGCCAGCACGGCAATCGTCATAAACACGGTCAGAATTCGCCGCATCGACCGAGGATACGTCGGTACGATTGCGCTGATAAGGCCGACTATTTTGGGAGCGGGGTGCGGACCCATCCTGAATAACTCAAGTAAGTGGAAGCCATGGCGAGAAAGCGCTGACCGGCGCGGCCGTTCAGATCGTTTACGGTGGGTTGGTTTGATGCAATGGATTCCCCGGCCAGGGCGATGGCCTTGGGATCGTCATGAGCCAATTCGTCGAGCAAGCGCGACGCTTCCTCAAGATGGCGGATAAATTCACTTATCTTATTGTTTTCAAGCGTTTCCATGATTACGATGCTACACCGCAATCACAAAAGAAGCGTAAACAATACTCGCTGAAGATAATTACGTCACTGCAGCGCTGTACTTGCACTATTCAAGATGAATTACACGAATATAATTCTACCGGATCGCGAGATTACTGCGCGTTACCTGCCAGGGACTTTCTCACCCGCTCCGCATTCAGCTTCGCAAAATAGTCCTGCAACGTCTTGTTGAGCGCACGGATTTTTTCATCCGAAAGCTTTTTTGTCACTTCGTGTAACGCGTTGGCCGCATCCTTGATACCGTTGTAAATCGCGATACTGAGCCAGTAATAGGCCTTTTCGTGGTCGATGGTCTTACTGTTTCCAAAGGCATAGATCAGGCCGAGATTGTGTTGTGCTTTCGGGTCGCCTTCTTTGGCGGCCTGCGCATAAAACCCAATCGCCGTCTGATGATCGCGCTCGACTCCGTATCCTTCGCCATAGACATAACCCAGCGCCGTTTTGGCCCCGGTGTGGTTTTGCTTGGCGGAAGCACGAAACCATTTGACCGCCTTTTTGATGTCACGGGGGATGATCTTACCGCGAACATATTCCGAGGCCAGCCGGTATTGGGCTTCGGCTTGACCCAGATTGGCGGCCTTGATCAGCCAATTCACACCCGACCGACGGTCGCCTTCCTCGTCTTCAAGATGAAACCGGGCAAATCGCAGGGCGGCATCCGGATGCCCCAGATTGGCGGCGCTTCTGAGCCACATCAGGCCCATTTCCCGGTCCTTGAAGACCTCTTCGCCGTCCAGATAGATCTGGGCCAGACGCATCTGGGCGTCCACCGAGTTCTGGCCGCCCGCCTTGCGGTACCAGTCTATGGCCGTCTGGGCGCTTTTCGGCAATCCCAAACCATCCTGATACATGGTTCCGACATAGTATTGCGCCTGCGGATTTCCGTCCTGGGCGAGTGGCATAAATTGAACGAAAGCATCAACATAATCACCGTTCTTGAGAGATTGCTTTGCATTCTCCAGGCTCGGCGTAGCCCATGAACACGGCGCGGCCAAGACAGCGGCCAGGCAGCACACGGCGGCAAGGCCTCGGCGTATCCTATGACTGATCGATTTATCCATCGTTCTATTCCAGCGGGCAGTTGACACCGATTTGCCACGGAAAGATTAGGGCCGGTTAAGCAACCCGTTGCACAGTGCATCCCATGCCGAATCTAATCGGCAATGTAAAAGACACCGTTAAGCAAAGGTCACGAAGTCCATAAAAATTGATGAAAACTCGACCCAATTGCGGTCCGAATAGTTAAATGTTTTGAAAACGTTATCCGGTTTACTCCGGTTCAAAGAGGTTGCGTACCCATGTTGCAGACGCCACACGACGAAAACGCTATCCCGGCTCCCAGGCCCAAGGGCATGGAACGCCGGTTGACCTTGAGGCTCCTGAATTACTGGCAGGAGATCAAAGGCGTTCGCACGTTTCCGTCCCGTTTGGACGTCAACGCCCAGGCCATCGCAGATATTTGGCCCAACTGCTATCTGTTGAAGATCGAAAAGGACGGCGAAGAGCCGATCTTCGACTACTTGGGACAGGATCTGGCCAAATTTTCCGGGGTATTCGTCAGCGGCAACACGGTTTCCGAAACACATCACAACACCCTGCTCGACCAGGCCATCCGCTATTTCAGCGAGGCTCTGGCGACTCGGGCGCCGGTCATCGGCGACGACGAATTCGTCCGCTTCGACGGGACGCGTATTATTTACCGCAGCATCATTCTGCCGTTGAGCGAGGACCAGGAGCACATCACGCATCTGCTGGGCGCCGCCAACGGCAAGGAAGTCGCTGCGTTCGAAGACGAAGGCGAATAGGAAACCTCACATGATCGGATTCCGCAAAGCCGTCCTGGGTTTGTCGATCGCAGCCATTGCCGCCGTGGCGAGCGGCGCGGCGGATGCCAAGATGCCCCGTTCGCTGCTCGGGTCGGTCGGCAAGGCGACCGGAGCCGCTGCCGGCAGGGCCGCGGCGAAAATGATCATGCGATCCGGCTCGGAACGGCAGGACAGCCAAATCCAATCCGGGAGCCGCGCAAAGATCAGAACGGCCACGCGGACCGTGACCGTCGCGCCATCGCCATTCATCAGCCAAGGCGACAACCCGCAAATCCGGATGATTTTGACGAAAGCGGAACGGCATTTCGTCATGCAGGACTACGACAACAGCTTGAAACTGCTGTCCGGACAGACGGTACAGGACCATCCGCACGCCAAGTTTCTCACCGGTATTCATCACGAATACGGACTGGCCACCACGCGGGACGATGCCAAGGCAGCGGAACACTACGAAGTGGCCGCCGCCAAAGGGCATGCCGCCGCGCAATACAATCTCGGCCTGATGTACAGCGACGGGCGCGGCGTCGACCGCATGCCCGACCGGGCTCTGTTGTGGATCGAACTGGCCGCCAATCAGGGACTGCCAGATGCGCAATATGCCCTGGGCCTGCTGTACTACAATGGCAAGGGCGCCGAACAGGACCTGGTGGTCGCCCTGAAATGGTTTGAAGTCGCCGCCGGCTACGGCCATACCAGCAGCGAACAGAATATTGCCCCCTTGTCCAAGTCGATGAAAAAGGACGACGTGGTCCGGGCCCGGCAATTGGCCTCCATCTGGCGGCCGTCGAAACGCAATCCCGCGGCACCACGCTAGCCGCAACCGCAGACCAACCAGACCCAGCAAAACCGTAAACCGTCAGCAGCGGCGCGTAGTGCCGGTGCGGAGTATAGGTATGAGTTCTGTGTTCAACATCGGTGTCTCGGGCCTGCATGCGGCCGTGACGCGCACGTCGGTATCCGCCAACAACATCGTCAACGCACGCAGCAATCCGGTCCGCCCCGCCTCGGCTCCGCCGCCGGCCAACCCCGATCCGGCGCAAACGGAATTCCAAGCCCTGAAGGTTTATCAGAAAGCCGTGGAAGGCGGGGGGACACAGGCCTACACCAGACCGGTGACACCGCCGGCTGTTCAGGTACCCGATCCGTATGCCGAGGACGGTTCCGGCGTCAGCTACGTGCCCAACGTGTCCTACGAAGTGGAATTCGTTGAACAGATCCGTGCCGAACATGCCTACAAGGCCTCGGCCAAGGTGATCGAAACGGCCAAGGAAATGGACGAGACCCTGCTCGACATTATCTAGACCACGACAACTGCCGGTTTGATGCTATGCTGCGCGCACCCTCAAATCGGCGCGTCATGGATACTTTCATTCGCATCGCCATTTATGTCGGCATCGGTTATGTGCTGATCGTGATTTTGGCCGCCTGTTTCCAGCGCTCTTTGCTGTACTTTCCCGACCAGAACCTGCCGGCGCCGCAGGCGGTCGGCGCAACCGGGTTTGCCGCGGTCAGGTTGACCACCACCGACGGGCTCGACCTGACATCCTGGTACCTGCCGCCGCGATCGGAAGAGAACCCGGTGATCGTGCTGTTTCACGGCAACGCGGGCAATATCGCACACCGGCTTTTCAAGGCGGTGCCGCTGGCGAGTTCGGGCTACGGTATCCTATTGCTGGAGTACCGCGGCTATGGCGGGAACCCCGGCAGTCCGACGGAGGAAGGGCTGTATCACGACGGCCGGGCGGCGATCGCGTTCCTGCGCGCGAACGGCGTGTTCGAAAACCGTATCGTCTTGTACGGCGAATCTCTCGGCAGTGGCGTCGCGGTGCAGATGGCGACAGAGATCACGGCGGGTGCCTTGATACTCGAGGCGCCCTATACCTCCATCCCCGAGGTTGCCGGCAAGCACTATCCCATCCTGCCGACCGAATGGCTGACCAAGGACAAGTTCCGCAACAAGGACAAGATTACGGACCTGAACGAGCCGCTGCTTATCGTGCATGGCGCCAAGGACGACATCATCCCCGTGCAAATGGGCCGCCAGCTCTATGCCCTGGCGCCGACGCCCAAGAAATCCTTCTGGGTGCTGGGCGCTGGACACAATGACGTGTTCGGCCCCGAGGTAGCCGACGAGGTGCTCATGTTCATCGACAAATACGTAAATGGCTAAAACGCGCCAGCCTCTTCAAATGCTTTCGATATGGCCTGAAACGGCAGCATGACGCAGATATGACGGCTTTTGTGGCCGGCGACCGGCGTGAACGCATCCAGTTCGGCCCATTCGCCGTCGGGCGGGTTTTCACCCTTCTTCAGAATGGCCTCCAATTGCGCGGCGACGGCGGCGATTTCTTTCGCGTCGTGTCCCTTGGCGTGGCCGCCGACGACGGAAGCCGAAGCCTGGCACAACACGCAAGCGCGTACCTTGTGGGCAAGCTCGATGACCCGGCCGTTTTCATCCAGCTTGATTTCCAGGGTAATGCGGTCGCCGCACAGGGGATTGTCCACCGTCACCTTGGCATCGGGCTGGTCCAGTTGACCGGCGCCCACGGCATCGGCAGCCAGGCGCAACAATTGTTTCTGATAGATCTCGTCACTCATCATCCGTACTCAAACAAGTTTACCCATGGCGTCGTCCAAACCGCTCAATAGCGCTTCCACGTCGGCATCGTCGTTGTAAACGGCGAGGCTGGCCCGCGTCGTGCCGATGACGTCGTAGAAGTCCATCAGCGGCTGGGCGCAATGATGGCCACCGCGTAATGCCACGCCATGACCGTCGAGGATTTGGCAAATGTCGTGCGGGTGTGCGCCTTCGATATCGAAGGAAATGACCGGTAGGCGTGATTGCAACCCTTTCGGCCCGATCAGCCTGATGATGCCGCGGCCTTTGTCGAGATTGTCCAGGCCGTCGATGATGCGTCCGGTGAGACGGCTGAGATGCCCGGCCACCGCCGCCGTATCCACGCCCTGCAGCCATTCCGCCGCCGCCGCCATGCCGACCGCTTGGGCAATGGGCGGGGTGCCCGCCTCGAACCGGTGGGGCGGTGGGGCGAATACGGTTTCCTCGATGGTCACCCGGTGAATCATTTCGCCGCCGCCATGGAAGGGCGGCATGTCGGCCAGAAGCTCGGCTCGGCCCCACAACACGCCGATGCCGTTGGGTCCGAACATCTTGTGGCCGGAGAAGGCGTAGAAATCCACGTCCAGCGCCTGTACGTCGATGGCGCCGTGGGGCACCCGCTGGGCACCGTCGAGCAACACCTTGGCGCCCACGGCCCGGGCCGCCTCGACCACCCGGCCGACGGCGGTTTCCGCGCCGGTGACGTTGGAGACATGGGTAACCGCGACCAGCTTGCACTTCTCCGTCACCAGATCGGCCAGGGCGTCCACGTCCAGCCGGCCATCAGGCGTGGCCGGCACGACCTTGAGCACCACGCCGGTGAGGTCGCGCAATAACTGCCACGGCACGATGTTCGAATGATGCTCGAGCACCGAAATGACGATCTCGTCACCCGCACTCAAACCATTGCCGAAGCTGTGCGCCACCAGGTTGATGGCGCCTGTCGTGCCGGAGGTGAAAACCACCTCGTCGGCATCCGCCGCGTTGACGAACCGGGCCAGGGTATGACGGGCCTGCTCGAACGCCTCGGTCGCTTCCTCGGCCAGGGTGTGCACGCTGCGCAGCACGTTTGCCCGGTGCCGGGTCTCGTGCTGTTGTATAGCGTCGAGCACGGCCGCCGGCATTTGCGCCGTCGCACCGTTGTCCAGGTAGTGCAGGGCGCTACCCTGAATGTCGCGGTCCAGTATCGGGAACTGCCGGCGGATCGGCGTCGGGTCAAACCCCATTACGTTGCTGCCTTCTTGTAATCGCTGAGTGCCTGAACGGTGTCGATATCGATCAGGATGGCGTCGTCCTCGACGGGCACTTCACAGACCATTTCCTCGTTTTCGCCGATAATGTGCCGGGCCCCCACATCGCCGGAAATCTTCCGCATGGCGGAAAACAGTTCGGCCGGCCACAGCACCGGATTGCCGCGCTTGCCGTCATAAGTGGGTACGCAGACGCCGCGGCCCTCCAGCGGATTGAAGGCGGCAATCAGCTTGTTGACCAAGGATGCCGATACCCTGGGCATATCGCCGAGACAGACGACCGCACCGTCGACGTCGCTGCCGAACGCGGATTCCACGTGACCGATGCCGACTTTCAGCGATGTGCTCAAGCCGGCGGCGTAGTCGGGGTTGTGCACGAAACGCACGTCCAGATCCTTGAGAATGTCACGGACATTGTCCTGTTCGTGCCCGGTGACGACGACGATATCGCGGACATGACTGGCCGAGACGTTTTCCACCACCCGGCGCACCATGGCGATGCCGTCGATATCGGCCAAAAGCTTGTTGATGGCGCCCATGCGCCGGGACTGGCCGGCGGCCAGGATGACGGCGGCAATTCGCGGTTCGTGGGGCACGACAGGCTCCAACTTTTCCCGGGGTTGCGGACGGCTGACGATTTCCTTGAGCAACCCGCCGCCACCCATGCGCATGATGTCGGTGCGTGAGGTGTCGATCCCGGCGGCAATACGCTGCAGCACCCAGTCGAAGCCATTCAGCTTCAGCGACCGGGCACAGCCGGGCACGCCGATGACCGGATCGTCGCCATGATGGGCCAGCAGCAGCAGATTGCCCGGATCGACAGGCATGCCGAAATGGTCGACCGTGCCGCCGGCATCCTCGATGCCGGCCGGCACCACGTCGCGGCGGTCGACGATGGCGGAGGCGCCGAAGACCAGGATCGGACTGTAGCCTTGCGCCTTCAACGAGCCGACGGCCGCCGCGATTTCGTCCTGCCGGTGCCGGCAACGCAGTTCAATACCCAACGTACTGTCGAGCGCCGCAAGCCGGGTCCGCACGGTCTCCGAGGTTTTGTCGAGAATGCTCTCCTTCATGCCCTCGACGCTGGTCAGCACCAGGCCGGCGTTCATCGGCTTATACGCGGCCAGCTGCAGCAACGGCGCATTGTCCGCCGCGACCTGCTCCCAGGCATCCAGGGTGGCTTCAGGCGTGGAGAAGGGGATGATCTTGATGGTCGCCACCAGTTGTCCGGCCCGCACGGGCTCGTAGCGGTTCAGGGTAGCGATAGTCACGGTTTCGTCGATCAGGTTGAGCGCATCGATGCATTCGGGATCGAAATCCAGCAGGCCGTCGCCGTCGGCCACCAGGTTGCATCGGCCGGTGAACGGCACCGCCATACGCAGGCCTTCACCGCAGACCGCGGCGGCGATGCGGGCGGCGGCTTCGTCCTCGTGTACGTCGCCGTCTTCGAGCCGGGCCGCGATGACTTCGGTGACGCCGGCCGCCGTCAGGGCCGCGACGTCGTCCTCGTTCAGCAGACGCCCCTTTTTGAACCGGGCGCCCGACGCATTGGTACTGTGGGCCAGTATGGCGCCAGCGGCGTCCGCGACCGGGATGGTGCCGAAGCGCACGGTCAACCCCGCCGGAAGGTCTGTACGACCTCCGCCAACACGGACACGGCGATCTCGGCGGGCGACTTAGCGCCGATATCCAGGCCGATGGGGCCATGGATGCGGGCCATGTCGTCGTCCGTGAAGCCTTCCGCCCGCAGTCGTTCCAACCGGGCGGCGTGGGTGCGGTTGCTGCCCAGCGCGCCGATATAACTGGCGTTGGAGCGTAAGGCGGTGACCAGGGCCGGATCGTCGATCTTGGGATCGTGGGTGAGGGTGACGATGGCGCACTGGCTGTCGAGGGACCGTTCCGCCAGGGCGTCATCGGGCCAGTCGTTGGACAGGTCGATGCCGGGAAAACGCTGTTCGTTGGCAAAAGCCCGGCGCGGATCGATAACCGAGACCTGAAAACCGGCCACGGACGCCATGGAAACCAGGGCCTGGGTTATGTGCACGGCGCCGACCACGAACATGCGTTTCGGCGGATTGAAGACATTGAGAAACAGCTTGTCGCCGGCCACCTCGACCACGCCGCCGCGATCCGAGCGGAAGGCATTGCGCACGGCGTCGACCAGCACCGGATCGGCGTCCGAGGTATCCAGTTCCGATTCGTAGAAGAACGCCTGATCCCCGGACTCCAGGTTCGTCGCCAATACGACCGGCACCTTGCCGGCGCGGTCGGCGATGAGCTGTTCGAGATCCTGGGTTCTCATCCGGTTCTATCCGCCCGCTCAGTCGATTTTTTCCACGAAGACTTGAATCTTACCGCCGCAGGCCAGGCCCACTTCCCAGGCCTCGCTGTTGCTGACGCCGAATTCCAGCAGCCGGGGTTTGCCCTCCTGGATGACTTCCTGGGCTTCCTGCACGACGGCGCCTTCGATGCAACCGCCGCTAACTGATCCCGCCATCTGGCCGTCCTCGTCGATGGCCAGCAGGCTGCCGACCGGCCGAGGGGCCGATCCCCAGGTCGATACGACCGTCGCCAGAGCGACTTGCTTGCCGTCGCGGGTCCACGTTGCGGCTTTCTCCAAAATATCGTCGTGGCCGCCGGGATCGATGGTCGCTGTCGCCTGTGTCATGCCGCTTGTGTGCTCCATTCCGAGACGCTTTCTTCGGTCCGCGGGCCCTGTTTCATCAAGGCATCCGCCAGGTCCTGCAGACTATTCAAGTTATGAACCGGCCGGAAATCGTCAACATGGGGAAGAATGGCCTGTATGCCCTTTGATTTGGGCTCGAAGCCGCTGTAACGCAACAAGGGATTAAGCCAGATCAGCCGACGGCACGACTTGTGCAGCCGCTCCATCTGGCTGTCCAGGCCTTCGCCGGCGTCCCGGTCCAAACCGTCGCTGATCAGCAGCAATACGGCGCCTTGCCCCAGAACCCGGCGCGACCAAACGGTGTTGAACTCTTTCAGGCATTCGCCGATGCGGGTGCCGCCGGACCAGTCCTCGACCACTTCGCCGACCTTTTGCAGCGCTACGTCGACGTCGCTTTGCCGCAGATACCGGGTCACGTTGGTCAAACGGGTGCCGAAAGTAAAGGTATGCACCCGGTCCCGGTCGTTGGTGATGGCGTGCAGGAAATGCAGGAACATGCGCGAATAGTGGCTCATGGAGCCGGACACGTCGCACAGGATGACCAGCGGCGGGTGCCGGAGCGAGCGGGATCGCCGGCGCAACGGGATCTGGCTGCCGCCGGTACGCAGGCCTGCACGCATGGACCGGCGCATATCGATGCGCGGGCCACTGGGATCGGCGACGAACCGCCGGGTCGGCACCTGCATGATGGGCAGGCGCATGCGGGCGATGATGGCCTTGGCCTTGGCAATTTCCTCGGCGGACATGGATTCGAAATCCATGGTGCGCAGCATTTCCTTGTCGGAATAGGTCAGGGTGGCATCGAGCTCGACCTCCCGCTCATCACCTTCGCGCTCGCTGACATCCGGCGTATCGCCGAACATGGCATCGGCAAGACGCTTGTCGCCGGCCGCCTTCTCCTTTTCCTCGCCTTCGGTCCGCACGGTCGGCAGCAGCATGGCCATGGCCTTTTCCAGCATCTGCGGATTGCGCCAGAAGACATGAAATGCTTGATCGAACAACTCGCGCTGGTCGCGCCGGTTGACGAACACGCAGTGCAGGGCCCAGTAGAAATCCTGACGGTTTTCCAGCCCGGCCGCCTCGACCGCGCGGACGGCGTCGATCACCCGGCCGGGTCCGACCGGCAGACCGGCCGCGCGCAAGACCCGCGCGAAGTACATGATGTTCTCGAAGAGGCGACCGTGCACTGCCATGGAACTGCCGCCGCTCTACTTGGGTGCTGCCGCCATCTCCTGGTCGATGGCTTTCAGCATGTTGGCGGCCTCGCTGCCCTGAACCTTGGCGATATCGTCCTGGTATTTGAGCAGCGCGCCGAGGGTGTTGTTGACCGTCTCGGGGTCGAGCACCATGACGTCCAGTTGCTGCAGGGCCTTGGCCCAATCGATGGTCTCGGCGATGCCGGGCAGTTTGAACAGGTCGCCGGTGCGCAGTTTCTGCACGAAGGCGACGATCTGTTCGGCCAGACGCTCATCCGCACCGGGCACCTTGCGCTCGAGGATTTCCAGTTCGCGGGCGGCATCCGGGTAGTCGACCCAGTGATACAGACAACGCCGCTTCAGGGCGTCGTGAATCTCGCGGGTCCGGTTCGAGGTGACGATGACGATGGGCGGTTCCGGGGCTTTGATGGTGCCGATTTCCGGGATGGTGATCTGGTTGTCGGCCAGGACCTCGAGCAGGAAGGCCTCGAACGCCTCGTCGGAGCGGTCCAGTTCGTCGATCAGCAGCACGGGCGCGCCGCCGGCATGAGGTTCGAGCGCCTGCAATAGGGGCCGCTCGATCAGGAACTTGCGGGAGAAGATGTCCTTGCTGAGCACGTCGCGGTCGGTGACTCCTTCCGCCTCCGCCAGGCGGATTTCGATCATCTGGGCTTGGTAATTCCATTCGTAGACGGCGGAAGCGGAATCCAGGCCCTCGTAACACTGCAGACGGACCAGATCGCGGCCCAGAACCTCCGAGAGGACCTTGGCGATTTCGGTCTTGCCGACCCCGGCTTCCCCTTCCAGGAACAACGGGCGTTGCAGCGATAGGCTGAGGTAAAGCGTCGTCGCCAGAGAGCGGTCGGAGACATAGTCCCCTTCGGTCAGCATGGCCAGGGTGTCGTCAACGGATGAGGGCAGGGGTCGTGTCATCGGGGCACCGGTACAGATCGGACAAACGGAAACGAGGGGAGGCGGTGCCTCCCCTCGTTCAACTTAGTGACGAATCCCCCTGCCGACCAGCCCAAAAGGCCTATTTCGGCTAAGGATTCCGCGTCATCAGCCGCCCGCGGCGTCCGCCGCCCGGCCGGCCATGACCTTGACCAGATGGGCGCGGTATTCCGGCGTGGCGTGAATATCGCTATTGAGGCCATCGGCGGATACCGAAGCGCCGTCCAACGCCGACGACGACAGACCACCGGCCAGAGCCTGTTCCAGCGAGGACGCCCGGAACACACACGGTCCCGCGCCGGTCACGGCCACGCGCACGCCGCCGCCGGTCTTGGCCACCATGACACCTACTAGGGCATAACGGGATGCCGGATTGTGGAACTTCTGGTAATTGGCTGCCTCCGGAACCGGGAAGGAAACCGAGGTGATCAGTTCCCCTTCTTCCAACGCGGTTTCGAACATGCCGGTGAAGAAGTCATCCGCGGCGATGCTACGCTTGTTGGTGTTGACCGTGGCGTTGAGTCCGAGCACCGCCGCCGGATAGTCCGCCGCCGGGTCGTTGTTGGCGATGGAGCCCCCGATGGTGCCACGGTTGCGGACCTGGGGGTCGCCAATGCCGCCGGCGAGGGCGGCGAGGGCGAGAATGGCCGCAGCCACATCGCCGGATGCCGCCACGTCGGCGTGCCTGGTCATGGCGCCGATGGTCACCGAATCGCCGGACACGGTAATGCCCTGCAATTCGGATACACCGGACAGGTCGACCAAGTCGGACGGCGCCGCCAGACGCTGTTTCAGCGTCGGGATCAGCGTCTGTCCACCGGCAAGGAAACTGCCGTCTTCTGCGCCCGCCGCTGCTGCAGCCGCATCAGCGACACTGCCGGGCTTGTGATATTGAAAGTCATGCATGATTCGCTTCCCTTATTCCGCAGCAGCCTTGGCGCTGTTCAGTGTCTGCCAAACCTTCAAAGGCGTGGCCGGCATGTCGATGTCGGCACCGATGGCATCGGTCACGGCGTTGATCACCGCGGCCGGCGAGGCGATGGCGCCCGCTTCGCCCGCACCCTTGACGCCCAACGGATTGAGAGGCGAGGGAACCGGCGACATGCCGATGTCGATGCTGGGCAGGTCGTCGGCCCGCGGCATGGCGTAATCCATGTACGAACCGGTGACCAACTGGCCGCTATCGTCGTCGTAGACGCAGCCTTCCAGCAACGCCTGGCCGACGCCCTGGGCGATACCGCCATGGACCTGGCCTTCGACGATCATCGGATTGATGACGTTGCCGAAATCGTCGACCGCAGAATACTTGATGATATCGACGACGCCGGTATCGGGATCGACTTCCACCTCGGCGATATGCACACCCGACGGGAAGGAGAAGTTGAGCGGATCATAGAACGCGGTTTCGTCCAGACCCGGCTCGAGGCCTTCCGGATAGTTGTGCGGGACATAGGCCGCAAAGGCGACTTCGCCGATATTCATGGCCTTATCGGTACCGGCCACCGAGAAATTGCCGCCCGAGAACTCTATGTCCTCCTCGGCGGCTTCGAGCGCGTGCGCCGCGATCTTCTTGCCTTTCTCGATGATCTTGTCGGCTGCCTTCATGATAGCGGAGCCGCCGACGGCGATCGACCGGGAACCGTAGGTGCCCATCCCGAACGGACCCTTGTCGGTGTCGCCTTCGACGACCTCGACGTTTTCGTAGGGCACGCCTAGTTTGTCTGCGACCACCTGGGCGAACGTCGTGGCGTGGCCCTGGCCGTGGCTGTGGGTACCGGCCAAAACGGTCACATTGCCGGTCGGGTTGAAGCGGATTTGCGCCGCCTCCCACAGACCGACGCCGCCGCCCAGCGCACCGACCGCCGCCGACGGCGCGATGCCGCAGGCTTCGATGTAGGCGCTCAGGCCGACACCGCGCAGCTTGCCGCGCGATTGCGCATCCGCCTTACGGGCCGCCAGGCCGTCATAATCGGCCAGCTTGAGAGCTTCCTCGAGGGCCTTGGGGTAATCGCCGCAGTCGTAGGTGTGCACGACCGGTGTCTCGTACGGGAACGCGTCATTGGGAATGAAGTTCCGCCGGCGGATTTCCGCCGGATCCAAGCCCATTTCCCGGGCCGCATTCTCGACCAAGCGCTCGACCACATAGGTCGCTTCCGGCCGTCCGGCGCCGCGATAGGCATCCACCGGTGACGTGTTGGTGTAGACACCCTTGACCTCGGCATAGATGACCGGCGTGGTGTACTGGCCGGCCAGCAACGTGGCGTACAGGTAGGTCGGCACCGCCGACGCGAAGGTCGACAGATAGGCGCCCAGATTGGCGATGGTGCTGACCCGCATGGCGATGAACTTGCCGTTCTCGTCCATGGCCATTTCGGCGTGGGTCACGTGGTCGCGGCCGTGGGCGTCGGAGAGGAACGATTCGGACCGTTCCGCCACCCACTTGATCGGCCGGTTGACCCGGCGCGAGGCCCAAAGCGTGGCCGTTTCCTCGGCATAGACGAAGATCTTCGAGCCGAAGCCGCCGCCCACATCCGGCGCGATCACGCGCAGTTTGTGTTCCGGCGCGACCTGCAGGAAGGCCGACATGATCAGACGGCAGACATGCGGATTCTGGCTGGTGGTGTACAGCGTCATGTCCTCGGTGCCGGGGTCGTACTCGGCAACCGCTGCCCGCGGCTCCATGGCGTTGGGAATCAGCCGGTTGTTGATCATGTCCAAGGATGTGACGTGATGGGCCTTCGAGAACGCCTCGTCGACCACCGCCTTGTCGCCCAGCTCCCAGTCGTAGCAGATGTTGCCGGGGATATCGGCGTGGATCTGTGGCGCACCGGCCGCGGCGGCACCGGCGGTATCGGTCACGCTCGGCAGTTCGTCGTAGTCGACCTCGACCAACTCGGCGGCATCTTTCGCCTGGTTGTAGGTGTCAGCAACCACGATGGCGACATGGTCGCCGACATAGTTGACCTTGTCGACGGCGAGGGCCGGGTGCGCCGGCGCGTTCATCGGCGATCCGTCCTTGGAGCTGATCATCCAGCCGCAGATCAACGGGCCGATGCCGTCGGCGGCCATTTCCTGGCCGGTCAGAACGGCGACCACACCCGGCGCGGCCGCGGCGGCGCTGGTGTCGACGCCATTGATCTTGGCGTTGGCGTACGGCGAACGGACGAAGTAGGCGTAAGCCTGTCCGGGCCTGTTGATGTCGTCGAGATAGTTGCCCTTGCCGGTCAGGAAGCGTTGGTCTTCCTTACGGACGGTGCGGGTGCCAATTCCATTGTCAGCCATATCAGCCTCCCATACCTTGCGCGCCGGCCTTCACGGCTTTGACGATGTTGTGGTAGCCCGTACAGCGGCAGATATTGCCATCCAGGTTTTCGCGGATGGTCTCTTCCGACGGATTGGGGTTGTTGTTGACCAGATCCACGGCGCTCATGACCATGCCCGGCGTGCAAAAACCGCATTGCAGTCCATGGTTTTCGCGGAATGCTTCCTGCATCGGATGCAGCTGACCGTCCTTGGCCAGACCTTCGATGGTGGTGACGTCGGCGCCGTCGGCCTGCAAAGCCAGGGTCGTGCAGGATTTGACGCTGCGGCCGTCGACGTGGACGACGCAGGCGCCGCATTGGCTGGTGTCGCAACCGATGTGCGTGCCGGTCAGTCCGAGTTGGTCCCGAATAAACTGCGAAAGCAGAGTCCGCGCTTCGACTTCGCCGGAATACTGCTTTCCGTTCACCGACATGGAGACGGTGGGCATAAGGCTCCTCCCTTTGTCGCGATCCGGGTTCATGGCCCGGATGCTGGATTTGTGAATGACAGATTTTTGGGATTAGTCCGCCAAATCTGCCCATAGTTTCAAACTGTTAATCAGCGGGGTCAACACAGAATTTGCGCAACCCCAGGCAATGCTTCTAAATTTTCTGTGGTCCTCCCCTCGAACGGTCTTTTTGTCCCGACACGAAATCAGCCGCCGCGGGAAATGAAAAACAAGACGACCACGACAACGGCCGCCAGCACGAGCCCCCAAATCAATGAATTAGACTTGCCTGCGTTTTCCGCAAGGGCCGGCACGGCTTCAGCCTGCAATTCTTCCATGACAGTTTCGGGTATATCTTCCGCCGCCGCTTCCGCACCGCCGCCGACCAGTTCCCGGAAGGTGGAGAAAAACTCATCCGCCATCTTGCGAGCGGTACCATCCACCAGGCGCGATCCGATCTGCGCCAGCTTGCCGCCGACTTTGGCTTCAACGGCGTAACGCAGGACGGTTGC
This sequence comes from Sneathiellales bacterium, assembly GCA_028277845.1. Classification (GTDB taxonomy): domain Bacteria; phylum Pseudomonadota; class Alphaproteobacteria; order JANQFL01; family JANQFL01; genus JANQFL01. The sequence continues at coordinate 63,260 of JANQFL010000087.1, forward strand.
AGTACCGTCTTCTTCCAGCGTCACCTTGGCTTCGCCCTTGCCGAAACCGGCAGCACCGCCTTTGCCTTCGCCGGAAAGGGTGTAGCCGTTCGGCGGATCCAGGTCGGACAGAGTCACGTGGCCTTTGAATTTGGCCTTCACCGGACCGACTTTCGCGGTGACGTCGGCACTGAATTCGGTGTCTGAAATCTTTTCCAAGGATTCACAGCCGGGAATACATTGTTTGAGGATTTCGGGATCGTTGAGCGCTTCCCAGACTTGTGTCCGGCTGGCCGAAATCCGCTGCTCCCCGGTTAGCTCCATGCCTGATCCCCTCCGTGCCCTATTTTCCGTTAGGCTAACGGCCAGCATCTCAGTGGGCAAGCCCTGTGTACAGTATACAATAAATTTTCGATGATCGAGGTGAGGCCCTTGCGACGATATTGCTGTGGTTCTAGTTTCAGTCTCTCCGCGCACTGAGCGCGCGCTCCAAACAACAACAGAGTAGGCTTATGTCGGACGTCGTCTCCCTTGAAACCCGTGGCCGTATCGGCCTGATCACCATCAACAACCCGCCCGTCAACGCACTGGGCGTCGACGTGCGCCGGGGCATGATCGAGGCATTGCAAAGCGGCATGTCCGACGACGGCATCGATGCCATGGTGATCATCGGGGGCGGGCGCACCTTCATTGCCGGTGCGGATATCAGGGAATTCGGCAAGCCGCCACTGTCGCCGGGATTTCCCGAAGTCCTGCAAACATTGGAAAACGCAACCAAGCCCTTGGTCGCGGCCATTCACGGCACGGCGTTGGGCGGCGGTCTGGAGGTCAGTTTGACCTGTCACTACCGGGTGGCCGTGTCGTCCGCCCGGGTTGGCTTGCCGGAAGTGAAGCTGGGCATCCTGCCGGGCGCCGGTGGCACGCAGCGCCTGCCGCGGCTGGTCGGGCCGGAGGCGGCCCTCAACATGATCGTCTCAGGCGACCCGGTCGTCGCACCGCAAGCGCACAAAATGGGCATTCTGGATGCAGTTTTCGACGACGACCTGGCCGGCCAGGCCATTGCGTTCGCCGAATCGGTCGTCGCCGAAAACAAGCCTCTGCGCCGCGTCAGTCAATTGAACGACAAGGTCGATGGCGTCGATTCCGCGATTTTCGACACTTATCGCAAGCAGATCGAACGCCGGGCGCATGGGTATTTCGCACCGTGGCGCTGCATCGATGCCGTCGAAGCCGCCTGCACACTGCCATTCGAGCAAGGTCTGGAACGGGAGCGGGAGTTGTTCCTGCAGTGCATGGAGTCACCGCAACGGGCGGCCCAAATGCACATGTTCTTCGCCGAACGGGAAGTCGCCAAAATACCAGACGTTCCCAAGGACACGCCGGTCAAGGACATTAAGCAGGTCGGAATCGTCGGCGGTGGCACCATGGGCGGCGGCATCGCCATGAACTTCGCCAACGCTGGCATTCCGGTGACGCTGCTGGAAATTTCCCAGGAAAACCTCGACCGCGGCCTCGACATCATCCGCAAGAACTACGCTGCGACCGTTTCAAAGGGCCGGCTCAGTCAGGAGAAAATGGACCAGCGCATGGCCCTGATCACCGGCGCACTGGACTATGACGCCCTTGCGGACGCCGACCTGGTGATCGAAGCAGTATTCGAGGAAATGGATCTGAAGAAACAGGTCTTCGCCAAGCTGGACGCCGCCTGCAAGCCGGACGCCATCCTGGCCACCAACACCTCGACCCTGGACATCGACGAAATCGCCGCTGCCACATCACGGCCCGAACAGGTTCTCGGCACGCACTTCTTCAGCCCGGCCAACGTGATGAAATTGTTGGAGAACGTACGCGGCAAGGCATCATCGCCGGAGACCCTCGCCACCGCCATGAAGATGGGCAAGGCCATTCGCAAGACGACGGTGCTGGTGGGCAATTGCGACGGCTTCGTCGGCAACCGCATGCTGGCACCGTATCTGCGGGAAGCCAATTTCCTGCTGGACGAGGGCGCGCTGCCCCAGGACGTTGACCGGGTGATCACGGAGTTCGGTTTCCCCATGGGCCCCTTCACCATGGGCGACATGGCCGGCCTGGACATCGGCTGGCGCATCCGCAAGGCCAAGGCGGCGAGCCGGCCCAACGACCAGCGCTACTCCTTCATCGCCGACCGTATCTGCGAGCAGGGCCGCTTCGGCCAGAAGACCGGCGCCGGATATTACAAATACGAGCCGGGTAACCGCACACCGATCCCCGATCCGGAGATCGAAAAGCTGATCATCGAAGCATCGGCCGAGCAAGGCATCGAACGGCGCGCCATCAGCGACGAGGAAATTCTCACCCGGTGCATGTATTCCCTGGTCAACGAGGCCGCGGACATCCTCGACGAAGGCATCGCGCTAAGGTCCTCCGACGTGGATATCGTCTACATCTACGGCTACGGCTTCCCGCCGTATCGCGGCGGGCCCATGTTCTGGGCCGACAGCATCGGCCTGGACAAGGTCTACGAGACCATCTGCGGCTACCGCGACGTGCACGGGGATTTCTGGATGCCGTCGCCGCTGCTGGAGCGCCTGGCCAACGAAGGCAAGCGGTTCTCGGACTTGTAGGACGCTGTCAGGTCCGCATTAATCCGCCATTAACCATAACCGGAGACCATTCCTGCCGATGACGGCGAGAATGGTCTCATGAGTTACGCGGTACGCTCCAGCATCGACGTAGCGCTCTGGTTTCACGACCGGGCGGATACCGGCGGCCGGCATCTATCCGCCCAAAAACTGCAAAGGCTGTTGCTGTTGACGCAAGCCGGGTATGCGCCGCAGGGCCTGGAAATCGCCTTCATGCCGGCGATATTCGTTCCTTCATCCATGGGGCCGGTGGACCCCAACATCTTCGCCTTGTTCGAGAACGGACTTCCCGCCATGACGCGCCACCCCATGTCGGAGAGGGCGGACGCGCACTTGAACGCCGTGTGGAATACATACGGTACTGCCGGCGCGGAGGACTTACGCGCCACAATCGACGGGAATCTGAGCTGCATGCGCCTGGTCGCAGGAAATGATTCGGCGGTTCCCAAACCGTCGGTGCCGCAAAACGCCAACGACGCGCCCAACAAAGAAACACATACCGTACCACCCAAGCCCAAACAGCCGGTGAAACCGCATATCATCAAAGGACAATCGGAGCGCGATTCGGGCAAATCCGATAAGGGCGGCAGTGTTCTGGCAGACCTTGCCCGGGATCTGCAAGACATGCAGAAACCAAAAAAGAAGACGGCGAAGAGCCCCATCTCGATCGGTCGCAAGGACGTGCGCAAATGGCATCCGCACAAGCGCGCCGACTAAGCCCACGAACGACCATCCCAAAACACGTTAACTATATGAAATATCGTTGAAATTTTGTCCGGACACATTAACTCGGGTGTCGGGACACGATAGACGGTACGTTCCCACACGAAATGTGTTGTGATGATTGCGTTGCGGCCGACATTGGCGGGAGCGCAACGAATTGCTGCAAGGACGACCAGCGATGAGCAAGAAGACGGAAACACTCGAAGTCCGCGTGTCACCGGAACTGAAGGCCAGATTCACGGCCGTAAGCCGGGAGCGAGGCCAGCCCATGAGCCATATCATCCGGCATTTGATGCAACAGGAAATCGATTCGTATGCGCCAGACCCTCACCAGCACGGAGTACGCGCTATGAATTCATGGAAATTACACCGGTTCGGCACCATCGCAGCATCGGGACTCGTCGTTCTAGGCTTGGCACTCGCCATGAACGCGGCCACCCAGTCCACCGTTTCGGCCCGGGCGGACGTTCGCGTGACGTTTGCCGAAATGGACGTCAACGACGACGGCAAGATCACACAACAGGAATACGAAACGTTCTGGAAGCAGATGGAGGAAGACTTCGAGCAGGAAGAGGACATTGCTCACGCGGACGACACTCCCGCGGCGTGCAAGGCCGATTTCGCCAAACTCGAAGAACTGGACCGCCATCACGGCCACGACCAATACCGTTATGATTTCTCGGCGGTCGACGGCAACAAGGATGGCGCCGTTCGTTATGCCGAGCTACAGTCCGCCTTCGACGTGATGCACACGGCCGAATTCCGGGAGATCGACCGGAACCAGGACGCGTTCCTGGACACCGGCGAACTCATGCGGGCTTTTCAGGAAGACGAACCCAGCCTCAGCAAGGCCTGTAAGGACGCCATGCTCGAATCCCACCCGGATGCGTTCGAGTTTCACGAAGACGATGCGCGGTTGATCCTGGCGCAATTCGACGAAAACCGCGACCGGAAGATCAGCTTGCAGGAGTTTATCGAAAATCAGCCCGCCGATATCGGTTTCGGCGACTGATTGCCGGACATCGTTCGACGGTTACTTCGCAATGGAAGGCCCGGCCGGTGGGAGCGTGTTTTTCCCTCCGGCCGTCGTCATTCCGCCTTCTTTTTCATCTTCTCAAGCTGCTTTTTGAACTGCTCGCACGGATCGTTCGTGTCGACCCTGGGCGTGAACCACACGAAGTCGAATTTGTCCGCGTCTTCGTACGCGGCGATGTCCGTGGCATCGTGGGAAACCTCGCGAAATCCGACACTGACAACGGTTCCATCCGGATCGATGATGCGCAGATAGAAGGGTACGCCACGATCCAACCTGGCGTGGCCGGCGCCGGTAATGAGAACGGCGCCGTCACGGCTCCCACCGTAGACCATGCGCTCCGACATCACCGCGTCGCGTGCACGCTGCACACGGGCAATGGCTGGAACCGCATTGGGCGGTATCTGGTTGCAGTGAGACACGACGATTTCGTCCTCGAGTTCTTTCTGCAGCACTTCGGGAAACGGCTTGTCCAGCCCGGATTTACCGACCAAGTCCTGACCGAGGACAGCAAATCCCTGACGGGCGACACCGCGGTTGTTCTTACGCGGCAGGTTGGCCGCTACGACAGTCGCTCCGGCGGCGACAGCCGCATCGGCAATCGGTTGGTAGTTGGACCAGTCGGGCCAGCCGGATCGTTTCCATTCAATCCGTTCTCCGAGCCTACCCGCATCCGAATGCCCCTCGGACAAATACGCGTCGATGACCGGCTGCTTGTCGGTTTCGATCATTTCGAAAGCCAAATCGGGCCGCCGGCCAGTGGCATAGACCGTCCGTGCCAGTTTGGCCTGAAGTCGGTGGTGATCGCGGTTGTCATGTTTCTCCCCAAGCAGAACATACCTGGCCCGCCGGACCGCGGCGGCGACGTCTTCCGCGGTGACAAACTGTTGCGTGCGTGTGGACCATATCTTGCCAATCAAGGGATGATCGGCGAGCGCCGAGTGATGCCAGTCGGACGCATCGGCCGAAAGCGGCCATACGAAGGCCAGAAGCGCGACAAGGAAGCCTTTGAACCCGCGCCTAGGCATAATAAAGCAGCAGATAGATGGCGAGCAGGACCGCCACCCACAGTACCGTACTGCCCGTGGGCCAGGTGCGTGCCAGAATGCCTTGCGGTCCATGATGGCGGAAAACACCGGCAACGATGGTGTCGAGGTTGCGCCGGGTCCAAACGCTTGCCGACTTGTTGAACTGGACGATGGCATCGGTCAACCGGTCGACGATCACATATCCGAACACCCGGTAGAACCAATCGAAGTCCAGCGTGATGGTCAGCGTGCGTTTCATCATCGGCAGCAGCACGAAGAAGGCCAGCCCTGCAAACAACAGCAATTGAAGCATATTGATCACGTGGGCAGCGGTGTACGGCGCGTACTGGACCGGATACGGCAATAGATCGTAGAGGAACTGGGGCCATAGTCCGATGCCGATGCAGGCCGCCGCGAACAGAATCATGGCGAGCCGCATATTCCACGGCGGATCGGGGGGCCGCATGCCGGAATCCTTCTGGAAGAACACGAACCACGGGAACTTGATGCCGGCATGCAGGAAGACGCCGGCGGACGCGGCGGTCAGCAGGAACCAGATGATGGCCATGTGCTCGTCCGCCGCGCCTTGGCTGATCATGGATTTCGATACGAATCCCGATGTCCACGGGAACGACGAAATGGCCAGGGCACCGATGGTACCGCATAGTGCCGTCAGCGGCATGCTTTGAAACAGTCCGCCGAGGTCGGTGCATTTGCGCTTGCCGGTCATGTACAGCACCGCACCGGCCGACATGAGCAGCAACGCCTTGTAGATGATGTGGGTAAAGGCATGGGCGGCGGCGCCATTCAGGCTCATCTCCGTACCGATGCCGATGCCCGTGACCATGAACCCGACCTGATTGACGATGCTGTAGGCGAGAATGCGCCGCATGTCGTTTTCCAGCAGCGCATAGACGATGCCGTAGAACACCATGAAGATGCCGATATAGATCAGGATCTCGGTGCCGGGAAACCCGCGCATGAGGACATAGACCGCCGTCTTGGTGGTAAAGGCGGAGAGGAACACCGTACCGCTCCACGACGCCTCGGGATAGGCATCGGGCAGCCAGGCCGAGAGCGGCGGCGCACCGGCGTTGAGCAGGAAACCGGCGAGGATCATCCAGGTCCCGAAACTGTCGGCTTCCATGGCGCCGAAAGCCAGCGATCCGGTATCCGCCACATGGGCGACGATGCCGGTCATCAGCACGACGCCGCCCAGCAAGTGTATGATCAGATAGCGGATGGAGGCGCGGTAGGCCGCGGTCGTGGCGGCGCTCCAAATCACCATGGTCGACGCCACCGCCATGATTTCCCAGAACACGAAGGCGGTGAACAGATCACCGGCCATGGCCACGCCGATGGCGCTGCCCGCATACACGAACCCCGCGACCAGTTCGACGGTGCGGTCCTGATTGAGCGCGAACAGGCCGCCGCCGAATGCCATGATGGCGAAGATGGTGGCGAACAGCCGTCCCAGCGAATCGGCCCGGACCGGCTCTATCACGTAGTCGAGGAACGGCAAAGCCGAAACCATGTCGCCCGGCACCTGCCAGATCGCGAACAAAGCGAGCAACGGGAGCGCCAGAGTAAACACGGCGCGGATAGTCCGTCCGCCAAATAGAAGCAACGCGGCACCGAGGATCAGGATGAGGCCGGGCGGAAGGCTAGTCAGCATCGTAGTAACGATCCTTCCGCTTCAAGAACACGCCCAGCCCCTTGGCGAAAAACACCATGACCGCGCAGGTCACAAAGCCGTACCAGGAAAAGAACCCGAACGTTCCATCGAGCCCGAAATGCGGGTGGCCGACGAGCCAGATGTCGGCAAGGACAAACAGGGCAAGCCCCGCCAGCCCGCCACGCCAGAGCCAGCGGATCGTGTTGGGCCGGACCAGCCAATGCAGGTCTTGTTGCTTGCTCATTGCGGCATTCCCGTCAAAAAGCGCGCCAGGGTCAATGGCAAATCGGGCGTGAACGCGAGAACGACCGTACCTGCCGCGGTCAATGTGAGCGCCGCGACACAGGTCCACGGGGCTTCGCCGTGATCATGGTCGTGACCATGGCCATGGGATTGGTCCGACGCATGTCCATCCTCGGGCTTGAAAAACGCGGCGTAGATGATCGGAACGAAATATCCGGCGTTCAATAGCGTACTGATGATCAAAACACCCGCGGCCACCATTTGGCCGCTATCGACCGCACCCATCAGGATGTACCACTTGCTGATGAAACCGGCCGTCGGTGGCAATCCGATCATGGACAGGGCGGCCACGGCGAAGGCGCCCATGGTCCATGGCATGCGCCGGCCGATGCCGTTGAGCTGGCTGACCTCCGTCTTGTGGCTGGCGACCAGTATGGCGCCGGCGCAAAAAAACAGCGTGATCTTGCCGAACGCATGCATGGCGACATGCAGGGTGCCGCCGACGATCCCCAGCGGCGTGGCCAGCATGGCGGCCAGAACGATGTAGGACAACTGGCTCACCGTGGAGTAGGCGAGGCGCCGCTTGATATTGTCCTGGCGCAGGGCGACCAGAGACGCGATCACGATGGTGGCCCCGGCCAGATAGACGAAGAACTGCCCGGAAGCCAGACCGGACACCACGTCGATCCCGAACACATAGACGACCACCTTGAGCACCGAGAATACGCCGGCCTTGACCACGGCCACGGCATGCAGCAAGGCACTGACCGGCGTCGGCGCCACCATGGCGGCCGGCAACCAGCGATGGAACGGCATGACGGCCGCCTTGCCGATGCCGAAGACGTACAGAGCCAGCAGGACGGATAGGACGGTGCCCGATGCGCCCTGGCCGAAAATACCGCCGTCCTGGAAGTCGAGGGTGCCCGCCAAGTGCATGGTCCAGATGACCGCCGGCAGCAGGAAACCGATGGACGTGGCCAAAAGAATGCCCAGATAGGTCCGGCCGCCGGCCTTGGCGTTGTCGGTGCCGGCGTGGGTCACCAGCGGATAGGTGGACAGGGTCAGGACTTCGTAGAACACCAGCAGCGAAAACAGGTTGCCGGAAAACGCGACGCCGATGGCCGCCGAGATGGCGATGGCGAAACACACATAAAAACGGGTCTGGTTCTGCTCGTTATGTCCGCGCATGTAGCCGATGGCGTAGACCGAGGTCACGATCCACAAGAAACTGGCGACCAGGGCGAACAGCATGCCCAGGGGTTCGAGTGTGAACGAAAGCGTAATCGCGGGCAGCACTTCGAACAGCAACACCGCCGGCCGCTGGCCGTCCATAACGCCGGACACCAGGGAGGCCACGGTCAGAAACGTGATGGTCGCCGTGGACAGGGTGACGGCTTCACGCAGGTTCGGTGAGCGCCCGGTCACGGCGATCAGCACCGCGCCGATGAGCGGCGCCACGAACGCAACGATCATCGCCATCTGGTCCGTCACGGCGCGAGTCCCAACAATTGCACCGCCGCTTGCTTGGCCACCGACACCGACAGGTCCGTGTGAATGCCGAAATAGACGTTGGCGCCGATCAGCACCCAAGTCGGAATGAGCATGGAGAGCGGTGCTTCCTCGACGGTCGTCGCGCCGTCAGGCGATGGCCGGAAATAGGCCGCTTCCACCACCCGCCAGACATACACGACCGCAAGCAGCGACCCGACAAGCACGATCACGGCCGCCGGCCACCAGCCTTTTTCCATGGCACCCAGCAGCAGGTACCATTTGGACACGAAGCCCGCCGTCAACGGCACACCGATCAGACTGAGCCCGCCGATGACGAAAGCGAACATGGTCAGCGGCATGCGCCGTCCGGCGCCGGCGACCTGCTCGATACTGGTGGCGCCCAGCCGATAGGCGATGCAACCCAGAGCCATAAACAGGCCGCCTTTCATCAAGGCGTGGTTGAACAGGTGCAGGATGCCCGCGGTCAGGCCGCTGACATTCACCATGGCGATACCGAACACCATGTAGCCGATCTGCGCCACACTGGAATAGGCCAGCATGCGTTTCAGGTTGTTCTGGAAAATGGCGACGGTCGACGCCGTCAGGATGGCAAGCGACGCCAGGAAGATCAGGATGGGCGATTCCGGCAGGAATTCGAACGTGAAGAACTTGCCGAACACCGTGAACATGAAGCGCAGCATGACGTAGACCGAAACCTTGGTCGCCGTTGCCGCCAGAAACGCCGACACCATCGACGGCGCGAAGGTGTACGCGTTCGGCAGCCACAAATGCAGCGGAAACAAGGCCAGCTTCAAGCCGACACCGACGAAGATAAATGCGGCCGCCGCGACCGTGGTCGGCGAGGTCGAGACCGCCTCGATACGCACCGCCATGTCGGCGATGTTCAGGGTGCCGGTCATCATGTAGATCAAGCCGATGCCGATGAGGATAAACGTGGCACCGATGGTACCCATCACCAGGTACTGGAACGCCGCGGTCAACGCCCGCCGGTCGCGCCCCATGGCGATCAGGGCGTAGGACGACAGAGAGGAAATCTCCAGGAAAACAAAGATGTTGAAAGCATCGCCGGTGATGGTGATGCCGAGCAAACCGGTCAAACACAACAGAAATGCGGAATAGAACAGGACCTGCTTGTCCTCGGGAATTTCCTTCTCGACGCTGGCCCTGGCGAAAGTAGCGACTATGGCGGCTATGGCCGAAACGATCAGCAGCACGAAAGCATTGATCTTGTCGACCCTGTATTCGATGCCCCACGGCGGCGCCCAGTCACCGATGGCATACGATATCTCGCCGGCGTCCATGACCTGACCCAGCAGGGCGACGGATATGGCCAGGGCGAACCAGCTGACGGCAAAGGAAATGAACCAGGCCACCGTACCGTTGCGGAACAGAACCACGAACGGGGCCGCCATGAGCGGCACGACCACCTGCAATATCGGGAAGTGCGCGGCGATCATGGTTCATCGTCCATGTGCTGGATCTCATCTTCCTCGGTCGTACCGTAGGATTCGTTGATGCGCACGATGAAGGACAGACCCAGTGCCGTGGTGGCCACGCCGACAACGATCGCCGTCAGAATAAGGACGTGAGGCAGGGGATTGGAGAACACTTCGGGCTTACCGCTGAGAATGGGCGCGGTGCCGCCTTCCACCTTGCCCATGCTGATATACAGCAGAAACACCGATGCCTGAAAAATGTTCAAGCCAACGATCTTTTTGACCAGGTTGCCCCGGGCCACGACGGTGTAGAACCCGGCCATCATGAGAAAGATGGCGATCCAGTAGTTGTAGTGTTCCAGAAACGCCGTCATCACCGGCCCCGTCCGGTAAACATCAGGAACACCATGATCATGACGGCGGCAACCGTGATACCGACACCCAATTCAATGAGCAGAATGCCCAGGTGCTGCCCGGCGACGCCGTCGGCCCGCAACACGCTGTAGTTCAGGAAATTGCCGCCGTTGATCATACCGACCACGCCCACCGAGGCGTACAACAGCAAGCCGAACGCCATCAGGGCCTGCAGCACCCTCGGCGGCGTCACCTTGACCGCGTTCTCGCGGCCGAAAATCAGTGCATACAGAATGAAGCCGGCGGCGAAGATGACTCCGGCCTGGAAACCGCCGCCCGGTCCGAAGTCGCCATGAAACTGAACGTACAGGCCGAACAACAGAATAAACGGGATCAGAAGCTTGGAGACGACACGGAGGACGAGATGATGCCTCATACACCGTCCTCCTTGTCACTGTCCCGGCGGCGCTTGCGCCCGCCCAGCATCAGCATGACACCGACGCCGGCGGTAAAGATTACCGTGACTTCACCCATGGTGTCGTAACCGCGATAGCTGGCCAGCACGGCGGTGACGATATTGGGCACGTCGATCTTTTCGGGCGTTTCCTCGATATAGCGCGGCGCCACGTGCGTATGGACCGGCGCGTCGGGATCGCCGAACGCCGGCATGCCCGTCGTGGCGTATAACAGGATGCCACCGGTCAACAGCACCACGGCCAGCGGCAGGAACGCGCCGTGAGTCGGGATCTTTTCCCGGCTGCGGGTGAGGTGCAGAGTACCCAGCATCAAAACGGTCGAAATACCGGCCCCGACGGCGGCTTCGGTAAACGCTACGTCGACGGCATCCAGTACGACGAACGCACCGGCCATCAACAGGCTGTAGATGCCGGACAGCATAACCACCGCGAACAGATTGCGCAGCCGGATGATGGCAATCGCGGTGATGACGAGAAACGCCAGCAGAATGATATCGACGAAGGTTACGATGACATGTCTTCCTTCTTCGCCGTAAGAGGACGCAATCCGGCGCTCAGCGCTGCGTTGGCCAGTGCGTAGGACGATGTCGGGCTGGTCACGAACAGGAATACAAGGATCAGGATCAGTTTGACCGTGATCAGCGTGAATCCGCTTTGCAGCGCCAGCCCCAATATGATCAGGCCGGCTCCGAGCGTGTCGGTGATGCCGGCGCCATGCATACGCGAGAACAGATCAGGCAGGCGCAGCACGCCCAGACCGCCGATCATGGCAAACAATCCGCCACCGACGATCGCGATCCAACTGAAGATATCGAGCACCGTTTCCATGGGATCAGTCGTTCTCCCCGGCGGACGGATGGCCGAGGTCGCCGAATTTGAGAAACTTGAGCACCGCGATGATGCCGACGAAGTTGATCAGGGCGTACACAAGCGCGATATCGAGGAAGTCGGGCCGGCCGGTCAGAAATCCCAATACGGAAATCAACAGGACTGTTTTGGTGCCGAACATATTGACCGCCAAAATGCGGTCGAACACCGTCGGTCCGAGCAGGGCGCGGAGGATCGCCATGAACATGGTGACAAGCACGGCCAGCGCGGCGGCCAAATACATCAACGATCCGTCAATCATCGGCATGGCCTTCGATGGCGGTCACCTTGCGATCCATGGAGCCTTCTTCCAGGTCGGCGATGCCGCCGCCGGTCAGGGCATGGACGAGAATTTCGTCGTCGAGAACACGCAGGGAAACGGTGCCGGGTGTAAGGGTAATCGAATTGGCATAGATTACCCGGCCGAGGTCCGATCGTTGCGTGCAGGGGATCTGTTTGACCGTCGGATCGATCGGCAGAGACGGTGCGAGAATGCGCCGCGCCACATCGATGTTGGACAAAACGATCTGCCAGACCAGCCATGGCAGATAGGACGCGGAACGCCATCCGATATGAATAGGATGGCCTTCATGATCGATCACGTCCATTCGGGCAGCAATCAGCACGACGCCGACGCACGACAGGACGCCCAACGTGATCAATAAACCGGTGAAATAGCCGGAAAGGAGTAGCCAGGTGGCGAATAGGAACGCCGCCAAACTAACTGCACGAAACAAAATCCGACCTCTCTTTTACTGCCTGAACATGGCGCTTGTAATGTGACGATTCCATGTTCTGCCCGCATTTTGTGCGCGGAACATAATATGTTGCGAAAGAATCATTCAATGGAAATCGTTCGTCGGTGTATATAAAGCTGATATCGCTGGTATTTGTTTCAAGTTGTGTGCTTACTTTCGTTATACGGTTTATTTGAGACACAAAGAAAACCGTGTTAAGCTTCGGCATTCACGGGAGGAAAGAGCGCCAGTAATGGAAGAGCGGGAAGTCAACCCGGAAGGCGCCCGGCAGGAAACTGTTGAGATAAACGGCACTGTTAAGTGGTTCAACAGGGTTAAGGGCTTCGGGTTTATTGTGCCAGTAGATGGCACCGGGGATGTATTTCTTCATTTATCTGCTTTGAGACAAGCCGGATACGACGCGGTCGATGAAGGCGCGACCGTGCGGTGCGAGGCAATCGAAAGAGATAAAGGACTGCAAGCGGTACGCGTGCTGGACGTCGACACCAGCACGGCCATTACTTCCGTGGAAGCGACCGAATCGGCGTCTTCCAAATTTCCTCCGGTAGACGCGGAAGGCGATTTCATGGAAGCCAAAGTCAAATGGTTCAACCGAACCAAGGGATATGGCTTCGTGACGCGCGGCGAGGGCACGCGCGACGTGTTCGTCCACATGGAAACGCTGCGCCGCATGGGTATTTTGGAATTGCAGCCCGGCCAGGACGTCCGGGTGCGTATTGGGAACGGGCCCAAGGGCCCTCAGGTCGCCGAAATCGAAACAACCTGACGACCGTTACAAATGACCGGTCCGGGGCCCGCCAACGCGGGCCCCTTTGTTTTGGCTATTTCAACTCCACGGCATAGTCGGCGATCGGCAGTGCCTTGCCGATCTGCTTCTGTTCGACCAGGAACCTGGCAAAGCGCGCGTACCGCGCGCTGTCCAGCGATGCCGGCCGCAAGGCGAATCGGGGCAGGGTGTCCTTCCAGGCCCGGCGGTTCAATTCATCGTCCAGGTCCTTGTGGGCCTTGATGAACAATTGCCAGCTCTCATCGGGGTGATTGACCAGATACTGCACGGCCCGTTCCAGGGCATCCAGGAAACGCCGGTTCTTGCCGTCCGTCACCTTGTCTTTGTGGGCCACCAAAATCAGTTCGTCATAGGCCGGTACACCTTCCTCCTCCACATAGAAGGCACGGCCGGGCCGTTTGACGATGTCCATCTGATTGAGCTCGAAATTGCGGAAGGCGCCGATCACGGCATCGACCTGGCCGCTGATCAGCGACGGCGAAAGGCTGAAATTGACATTGACCAGGGTAATGTCTTTGAGGCCCAATCCGTGCCGCGCCAGCATGGCCGCCAGCAAGGCGTCTTCAAACCCGCCAACGGAAAAACCGACCTTTTTACCTTTCAGGTCGGCGATCGACCGGATCGGGCTTTCTTTCAACACTACAAGGCTGTTCAAGGGTGTCGCCACCAAAGTGCCAATACGGCGCAACGGGAGGCCCTGGTCGACCTGGACATGCAGTTGAGGCTGGTACGACACGGCCAGATCCGCTTTGCCGGCGGCCACCAGCTTGGGCGGCAGGTTGGGATCGGCCGGCGGGATCAGTTCGACTTCCAACCCGGCGTCCTTGAAGTAGCCCTTTTCCTGGGCCACGATCAGCGTCGCATGGTCGGGATTGACGAACCAGTCCAGCAAAACGGTCAACTTGTCCGCGCCGTGCGCAAATGTCGACACCGTCATGGCGGCGGCCAGAACCGCGCCTCCCAAAACTCTTTTCATGGAACGTACTCTCCTTGTCTCCAACAGGGGTCGATTCACTCCACCGACAACGCGCTGTCGGGCGACCAGGGCAGGGCACGGCGCACCAACGCGTCAACGGTGAAATACAGAGCCAGTGTTATGCAGGCCAAAACGAACAGGGCGGCAAACATCAAATCCACCTGCATGCGGGCATTGGCATGCAGCATCGCGAAACCCAGACCGCCACTTCCGCCCACCCACTCTCCGACGATCGCGCCGATCGGCGCCGTCGCTGCCGCAATGCGCAATCCGGACCCGAGCGCCGGCAGGGCCGCGGGAATTCGGATGTACCAGAGGATGCGTAACCGTGCATGCGATTGTCCGGCCGTCATTGTGGCGGCCAGATCGACCCATCCAGGTTCGGTTCGGCGCAGGCCGTCAAGAAAGCTGGCGGTGACCGGAAAAAAGATGATCAACGTGGCCATCGCCACCTTTGAGGCCATGTCGTAACCCAGCCACAACACTAGGATGGGCGCCAGCGCAAAGACGGGGAATGCCTGGCTGACGACGAGCATCGGCATGAGCCAGCGACGCGCAGGGCGAAAATGCCCGACCATCAGCGCGCTGAAACACCCGATGACTGTTCCAAGCAGCAATCCGAGCAAGATCTCGATGGTCGTCGTAATCGCATTCTCAAAAATGTAATCCCAACGCTCGATCAGTTTCAGCACGACCAGCAACGGCGACGGCAGAATAAACGGCTCCACACCCGTCAGGATGACAACCAGCCACCACGCCGCAACAAGGCCCGCAAACGATATGAACCAGCGAAGCGCCGCTTTCATTGTCCCGCTCCGTTCGTGCTTTCCTGGGCCAGTCGGGCCAGCAATTCGCCGTAGCTTTGACGCAGTGCATCATCCGTCGGATCGCGTGGTGGCAATCCAGGCGGACTCAAGGCCGTATCGAGCGTTGCAGGATGCCCCGACATGACATGTATGCGGTGACCGAGCCGCAGCGCCTCCAGCGGATCATGGGTCACCAGGACCACGGTACGCCCGGTCAATAGGCGCGCAGACAAGGCCTGCAAGCGGTGCCGCGTGATTGAGTCGACCGAAGCAAAGGGTTCGTCCATCAACACGATCGGCTTGTCTTCCATCAGCGTGCGGGCAAGGGCGGTCCGCTGGCGCATCCCACCGGACAGGGTTTGCGGCAGGTCACGTTCACGACCGGCCAGTCCGACTTCGGCCAGCAGTTTCCTGGCGCGTTCCTGGTTCAACGGCCGACGCCGCAGGCGGTTGCCCAACGAGACGTTGGCCAGGACATCGAGCCAAGGTAACAGTGAATCCCGCTGGTCCATGTAAGCACATTGGCCGGTCAGGGGCGCACCGTGATCTCCGACCGCCTCTACGCCGTTGTCTGCGGCAATCAGTCCAGCCAGGATGCGCAGTAAGGAGGATTTGCCGACACCGCTGGCGCCGAGAATACAGGTCGTCACGCCGGCCTCGATGCGTACATCCAGTCCGGTAAACAACGGCCGACCGTCATGGGAGAGGGAAACACCGGGCAGGCGCAAGCCGACGGGTACACCGTGCTCGCTTTCCTTGAACGGGGATTGGCCGGCCTGGGAACCAGGCATTCTGGTACTCCTCCCTCCGCCGGTATCAACCGGATCAGGTTCTAGGGGTCGTCACCTTTGCGGAGACCTCTCAGCCGACAATCGGCTCCCCCGAAGTTGCGCCGACTATATCGGTTTCCGCGGTCCTGGCAACTCCGGCGTGTCGAATTGTCTAACGTTCCGGAAGATGGATCGATTTGCGGTGGAAATATCCCTCCATGACGGGGATACTGGACACGACCTATCCAGGGGGCGAATGGGATCAATAGCGGTATACGGTGACGAAGATGGCGAGTGAGTTGGCCAACGATCTGGGGGAGGCGTCCTACGGCCGTCGCTTGAGCGACAAGATACTGGCTGCCTTCAATCACGCTTACGCTCAGGGACATCGGGATATTGCCGATCAGTTGCTGCAATCTCTCAATCTTTGCCGTGATCTGGAAGGTGCCGAGCGAGTCAGTGGCGCGCTGGAACAGGCCAGGCTTTGGATGTTCTACGTCAAGGCGCGCGACCAGCTTGCCGCAGACCAGGAAAACGGCGGCGCGGGTGCCGGTGAGGCCGAAACAGCCATGCGGGACGCCTATTCGGCCTGGGAAAAGGCCAGGGGATAAGTGTCCGCGGCGACACCCGGCTACACACCATGACCGGCCCCGTCCTTATCGGCAGCGAGATCTACCGCGGTTCATCCTACGGCCGCAATCACCCCTTATCGATTCCCAGGGTATCGCTGGTTCTTGATCTTTGCCGGGCATTGGGCTGGGTCGATGAAGCCAATTATGTGGACAGCCCGCAGGCGACGACGGCGCAACTGACCCGGTTCCATACTCCCGACTACGTCGCGGCGGTACAACGCATCGAACGCGATGGCAGGGCGACGGCCGAGGACCGCGAGACGTACAACATCGGGTACATGGAGAATCCGGTCTTTCCCGAGATGTTCCGCCGGCCGGCCACGGCGTGCGGCGGATCGATCAAGGCGGCGGAACTGGCAGCATTTGGCGGTGTGGCGTTTAATCCGGCCGGTGGCCTGCATCACGGCCAGAAAGGAAAGGCCAGCGGTTTCTGTTTCTTCAATGATCCCGTGCTGGCCATCTTCCGGCTTAAGGAACTGGGCCTGCAGCGGGTCGCCTATGTCGATATTGACGCCCACCACGGTGATGGTGTCGAAGCCGTATTTGCCGACGATCCGGCGGTCTTGACCGTCAGCATGCATGAACGGGACCGCTGGCCGTTTTCCGGCACATCGTCCATTCCAGACAGCGCCGTCCTGAACCTGCCCGTGCCCAAGGGGCTGAATGATGACGAGTGCGCTTTCCTGCTGGGCGAATGTATCGTGCCTGCCGTCGAGACGTTTCGGCCGGACGCCATCGTCATGCAATGTGGCGCGGACGCCTTGAAGGACGACCCTCTCAGCAAGTTGGCCCTGTCGAACCGGGCGATTTGGTCCGCCGTTGACGCGGTGACGGCCTTGTCCGACAAGTGTGTCATAGTGGGTGGCGGCGGATACAATCCCTGGTCGGTCGCCCGTTGCTGGACCGGCATCTGGGGTACGCTCAACGGCCAGGCAACGGACATGGAATTGAGCCTGGAGACCCGGGCTCTCCTGCAAGACATCGAGTGGCGGCACAGTCTGGGCCGAAATCCGAAGAAACGCTGGTTCCGCACATTGGCCGACAAACCAAGACCCGGTCCGGTGCGCGACTGTGTTCGCGCCCTGGCGGGACGATTCAAGGCGGCGTGAACGATTCCGGCACAGAACCGGAAAGGTCATTGGAGGGGCAGATGATGACGGCAACGCGGTTTATCGCGGCCATTGTGATATATTTGGTATCCGGATTGCCAGTCCAGGCGGATCAGGGCGAAGACACATTTCAACCGCTTGTCATTGAAACCCGCACCGGCTTGCAGAAATTCCTGGTTGAAATAGCCGCGACGCCTGAAAAGCGGGCGGTCGGGCTGATGGGCCGGCAATCCATGCCGGAGAACAGGGGCATGCTGTTCGATTTCGGCACGGACCAACACATCAGTATGTGGATGAAGAATACTTACATTCCCCTTGATATGGCGTTCATTTCAAACAAAGGGGTTATCAAGAAAATCGTCAAGCGAACGGTTCCACATTCCTTGGCGCCCATCACATCGGGCCAACCTGTGCGGGCCGTACTTGAATTGAACGGTGGCCTCACCGACAGGTTGAAAATCTCCATCGGCGACCTGGTACGGCATCCGATATTCAAGAACACAAAATAGCGACTTGTTAAAATCCATAAACCGTTACAATTAACCATTATTAAGTTAAATATGAATTATTTGTTGTTTTCCAAAGGGTTTTAACCCATTTTCCACCGTGAGTTTGCTTGATTTTCCATACGCGGTTACATGCCGCGTCTCCCCCAACGATCCAACCCGAGGGATGACTATGGCAAAGCAGCCGCGGACCAAGACCCCGACGCGCAAACGCAGCAAACCGGCCAAGAGCCGCACGCCCACCAAAGACGAACTTCTCGACTATCTCCGTTCCATGTTGCTGATCCGCCGATTCGAGGAAAAGGCGGGCCAGATGTACGGCATGGGTCTGATCGGCGGTTTCTGCCACCTGTATATCGGCCAGGAAGCCGTGGTCACCGGCATGCAGGCGGTGATCGAGGATGGCGACGGCGTCATCACGTCCTACCGCGATCACGGCCACATGCTGGCCTGCGGCATGGACCCGAACCGGGTCATGTCCGAGCTGACCGGCCGCGGCAGCGGCTATTCCAAGGGCAAGGGCGGTTCCATGCACATGTTCAGCCGGGAAAAGAACTTCTACGGCGGACACGGCATCGTCGGCGCCCAGGTGCCGCTCGGCACCGGATTGGCCTTCGCCAACCGTTACCGCAAGAACGACAGGGTCAGCCTGACCTATTTCGGCGACGGCGCCGCCAATCAGGGCCAGGTCTACGAAGCCTTCAACATGGCCCAGTTGTGGAAGTTGCCGGTGATCTACATCATCGAGAACAACCAGTACGCCATGGGCACGGCGGTCAAGCGTTCGACGGCGGAAACCCATCTCTACCGGCACGGCGCCGGCATGGGCATTCCGGGCAAACAGGTCGACGGCATGGATGTCATCGCCGTGCGCGATGCCGGTGAGGAAGCGGTTGCCCACTGCCGTGCCGGCAAGGGGCCAATCCTGCTGGAAATGAAGACCTACCGCTATCGCGGCCATTCCATGTCCGATCCGGCCAAGTACCGCTCGAAGGACGAGGTCAACAAGATGCGGGCCGAACACGACCCCATCGACCAGGTCCGTCAGCGGCTGCTGGATGCCGGTTTCGCCACCGAGGACGATCTCAAGGCCATCGACAAGGATGTCAAGGCCATCGTCTCCGAAGCCGCCGAATTCGCCCAGGAAAGCCCCGAGCCGGATCCGGCCGAGCTCTACGACGACGTCTATGTCGTCGCCTGATCCCGCGCGCGCAACATTCGCCTAAACGAGGCTCACCCATGCCCATTCAAGTACTCATGCCGGCGCTGTCGCCGACAATGACGGAAGGAACCATCGCCCGCTGGCTCAAGGCCGAAGGCGACAAGGTCGACGCCGGCGACGTCATCGCCGAAATCGAAACCGACAAGGCCACCATGGAAGTGGAATCGGCCGACGAAGGCGTGATGGGACGGATCCTGGTGCCGGAAGGCACCGAGAACGTCAACGTCAACGCGGTCATCGCCCTGCTGCTGGAAGACGGCGAGGATGCTTCGGCCCTCGACGGCGCCGCGGCGGCGGCTCCGGCTGCGGCACCCGCCGCCGAACCGGAACCGGCCTCGGCGCCGGCTGAAACGCCGGATGCGGCGCCCGTGGCGGCTGTAAAGCCGGTCGAGGCCGATGTCCCGGCCGGTACCGAGTTCGCCCCGCTCACCGTGCGCGAAGCCCTGCGCGACGCCATGGCCGAGGAAATGCGCCGCGATCCGGATGTCTTCCTCATGGGCGAGGAAGTGGCCGAATACCAGGGTGCCTACAAGGTCAGCCAGGGTCTGCTCGACGAGTTCGGCGCCGACCGGGTGATCGACACGCCGATCACCGAACACGGTTTCGCCGGCCTCGGAGTCGGCGCCGCATTTTCCGGCCTTAAGCCGATCGTCGAGTTCATGACCTTCAATTTCGCCATGCAGGCCATCGATCACATCGTCAATTCGGCCGCCAAGACGCTCTATATGTCGGGCGGTCAGATGACCAGTTCCATCGTGTTCCGCGGACCCAACGGCGCGGCGGCCCGCGTCGGCGCCCAGCACTCGCAGGATTATTCCAGCTGGTATGCCCACATCCCGGGCCTCAAGGTGGTGGCGCCGTATTCGGCGGCCGATGCCAAGGGCCTGCTGAAGTCGGCCATCCGCGATCCCAACCCGGTGATCGTGCTGGAAAACGAAATCCTCTACGGCGAGAGCTTCGACGTCCCGGTACTGGACGACTACACCGTGCCGATCGGCCTGGCCCGCATCATGCGGCCGGGCGCGGACGTGACGATCATTTCCTATTCCCGCATGGTCGGCGTGGCCCTGGCCGCCGCCGATCAACTGGCTGAACAGGGCATCGATGCCGAAGTCATCGACCTGCGCAGCCTGCGCCCGCTGGACACGGACACGGTGGTGCAAAGCGTGCGCAAGACCAACCGGGCCGTCGTGGTCGAGGAAGGCTGGCCGGTCTGCGGCATCGGCTCTGAGCTGGGCCAGGTCATCATGGAGCAGGCCTTCGACTTCTTGGATGCGCCGGTGGCGCGGGTCAACGGCAAGGACGTGCCGATGCCGTACGCCGCCAACCTGGAACGCCTGGCCTTGCCGCAAGCCGATGACGTGATCGCCGCCGCGCGGTCGGTCTGCTACCGCGATACAGAGTAGGAGGGACGGATGCCTATCACCGTAACCATGCCCGCTCTGTCACCGACCATGACGGACGGCACCCTGGCCCGCTGGCTGGTCAACGAAGGCGACGAAGTGTCGTCGGGCGACGTGCTGGCGGAGATCGAGACCGACAAGGCCACCATGGAAGTGGAATCGGTCGACGACGGTATCGTCGGCAAGATCCTGGTGCCCGGTGGCACGGAAAACGTCGCCGTCAACGCGCCGATCCTGCTGATCCTGGAAGAAGGCGAGGACCCATCGGCCTTGGAAGGCGCCGCCGCCATCCCGGTGCCGGCCCCGGCAGCCCCTGCCGAACCGGCCCCCGCGCCGGAAACGGCTCCGGCGCCTGCGCCTGCCGCGCCGGCAACCGCACCAACAGCGGGCGGCCGCGTGTTCGCCAGCCCGCTGGCCAAGCGACTGGCCGCCAACAACAACCTGGACATTGCGGCCATTCAGGGCTCGGGCCCGCGTGGCCGGGTGGTCAAACGCGACATCGAACGGGCCCTGAGCATGCCGGCCGCCGCCCAGCCTGCGGCCGCGGCTGCCGCAGCGGCGGCACCGGTGATGGTCGGCGACCGGCCGTACACCGAAATGCCCAACAACTCCATGCGCAAGACCATCGCACGCCGGCTGTCCGAGGCCAAACGCGACATCCCGCACATCTACCTGACGGTGGATTGTCGTATCGACGAGTTGCTCGACCTGCGCAAACGCCTTAACGCCAAGGCGGACGACTACAAGATCTCGGTCAACGATTTCGTCATCCGCGCCTGCGCCCTTGCGCTGCGCAAGGTGCCCGATGCCAACGTCTCGTGGACCGACTCCGCCATCCTCAAGCATGACGTGGTCGACGTCTCGGTGGCGGTGGCCATCGAGGGCGGCCTGATCACGCCGATCGTGCGCGATGCCGACAAGAAGGGCCTGGCCGTCGTCTCCAACGAGGTCAAGGAACTGGCCGGGCGGGCCAAGGACGGCAAGCTGATGCCCGAGGAGTACCAGGGCGGCACGTTCTCGGTGTCCAACCTAGGCATGTACGGCGTGCGCGAGTTCACCGCCATCATCAACCCGCCCCAGGCCGCCATCCTGGCCGTCGGCGCGGGCGAGCAGCGGCCGGTGGTCGAGGGCGGCGAGATCACGGTAGCGACGGTCATGTCGTGCACCCTGTCGTCCGATCACCGCGCCATAGACGGTGCCCTGGGTGCCCAATTCCTGCAGGTCTTCAAGGACTATGTCGAAGACCCGCTGACCATGCTGCTGTAGGGAAGGGCGCGAGCCATGACCGATCAATCCTTCGATCTCATCGTCATCGGCGGCGGGCCGGGCGGTTACGTCGCCGCCATCCGCGCCGCGCAACTGGGCAAGAACGTCGCCGTCGTCGAGCGCGAGCACCTGGGCGGCATCTGCCTCAACTGGGGTTGCATCCCGACCAAGGCGCTCTTGCGTTCGGCGGAAGTCGGACACCTGATCCAGCGGGCCGCGGAATTCGGCTTCAAGGTCGACGGCGTCACGCCCGACCTGGACGCCATCGTCAAGCGCTCCCGCAAAGTGGCCAAGCAGCTCAACCAGGGCGTCGGACATCTACTGAAGAAGCACAAGGTGACCGTGTTCGACGGTCACGGCAAACTGGCCGGCAAGGGCAAGGTTGCGGTTTCCAAAGACGGCAAGGATGTCGCCAGCCTGCAGTCAACAAACATCCTGCTGGCCACCGGCGCCCGAGCCCGCACGCTGCCCAATCTGCAGCCCGACGGCGAGTTCATCTGGACCTACAAGGACGCCCTGGTCCCCAACACCATGCCGAAGAAGTTGCTGGTGGTGGGCTCCGGCGCCATCGGCATCGAGTTCGCCAGTTTCTTCATTACCCTCGGCGCGGACGTCACCGTGGTCGAGGTGCTCGACCGGGTGCTGCCGGTGGAGGACGCCGAGATTTCCGGCATGGCCGAGAAGGCGTTCAAGAAACACGGCATGACCATCCACACGTCGACCACCGTGGAAACGCTGAGCAAGACCAAGGCGGGTGTCGACGCCGTGCTCAAGGACGCCAAGGGCAAGACGTCAACCGTCTCCGTCGACCGGGTCATCCTGGCTGTCGGCATCACCGCCAACACGGAAAATCTCGGTCTCGAGGGCACCGGCGTGAAGCTGGACCGGGGCCATGTGGTCACCGACAAGTGGGGCGCGACAGGCGAGAAGGGAGTCTACGCCATCGGCGATCTGACGGCTCCGCCATGGCTCGCCCACAAGGCCATGCACGAAGGCGTGGCCTGCGTCGAGAAGATGTTCGGTTTCGCCGGCGCCCACGCCCTGGACCCGGCCATGATCCCGGGCTGTACCTACTGCACGCCGCAAATCGCCAGCGTCGGCCTGACCGAGGAAAAAGCCAAGCAGGCCGGTCACAAGGTCAAGGTCGGCCGTTTCCCGTTCATCGGTAACGGCAAGGCGATTGCCCTGGGCGAGCCCGAAGGCATGATCAAGACCGTGTTCGACGAAAAGACCGGCGAATTGCTGGGTGCCCACATGATCGGCGCCGAAGTGACGGAGCTGATCCAGGGCTACGCGGTGGCAAAAACCCTGGAAACCACCGAGCAGGAGTTGATGCAGACCGTATTCCCGCATCCCACCCTTTCGGAGATGATGCACGAATCGGTCCTTGACGCATACGGCCGAACCTTACATTTCTAGAACATAGTCTTTTTGCCAGCCGGGCCGCGCCCGGACGGCGCAGCGTGGTAGCCATGAGCGAAACCCGAAAACTGACTTCCGTGCAGGCCGGCGACGACAAGCCGACCTACAAGCGCAAGCCGCCATGGATCCGCGTCAAGGCGCCGACGTCGCGGGAATTCAATGAAACCCACAAGCTGATGCGCAGCCTGTCCCTCAATACCGTGTGCGAGGAGGCGGCCTGCCCCAACATCGGCGAATGCTGGTCGAAGAAACACGCCACGGTGATGATCCTGGGCGATATCTGCACCCGGGCCTGCGCATTCTGCAACATCACCACGGGCCAGCCGCGGCCGGTCGACGCGATGGAACCGGACAATGTCGCTATCGCGGTCGGCGAGATGGGCCTCAATCACGTGGTCATCACCTCCGTCGACCGGGACGATCTGGACGACGGCGGTGCCGATCAGTTCGTCAAGGTCATCGCCCGCATCCGCGAGACGGCACCCGACACCACCATCGAAATCCTGACGCCGGACTTCATGCGCAAGAAAGGCGCGCTGGAGCGCGTCATCGACGCCAAGCCCGACGTCTTCAATCACAATCTGGAAACGGTGCCGCGGCTCTATCCGACCATCCGCCCCGGCGCGCGCTATTACCATTCGCTGCGCCTGCTCGATCGGGTCAAGGAACGCGACCCCAATATGTTCACCAAGTCGGGCATCATGGTCGGTCTGGGCGAGACCCGCTCCGAGGTCTACCAGGTGATGGACGATTTCCGTTCGGCCGGGGTCGACTTCATCACCATCGGTCAGTATCTGCAGCCGACCAAACGCCATGCGGCCGTCGACCGCTTCGTCACCCCGGACGAATTCGCCGATTACGCCAAGATGGCGTGGGGCAAGGGTTTCCTCATGGTGTCGGCGTCACCGCTGACCCGTTCCTCGCACCACGCCGGCGAGGATTTCGCGAAGTTGCGGGCCGCGCGTGACGGGTCCTGAGTTACCGTACTGAATGCCGACACACGCCGAAAAACGCATCCTGCCCTATACGCCAGAGCAATTGTTCGACTTGGTCGCCGCCGTTGACCGGTATCCCGAGTTTCTGCCCTGGTGCGTCGGGTCCCGCATCAAGCGGCGCGAAGGACCCGTGATCCACGCCGATCTCATCATCGGCTTTCGCATGTTCCGCGAACAGTTCACGTCAAAGGTCACCCTGGACCGCCCGCAACGCATCGATGTCAGCTACACGCGGGGTCCGTTTCGCTATCTGAACAATCACTGGATTTTCAATCCGGTGGGCAGCGACTCCTGCGAAATCGACTTCTACGTTGACTTCGAATTCCACTCGCGGCTGCTGCAGAAAATGATCGGCGCCCTGTTCAACGAGGCCGTCCGCCGCATGGTCGCGGCCTTCGAAACCCGGGCCGAACAGCTCTACGGCAGTCACGGACTACCGGTCGCCCCCCCGGAAAAAGCCTGATTCGGCGAATATTCCCCTGTTTTCTCACAAAATCTCAATTGTTTGTTCACATTCGGCTGCCACGCTTCTTGATGTTGTGGCTTGTGGGCAATTCCGTCCCACGCCATCAGAGGAGGATGGACCGGCATCGTCGGCATATGAACCTGATCGAACGTTATTTCCGGCGTGACTACGCGCCACTGCAAAACACCCGCTTATTGTACGCAGGCTCGGAATCAGGCGAGTACGAGCGCCTTGCAGCGTTGTTTGGAAAAAACGGTCACATCAGAGGCGCCAACGTCGCCGGGTGCAAGGACGCCATCGAGCTCCTGAAAACCTCCAGTTTCGACCTCGTCGTCTCCACCGAGCATTTGTCCGACGGCAGTGGCCTCGATTTGGCCCGTTTGTTGCGCAGCCGTCATCTCAGCCCGCGCCTCGGCCTTCCCATCATCCTGCTGTCCGAGAACGGCGATTCCGACCGGCTGGAAACCGCGGTCCGGGCCGGTGTCGACCTCGTCGCGCCGCGATCCGCATCTTCCAAGGCCCTGGCGCGTGTTGTCTCGAAACTGTTGGCTAATCCATTGCCTATCACGCGGACCCGCAGCTATATCGGCCCCGACCGACGGCGCCTACCGGGATCGATTTACCATGGGCCGCACCGGCGTGCGACCGACCGGCTAAGCCTGGCCGCCCGGCGGTACGAAACCATCCACGTCTGATATTCCGCGCCTCAGCTTCCGGCGCCGATCATGTCCAGCACCATATCCAGGGCGGCCTCCACCGTCATCAGGCGCACCTGCTCTCGGCCGGTGTCACCGAACCGGCATTCCCGGTGCACGGTCGTACCGGTCTTTGAGGCACAGGCCATGTGCACCAGGCCCACAGGTTTTTCGGCGCTGCCGCCGCCCGGACCCGCGATACCGGTACACGACACCGCGACATCGGCCAGGGATTGGGCGAGGGCACCTTCGGCCATGGCGCGGGCGACGTCTTCCGCAACGGCACCCTGGTCGATGATCAATGCGGCATCCACCCCCAGCATCGCGGTTTTGGCCTCGTTGCTGTAAGTGACGAAACCACGCTCCAGCACCGCCGAAGACCCTGCGACTTGTGTAATCGCTCCTGCGATCAGGCCACCGGTACAGGATTCGGCAGTCGCCAGCTTCAGGCCGTTCCGGCTCATGGTTTCGACAATGACCGTGGCGCGATGTTGGACGGGGTCAGGGTAAAGACTCACGAGGCTTTCCAGAAATAGATAGCGGCAAAAAGAATGGCTGCAGCGTAGACTCCTGCCAGAACGTCATCAATCATGACGCCCAGCGGCCCTTTGACGCGTTTGTCCGCCCAACCGACCGGCCAGGGCTTGGCGATGTCGAAAAGCCGAAACAATGCGAACCCGGCGATGTATTCGACGATCCCCGGCGTCACCATCGAAAGAGCGAGTAGCTGCCCGGCAACTTCATCGATAACCACTTCCTTCGGATCATCGCTGGGCGATGTCACATATCTGGCGGTCGCCCACCAGCCCACCAAAAAAGCAACTACGGCGCCCGCCAGAACGGCCGGTCCGCCGCCCAGGAGGTAAAGAATATACGCGAGCGGCAAGGCCGCTACGGAACCCCAGGTGCCGGGCGCGAACGGCATGCGCCCGATCCAGAACCACGTTGCCAGCATGGTTGGCAGGAGAGGACGGGCGTGTGCCTCAGTGCTCATGCATCGTCCGGCAGTTTGACCGTGGCCACGGCGCTGGCGGCGATTCCCTCTCCCCGGCCCGTGAAGCCGAGTTTTTCTGTGGTGGTCGCCTTGATACTCACCCTGGCTACGTCCAAGTCCAACATGCCGGCAACCGACTGGCGCATGGCATCGCGGTGCGGGCCGATTTTGGGTGTTTCGCAGATGATGGTCACATCCACATTCGCGATGCGGCCGCCCAAGTCGGAAATTCGTCCGGCCGCGAAGGACACGAAGCGGTCGGACGGCGCACCTTTCCATTGCGGGTCGTTCGGCGGAAAATGCGCACCGATGTCGCCATCGCCGATGGCGCCGAGCAGGGCATCGGTCAAAGCATGCAAGGCCACATCGGCATCGGAGTGACCGGAGAGGCCCTTGTCGGACGGAATTTCGACACCGCACAGCACCACAGGTCCGGCGCCGCCAAAAGCGTGCACATCAAAGCCGGACCCGGTTCGGAAGGAAAACGCGCTCGTGGCACCGTTGAGGACCGTCATGAATTGCTCCGCACGCTGCAAATCTTCCGTTGTCGTAATCTTGAAATTCCGGTCATCGCCTTCGGCGAAGACAATGCGAAGACCCGCCGCCTCGGCGACCGTCGCATCGTCGGTGTAGCCGGCCAATTGGTCCGCCGGGACGGCTTCGTGGGCTGCCAGCAAGGCGTCGAAGCGAAAGACCTGCGGCGTTTGCGCCCGCCATAGACCATGCCGGTCGACGGTTTCACCCACATGGCCGTCCCGTTCCCGTTTGAGCGTGTCCACCACCTGGGTAGCGGAGATGGCGCCGTCCGCGCCGTCCAGTCCGGCGATGGCATCGGTTATGGCCGCTTCCGTGACGAAGGGACGCGCGGCATCGTGAACCAAAACCACCTCGGCACCCGTTTGGACAAGGCTGCGCAGGCCGTTCAGTACCGATTGCTGGCGGCTGTCGCCACCGGTTACCGGTTCGAGAAGGTCCAAACCGTGCATGGCATCGGCATACAACGCCTGATCGCCATCGGCGATCACCACGCGCACGGTATCGACCATGGGATGGAACAGGAACGTTTCGACACTGTGGCGCAATACCGTTCGATCCGCCAAGCGGGCGTATTGCTTGGGCACGTCCCCGCCGAAGCGGGCGCCGCGGCCGGCGGCAACGATCAAGGCCACTGTGGACATAGAATAGCGAATCCCTTAGCAAACCATATGTTCTGATCGGCCTGACCATGATCGGGCGGCCGTCCGGACGCCCCGTTTTAGAGGCCGTCACCCCATCCTTGCAAGCGCCACCACATTGGGATAGATTGCGGCCGCCTAATTTTTAAGCATATCTCTTTCGTGATTACTTTATGACCAATGCACTGAAGCCGATCAAGGTTGGCCCGATCGAAATTGCCGACCCGGTCATCCTGGCCCCCATGTCGGGCGTCTCCGATCAGCCGTTCCGCCGACTGGTCAAGCGTACCGGCGCCGGTCTGGTGATTTCCGAGATGATCGCCAGCCAGGCGATGATCCGGCAGAACCGCAAGACCTTGATGATGGCCGACAACAGCTCGGGCGAGCACCCCATGGCCGTGCAATTGGCCGGCTGCGAGCCGGATGTCATGGGCGAGGCGGCCAAACTGAACGAGGACCGCGGCGCCGCCATCATCGACATCAACATGGGTTGCCCGGTCAAGAAAGTGGTCAACGGCTATGCCGGTTCCGCACTCATGCGAGACCTCAAGAACGCGGCGAAGATTATTGAAAAGACGGTACAATCGGTCAACGTTCCGGTCACGTTGAAGATGCGTACGGGCTGGGACGACGCCTCCCGCAATGCCCCCGAATTGGCGCGCATCGCCGAAGATTTGGGCATCCGCATGATCACCGTGCACGGCCGCACCCGCTGCCAGATGTACAACGGCCGGGCCGATTGGGATTTCGTCCGCGAGGTCAAGGACGCGATCACGGTACCGCTGATCGTCAACGGCGACATCACCACCTACGACGACGCCACGTCGGCTCTGGAAAAATCCGGTGCCGACGGCGTCATGATCGGCCGCGGCACATACGGCCGGCCGTGGTTCATCAACAATGTGATCCGATTCCTGCGCACCGGCGAACGGCCGGAAGAGCCGCCGTTGCAGGAACGCTACGACATCATGACCGGTCACTACGAAGCCATGCTCGGCTTCTATGGCGAAAAGACCGGCGTGCGCATCGCCCGTAAGCATCTGGGCTGGTATTCCAAGGGCCTGCCGGGATCGGCGGAATTCCGCTCCAACGTCATGGCCAAGGGCACGGCCAAGGATGTCTTGGACGCGATGAAGGCCTATTTCGAGCCGCTGCTCGCCAAGGCGGCGGCATGACCAGTCCCGAACCAGGCTTATCCGACATGCTGCCCAATACCGGGGCCATGTTGGCATCGCTGCCCAATCCGATCCTGCTGGTCGACCCCGAGAACACGGTTCAGTACGTCAACCCGGCGGCGGAAAGTCTGTTTCACGTCAGCGCCAGCTATCTGTGCGGCAAAAGCCTGGAGACCATCGCGCCGTTCGGCAGCCCGCTCGTTGCCCTGGTAGAACAGGTGCGGAGCGAGTCCCGCCCGGTGTCCGAATACAACGTGGTGCTGGGCACACCGAAAACCGAAACCCAGACCGTCAACATTCAGGGCACGCCTGTGGCCGAGGCCGCAGGGCACGTCTTGCTGTCCCTGCATGCCCACACCATCGCCCAGACCATGGACCGTGCGCTGGTCCACCGCAACGCCGTACGCTCGGTGGTCGGCATCGCGACGGTTCTGGCGCACGAAATCAAGAACCCGTTGTCCGGGATTCGGGGCGCCGCGCAGTTGCTCGAGCAAAGCGCGAATGACGACGACAAACCGTTGACCAAGTTGATCTGCGCCGAAACGGACCGCATTTGCGAACTGGTCGACAGTATGGAGGCGTTTTCCGACGACCGGCCAATCGATCGCGGACCGGTCAATATCCACCGGGTACTCGACCATGTGCACGACCTGGCGAAAAACGGCTTCGCCAAGAAGCATCGCATCATCGAGCATTACGACCCGTCGCTGCCGCCGGTTTACGGCCATCGCGACCAGTTGATCCAGGTATTTCTCAATCTCATCAAAAACGCCGCAGAAGCCCTCCCCAGCGCGGGCGGCGAAATCGTGCTGACCACAGCCTACCGGCCGGGCGTTCGATTGGCCGTGCCGGGCACCGGGGACCGGGTGCAACTACCGCTTGAAGTCACGGTGCAGGACGACGGCAAAGGCGTGCCCGAGGACCTGCTGCCCAATCTGTTCGACCCGTTCGTCACCACCAAGGCGGACGGCACCGGGCTGGGCTTGGCTCTTGTGGCCAAAATCATCAACGACCACGGCGGCACCATCGAATGCGAATCGAAGCCGCGGCGCACGGTGTTCCGTGTCCGCCTGCCGCTGCATCAACCCGAGGAAGGGGATCAGCCATGAGCGGCACCGTACTCATCGCGGACGACGACGCGGCGATCCGAACGGTTCTTGACCAGGCGCTGGGCCGGGCCGGATACGATGTCCGCAGCACGGGAAACGCGTCGACCCTGTGGCGCTGGGTCTCGAACGGCGAGGGCGACGTGGCCATCCTCGACGTCATCATGCCCGACGAAAACGGCCTGGACCTGCTGCCGCGGATCCGCCGCATCCGGCCCGACATGCCGATCATCGTCATGAGTGCCCGCAATACCCTGCTGACGGCGATCCGCGCCACCGAACGCGGCGCCTACGAGTACCTGCCCAAACCGTTCGACATCAACGAAGTCGCGACGGTCATCGAACGGGCCCTGCAAGCGCCCGACACCGGCAACCGCAGCACATCGGAGGAAGGCGAGGGTGAGGAGAACCTGCCTCTGATCGGCCGTTCACCTGCCATGCAGGAAATCTACCGGGTGCTCGCCCGGCTGATGGCCACCGACCTGACCGTGATGATCAGCGGCGAATCCGGCACCGGCAAGGAGCTTGTCGCGCGCGCCCTGCACGACTATGGCAAACGCCGCAACGGGCCGTTCGTTGCCGTCAACATGGCGGCCATTCCACGCGAACTGATCGAAAGCGACCTGTTCGGCCATGAGAAAGGCGCATTTA
The DNA here is from genome assembly GCA_028277845.1 of Sneathiellales bacterium. Lineage (GTDB taxonomy): Bacteria > Pseudomonadota > Alphaproteobacteria > JANQFL01 > JANQFL01 > JANQFL01. Next base: position 94,121 of record JANQFL010000087.1, read on the forward strand.
CCGGCGCCGCCAACAAGTCCACCGGCCGCTTCGAACAAGCCGAGGGCGGCACATTGTTCCTCGACGAAATCGGTGACATGCCTCCCGAAGCCCAAACCCGGCTTCTACGGGTCCTGCAACAGGGCGAATACACCACTGTCGGCGGCCGCAGCCCGATCAAGACCAACGTCCGCATTATTGCCGCGACCAATCGGGACTTGCGGCAATTGATCAAACAGGGCCTGTTCCGCGAGGACCTGTTCTTCCGTCTCAATGTCGTGCCGATCCGCCTGCCGGCCCTGCGCGAACGCACCGAGGACATCCCCGATCTCGCCCGACACTTCTTCAGCGAGGCGGCGGATGAGGGGCTGCCGCTCAAGAGCATCGACAATGCCGGCATGAACCGGCTCAAGCAGTATCACTGGCCCGGCAATGTGCGGGAACTCGAAAACCTGGTGCGCCGGCTCGCGGCCCTGTATGTTGAGGACGTCATCGGTCCCGACATCATCGATACCGAACTGGCGGAAACCGGCGTGCCCCAGGCGGCCAGTTCCCCGCTCGAGGCGGACAGTCTGACGGCGGCCGTGGATCAACATCTGCAGCGTTACTTCGCCGCCCATGGTGACGAATTGCCGCCAACGGGCCTGTACATGCGTGTGTTGCGGGAATTGGAACGGCCGTTGATCATGCGCAGCTTGGCGGCGACACGGGGCAATCAGATCAAGGCGGCGGAGCTGCTGGGCCTCAATCGCAACACCCTGCGCAAGAAGATTCGCGACCTGGGAATCGAAGTGGTGCGCAGCAGCGCCGTACACCCGACGTCAACGGAGACCCGGGTACAGGCATTCGATACTCAAGGCATCAACAACCTGTGATGTTTTTTTGCAACTCTGTGGTATAATAGTCGCGTGCTTCCGATTTCCAGCGACTGTCAACAGCCTTACCATCTATGACAACAACCTCCGGGACTGCGAGTTCAGCGCCGTTTAGCCGACTCTTGAGCTGGACCCGTCAATACGGCGTCGGCCGCAAGGTCGCGATCGCATTGATGGTGTGTGCGCTGATCGCCGGGATCACGACCTATACCGCCTTGACCGGCGCGGGGCCGTTCGGACCCGACCCCGTGACGGTGCGTATCCTATTTCTGGTCGATCTGGTTTTGCTGCTGCTCATCGCGGCCTTCATCGCCCGCCGGCTGGTGACTTTGTGGGTCGAACGGCGCCGCGGATCCGCCGGGTCACGGCTGCACGTCCGCATCGTCGGTCTGTTCAGTTTGGTGGCCGTGGGACCTGCCATTTTCGTGGCCGCATTCTCGATCCTGTTCTTCAACTTCGTCATTCAGGGCTGGTTTAGCGATCGGATCCAGCAGGCGGTGCGCAATTCCATGGCGGTCGCCGAAGCCTACCTGACCGAGCACCGCGACAATATCCGCACCGATGCCCTGGCAATGGCCAACGACCTCAATCAGGCCGCATCGCTGCTGCGGCAAAATCCGGCGCGATATCGCCAGTTCGTTGCGGCGCAGGCGGATATCCGATCCCTGTCGGAAGCCATGGTGTTCGATTCCAGCGGCCAGATCATCGCCCGGTCCGGTCTGACCTTCTTGATGGAATTTTCCGAGATTACACCCGATTTTCTGCAACGGGCCGATGCGGAAACGGTGGTGGTTCTCACATCGGAAGGAGAGAGCCGGGTCCGCGCCCTGGTCAAACTGCGCGCCTACCTGGATTCCTATCTCATCGTCGGCCGCGTGATCGAGACCAATGTCATCGAACACGTGGAACGGACACGCAGCGCCGTCTCCCGTTACGAGAAATTGGAGAAGGAACGGCACGGTATCGAGATCACGTTCGTACTGATCTTCATTGTCGTCTCGCTGTTAGTACTGCTGGCCGCGGTGTGGTTCGGATTATCGATCGCCAACCGCATCGTCAGCCCGGTCGGCGCCCTGGTTGGCGCTGCGGAACGGGTGCGGCAGGGCGATCTCAGCACCAGCGTACCGGAACAGGACGCCGACGATGAAATCGGCACGCTGAGCCGCGCCTTCAACCGCATGACCAACCAACTGGCCGGTCAACGCAGCGAACTGGTGGAAGCCAACAAACAGTTGGACGAGCGGCGCATGTTCACGGAAGCCGTTCTGTCCGGCGTTTCGGCGGGCGTCATCGGCCTGGACCGCCATGGGCGGGTCAATCTGCCCAACCGTTCCGCTATAGACCTGCTGGGTATGGAACAGGAATCGATGATCGGTCAGAACCTGGCGGAAATCGTACCGCAAATGGCCGATCTGATCGCCGGAGCGCAACGCAAGCGTCACCGTACGGTACAGGGCCAGGTGAACATCCTGCGTCACGGCAAACCGCGAAATCTGCTGGTTCGGGTCACCGTCGAAAGCACCGGAACGGAAACCGAAGGCATCGTCGTCACGTTCGACGACATCACCGACCTGATGACGGCTCAGCGCACGGCGGCCTGGGCGGACGTGGCCCGCCGCATCGCGCACGAAATCAAGAACCCCCTGACACCCATTCAGTTGTCGGCGGAACGATTGAAGCGAAAATACCTGAAGGAGGTGGAGAGCGATCCCGGCGTCTTCACCCAATGCACCGATACGATCATCCGGCAAGTGTCGGACATCGGGCGCATGGTCGATGAATTTTCGTCATTTGCCCGCATGCCCGCGCCAATCTTCCAGGTCGAGGATCTCGGGGAGATCGTGCGCCAGGAACTGTTTCAACAGGAACTGTCCAACCCCGGCACGCGCTACTCGTTTCAGCATCCGGATGAAATCATCCGCTTGCGGTGTGACGGCCGTCAGGTCGCCCAGGCGCTTTCCAATTTGTTGCGCAACGCCGCCGACGCGGTCAACGCAGATGACATGGCGGACAAAACGGGCAAAATCGACATTACCCTCAATGTCGGTGAACACGATATCGAACTCAACGTCGCGGACAACGGGCCGGGCCTACCGGTCGATTTGCGCGAAAGGTTGACCGAGCCCTACATCACGACAAAAGAAAAGGGCACTGGTCTGGGACTGGCAATCGTCAAGAAAATCATGGAGGAACACGGGGGAACACTCGACATGCAGGACGCTCCGGCAGGAGGAACTGTCATGCGACTTCTATTCCCGACCTCCGCCTTGATCACGGAAGCCGAACCCGAAAACGACGAACAACAGGGTGAAGCCGGCAGAGAACCGGAGAAAATGGTGTCATAATGTCGAAAGACATACTGGTAGTAGACGATGAAATGGATATCCGGGATTTGATTTCCGGTGTTCTTTCGGACGAAGGGTATCAGACCCGAACCGCGGCCAATTCGGACCAGGCCCTTGAGGCTATCCGCATACGGCGGCCATCCTTGCTGATCCTGGATATCTGGTTGCAGGGCAGCAGGCTCGATGGGCTGGAGCTGCTGGATGAAATCAAATCGCTGGACCCCGAACTTCCGGTGATCATCATCAGCGGCCACGGCACCATCGAAACGGCGGTGTCGGCGATCAAGCGCGGCGCCTACGATTTCATCGAGAAGCCGTTCAAGGCGGACCGACTGCTGCTCAATGTCGCGCGCGCCATCGAGGCCGACGAATTGCGTAGGGAAAACCGCGAACTCAAGCGCAGGGGGGCGCCGGAGACATCGCTGATCGGCAAGTCCGTCGCGATCTCGACCGTCAAGAACATGCTGGAAAAGGTGGCGCCCACCGGCAGCCGCGTGTTGATCACCGGCCCCGCAGGCAGCGGCAAGGAAGTGGTCGCCCGGCTGTTGCACTCGTTGTCGCAACGCTCGGACGGACCGTTTGTTACCGTGAACGCCGCGTCCATGGCGCCGGAACGCATGGAAATGGAATTGTTCGGCTTCGAGGAAACCGAAGGCGGCGGCAGCACCCAGCGACAGGTCGGCCTGTTCGAGCAGGCCCACGGCGGCACGTTGTTCATCGACGAGGTCGCCGACATGCCGTTGGAAACCCAGGGCAAGATATTGCGGGTGCTGGTGGATCAGACCTTCGTCCGTCTGGGTGGCGCCAAAAGCGTCGAGGTGGATGTGCGGGTCATCAGTGCCACCAACCGCGACCTGGGCGCGGAGATGCGGGCCGGACGGTTCCGCGCCGACCTTTATCACCGTCTCAGCGTCGTGCCCATCGCCATCCCGTCACTGCAGGAGCGCATGGAGGACATCCCGCTGCTGGTGGAATATTTCGTGACCCGCGAGGCGGAGTCGCTGGGCCTGCCCAAACGGGCCTTGTCGGATGAAGCCATGGCGGCCCTGCAAACGGCGGAATGGCCCGGAAATGTGCGCGAACTGCGTAACGTCATCGCGCGACTGATTATCCTCGCGCCGGATGATCCGGAAGCGGAAATCGGCGTCGACATGCTGCCACCCGAAATCGTCGACAAGCGCTCGGCAGTCATGCGGCCCGAACGCACCAAGGAAATCATGACGCTGCCGTTGCGGGAAGCACGGGAGTTTTTCGAGCGGGAGTATTTGTCCGCGCAAATCCAGCGCTTTGGCGGCAATATATCCAGAACGGCGGGATTCATCGGTATGGAGCGCTCGGCGCTGCACCGGAAATTGAAAACATTGGGGGTCACCGGAGCGGAACGGCCGGAGAGGATTCACAGTACGGGAGACTGACTCGTATCTGTCATCCGATGCCACGGCAACCGGGATAATCGAACATGAAAGTCATTGTGTGTGGGGCTGGCCAGGTCGGCTTCAATATCGCGCGGCAACTGGCCAGCGAAAAGAATGCGGTCACGGTGATCGACCAATCACCCGAGCTTGTGCGCAAGATTTGCGATTCATTCGACGTGCAGGGTCATGTCGGCTTTGCGTCCCATCCCGAACTGCTGGAAAAGGCGGGTGCGGAAGATGCCGACATGATCATCGCCGTGACCTACGCCGACGAAGTCAACATGGTGGCCTGCCAGGTTGCCCATTCCCTGTTCAATGTGCCGACGAAAATCGCCCGGGTGCGCGCGCAGAGTTACCTCGATCCGGCCTGGGCGGATCTGTTCAGCCGCGACCAGATGCCGATCGACGTCATCATATCGCCGGAAATCGAAGTGGCCCGCGCCATCAACCGGCGCCTTCAGGTACCCGGCGCGTTCGACATGATCCCGTTCGCCGACGACAAGGTACGAGTCATCGGCGCCCGCCTTGATGAAAACTGTCCGATCGTCGATACGCCGCTTAAGCAGCTAACCGAACTGTTTCCCGACCTGCATATCGTCATCACCGCCATTGTCCGCGGCGACCGCATGATCGTACCGAGCGGCGAGGATCAGATGCTGGTCGGCGACGAAGTCTATTTCGTCGTCGATACCGAACATGTCGCCCGCGCCATGCCGTTGTTCGGGCACGAGGAAACCGAGGCGCGGCGCATCATCATCGTCGGCGGAGGCAATATCGGACGTTTTCTGGCCGGCATGATCGAAGAGGAAAACCCCTCGGTCAAACTGCGCATGATCGAAATCGACGAGGCGCGTGCAGCGGCGGCGGCGGACATACTGAACAAGACCATCGTCCTGCGCGGCAGCGCCCTGGATGACGAAATCCTACAGGAAGCCAATGTTTCGGCGACCGAGACCATTGTCACGCTGACCAACGACGACGAGGCCAATATCCTGTCGTCCTTGCTGGCCAAGCGCCAGGGCTGTCAAAAGAGCATCACTTTGGTCAACAACGCCTCATACGGCCCGCTGATCAGTTCGCTCGGTGTCGATGTGGTTGTCAATCCGCGGGCGACCACGGTCTCAAGCATCCTGCAGCACGTCCGCCGCGGACGCATCCGCGGCCTGCATTCCCTGCGTGACGGCATGGCCGAAGTGATCGAGGCGGAGGCCTTGGAAACGTCGATTCTGGTCGGCGAACCGTTACGCGACATCAACCTTCCGGATGGAATCATCGTCGGCGCCATCGTGCGTGGCGAGGCGGTCATCATTCCACGCGGCGATACCATCATCTTGCCCAACGACCGGGTGATCATGCTGGCGCTCCGCGACATGGTGAAAAAGGTCGAGAAAATGTTCTCCGTCCGCCTCGAATTCTTCTAACGGTCCGAACCGGGCGCGGCGCCATGTCGTTTACGACGATCGTCAATATCATCGGTTGGGCACTGGCCCTGTTCGCTGTCTCCATGTCGGCGCCGGCGATCGTGGGACTGGCGTACGGGGAAGGGAACCTGGCCGCGATTTATGCCATGTTCGCCCTGATCACCCTGTTCGCCGGCGGCGCACTCATCTTGGCCACCCGGGACCAGGACCGGAAGCTGGGACGGCGCGAAGGTATTCTGCTGGCGGCGGCGGGCTGGGCGGCATTGCCGGCATTCGGCGCGTTGCCTTTGTTGTACGGCGGCGCCGTACAGAGTTTCACCGACGCCTATTTTGAAGCCTTGTCCGGACTGACCACATCCGGCGCCACCGTGTTGCACAACCTCTCCAACACCGCTTACACCCATCTGTTCTGGCGCGCCGAGATGCAGTGGCTCGGCGGCCTGGCAACGATCATGCTGGCCATGACGCTGTTTTCCCATTCCACGGTACAAGGTTCGTCTCTGTATCGCAGCGCCTTGCCACGGGGTGACAACCAGTCCATTGGTTTGCAGTTGGCTTATTCGGTCAAGTCCGTCTGGTGGATCTATGCCTTCATGACGGCGGCCTGCGCCGTATGTCTGTGGCTCGCGGGCATGACCGGTTTTGATGCCGTCGCCCATGCGTTCTCGACCATGTCGAGCGGCGGTTTCAGCACCCGCACGGAATCCATAACGTCGTTCAACAATCCGTGGATCGAAATCGTGCTGATCGTCTTTATGATCGCGGCCGCCGTCAATTTCACCCTGCACTGGGCCCTGTTCCAAGGCCGTCCGCGTGAGTATCTCGACGATCCGGAAGTACGTTATCTGCTCGGCATTACAGTTCTCGGCACGGCCCTGTTGGCGATCATTCTGATCGGGACCGCTGGTGCCGGCACCCTGACACCTCTGCGCCAGGCCGCTTTCAACGTCACGTCGATGATCACCACCACGGGTTACTTCAGCGCCGACCCGACCTTGCCTTTACCCCTCATCATGATTTTCCTGTTGCTGGTGTTTCAGGTCATCGGCGGTTCGACCACTTCGACGGCGGGCGGCATAAAGCTGATGCGGCTCTCGTTGATGTTCAAGCAAAGCGCGCGCGAGCTGGCCCGGCTGGCGCACCCGCATGGCGTTGTCCGACTGCACTACGGCCGGCAACGGGTGTCCGAAAGCGCCATGCGTGGGGTCTGGAGTTTTTTCGTCACCTTTTTCGCGGCCATGGCACTGATCACGGTTGTCCTGGGAGTACTCGGACTGGACTTCCGAACAGCGATCACGGCATCCATAGCGGTGATGACCAACACCGGCGCCCCGTTTCCCGTCTTTTCCGGCCTGAGTGACGGATTCTCCGGTATGCAGGACGGTATCAAATGGGTACTTTCGGCCGGTATGTTGCTGGGCCGCCTGGAATTGCTGGCTTTGCTCGCCATCGTCAATCCGCTGTTCTGGCGGAATTGAGCTGTCGACCAGGATTCAATTTAGGACGTCGCTATGTCTCGTATCGCTTATGTAAACGGCCGCTATGTACCGCACCAGGATGCCGCCGTGCATATCGAGGACCGCGGTTACCAGTTCGCGGACGGGGTGTACGAGGTTGTCGCCGTGGCCGACAGCCGCCTGGTCGACGCCGGGCCGCATCTGGACCGGTTGGACCGCTCATTGCGGGAACTGTCCATGAAGTCGCCGATGTCGCGGGCGGCATTGATGGTGGTGATCCGCGAAATGGTTCGCCGCAACAAGGTGCGCAACGGCATCGTTTACATGCAGGTCAGCCGCGGGGTTGCGCCGCGCGATCACGCCTTTCCGCCGGACCACGTCAAGCCGGCTCTGGTGATGACCGCCAAATCGGTCCCGCCAGCCAAGGTGGCCGCCGGCGTCGGGCAGGGCGTGCGCGTGGTGACTACTGCCGACATCCGTTGGCAACGCTGCGACATCAAGACCGTGGCGTTGCTGCCCAACTGCCTGGCCAAGCAGGAAGCCAAGACCGCGGAAGCGTTCGAAGCCTGGCAGGTTGATGGCGAAGGTTTTGTGACCGAAGGATCATCCACCAACGCCTGGATCGTGGATGCCGATGGTAACCTGGTCACGCGGCATCTGGGGGAGGATATCCTGCCCGGCATCACCCGAAAAACCATCATCGACCTGGCCAACCGCAAGGATATCGCCATCCACGAGCGGCCGTTTACGGTGGCGGAGGCGCAGGAGGCCAAGGAGGCGTTTATCACCAGCGCCACGTCCTTCGTCACGCCGGTCATTCAAATCGACGACCGGACGGTGGGCAACGGCCATCCGGGCAGCGTGGCCAGCGAATTGCGGGCGTTGTATCGGCAATACATCGACGAGGAATGCGGCGACCCGGTGCACTGATCCGGCCTTGCCCGGCACATGTAATGTACGAAATCGATGCGTTGGATAGCGCGATCCACACAATAATGCGTACATTGTAACCGCGGGTTGAGTCCCAGCGCCGAATTTGGCCGGTGATCGTTGTACTTAAAAGAGAAATTTAATTTGAGACAGGCCGGTTTCCCGGCACATAATGTCCTTGCTTAATGGCTGATCCATAGCCATGTTGTTGAAAGTAGCCTCGTTTCGGCGCGTAACGCCGTCACACAAACCACATTGGAAAACTAAGTAGAACAAGAGCTAGGCACAAAAAAATGGCAAGCGAAAAGCAGCAAAACATGCAGGACGTTTTTCTAAATCATGTCCGCAAAAATAAGATGCCTGTAACGATTTTCCTGATTAACGGCGTGAAACTTCAAGGCGTCATCACGTGGTTCGACAATTTCTGTGTACTTCTTCGCCGCGACGGCCATGCCCAATTGGTGTACAAACACGCAATTTCGACGGTCATGCCGGCGCAACCGGTTCAGCTGTTTGAACCCAGCGCGGAAGAAGCCGCAGCGGATTGATCCAACGCGGGTGTATTGAGCACAGTTGCCGGATACCAGCGCACACAGTACCAAAGTCAGACGGAAACGGACTCTCGTCCTGCATCCGTATCTGCGCCGCCCCAACGGCAGCGATGCCATACGTACGCCTGAAGCCCGGGTAGAGGAGGCGGCCGGCTTGGCCGAAGCCATCGGCCTCGACGTCGTTGAAGCGCACACTGTCGGTTTGAAGGCTTTCCGGCCCGCGACGATTTTCGGCCGCGGCAAGATGGATGAATTCGCCACGCTGGCCGCCGCGCACGGGATCGATGTCGTCATCATCGATTCGGCCGTATCTCCGGTACAGCAACGCAATCTGGAAAAGCATCTCGGCAGCAAGGTCATCGACCGCACGGGATTGATCCTGGAGATTTTCGGTGATCGGGCACAAACCAAGGAAGGCCGGTTGCAGGTCGAGCTGGCGCATCTGACCTATCAACGCAGCCGCCTGGTGCGATCCTGGACCCACTTGGAACGTCAGCGCGGCGGTTTCGGTTTCCTGGGCGGCCCCGGTGAAAGCCAGTTGGAAATCGACCGGCGCCTGTTGGACGAACGGGTCACCAAAATCAAATCGGAACTCGAAACCGTCGTGCGGACCCGCACACTGCATCGGGAAGGCCGCAAGCGCGTTCCGTATCCGGTCGTCGCCCTGGTCGGTTATACCAACGCCGGCAAATCGACACTGTTCAATCGCCTCACCAAAGCGTCGGTCGTGGCCGAGGACATGCTGTTCGCGACGCTGGATCCGACCATGCGGGAAGTCGCCTTGCCCAGTGGCCGCAAAATCATCCTGTCCGACACGGTGGGCTTCATTTCCGAATTGCCGACACATCTGGTGGCCGCGTTCCGGGCGACGCTGGAAGAGGTGACCGGCGCCGACCTGCTGTTGCATGTCCACGATTGTTCTCACCCCGATAGGGAGGCCCAGTCCCAGGACGTCCTCGACGTTCTCAAACATCTCGGGATCGAGGACTGTGAAGACCGCATGCTCGATGTCTTCAACAAGACGGACTTGTTGGACGCCGACAGCCTGAACGCGCTTCACAATCTTGCCGACCGCGACGAGCACAGCCTGCCGGTTTCGGCGGTAACGGGCGAAGGCTGCCATGCCATCCTGGAATGGATCGACCGCACCCTCAACGCAAGCCGTACGGCAGTGGACGTCACCATTCCGTTCGCCGACGGCGCCACCCTGGCGTGGGTATACCGGCGCGGCGAAATCCTCGAGCGCAGCGACGAGGAAGACGGCGTGCATCTGCGGGTGCGCCTCGACGGCAACGATCTTAAGAAACTCGACCGGAAAGTGGGATCGCAACCAGTGCCCGTCGGCTGAGCGTTGGTCTAAATTGCCCCATTGATTGACAAAATCGGCAACACTACCTATAAGCTGGCACTCGAGTTTGTGGAGTGCCAACTCCACCCAAATCCAACATTTCCGACAGTTCGTTACCGAGGGAGGTATTTATGAAGTTTCGGCCCTTGCACGACCGGGTCCTGGTAAAACGCGTCGATTCCGACGAGAAGACCGCCGGCGGCATCATCATTCCCGACACCGCACAGGAAAAGCCCATGGAGGGCAAAGTTGTCGCCGTGGGTACGGGCGCCCGCAGCGAAGACGGCAAGGTCACGCCGCTCGACGTCAAGAAAGGCGACCGCATCCTGTTCGGCAAATGGTCGGGTACCGAAGTCAAGATCGACGGCGATGACCTGTTGATCATGAAGGAATCCGACATCATGGGAATTCTGAGCTAAGGAGAACCGGTCATGGCTGCCAAGGAAGTCAAATTCGAAACCGAAGCGCGCGATCAGATGCTGCGCGGCGTCAACATCCTGGCCGACGCGGTCAAGGTGACCCTCGGCCCCAAGGGCCGCAACGTGGTCCTGGACAAGTCCTTCGGTGCACCGCGCATCACCAAGGACGGCGTCACGGTCGCCAAGGAAATCGAACTTGAGAACAAGTTCGAGAACATGGGCGCCCAGATGGTCCGGGAAGTCGCCTCGCGCACGTCGGACGAGGCCGGCGACGGCACGACCACGGCCACCGTTCTGGCCCAGTCCATCGTGCGGGAAGGCCTCAAGGCCGACGCCGCCGGGATGAACCCGATGGATCTGAAGCGCGGCATCGACCTGGCGGTCGAGAAAGTCGTCGCCGATGTTAAGAAACGCGCCAAGAAGGTCTCCGGCAGCGCCGAAGTCGCTCAGGTTGGCACCATTTCGGCCAACGGCGAAGCGGACATCGGCGACATCATCGCCGAAGCGATGGAACGGGTCGGCAATGAAGGCGTGATCACCGTCGAGGAAGCCAAGGGCCTGACCACCGAACTGGAAGTGGTCGAGGGCATGCAGTTCGACCGCGGCTACCTGTCGCCGTACTTCATCACCAATGCCGACAAGATGACCACGGAGTTGGAAGACCCGTACATCCTGCTGCACGAGAGCAAGCTGTCCAACCTGCAGACGATGCTGCCGCTGCTGGAAGCGTCCGTTCAGTCCGGCCGTCCTCTGCTGATCATCGCCGAAGACGTCGAGGGCGAGGCCCTGGCGACGCTGGTGGTCAACAAACTGCGTGGCGGCCTCAAGATCGCCGCCGTCAAGGCCCCCGGTTTCGGCGACCGCCGCAAGGCCATGCTGGAGGACATCGCCATCCTGACTGGCGGCCAGGTCGTGTCCGAAGATCTCGGCATCAAGCTCGAGAACGTCACCCTGGACATGCTGGGACGGGCGAAGCGGGTCACCATCACCAAGGAGGAGACCACCATCGTTTCCGGCGCTGGCAAGAAGAAGGACATCCAGGGCCGCTGCAACCAGATCCGGGCGCAGGTCGAGGAAACGTCCTCGGACTACGACCGCGAGAAGCTGCAGGAACGTTTGGCCAAATTGGCGGGCGGCGTCGCGCTGATCAAGGTCGGCGGCGCCACGGAAGTCGAGGTGAAGGAGCGCAAGGACCGTGTCGAGGACGCCTTGCACGCCACCCGTGCCGCGGTGCAGGAAGGCATCGTGCCGGGCGGCGGTACCGCTCTGCTCTACGCCACGCGGGCGCTGAAGAACCTGGAAGGGGAAAACAGCGACCAGAACGTCGGCATCAACATCGTGCGCCGCGCGCTGCAGGCGCCGGTCCGTCAGCTGGCGGAGAACGCCGGTGTCGACGGCGCCGTTGTCGCCGGCAAGCTGCTGGAGCAGAAAGACACCAAGCACGGCTTCAACGCCCAGACCGAAGAGTATGTGGATATGGTCAAGGCCGGCATCATCGACCCGGCCAAGGTCGTCCGCATCGCGCTGCAGGACGCGGCGTCCATCGCCGGATTGCTGATCACCACCGAAGCTATGGTGGCGGATGCGCCGGAGAAGGACAAAGGCGGCGCCCCGGCCATGCCCGACATGGGTGGCATGGGCGGCATGATGTAAAACAACCGTCGGAGCAATCCGACCGGAAACGGGAAGGGGCCGCATACGCGGCCCCTTTTCATTTGGAACTATCGGACCGGATCAGGTTTTCGACGCCGCCTTGGCCCGCTCCCATGCGGTCTCCCGCTCGTCCATGGATACATCGGCAACCGTTTTGCCTTGTGCGGCCAAATCCTGCTCCATCAGGCGGAAACGGTCCTCCACCTTGATGTTGGCCTTGCGCAGCGCGGTTTCCGGGTCGACATCCAGATGGCGCGCCAGATTGACCAATGTGAACAGCAAATCGCCCATTTCCTCGGTGATGCGGTCCTGCGATTCGCCCTCGGCACGGGCATCGCGGAGTTCCTTCAGTTCCTCGTGCACCTTGTCGGTGACGGCATCGGCATCGGGCCAGTCAAAACCGACCCGACGGGCTCGTTTGCCGATCTTGAAGGCGCGGGTCAAGGCGGGCAGGGCGACGCTGACACCGTCGAGCGCGCTCTCCGGCCGGTTTTCCGCCGCCGCCTTGGCCTGCCGTTCGGCCGCCTTTTGCTCCTCCCAGGCCACGGTCTGTGCCGCCGACGAGGCAATGTCGGCCGAGCCGAAGACATGGGGATGGCGCGTCAGCATCTTGGCGCAGATGGCCTCCACCACGTCATCGAACGCGAAATCGCCGTTTTCCGACGCTATCTGGGCATAAAACACCACTTGAAACAGCAAGTCGCCCAGCTCGTCCTTCAAGTGCATCATGTCGCCGTGGTGAATGGCATCGGCAACCTCGTAGGCTTCCTCGATGGTATGAGGCGCAATTGTCTCGAAGGTCTGTTCCTGGTCCCATGGGCAACCGCCGTCGGGATTGCGCAGCTGCGCCATGATGGCCAATAGTCGCCTGATCGGCGGCGCTGCCGGATCGGAGAAACGGGAATCGGTCATACGGACATCATCCATTGCCTGAACGCGCCCAGGTTATAGCGCAGGGTCCGTAACAGTGCACGGGGATCAGGCCGCGATATCTGCACTAAAAACTGCGAGATCCTTTGGTGACCGTTCAGCGGCTGTTCCATCCGGGACGAAATCGGGCATTTGTCACTCGAGACATCATTTACATGCTGGGCGGCAATTTCCCGGACGGAGTCGAAAAGGCGAGTAGCCGTACACCGGCTTGTCCGGCATCCCGAATGCCGTAGTTCTGTTTGATACGCTCAAGCGTGCCGTCATCGACAAGTTCAGTCATGACCGATCGCAAAGTGGATAGCGCCTCGTCGGACAGATTTGTCGACGTCACCATCCACAATGTTGACCGTAAGACCGGTTCGCCAATCACCAGATTGCGGACAACCGGTTTCTGTTGCGAAGCCGGCCATTGCGCTTCGCCGGTAAAGGCAAACCAGCTGTCAACCCGTTGTCGCATCAGCATGCGAAAGCTTTCGCTGCTGTTCTCGGTCCGAACCAGAACGCCATCGCCGAAATCATTGTTTTTCAAATATTTATCCAGGCGGCTGTTTCGGTAGACAGCAATTTTTGACAAAGACCGGGCATCCCCAAGTGTATTGACCTTGGGCCGCTTCAGATTGATGAACGCGAACTCGAGACCGAAAACCAAGCCCCGCAGGGGGGGGAAGAAACCGGCATCGCGGCGTCGGTCCGCGGCCAAGAAAGAAGGCAAGAAGTGATGGCGGCAGGACGTACCAAAACAGGACGGATCAAGAAGGGCTATCGGTTGACGGCCGGCGGTCGCGTTGTTAAGGCCGCGAAGAGGCGGAAATCACGTCGCAAACGCGGCTGTAAGTAACCAGTTTCAACATATGAGACGCGGGAAAAATCCCACTTGAAACGGGATATACCGGGATATAACGGGATTTTTTCACGCAAACGGAAAAAAACACGGGTTCACTCCGTGTTCTACTTGACCTAGCCTGAAAAAACCTTCGTAATGAAGGTTAACGGTGGCTCAAGACCCCGAAAACAAGGGAGGTTCTCGTCCAGAATGTGTCTGGAGGAGAACCTCGTCTTGTATCTACGGCGGGTCAGGTGGTTCCGGCGGATGGCCTCATCAACCGCTCCGCGCCGGGTTCAATTCCCGGGCCCGCTATCGATTTTTTGCCCCTAAAAGTTAGCAATTTGTTAGGAGCAAGGAATTTTCCACATTTTAATGTGAAACATTCCTAAGCACATTTAGGGCATAGAGTATGCCTCTTTGCAAATTTTTTTCGCACTAGGATGCGGACTATCTGCCATGCAAATTTTTCAAATGGTTGAAGAGGTCACTTTTCGTCAACCAATTGGCAAAGGGATTCAATGAGTTATTTGGCAAACTTTTTGTGGTAAAATAACCGAGAATAACACACTATTAATTCCTCCATAAGATGCATATTTTTGCTCTGACATAGAAATATAGCGTCAATTGCGTCCTATAGGCTTCTAGGGAGCTGCTTGGCAATAATTCGTGAAACCGTTTCTTTCCGATACCCCGAAACGATCAGCAAGGGCGGCGTTAGTCCAACCACGGGCGACAAATCGCATGATCTCAATATCCCGTTCGGCCTTAACCTGTTTCTTGCGTTTCTTTTCCTCGGTCCGGTAATAGTAGAACGTCGTTTCTGTGGGTGTGCCGGTACGCTCAAGATCGGCGGCGAGGCGGTCCAGATCGGCACCGGCGGCAACTTGATCATAGATCCATGGCCCGAGCTGATGGCGTAACCGTCCAAGGTCACGGGCGATGGATTTTCGCCGCGCGGCATCGGCTTCGAGACGGGCGTGCTTGTCACGGAGGAAGCGGGCAAGGCGCTCATAGAACTTCGCGGTTGGCAATAGGGCGTGATCAGGGGTTTCGCCTAATAAGCTACTCATGGCCGACTTGATATCTTCTAGGTTGCTGATAGGGTAGGACATAGCGCCGTAGTCCTGAACAACCGGTTAACCCTTCGAATTTTGCAGAAAACTCGAATGAGAAGATTTCATAATTTATATTATGGGAAATATTTTGGAATCGCGTTCTGCGCGCATTTGGCTGCTGCATATCCTGCACCCATTCACAATTGCGAGACCTCGCTCTTTAACAATGTCGTTGCACTTGTAATAATTTTGTTACAACTCTAGACTTAGTTGTCCAGGCGGATAACAAACATCATTCAGACATGGGCAACATGGCGCATCACATAAGTTGGTTTGCCAACAACAAGTGCTTTGTTGTGACCTGGAGCGGCGATATCGATTTGACCGCCGCCAAGCAATATTTGTCGGATATCATAAATCACCCAGACTTTTCGGCCCGTCGCGGGGTGCTGCACGATATGCGCGAAGCCAGCGTCTCGATGTCATACGACGATGCGATCGACCTGCTGACCATTTACGACGTGGAAATCCGCAAAACACGGGCCGGCGTCGAATCCTCGATCCTGGTGAAAACTCCCTATCAGTTCGGCGTCGTCCGGCAGTTTCTGGCCCGCTTCGATCTCGAAGACGAAGTTTGGGTTACCTATGACGAAGCCGAAGCCAAGGACCGCATGGGATTCGGCAACAACGGATCGAGCATACTGAACTGATCCGTACCTCGCCGGCCTCCCGCGCGAAATGCGCTCATAACTACACCATTAACGCGGCACCGTTTGTTTGCTAACATACCGGCAAGGACGTGATGCGATGCACCAGCGGCGGAACGGACGGACCTGGCTCACGATTGTGGCGGCAACCGCTACGATGGCACTACTCGCTGCGTTCCCGGCCGCATCTCAGTCGGCCCTGGACGGTGCACCTTCGAAACCACGATTTTCCAAGCCGAAAGAGCGTGTGACCAAGGTACCGGAGTGCCGTTGCCAAAATTATGGCCGTTACCTGCTGGTCGGTCAGGCAGCCTGCATCAAGACCAACAAGGGACCGCGCATGGCGCGATGCATCCTCAAAGGTAACAATACAATGTGGGAATTTCTGCCCGAAGGATGTCCGGTGGCGGAAAACAGACAGAGCATAGTCACTGCCAGCCAATTGCCGCAATAAGCGCCATTACTTATCCCGCTGTACGGAGTTCGCCAAATCGTACGGAATGGATCCACGACGTCGTCTGTTGCCGGAAACTTTGGGTCGGGGTTCGTTGCGCGCCGCCGGATTGGCTGAAGGATTGCCGTATGCCGCATTGGGACCCGGCGGCGGCATCACGGTCGTCCACGACCGGGACTTCGCATCTTCGGGTTTTTTCGACGGCATCGGGGTCGTCATTCCGACCGCGCCCATTCACTGCCGGCGACACCCTCACCTTCCCCCATAGTCGCTCTGCATTTCACGACCGAATGCTGTTGAATTGCGTCCCGGGCGCCCCACTTAGATGTCTTGATACCGCCCCGTCCGCCGGTATCGGAACCGCTTCCATACGCCGCAAAGAGTGCTTGTCCATGTCCGACTTGAAGATCACACCCGTCACCGACCTGCTGGCCAAGG
Source organism: Sneathiellales bacterium (assembly GCA_028277845.1). GTDB lineage: Bacteria > Pseudomonadota > Alphaproteobacteria > JANQFL01 > JANQFL01 > JANQFL01. The sequence continues at coordinate 110,927 of JANQFL010000087.1, forward strand.
CCAACGCCGAAATCGAAACCATCAGCGTGGCCGACGCCATCGCGCTGAAGGACGACCCCAACGTGCAATTGGTCGACATCCGCGACGTGCGGGAACTGCATCGCGAAGGTCAGGTACCGGGCGCCTTTCACGCTCCGCGGGGCATGCTGGAGTTCTGGGTCGACCCGGCCTGCAAGTACCACAAAGAGGTCTTCGCGTCGGGCAGGAAGTTCGTATTCTTTTGCGCTTCGGGCTGGCGCTCGGCCTTGACCACCCAGACTCTGCAGGCCATGGGTTTGACACCGGTGGCCCACATTGAAGGCGGTTTCAACGCCTGGCGTGATGCCGGCGGTCCGACTGAGCCGCACGACTAGAGCAATTCCTCTTTAGATGGAATCCATTCTGTTTCTCGAGCGGCCTGCTCATCCGCCAGGAAGACGGGGCCGCGCGATGCGGTGCATCGCGCAAGCCGTCTGACGCCGTGGGGGGCGGCCGCTCGGAAACCCGGAGGGACGGGCGTATTGGCGCCAATACGCTCCGTCAGAATGCTTCCATCTAAAGAGGAATTGCTCTAGTCCTCTTCACCAATTAAATTGATATGTTGCGCTTTTCATTGCGATCTGATTCCCTGTTTTCCGATTTGTGTGTAGAGGATGCAGTGTTTTGGCCAATATCAAATATGTTGTTGAACTAACGTTGGACGAGCGCGCGGCGCTTTT
>JANQFL010000107.1 GCA_028277845.1 Sneathiellales bacterium
GTCTGACGCCGTGGGGGGCGGCCGCTCGGAAACCCCCATTGCGCTTTTGTGGGACGGGCGTATTGGCGCCAAATCCGGCGGCTGCCGTCTCGGCCATACCGCCGGGTATGGCCGTCACCGCCAGCCTTGGCCTTGGCGCCAATACGCTCCGTCAGAATGCTTCCATCTAAAGAGGAACTGCTCTAGGGCCGGCTGTTTTCCGGGTGCTGTTGATCGAACGCACGGACCCGGTCGAGGATGACATCGGTAAACAGCGGATCGGCGCCGATCGGCCCCAGATAGTCGGAATCCTGAGGGCCGGGCGCGTTCCGCAGCAGGTCCGGTACATCATGCTGGCCGTGCCGGCCGGCGGACAGGAAGAATCCGATCGCGACGATTTGACGCAAGCGGGCATCCGCGACCTGGTCGGCAACGGACGGCGCTTCTTCAAGGAATGCCGCCAGTACCCGTCCAAAGCGTTTCTGAGAGGCCAGCGTCTCCACGTTCCACCACACCGTATCGGTTGAACGGGTGTCCCTGTCCGTGCCGTGGCCGACCAGAAGAAGAGCTATGTCTTGCGGGTCGAGGTCCCTGTCCAGGCAGTGGGCGTCCACCCGGTCGGCGATGATCTCCGTCAGGCGTGGGCTGGTGCCGACCGGATCGCAATAGCAGATGGTCTGGTCGTCACCATCGGCGGCCGCGCCCTGGAGTACCGTTACCGCGTTGGTCAGGTTGAGTTGCGCCGGAATGAATGTCCGCGACAGATACGCATCGCTCATGAGGCAGGGCACCACATAGACATGCTGTCCGGTGCAGGTGTCGGCGATGTCGCGAAAATCGGGATCTCCCCTGAGAAAGCCGCAACACACTTTGGCGAACAATTGGCGGCGGGCTATCTCCTCGGCATGGCGGCGTAAAATGTCGTTCGCCGCGTCGATGTTGGCCGAGCCGTGGCCGACAAGCAGAAGGTCCGCATGGCCCCAGCGGGCGGCCGGCATGGGTTCCGGATCGCGGCTCATCCCGCGCTCAGTGGCTGGTGCCGCGCGACAGGGTGATCTTATTATGAACATTATATTTCCCTGATGGCTTTCGCATGGGGATGCGTTTGACTTCCTCCAGCGTCTTGGCGTCGTACACGACAATGGCGCCGTCCATATCCCAGATGCTGACCAGCGCGTAGCGGCCGTCGCGGGTGAACTCCACATGGGCGGCGGTCTTGCCCGGAGCCGGCCGCACGGTCTTGACGATTTCCAGCGTGCGCTTGTCGATGACATGCATGGCGTCGCGGTTCTTGCCGAAGAACACATCGACCCAGGCATAGTCGGACTGTTCGTGACTGCGCATGAAAAAGCCCGGTCCGAGGGTTTCGATCTCCTTGACCGTCTCCCAGGTGTTCATGTCGATGACACTGACCACGCCGCCCTTCAAGTGCGGTGTCGCCATCACCATGCGGCCCTCATAGTCCCAGTTGATGCCCGATCCGAGATGCGGCATGCCGGGCAGGTCCAAGTCGGCGACCTTGCGCCGGGCGTCCAGGTTGTAGACCTGTCCCTTGAGCTCGTTGTTGTCATCGCGCGCCGCGCCGATGACTTCGGCATAGGCCGGATCGAAGAAAAAGTCGTCGAAGAAATCCTCGACCTGGATGCGGCGGATGGCGAAGGGCTGCTTGCCGGTCGGAATGCCTTCGACCTGGCCTTTGCGGTAATTGTGCACGAAGCCCTCGTAGACCGGGTCTGCGTCCGGGTCGTAGGACAGTTCCCAAATCTCGCGGATGTCCTTCAAAGCGGCAATGAACGAGTTGCGCGGCTTGGCGGTATAGACCGCCGAAACCCGCGAGGTGTTGCCCTTTTTGTCGGCGACCGGGATCAGTTTGACCGGTTTCAGGTCACGGGCGTCCAGCACCACCAGGGTATGGGGCAGGTAGTTGCCGACCATGACGTACTTGCCGTCACCCGACAGGGCCAGGTTGCGGGTGTTGATGCCGGCGCGGATTTCGGCCACCACCTGCAGGCTGTAGATATCGAACTTGGTGATCCAGCCGTCGCGCGAGGCGAAATAGACATAACGCCCGGTGGGTGAGAACTTCGGTCCGCCGTGCAGGGCGAAGCGGGTCTGGAAGCGATGGATCGGCTCGAAGGTGTCGCCGTCGAGGATGGTGGCGTGGTGATCTCCGGTCTCGACGACAACGAACAGATTCAGCAGGTCGGCGTCGAACACGGCCTGTTCCGGCAGGGTGTCGGGATCGACCTGGACTTCGTGGCTGGCGGTGATGTCCGCCATGTCCCATTTCGGCTGCGTTTTCAGCGGCGTGTAGATCAGCGAGACCAGGCCGGCGATGTCGTCCTTCGACAGCTTGTCGCCGAATGCCGGCATCTGGGTTGCCGGCCGGCCCGAGGCGATGACCTTGGCCGCCGACTTCTTGCGCAGCCGTTTGAGATTGCCGGGCAACAACGCGGGGCCGATGGCGCCCAGGCGTTCGGCGCCGTGGCATTCGGCGCACAGGGTTTTGTATTGGTCGCGGGTCGCGTCGGTCACCGCCGCCTTGTCCGCGGCGCCGGCGCCCGAAGCCGCCAGCATCGCCGCCATCCCCAAAACGAAACGGCTAACCGGCGGCGGCATGATGGCGCAGTCCTTTATAGGGCGTGACTTTCAAGCGCGGCGCCGCGTCGGTGACGCCGATCTCGTCATCGGTCAGGTAACAGGCGGGATCCTCGGTCCAGGCGTCGCCGGTCAACTGATAGGCGCGGACCCGGGTGTTGCCGCCGCAAATGGCGAAGTGCCGGCACGATCCGCAACGGCCCGAGACCGTGCGCGGCCGGGCCTTCAGGCCGGCCATGATCGGGTCGGACGTGTCCATCCAGATTTCGGAGAACGGCCGTTCCTTGACGTTACCGAGATCGTGATGCCACCACATGGTGTCGGGGTGCACCGTGCCGAGATTGTCGATGTTGGCAACGTTGACGCCCGAGGCGTTGCCGCCCCACTGCACCAGCTTGGCGTGAATGTGTTCGGCCTCGTCGGGGAAACGTTTCCGCACCCACTGCAGCAGATAGACGCCGTCGGCGTCGTTGTTGCCGGTGACGATTTCCTTCTCGATGCCCTTCTCGACATAGCCGTAGGCCCGGTCGAACAACAGGTCCATGGCGTCGCGGGTCATGCGCAGGTGCGCATCGTCGCCGCGGTTCTTGTTGCCGCGTCCGGCATAATTCAGGTGCGAAAGATAAAACTTGTCGATGCCTTCCCGGTCGACCAGGTCGAGCAGGCCTTCCAGGTCGTCGACATTGTCCTGGGTCACGGTGAAGCGCACGCCGACCTTGATGTCCCGCTCCAGGCACAGCCGAATACCGGCCAGGGATGCGTCGAAGGCGCCTTCCTTGCAACGGAACCTGTCGTGGGTGACGCCGAGGCCGTCCAGGCTGACGCCGACATAGTCGTAGCCGATGGCGGCGACGGCATCGATGGTGTTTTCATCGATCAGCGTGCCGTTGGTCGACAGGCCGACATAGAAACCCATGTCCTTGGCCCGGCGGGAAATGTCGTAGAGGTCCGGCCGCAACATGGGTTCGCCGCCCGACAGGATCAGCACCGGTACGCGGAACGCCTTGAGGTCGTCCATCACGTCGTAGATCTGCCCGGTCGACAGTTCGCCCGGGAAATCCACGTCGGCGGAGATCGAATAGCAGTGCTTGCACTGCAAATTGCAGCGCCGCACCAGATTCCAGATGACGACCGGTCCCGGCGGGTCGCGGCGCGGCCCGGTTGGGGTCGGATCGTGCAATTCGCGCATGAACTGGCTGACACGAAACATCGATCAGGTCCTTTCCTGCCCGTTGGCACCGGGCGACAGGCGCAGTCCGGTTTTCTTCAGGATGCGGGTCGAGTACAGAATGTCGTTGGCGCGGCAGGCATCGCCCAGCAAGTCGGCGATATTCCGAACCTTGCGTTCCACCTCGCCGCGGTCGCGGCCGTGCACCATGGCGAACAGGTTATAGCGCCACTCGGGAAGGTGCCGCGGACGCAGGTAGGCGTGGCTGACGAAGTCCAACGCGCCGACTTCCCCGCCCAGGACTGATGCCGTCGCGTCGTCCACGTCCCATACCGACATGCCATTGGCCCGGAAACCCAGCCGGTAATGGTTGGGAATGACACCGATGCGGCGAATGGCTCCGCTGTCCAACATGCGGTTGAACCGCGCGATCACGTCATCCGGCGTGGCGCCGACGGTCTCGGCCACGGCATGGTAGGGGCGCGGAGTCAACGGCAATCCCGACTGGGTCGCCGCGATGATGCGGCGGTCCAGGTCGTCGAGCGCGAACGCGGCCCGCGCTTCGTCCGACTGTGCGGCGACGGCGGCCGCGGCGTTCATACCTGGAACCTCAGGCCGATGAAGAACTCCTCTTCCTTCGGCATGTTGTAGACGGTCAGGCCGGTTTCCGCCTCGATTGCGCCGATCACACGGGCTATCGCCGACGGGTCGTCGCTGGCGATCACGAACCACATGTTGAGGTCGTTGCGGCGTTCGTAATTGTGCGCGACTTCGGGATGGGCGTTGACCTGTTCCGCCACCTGCTCGAAGCGTTCAAGCGGTACCTGCATGGCGGCCAGGGTCTGGGCGCCGCCCATCCTTTCCGCGTGATACAACGGTCCGAATCGGCTCAGTACACCGTCTTCGGTCATGGCCGCGATGCGGTCGATCAGATCCTGTTCCTCCAGCCCCAGGTCAGCGGCAACGGCCGCGAACGGCTGTGCACAGACCGGAAAACCGCCCTGCAGGGAATTGACGATCAGCTTGTCGGTGGCGTCCATCACGACGCCTCCTTCAAACTGGGTGCGCAGGTGCCGAAATAGGCGCCGCGTTGTTTGAAGCGCCGCCGGCTGAACAGCACCTGCCGCGGATAGGCCGCCATGCCGCTCTCGGCGGACAGGGTGCGGATCGCGGCCTCGACGGTGGTGCGGTCCTTGCCGTGGATCATGCAGAACAGGTTGTAGGGCCACACCGGCGGCCGGCGGGTGCGGCGGTAGCACAGGGTGACGAAGGGATAGGCGGCCAGTTTGCGGCCGATTTCCGAGACCAGGGCGTCGGGCACGTTCCAGGTCACCATGGCGTTGGCCCGGTAGCCGTTTTCGTGATGGCGTACGACCAAACCCATGCGCTTGATGACGCCGGCGTCGCGCAACGCCGCCAGCCGGGCGATGACGTCGGCCTCGTCCAGGCCTACGGCCGCGCCGATGTCGGCGTAGGGCCGCGCGGTCAGGGGCAAGCCGTCCTGCAGGGCCGCCAGCAATTGCCGGTCTGTCGCGCTTACGTCCATTGCAGGGGGAATCCCAGATCGATGTGGTAGTCCTCGACCAGGCTGAGGTCGAGCACCGTGAGGCCGGTCGCGGTTTCGATGTCCTGCAGGACGTTGTCGACCATGTCCCGGCCGGTCGCGGTGACGACGAACCACAGGTTCAGTTCGTGTTCGCGTTCGTAGTTGTGGGTCACCTGGTCATAGCCATTGACCTGCGCGGCCACATCGTCCAACCGTTCCGGCGGCACGGCCATGGCGGCCAGGGTGCTGGCGCCGGCGGTGTTGGGCCGGACCACGGCGCCGACGCGGCTGATGGCCTTGGCCTCCTGCATGCGGGCAATGGCCGCGACGACGTCCTCTTCGCTGACGCCGCATTTCTCGGCGATCGCCCGGTAGGGCCGTTCGGTCAGCGGGAAACCGTCCTGGAAACCGTCCAGCAATGCCTTCTCCAGCGCGCCCGGCGTATAGGGCCGCGCCTCGTCGACGGGATATGGCGTCGCCGGGCCTGACATCACAGGCCGATCCGGTTGGCCCGCGCGGTAAGGAAGATGCCGCTCGGTTTCCGGGCGTCCAGCGTGGTCAGCCTGTCGAATGTGCGCGTGTCGTAAACGTCGACCTTGTCGGCGTCGCGGATCGACACGAAGACCTGTTCGCCGCGCGGCGTGAATTCCATGTGCAGGATGGCCTTGCCCGGCTTCATGCTGTGGATCACCTTGCGCGACTGGGTGTCAATCACCTGCACCACGTCGTTGCGCGGATGGGCGAAGTTGACCCAGACCTGGCGGCCGTCGGGCCGGGCGACGGCGAATACCGGTTGGCCGTGCACCGGAATGCGTCCGAGTTCACGCCAGCTTTCCTTCTCGACGACCAGGATTTCATGACGCCCGACGGCGGGCAGAAACAGCGCGCCGCCGGCGGAGGCCCAGCCTTCCAGATGAGGCATCTTGTAAACCGGCAAGGGTTGCTCGCCGCGGCCATAGCCGTCGAGGATACGTTTGACGCCGGCATCGACGTTCCACAGGTCGAGCAGGGCGATGCCATCCTCGCCGAACAAACCGGCGGCGTAGTAGCGGCCATCGGGTGTGATCAGCCCGTCATAGGGCAATGTGCCGATATCGGGAAACTTGCGTAGTGCGGGCGCCCCTCCGGCGCTGAAATCGGCCATCCAGATTTCGCCGGAATCATAGAGGCTGAAAACGAACCGCTGTCCCGGCGCGTCGACCAGGCCGACCACCTTGGAACGGTTGCCGTCGGCGTCGATGGCGGGAATGTCGGCGACCAGGTCGAGCGTGCCGGCGTCGAACACCTTGACGCCGCCCGGCTTGTAGTTGGACACGGCGATCAGTCTGCCGTCCTGGGAGATAGCGCCGCCGATGGAATTGCCCGACTGCATGACCCGCTTGACGATTTTCGCCTTGAGCATGTCGACCTTGGTCAGGCCGCCATCGCGTCCGAACAGGTAGGCGAAGCGGCCGTCGCGGGAATACACCGCCGAGGCATGGGACAGGTCGCCCAGGCCCTTGACGGTGGCCAGTTGCGTGCGGCCGGTGGTTTCGATGATCTGTATGCTGCCCGTGGCGCGTTCGATGATCAGGCCGAGATCACCACTGCCGCGCAGCGTATCGGTTCCGGCGCAACCGGCCAGGGCGACGAGCGCCGCGCCGGCGACGAAGGTGCGCAGCCGACGGAGAATTATGGACGTATTCATTCCGCATGCACTCCTTGCCGCAACTGTTGCACCAGCCACGCCGCTTCCTGCGGGGCGATTTGGAACCGCCAGGGCGGCATGGGCGTGCCCGGCCGGCCATCGAGGATGGTCTCGATCAGGGTCTCGTCGTCGCGCTCGGCGATGGTCGCGGGCAGCAGGGGCGGGGCCAGGCCGCCTTTCAACGTCAGGCCGTGACAGGAGCCGCAGTCCTGTTTGAGCAGGTAGATCAGTTCCGTCTGCCGTGCCGGAGTCGGCGCGGACTCGGCCACGGCGGCGGCGACGGCCGGGACGGCCAGTGCCAGCAAGGCGAGACCCGTCCAGGCGGCGCGCAAGCCGGCACGCCGCTCAATCCGCGCCAAGCCGTTCACGGTTGATCTCCTCGACCCCGCTTTCGCACGGGGGAGCCAGAACCTGAGCCATCTCGACAACCCGGCCGATGATGACCATGACCGGCGCCCGCAGGCCGATGTCCCGGGCCCGTTGCGGCAATTCGGCCAACGTGGAAATGCATTGCTGTTGATCGCGGGTCGTGCCGTTGGCGATGGCCGCGGCCGGCGTGCCGGCGGGCAGACCCGCGGCGATCAGCTTCTCGCTGATCTGCGGCAAATGGGTCAGACCCATATAGACGACCAGGGTGGTGTCCGGGTCGGCCAGGCTGTCCCAATTGAGATCGAGGTCGACGCCGGCCTGGCAATGGCCGGTGACGTAGCGCACGCCGGTCGCCAGGCCGCGATGGGTCAACGGAATGCCCGAATAGGCCGCGCAGCCCGATCCGGCGGTGATGCCGGGCACCACTTCGAACGACACGTCGTTGGCCAGCAGATATTCGGCTTCCTCGCCGCCGCGGCCGAAAATGTAGGGATCGCCGCCCTTGAGGCGCACGACGGTGCGGCCCGATTTCGCCAGGCGCACGATCAGTTCGTTGATTTCGTCCTGCGGCAGGGTGTGCCGGTTCGACGCCTTGCCGACGAATATGCGGGCGATGCCCGGCGGCACGAAATCCATGATGTCTTCGGATACGAGGCGGTCGTACACAACCACGTCCGCTTCCGCCGTAATCAAACGCATGGCTTTGACGGTCAGCAGATCCGGGTCGCCGGGGCCGGCACCAACCAGATAGACCTTTGGTTCCTGTGACAACGTCCTCTCCCCTTGGACTGGTGCGTACGCGCCGGCCGGGATCGACCCCCAGCCGACCGGTTACCCATATCACGCGGTTTCTGGCGGTGAATTGATGCCAATCAATGTCCCGGGAGGGAAAAAAAGTACTGATTGGGGCACCGAGAAAAAAAGCTCAGACGTTATTGATACAGGTCAAGGGTTCGCTTGCAGGCGAGGAGTAATCACAGGAAGTCGCTGCGCCGCAGCATTGCAACAAGTCTGGAGAGCGATCATGAGGAGACTTGCACTAAGCGTGTCGTCCTTGGCATTGGTTTTCGGAGTCGCCATGGGCGCCAACGTCACGACGGCGTTGGCGGCAGACGAACCGACCTTGTCCGAGGAAGCGTTTGAAGAATCGAAGAAACTGTACTTCCAGCGCTGCGCTGGTTGTCACGGTGTTCTGCGTAAAGGGGCCACCGGCAAGAGCCTGGAGCCCAAGGAAACGCGTAAACTGGGTCAAAAGCGCCTCGAAAAAATCATCGCCATCGGCACCGAAGGTGGCATGAACAATTTCGACGATCTGTTCAACGAAGAGCAGATCAAGAACCTGGCGACCTACATTCAAATGGACGTTCCGCCGCCGGCCGAGATGACCCTGGCCGAGATGAAGGAGCGGTGGAAAGTGATGGTCGAGCCGAAGGACTATCCCAAGAAGCCGATGCACAATCGCAATTGGGAAAACTTCTTCATGGTTATCCTGCGTGATGCCGGCAAGGTCGGCGTGATCGACGGCGACACCAAGGAAATCGTCGCCAAGATCAACACCGGTTACGCCGTGCACGTGATGAAGGAATCGTCCGATGGCCGGTTCTGGTACACGCAGGGCCGTGACGGCCGCATGACCAAGATCGATCTGTGGATGGATCCGCCGCAACTGGTCGCCGAAACGCAGATTGCGTCCGACGCCCGTGACGTGGCGGTTTCGCACTATGGCGAGTGGAAAGACAAGTACGTCATCGGTGGCGGGTATTGGCCGCCGCACTTCGTCATCCTCGATGCGGTTACCATGGAGCCGCTGAAAGTCGTGTCGACCCGTGGCACAAACGTCGACGGCGAGTATGTCAACGAGTCCCGCGTGGCTGCCGTTTACAACACGCCGAACGCGCCGACCTGGATCGTCGCGATCAAGGAGCTGGGTCAGCTCTGGCAGGTCGATTACAGCGATATCGACAATCTGCGGATCGAACAGATCAACAGCAGCAAGTTCCTGCATGACGGGTTCTTCGACCCGACCCAGCGGTACTTCCAGATTGCGGCCAACGCTTCCAACCGTATGGAAATCATGGACAGCGAAACCCGCAAACATGTTGCGTCGATCGAAACCGGCAAAATGCCGCACCCGGGTCCCGGTGCCAACTGGGTCGATCCCAAGTGCGGTCCGGTCGCCGGTACGGTCCATCTGGGCGAAGGTAAAGTGACCACCTGGGGCAACGATCCCAAGGGTCATCCCGACAAGGCCTGGAAGATCTGCTATGCGACCGAAACCGACGGTCCCGGCCTGTTCATCCGGACGCATCCCAACTCGCCTTACGTCTTTGCCGATCAGACCAAGCATCCCGAACCCGAGGTGCAGCAGTCGATCCAGGTCATCGACAAAAAGACGGGTGAGATCGTCAAGACGATCCGGGTCACCGAGCAGGAGAAAGCGCTCGCCGTGCACTCCGAGTTCAACAAAGACGGCTCCGAAGTTTGGGTCTCCGTCTGGGTTCGCGGCGGCAAGAAGAACTGGCTGAAGGGTGAAATCGTCGTATACGATTCCAAGACCCTCGAGGAGAAAGCCCGGATCAAGGGCCTCGAAACTCCGACCGGCAAGTTCAATGTGTACAACCGGGTCCATCACGTTACGTGATCCGGTCATGGATGAGGACGGGCGCTTCGGCGCCCGTTCTTACCTCCCAACAATCAACGCATAACCAACATAACCAAACTGAATTTTCACGCGGTCGGGGGAGAGACTGATGGCTGACAATAGCGGTTTCGGTGGATGGCTCAGTCGGCGGCTGAAGTCGACGGCGTGGGGAACGGCGGGTCTGTTCTTCATCGTCGGTATCGTGTTCTGGGGCGGCTTCAATACCGCCATGGAATCCACCAATACCCTCGGTTTCTGCATTTCCTGCCACGAGATGGAAGACACCGTCTACGAGGAATACCGGGAAACCATTCACTATCAGAACCGGACCGGCGTCCGCGCCACATGCTCCGACTGCCATGTGCCGGATCCGTGGGTCCACAAGGTGGTCCGCAAGATCCAGGCAACCAAAGAGCTTTATCACAAGTTCATGGGCACCATCGACACGCCCAACAAGTTCGAGGCCAAGCGCTTCGAGCTGGCCAAGCGGGTCTGGGCGTCGATGAAGGAAACCGATTCGCGGGAATGCCGCAACTGCCACAACTTCAACTCCATGAGCGAGAAGAAGCAGAAGCGCCGCGCCTGGAAGCAGCACGAAAACGCCCGGGCGGAAGGCCAGACCTGCATCGATTGCCACAAGGGCATCGCCCACAAGCCGGTGCACCACCTGCTTGAGGAGGAAGAAGAGACGGCCGAGAGCGAACAACCGGCCGAGGAACCCAAGGACGAGGCGCCGGCCAAGACGGCCGCCGTCGCGCCCGCAAAGCCGGCCGCCGAGGAAGCCGAGGCGGAGGCACCGAAGACCGAGGCCGCGCCGGCCCGGCAGGCCGCCGCTCCGGCGCCCGCTCCGGCGGCTCCGGCCGCGTCGTCCGGCGGCGGCGCCATCGACTGGAGCAAGGTGCAGCCGGTCAAGATGACCCTGCTGTATCCCGGCCAGACCTCGTGGGAATGGATCCTGACCGGCAAGGACCATGGCGGCGCCCGCGCCTTCAAGAAAGGCGACCGCTGTTCCGAGTGCCACCGCGGCGAGGAAGCCGATATGGGCGCCAAGATCGTCGGCGGCGAGAAGGCGGAGGCGACGCCCATTCCCGGCAAGCGCCCGGCCGTGCCGGTCGACGTGCAGGCCGCCCACGACGGCACCAATGTCTATTTCCGCTTCCAATGGCCCGACACGCCGCATACGCCGGTGCCGTTCGCCGACGGCGGCAAGATGGATCCGGACAACCAGACCAAGCTGGCCCTGATGATCATCGGCGAGGGTGTGGACAAGGGCGAACTGGCCGGTTGCTGGGCGACCTGCCACCACGACAGCCGCTACATGCCGCACGCGCCCGATGCCGCGAAACTCGGGGCGGCCGGTGACGTCACGGCGCGGATCGATACGTCGGACGGCATCACCAAGTACCTGCCCGACAGCCGCACCAAGATCGAAGTGCGCGGCCGCAACAAGAAGCCGAAAGGCGGCTGGGACAAGCTCAAGGACCAGGCTGAAGTCGACGGCCTGCTGGGCGCCGGCGCCTACACCGACCTGCTGCGCTTCCGCTCCGGCGGCCAGGCCAGCAACGGCCATATCGCCGAGCAGCGCATCGAAACGGGCGGTGCCGAGCTGACCGCCACCGGAACGCTGGCGGACGGCGTCTGGACGGTGGAGATGTCGCGGCCGCTGAAGCCGGGCACGCCCGGCGACATCGACCTCGAGGCGGGCAAGGTGTATACCATCGGCGTGGCGGTGCACGACGATTACACCACGGCGCGCTTCCACCATGTGTCGCTCGAGTACCGGTTCGCCCTCGACAGCGCCGAGGCCGAGCTGAACGCGGCGAAGCAGTAAGCCTTGAACGATTGGGTGGCCGGAACGGGAGACCGTCTCGATGTAGGGTTCTTCCGTTCCCCCTGACCGGAGAAGAACGATGACAGCAGTCCTGCGCGTTGCGGCCAGTGCGCTGGCCCTGGTTGTCCTGGCCGGTGCGGCGGCCCCGGCCAAGGAACCGCCGCCGCCGCCCGATCCCGAGAAGGTCGCCCGCAAATGCGCCAAGGCCGAAAAGCGCTACCAGAAGCTGTTCGGCGATCAGCAGGTGCCCGACGGCACCGAGGTGGTCATAACGTACAAATACACGTTCTGTCCGCCGCAACTGACGGTCAAGACGGGCACGACGGTGCGCTGGGTCAACGTGGACAAGCGCACCAGCCACAGCGTCTGGTTGAAGGAATCGGGCCGGGCGGAATCGGAACGCCTGTTCGAGTCGGACATGTTCGAGGTTACATTTGAAAATCCCGGTAAATTTCCGTATCTCTGCGGGCCGCACTGGGAACAGGACGGCATGGTCGGCGTCGTCACGGTGACCGACGACTGACCGCCGCATTCGGACGAAGACGAGCTGAACGCCATGGATTATGCCATCGCAGACAATGCGCCCGCCGAACGGGCGGCGGCGGATTCGAGGATCGCCGTCTGGCTGCTGGTGTGCTGCGCCATGGTGTTCGCCATGGTGGTGCTGGGCGGCGTGACCCGCCTGACCCATTCCGGCCTCTCCATGGTCGAATGGAAGCCGGCCACCGGTTTCCTGCCGCCGATGAGCCAGGCCGAATGGCAGGACGCCTTCGACAAGTACAAGCAGTATCCCGAATACCAGAAGGTCAACATGGGCATGACCCTGGAGGAGTTCAAATCCATCTTCTGGTTCGAGTTCATCCACCGGGTCTGGGGCCGGCTGATCGGCCTGGCGTTCTTCGTGCCCATGGTGGTCTTCTTCCTCACCGGCGCGGTCAGGCGCAGCGCCATGCCGGGGCTTGGCGGAAAACTGCTGCTGGCCTTCGTGCTGGGCGGGCTGCAGGGCGTGCTGGGCTGGCTGATGGTGAAAAGCGGCATGGTCGACCGGCCCGACGTCAGCCAGTACCGGCTGACGGCCCATCTGCTGGCGGCGTTCGTGATCTACGGCTACATGTTCTGGATCGCGCTGGGCCTGCTGTGGCCGCGGCCGCACGCACCGGACGAGGCCACCACGCCGTTGCGCCGCGCCGTCATTGCCATCGCCGTGCTGGTTTTCATCACCATCGGCTCCGGCGGCTTCGTCGCCGGCCTGGATGCCGGTTTCATCTACAACACCTTTCCGCTGATGGGCGACGGCCTGGTGCCCGAGGAATTCCTGCAACTGACGCCGGCCTGGCTCAGCCTGTTCGAGGACGTGGCCACGGTGCAGTTCGACCACCGCGTGCTGGCCATCCTGACGCTGGTGCTGGTCGGCGCCGCCTGGGCCTGGGGACTGAAGCACGACATCCGCCCGCGCACGCGGACGGCGCTGCACGGCCTGGCCCTGACCGCGGTCGGACAGGTGTCGCTGGGCATCGCCACGCTGCTTCTGGTGGTGCCGGTCTCGATCGCCGCCATCCACCAGGCGGGCGCGCTGGTGCTGTTCACGGCGGTTTTGTGGGTGGTGCACGAACTGCGCCGCGAACGCGGCCGCGCGATCTGAGGGACAACCATGTCGCAGTACATCTACTTCACCATCGTCGCCGTCGTGCTCTATATCGTCGCCGACCGGGTGCTTGAGAAGATCGAAATCCGGCGCGGCGAGCGCCTGCCTTACCGTTCGCTGGTGTTTTTCGCCATTTTGCTGCCGCTGGCTTTCATTTCGTTCCAGGTGATCGAATACCTGCAAAACTGACGCGAATATCTTTCCCGCCACTCAAGTGCTCGAACGGCGCAAGTCCTTGCGCCGTTTTTGTTTTTTACGCCCCAGCAAAATGATCGGGCTTATTGATTTGTATCAAGGATGAATAGTCCGGTCCCTTGTTAACTCCCTTCTTGGAGAGTCGTAGCCGTTTGCCGGCTGAGAGACCGTGCGTCGATATCGCGACGCAATAGACCATTCGCGCGGCCGTCCGATTTCGGCCGCCGGGAGAAGGGGAGTTACGATATGGCAGAATCGGAAACCGGAGCCTCGGGCGGCGGTACGGGCGGGAAACCCCCGTTTATGCAGCGGTTGCTGGACAACCACTTCTTTTTGCTGTTCCTCGGCGTAGTGATACCCACGGTGTTTTACATCCTGTGGGGCGTCATGGAGCTCACGCAAATCCCTGTGGCCAACTACTGATAGCGGCCCAATTGTAGGAGCGAGGTTCCCATGGCAATTCATCCTCCCGAGAATAAACTTTGGTGGAACGAGCCCATCGAGAAGACCGAAATCATCTGGGTCGGTCTGTGCCTGATCTGGGCTTTGATTATGTTCTTTATGATGCCCTACTGGCATCTGTTCGGTGAGCAAAACCTCACCAACGAAGCATATAAGGTCGAGCCCGAAGCCCACGTCGAGCGGGCCGAGGCGATGGCCGACAAATATACCGTGCGCGAAGAAGGCGACACCGGCATCCCGGTTGTCCGCCCGCCCGCCGGCAGCGACGTATTCGTGGTCGCGCGGCTGTGGGAATGGTGGCCTATTCTTGAGCTTGAAAAAGACAAGACCTACCGGCTGCACCTGTCTTCGGCGGACTGGATGCACGGCTGGTCCCTGCAACCGACCAACCTGAACGTTCAGGTTCACCCGGGCTACGACTTCGTCGTTACGGTGACCCCGAACCAGACCGGCGAATTCGCCGTGGTCTGCAACGAGTTCTGCGGCATCGGCCACCATACGATGCTCGGCAAGATCTACGTCGTCGAATAGGGGGCAATCATGACTGCAATAGCGCAATTCAGGACCTGTCCCGACACGGGGTTCAAGGTTCACTCGGCGGCTGAAAAACTGATCAAGGCCAACGCGGTGGCCGCCGTCGTCTTTCTGTTGGTTGGCGGTGTGTTCGGGCTCAGCGTGGCTCTGACACGGTGGCAGGAAGTGCACCTGCTGCCGGCCGACTGGTTCTATCTCGCCCTCACGGCCCACGGTTTGGACGTGCTGCTGGTGTGGATCATCTTCTTCGAAATGGCGATCCTCTACTTCGCCTCGGCCATATTGCTCAACAGCCGCCTGGCAACGCCATGGATCGGCTGGCTGCAGTTCTGGCTCATGCTGATCGGCGCGCTGATCACCAACGTGGCCGTGCTGCAGGGCGATTCAAGCGTCATGTTCACGTCCTACGTGCCCATGAAGGCGTCGCCACTGTTCTATCTCGGCATCATCCTGTTCGCCGTCGGCGCGTTGCTAGGCTGCTGCGTGTTCTTCGGTACCCTCATCGTCGCCAAGGACGAAAAGACCTACGAAGGGTCGGTGCCGCTGGTGACCTTCGGTGCCATCACGGCGGCGATTATCGCCGTGTTCACCATCGCGTCCGGCGCCATCATCCTCATTCCCACACTGTTGTGGTCGGTCGGCTATATCAGCCACATCGATCCGCTGATGTACAAGACGGTGTGGTGGGCGATGGGGCACTCGTCGCAGCAGATCAACGTGTCGGCGCACGTCGCCGTCTGGTATCTGATCGCGGCCGTCATCTTCGGCGCCAAGCCATTGTCGGAGAAGGTCAGCCGTACGGCGTATCTGATGTACATTCTGTTCCTGCAGCTCGCGTCCGCTCACCACATGCTGGTGGAACCGGGCCTCAGTTCCGAATGGAAGATCTTCAATACGTCCTACGCCATGTACCTGGCGGTCATGGGTTCCATGATCCACGGTCTGACGGTGCCGGGCAGCATCGAAGCCGCCCAGCGCAAGAAGGGCTTCAACAAGGGCATGTTCGAATGGCTGCGTAAGGCGCCCTGGGGCAATCCGGCGTTTTCCGGCATGTTCCTCTCGTTGGTGTTCTTCGGCTTCATCGGTGGCATCACCGGCGTTGTCATGGGCACCGAGCAGCTCAACCTGATCATGCACAACACCCTGTACGTGCCGGGCCACTTCCACGGTACCGTGGTGGCGGGAACGACCCTGGCCTTCATGGCGGTGACGTACATCGTCGTGCCGCTGATCTGGCGCCGCGAGATCATCTGGCCGGGATTGGCCAAGCTGCAGCCCTACCTGTTCGGTTTCGGGGTCGCCGGTATCTCGCTGTTCATGATGGGCGCGGGTACACTGGGCGTCTCGCGCCGGCACTGGGATATCGCGTTCAGCGACGCGACTCTCAGCTTCGACTATCCGGCGGCGGCCTATCTGATGCTCACGTTGAACGGTATCAGTGCCATCCTGGCGGCTATCGGCGGTGCGCTCTACATCCTGATTGTCGTCGGATCGATCCTGTTCGGCAAGAAGCGCGACGAAGCCGCCGCGCCGGCGCCGGCCGAACCGACCGCCGCCGCAGCCACGTCGTACGGCAGCGCCGGTACGGCCGCGGTGCCCGGAACGTTCATGTTGGCGTTGATTTTCTTCGTGACGTTCGTTCTCTACTACTTCGTCAACTGGAAATACCTCGCCGAGACCTGGGGCGTTTCCTAAAGCGGTGTCGTTGGACGGGAGCCTCCGGGCTCCCGTCTCTCCCTCCGAATCAATTCAACGCGGAGAGCAGGGAATGTATGCGGTGGTTCGGCAAATCGGTTCTGTTTTCAAGTTGCGGATCGGTGTCGCCATCAGTTTCTCGGCGCTGGCCGGACTGGCCATAACGCCCGGCCCGCTGCCTGAAGCCTGGCAGATCGTCGTCCTGGCGCTGGCCGTTCTGGTTTCGGCCGCCAGTGCCGGCGCCTACAATCAATACGTGGAGCGGGACCTGGATGTCCTGATGGACCGCACCCGCGACCGTCCGTTCGCGTCCGGCGAATACCGGGCGTCCAATCTCTGGTTGGTCACGATCGGCGGGCTTCTGGTCCTCGCCGTGGCGGCCGCCTGGCTGGCCCTCAACGTCTGGGTCGCGCTCTATGTCTTCCTCGGCGCTTTCGTTTACGGCATCGTCTATACGGTGTGGCTCAAGCGGCGCACCTGGATGAACATCGTCTGGGGCGGACTGGCCGGCAGTTTCGCCGTGCTGGCCGGTGCGGCCGCGGTCGATCCCAGCTTGCCCGCCAATGCGGTCATTTTGTCGGTCGTTCTGTTCCTCTGGACGCCGCCCCATTTCTGGAGCCTTGCCACGGCCCTGCACAAGGACTATGAGCAGGCCGGGGTGCCCATGCTTCCCGTGGTGGTCGGCGACGCCAAGGCGGCCAAGGCCATCCTGATCAGCGCCGTTGCGCTGGTGGCGGCGTCGATTCTGCCGGTGCTCTACGGCATGGGCTGGATTTATCTGGCCGGCGCCGTGTCCGGCGGCGGATACTTCATCTGGAAAAGCGTCAAGCTCGTGCGCAGTCCCGGACCCAGTGCCGCCATGGCCAATTTCTTTGCGTCGTTGATACAGCTGACCTTGTTGCTGGTCGGTGCCATCATAGACGGGTGGATTTTGCGGTGAGATTATGACGCGGTTCGTTCGATCTGTCTGGCTTGCTGCCGTCTTCGCCGCCGCTTTGGCGGTGGCGGGGCAGGGACAGGCACAATCGAACGCAACCGACGGGTCGGATATCCGCGGTGCATCCAACGACAGCCGGCTCGACAAGGATGTCTCATTGTCGGTCAGCCAGGATGCGATCGGCCGCAAGGTCGACAATTTCAGATTCCTCGACAGTTCCGGCAAACGCATCAGCATCGCCGACCTGGCGGGGACACCGCTGGTGGTCAGCATGGTCTATACGGCCTGCGACTATACCTGCCCCGTCATTACCCAAACCTTGGCGGAGTCGATCGACGTCGCCCGCGAGGCCGTCGGCAAAGAGGGCTTCACGGTGTTGACGGTCGGATTCGACACCCGCAACGATACGCCGGACCGCATGCGGGTTTTTGCCCGCCAGCAAGGTGTCGGCGATGACAATTGGTTGTTGTTGAGCGCGGACAAAAAGACGATCGAAGCTTTTGCGCGCAACCTGGGCTTTTTGTTTGTCAAAACCCCATACGGTTTCGACCACTTGGCTCAAACGACCGTAATCGATGGCTCGGGCACCGTGGTCGCCCAGGTCTACGGACAGGATTTCGCCCCTCCGCAACTTGTGGAACCGCTCAAGAATGCCGTGTTCGGGGTGGACATCGATACTCTGTCGGTGACCGGCGTGATCAACCGGGTCAAGCTTTTCTGTACCATTTACGATCCCTACAGCGAGCGCTACCAGTTCGACTACTCCCTGTTTATCGGGATGGTCATCGGTTTTGTCAGCGTTCTCGCCATCGGGTTCGTGGTTGTTCGGGCAATGTGGCGCATGCGCGCCGCCGCTTGAGAGTATTGTAGGCGTTCGAAGGACTAAAACGTGTTAGCGGCAATCAAACGGGCTGGCGCCCGGGGCTTCATGCGCGTCGAGGGCGCGTTTGACAAGGTTTTCGGACCGGCCTGGAACCCTCTATACCAACTCGGTGCGCTGGGCTGGTTCTTCTTCTGGATTGTCGCGGTCAGCGGCATCTATCTGTTCGTCGTGTTCGACACGAGCGTCAAGAACGCCTATCAGTCGGTCGAATACCTGACCCACGAACAATGGTATCTCGGCGGTGTCATGCGCAGCTTCCATCGCTATGCCTCGGACGCCATGGTTGTCGTGGTTCTCATTCATCTGTTTCGCGAATTCGTCTTCGACCGCTACCGCGGCATGCGCTGGTTTGCATGGGTGACCGGCGTGCCGCTGTTGTGGCTGCTCTATGCCTCGGGCATCACCGGCTACTGGCTGGTCTGGGACAAGCTGGCCCAGTATGTCGCCATCGTGACATCCGAGTTGCTGGACTGGTTCCCCATTTTCGGCGAGCCCATAGCCCGTAATTTCCTCAATCAGGACAGTCTGGACGACCGCTTTTTCACCCTGCTTGTGTTCATGCACATCGCCGTGCCGCTGTTCCTGCTGCTTGTCATGTGGGTCCATCTGCTGCGGGTGAGCCGGGCCAAGGTCAATCCGCCGCTCGGTTTGGCGGCCGGCATGCTGGTGACCCTCTTGGCCCTGTCGCTCTACAAACCGGCACTGAGCCAGGGCGAGGCCAACCTGTCCGTCGTCGCCGCCAATGTGGGACTGGACTGGTTCTATCTGCCGCTCTATCCGCTGCTCGACATATGGCCGGCCGGCGCCATCTGGCTGATGGTCGGCGTTGCCACGCTGGTCCTGACCGTGGTGCCGTGGCTGCCTCCGAAAAAGAAGGAGCCGGTGGCCGAGGTCAATCCGGACCTGTGCAACGGCTGCAGCCGGTGTTTCGTCGACTGCCCCTTCGGCGCCGTCACCATGTCGCCGCGCACGGACGGCCGGCCATACGAAAGCATCGCCGAAGTGGATTCGTCGATCTGTGTGTCCTGCGGTATTTGCGTCGGCGCCTGTCCGCCGTCGACCCCGTTCCGCCGGTCCGAGAACCTGCAGACCGGCATCGACCTGCCGGGCCTGTCCCTACAGACATTGCGTGAAACGGTCGACGGTGCTCTGGCGGAGGCCAAAGAAAGCGCGTCGGGGCAACCGACCATTCTGTTGTTGGGCTGCGATCACGGCCTGGACGCCCAGTCGTTCACCGGTTCCGGTACGGCGGCGGTCACCACGCCGTGCGTCTCGATGCTGTCGCCATCATTCATAGACTATGCCGTCAGCCGGGGCGGGGCCGACGGCGTCATGATCACCGGTTGCCGTGAGGGTGAGTGCTTCTTCCGTCTGGGCAATGAATGGATGATGCAACGGATCGATGGCGAACGGGATCCCTATTTGCGCGAACGGGTGCCACGCGACCGGCTCGACATCTGCTGGGCATCGCCGACCGAGGGCAAGACCCTCACGGAATACCTGAATGCGTTCCGCGAAGACCTGACGGACATGAAGACCGCCGGCGAGATCCCCGACCAGGCGGCCCCCAAGCCCGCCGGCCCGCCGCCGCCGCCATCCAAACGCCGTGGCGATCAGGCTGACGAGAAGGAGGACCGGCGCTATGGCTGATGTTTTGCGATATGCCGGTCAGGCGTTCTTCTTCCTGATATTCGCCGTCATCGTCGGCGCCTTCGCCGACTGGCCCCGTTACCAGCATTTCCCCGCCGACGAGGCCCTGATCAAGGTCAGCTTTTCCCACAATACGGAGCGCAAGGTCGCCTGCCGCAAACGGACACGGGAGGAGTTGCAGAAACTGCCGCCGAACATGCGGGCACAAATGTCCTGCCCGCGCGAACGTCTGCCGATGACCGTGGAAATGGAAGTCGACGGAAAGCTGCTCTACCAGAACACCGTGGCGCCGAGCGGATTTTCCAAGGACGGTGCCTCACGGGTCTACGAGCGCATTCCCGTCAAGGCGGGATCCCACCGGGTCGTCGTGCGCATGCGCGATTCGGCCCGCGAAGAAGGCTTTGACTACGTCCTGGACGAGCAAGTGGACCTGGTGCCCGCGCAAGTGCTGCTCGTCGATTTCCGTCAGGAAAACAAAAGCTTCTTCGCCAAATAGCGTCAGACCACGTTGATTTCCGGTATGGGGTCGTTGCGGCCGATGCGGTCAAACCCGAAGCGGGTCAGATCCAGGCTGCGATAGGCGCCGTAAATCACCAGTTCGCTGATGGCGCGGCCGACGGCGGGCGATTTTTGCAGGCCGTGGCCGCTGAAGCCGTTGGCGAACAGAAAATCCGGCATGTCCGGGTGGGGTCCGAGTATGGCGTTCTGGTCCAGCGTGTTGACGGCGTACAGACCGGCCCAGGCGCGCTGCAGTTTGATCGCCTCGAACGCCGGAATGCGGTGGGCCAGTGTCGGCCAGACGATCTCCTCGAACAGACTGTAATCTTCGGTGAAGTCCTCGCCGTCCGGATCGGCGTCGGCCGGCGGCGCCGTGCCGCAGATGTACTGGCCGCTTTCCGGCCGGACATAGACGCCTGTCGGATCGACCAGCAACGGGCAATTGTCGATGGGGGTGCGGCAGTCGATCACGTAGACCATGCGCTTGCGCGGCACGACGGGAAGGGCGATGCCGAGCATGGCGGCGACCGCGCCGGCCTGTGGGCCGGCCGCGTTGATCACCGTGCCGGCCGACAGCCGCCCGCCGTCCGACAGGGTCAGCGCGAACCCGCCCGTGTCCGAGCGGGCCAGGCCGGTAACGGCGGCGCTGCGGTATTCGGCGCCCAGGGCGCGGGCCTTGCGGCGGAACGCCATCAGCAGGCTGTAGGGGTCGATCCAGCCTTCGCCGCTCTGGCCAAAAACGCCGGCGGCGAGGCCGTCGGTGTTCAGCCACGGAAAGCGTTGCGACAGTTCTTGCGGCGTCAGCGACACCACGTCGGCGCCCAGGCCGATCTGGGTCCGGGCGTTGTCGGCCAGCACCGACTGGCCCTCCGGGCTGGCGAGAAACAGGTACCCGCCTTCGACGAAGGACAGGTCCACCGGATCGTCGTCGACCGACAGCTCGGATTGGACATCGCGCACGAACTCGATGGCGAACTGGGACATGCGGATGTTTTCCGGGTTGGAAAACTGCTGCCGGATGCCGCCGACCGACCGTGCCGTCGAACAGCGTTCGTAGGTCGGGTCCCGCTCCAGGACGACGACCCGGCCGGCGAAATCCGGGTTACGGGCGAGGAAGAAGGCGCAGGCGCTGCCGATCACGCCGCCACCGACGATCGCGACGTCCGCGGTTTTCATGTCAGGCATGACACCCTTCCTGTATCGATTCACCGTAAAATTTCATAACCCCAACTTTCATCGGACGGTCACAATTGAATGGTACGTTCGGCGGACTCTGCCTGCATCCCGGGCAGGGCAAATTTGTTCAAGTCAAGCAGCGGTTTTATCGTGTAATGTCGCAATACGCCACACGAGAACAGATGTTTCCCTCCGCTATCTGGGAACCGGCCAGCACGCCCGCGACCGGCATCGGCGGCAAGACAAGGCAAAGGAAGCGTTTGAGAAAGCTTGTTCTGACCACCGCGATCACCGCCCTGCCAACTCTAGTGGTTCTGGGGGTTCTCGTCGCCATCAACAATATCTCCATGCAGACGGCCGCGCTCGCCGCCGTGTTCGTGACGGCCGCGCTGGCGGTATTGCTGTGGTGGCGTAATGCGGACTTCGACCTCGTTCAGACCTACATCGAGCGTTTGAACGCGAACGAGGGTCCCAAGGCCCCGCCCGATGTCTCCAACCAGCAGGCCGTCGAAATGGCCGAAGCGGTCGCCGCGTTGCATCAGGACCTGGCGCGCAATGCCGAACAGACGGCCGCGGCCGCCGCCGCGCGCGAAACCGCATTGGAAAGCTTGCCCGACCCGGTCATTTTGATCGACGAAAACCGTAACATCACCTTCGCCAATCAGGTCGCGGGCAGCACGTTCGGTGGCGCGCTGGCCGGCAAGAACCTGGCGGCGGCGTTGCGGGACCCCGAAGTCCTGGACGCGGCGGATGCGGTTCTGTCCGGGCGGGAGAATTCCCTGCTGATCGACATCACCGTGCCGGGCGCCGTCGTGCAGGATTTCCGCATTCACCTGCTGGCCTTGCCCGCAATCGCCAGCGACGGCACGGTTGCCGTGGTGCTGGTGCGTGATATGGGCGCCGAAACCCGGGCGGAAAGGATGCGCGCCGACTTCGTTGCCAATGTCAGCCACGAACTGCGCACGCCCCTGAGCGCCCTGCTCGGTTTCGTGGAAACCCTGCAGGGGCCGGCCAAGGACGATGCCGAAGCACGGTCGCGATTTCTCGTGTTCATGAACGAACAGGCGACACGGATGGCGCGGCTGATCGACGACCTGCTGTCCCTGTCGCGCATCGAACTGGAAGAACATCGCCAACCCGGGGACATGGTCGATTTGGCGGCCCTGCTGGCCGAGGTCGCGACCCTGGTCGACCGCAAGGCGAAACGGCGCCGCGTGGCCATCGACAATCGGGTGACGGCGGGCACCCCCACGGTCACCGGTGACAGGGACCAGTTGATCCAGGTGTTCGAGAATCTGGTCAGCAATGCCGTCAAATACGGCGCTGCGGATTCGGTCGTGACGGTATCGGTGGTCGGCCCCGACGATCCACACGGCCGTCCCGGCCAATTGGGCATCGCCGTCAAGGACCGTGGCGAGGGCATTCCGCGCGAGCATCTGCCGCGTCTGACCGAACGGTTCTACAGGGTGGACAGCGCCCGTTCCCGTGAACTGGGCGGCACGGGTCTCGGGCTGGCCATCGTCAAACACATCGTCAACCGTCACAGAGGCCAGCTGGCGATCGACAGTATTGCAGGCGAAGGTTCTGTCTTTACGGTCTTTTTGCCACTTCCGGTGGCGGCTACGGAAAAATAAATCAACAAAAACAATACGTTGCCCGTCCGTGTGGTAATCCGTGCCGACGTCACGCAACTGTCATATAAACGTCGTATCACTGTAAACGAACAGCCATACGTTGGAGGCCCTCGGGTATCCGCCGTAGCCCGATTTGGCGGCGGATACCGCTCCACGAATGACTTTGACCTGAAATTGGAGAAAAACAGTGATCAAGACGGTTATTCGCCTTGCCGCTATCGTCCCGTTGGCGATTGCCGCCGAGGCCAGCGCCCGGGATCAGATCCGCATTGTCGGTTCGTCCACGGTGTTCCCCTTCGCCACCGCCGTGGCCGAGGAATTTGGCAAAACCACCAGCTTCAAAACCCCTGTCGTTGAATCCACCGGTTCCGGCGGCGGCCTGAAACTGTTCTGCGCCGGTGTCGGCGTCAACCACCCCGACGTGACCAATGCGTCGCGCCGTATCAAGAAGTCGGAAGTCGACCGCTGCCACAAGAACGGCGTGGCCGGCATCGTCGAAGTCAAGGTCGGTTACGACGGCATCGTCGTCGCCAACTCCAAAAAGACCGGTCAGCTGCAGTTGACCCGCCGCGATATCTTCCTGGCCCTGGCCAAGAACATTCCGGCCGGTGAAGGCAAGTGGGTACCGAACCCGCACAAGACCTGGAAGGACGTCAATGCGTCGCTGCCGGCCACCAAGATCGAAGTGCTCGGCCCGCCGCCCACATCCGGTACCCGCGACGCGTTCGCCGAGCTGGCGCTCGAGGGCGGCTGCAAGACCTTCAAATGGGTCAAGGCCATGAAGAAGAAAGACAAGAAGGCCTACAAGGCCGCTTGCCACACCGTCCGTGAAGACGGCGCCTACATCGAAGCCGGCGAGAACGACAACCTGATCGTTCAGAAGCTGGAAGCCAATCCGAATGCCCTGGGCGTCTTCGGCTTCAGCTTCCTCGACCAGAACGCCGACAAGATCCAGGGCAGCCTGGTCGACGGCAAGGCGCCGACCTTCGAAAACATCGCCGACGGCAATTACCCCGTCTCCCGCCCGCTGTACTTCTACGTCAAGAAGGCCCATGTGGGCGTCGTTCCGGGCATCAAGGAATACGTCGCCGAGTTCACCAGCGACAAGGCCTGGGGTGACGAAGGCTATCTGACCGACAAGGGTTTGATCCCGATGCCGATGGACGAGCGCAAAATGTTCCGCTCCAACTCGGCCAATCTGGAAAACCTGAGCATGTAAGTCCGGTGTCTGGAGGCGGCGCGGGCCGCCTCCATTCGCTTTATTCGTTTGACACTTTGACCGTTCAATCCGCCGGCCGATCCGAGAGTAGCCCCGAGAGTAGCCCCGAGAGTAGCAATGTCGACATTCGTACTGACAGCCGCACTGCTGATGATCGCGTATTTCGCGTTTCGTCACGGCCGCTCGCGGGCGCTGGCACAGGCCGGCGGTAAGTCGCACGCCCTCCATTCGCTGCCTTACTATTACGGTTACTACGTCGCCCTGTGGTGCGGCGTGCCGGCGCTTCTGCTGGTCGTCGCGTGGACGGCGCTGCAGGGCGACATCGTCCGCGCCCTCGTCGTCAGCGATCTGCCCGAAAACCTCCGCACGTTGCCGGCACAGGAACTGACGCTGCTGCTCAACAACATCGTCAACATCGCCGAGGGCGCCGCGCTGATGCCGGCGGACAATACCGACATCCAGGCCGCCGTCGCCCACTACCAGAATTTGCAGGATATCGCCTTCGGTGCGCTGATCGTGTTGGCGGTGACGGTCGCCGTGGCCGGCATCCTTTTTGCCCGCGGACGGATTTCACCCGCACTGCGGGCCCGGAATTCGGTCGAGCAGGCCGCCAAGTGGATCCTGATTGCCAGTTCGACGGTCGCCATCTTCACCACGGTCGGCATCGTCTTTTCGCTGCTGTTCGAGGCCATGCGGTTCTTCCGTGCCGTGCCCGTGACCGATTTCCTGTTCGGTTTGGAGTGGAGCCCGCAGACCGCCATTCGCGAAGACCAGGTCGGCGCCTCCGGTGCCTTTGGCGCCGTACCCCTGTTCGCCGGCACCATGCTGATCAGTTTCATCGCCATGGTGGTGGCGGCGCCGCTGGGCCTGATGGCGGCGATCTACCTGGCCGAATACGCCAAGCCGAAGCTGCGCTCCATCGCCAAGCCGGCGCTGGAGATCCTGGCCGGCATCCCGACGGTGGTGTACGGCTTTTTCGCCGCCCTGACGGTGGCACCGATGTTGCGCAATTCCGGCGATCTGTTCGGCCTGTCGATTTCATCGGAAAGCGCGTTGGCAGCCGGCGTGGTCATGGGCATCATGATCATCCCGTTCGTTTCGTCCATTTCCGACGATGTCATCACCGCGGTGCCGCAGTCCCTGCGCGAAGGCTCCTACGGCATGGGCGCGACGCAATCGGAAACCATCAAGAACGTGATCTTCCCGGCGGCGCTGCCCGGCATCGTCGGCGGCCTGCTGCTGGCCGTGTCCCGCGCCATCGGCGAGACCATGATCGTGGTCATGGCCGCCGGACTCAGCGCCAATCTGACGGCCAACCCGTTCCAGGCGGTCACGACCGTGACCGTGCAGATCGTCACCCTGCTGGTCGGCGACCAGGAGTTCGACAGCCCGAAAACCCTGGCGGCGTTCGCACTCGGCCTGGTGCTGTTCGTCATCACGCTGATCCTCAACGTGGTCGCCCTGACGGTGGTCAACCGCTACCGAGAGAAATATGACTGACATAGCGGAAACACGGACCACACCCCTAGCCGCCGGCCGCGCGGCGGACCGGATCAGGAAGCGCTACGCTGCGGAACGCCGGTTCCGTCTGTATGGGCTGGTTGCCGTTTGCGTCTCGATCGCCTTTCTGGCGCTGATGCTGCTGTCGATCGTGTCCAAGGGATACACCGCGTTTCAGCAGACCATGGTCTATGTCGACGTGCACCTGGACGAATCGGTGATCGATCCGAAGGGGTCGCGCAACGCCGACGATCTGGCGCGCGCCAATTACGGGGCGCTGATCCGCAAGACCGTTGCCGGGCTGTTCCCGGAGGTGTCCGGGCGCCGGGACAAACGCAAGGTGCGCAAACTGCTGAGCCCCGGCGCGACCTACGACGTGCGCGCCATGGTGATGGACGATCCATCGCTGATCGGCAAACGGATTTCCCTGTGGGTACCGGCATCCGACGATTTCGATCAGTTGCTGAAGGGCAATATCCGCCGCGACGTGCCGGAAAGCGACCGGCGGGTCAGCGACAAGGAACTGGCCTGGATCGATTCGCTGATGGAAAAGGGTTTGGTCGAGAAGCAGTTCAACACCCGCTTCTTTACCGCCGGCGCCAGCCAGGAGCCGGAACTGGCGGGTATTCTCGGCGCCGCCGTCGGCTCGTTCCTCACCTTGTTGGTGACGTTCCTGGTGTCCTTCCCGCTGGGCATCATGACCGCCACCTACCTTGAGGAGTTCGCGCCGAAAAACCGTTGGACCGACCTCATTGAAGTCAACATCAACAATCTGGCGGCGGTGCCGTCCATCGTGTTCGGCCTGCTCGGCCTGGCGGTGTTCCTGAATTTCTTCGGCCTGCCGCGCTCGGCGCCGCTGGTCGGCGGCCTGGTGCTGGCCTTGATGACCCTGCCGACCATCATCATCACCTCGCGCGCGGCGTTGAAGGCGGTGCCGCCGTCGATCCGCGAAGCCGCCTTCGGCATGGGGGCGAGCCGCCTGCAGGTGGTGGTGCATCACGTGGTGCCGCTGGCCATGCCCGGCATCCTGACCGGCTCGATCATCGGCATGGCCCAGGCGCTGGGCGAGACCGCGCCGCTGCTGATGATCGGCATGGTCGCGTTCGTCGCCGACATTCCGACGGGCTTCTTCGACCCCGCCACGGCCCTGCCGGTGCAGGTCTATCTGTGGGCCGACAGCGCCGAGCGCGCGTTCGTCGAACGCACCTCCGCCGCCATCATGGTGCTGTTGGCGTTCCTCTTTATCATGAATTTGTTCGCCGTGTATCTGCGCAAGCGGTTCGAACGGCGTTGGTAGGATTGGATTGTCATGGCCGCAGTTGAACAAACCATCGTGGAAACCCAGCCGGCGCCTGTGCCCAAGATCACGGCGCGTTCCGTCGACATGTACTACGGCGAGAAGCAGGCGCTGTTCGACGTCGACCTGGATGTTGCCGAGCGGCACGTGACGGCGCTGATCGGGCCGTCGGGCTGCGGCAAGTCGACCTTTCTGCGCTGCATCAACCGCATGAACGACGTGATCGACGGCGCCCGGGTCGAGGGCACGATCATGCTCGATGGCGAAAACATCTACGACAAGGCGCTGGATGTGGTGCAGTTGCGCGCCCGGGTCGGCATGGTGTTCCAGAAGCCCAATCCGTTTCCCAAGTCGATCTACGACAACATCGCCTACGGCCCGCGCATTCACGGCCTGACCGACACCAAGGACGAACTGGATCACATCGTCGCCACCAGCCTGGAGAAGGCCGGGCTGTGGAACGAAGTGCGCGACCGGCTGCAGGAACCGGGCACCGGCCTGTCCGGCGGCCAGCAGCAGCGCCTGTGCATCGCCCGGGCCATCGCCGTCAGCCCCGAGGTCATTCTGATGGACGAGCCGTGTTCGGCCCTCGACCCCATCGCCACCGCCAAGATCGAGGAACTGATCGACGAGTTGAAGGAAAACTACACCATCGTCATCGTCACCCACTCCATGCAGCAGGCGGCGCGCGTGTCGCAATTCACTGCGTTCTTCCATCTGGGCAAGCTGGTGGAATACGGCGCGACGGAGAACATCTTCACCAATCCGACCGACGAACGCACCCAGGGCTACATCACCGGCCGGTTCGGTTAATTTGCGCAAGGGACAGGAAGCAGCCACATGACAGACAGTCATATCGTCAAGTCCTACGATGACGAACTGAACAAGCTCAATTCGCTGGTGATCGAAATGGGCGGCCTGGCGGAAACCCAGGTGGCCGGGTCGATCCGCTCCATCGTCAGGCGCGATGTCGAATTCGCCGACCGCATCATCAACGCCGACGCCAAGCTGGACGAGCTGGAGCACGAGGTCGAGGCCTTCGTCATCAAGATGCTGGCGCTGCGCCAGCCCATGGCCGACGACCTGCGCAAGATCATCTCGGCGCTGAAGATCTCCAGCGACCTGGAGCGCATCGGCGACTACGCCAAGAACGTGGCCAAGCGCGCCATCCCGGTGTCGGAGGCGTCCCAGGTCAATCCCGTGCACGTCATCCCGCGCATGGGCGTGATGGTGCAGCAGATGATCAAGGACACGCTCGACGCCTATGTCTCGGAAGACGCCGACAAGGCCGTCAACGTGCGCAACAAGGACGAGGAAGTCGACGAAATCTACAACAGCCTGTTCCGCGAGCTGTTGACCTACATGATGGAGGACCCGCGCTCCATCACCACCTGCACCCACTTGCTGTTCGTCGCCAAGAACATCGAACGCATCGGCGATCACGCCACCAATATCGCC
Organism: Sneathiellales bacterium; assembly: GCA_028277845.1. Classification (GTDB taxonomy): domain Bacteria; phylum Pseudomonadota; class Alphaproteobacteria; order JANQFL01; family JANQFL01; genus JANQFL01. The sequence goes on from JANQFL010000107.1 coordinate 28,603, forward strand.
GAGACCATCTACTTCATGGTGCGCGGCAAGCCGATGCTGGAGGAACGGCCCAAGGGTGACACGACCAGCTTCACGGTCGTGTGAGTCACTGAAGATCGCAAAGGCAAGAACGACTTATGAAGCCGAGAATACTGATCGTTGAAGACGAACCGGCCCTGGTCGCGGTTTTGCGCTACAACCTGGAAAGTGCGGACTTCGACGTCGAGGAAGCCCGGGACGGCGAACTGGCGCTGGCCAAGGTCGCCGAGATGCAGCCGGACCTGATCCTGCTGGACTGGATGCTGCCCGAACTGTCGGGCCTGGAGGTCTGCCGCCGCCTGCGCCGGGACAAGAACACCAAGAACATCCCCATCATCATGCTGACCGCCCGCGGCGAGGAACGCGACCGGGTGCGCGGCCTGGAAATCGGCGCCGACGACTATATCTCCAAGCCGTTCTCGCCGAGCGAACTGCTGGCCCGCATCCGCGCCGTCCTGCGCCGCATCCGCCCGGCCCTGGCCGACCAGCTGCTGACCTGCGGCGATCTGCTGATGGATCTGGCCGCCCACCGCGTCACCCGCAACGGCCGGGAAATCCATCTCGGCCCCACCGAATACCGGCTGCTGCGCCACTTCCTGGAATTCCCCGGCCGGGTGCTGACCCGCGACCAACTGCTGGACGCGGTCTGGGGCCATGACGTGTATGTGGAGCAGCGCACCGTGGACGTGCACATCCGCCGCCTGCGCAAGGCGATCAACGGCGACGGCGAATCCGACCTGATCCGCACCGTGCGTTCGGCCGGATACGCCCTCGATCCGCCGGCGCCGGCTAGTCCTCTGACTCATTCAAATTGAAGGGTATAGTTTTCTGAGTTTGATGCGTGCGTGTTTGTTTGTGAACTGCCATTGTGCGATGCACCGCTTATCG
>JANQFL010000018.1 GCA_028277845.1 Sneathiellales bacterium
ACCTTTGCCCACGGCATGGCTCCCCTCCGAAAAGAAACTCATGCCTAGTGTGTCAACCATGTCCCCGAACACCTGTCAGCTATGTCTCCGGTCCATACATCAAGTCCGTGCATGACAAAGGGGTGGTCGGGCATGACGACGGTGTCATCGGGGCTGACGATGGGGCAGGCGGAGATGTCCGCTGTTTTCGGCGGTGCGACGTTGGTGGCTACGAGACCTATTTCGGCCGCGCCTGGCCGGACTCTTCCGGTATCAGGCCGCGCGGCGAGAACCGCAGCGCCAGCAGCAGGACCAGCCCCATGGTGATCGGGCGCATGTTGATGGCGCCGTCGATCAGATGCAGGCGCAGCGCGCTGTCTTCCGCCAGGCCCGACGTCAGGGTATCGATCAGCCAGGCGCCGACCGGTTCGGCCTCGATCCAGGCGAACCAGATCAGGAAGCCGCCAAGGACGGCGCCGAAATTGTTGCCCGAGCCGCCGACGATGACCATCACCCAGATCAGGAAGGTGAAGCGCAGCGGCTGATAGGACACCGGCGTGAACTGCCCGTCGAGGGTCGTCAGCATGGCGCCGGCGATACCGATCACCGCCGAGCCGAGGATGAAAATCTCCAGATGCCGGCCCTTGACGTCCTTGCCCATGGCCTCGGCGGCGTCCTCGTTGTCGCGGATCGACCGCATCATCCGTCCCCAGGGCGAATTCAGCGCCCGTTCGGACAGGAACAGAACGATCAGCAACACCACCAGGAACAGTCCGGCATAACAGAGCTTCACGTAGATCGACGAGGCTTCGATGACGCCGACGCTCCAGTCGTTGGCCAGGTCGACGAACCAGGGGGTGTTCTGAAGGTCGACTTCGTAAGGCGTCGGCCGGGGCAGGCCGTTGACGTTCTTGACCCCGCGGGTCAGCCAGTCCTCGTTCTTCATCATCGCGACGATGATCTCGGAGATGCCCAGTGTCGCGATGGCGAGATAGTCGGCGCGCAGGCCCAGAGCAACCCGTCCCACGACCCACGCGGCCCCGGCCGCCAGCAGGCCGCCGACGGGCCAGGCCAGGATGATCGGCAGGTCGAGGCCGCCGAGATAGCCGGTCTTGGCCGGCTCCACCAACTCGATCTCGGTGGTGGCGGGCAGGAAATAGGCGCGCGCCGCGAAGATGCCGACGATGACGATGATCCCGATGGCGATGCCGCGGACAATCCCAAGGTGCTTCAGTTGCCGGTAGGCGAACACGCCCGCGAAGACGGTGGCGACGACGATGAGGAAACTGATCAGGACGCCGTCACCGCCCGCCTGCCAGGCGGCGGGCACGGGCGGCATGGAGATCACGATGGCCGCGAGCCCGCCCAAGGCGGCAAAGCCCATGATGCCGGCGTTGAACAGGCCGCCGTATCCCCATTGGATATTGACGCCCAGCGACATGATGGCGGAGATGATGCAGAGATTGACGATGGCCAGGGCGAGCGACCAGCTCTGCAGGAAGCCGACCGCGAGCAGCAGCCCCGCCATGGCCGCGAACAGCAGGATCTTGCGGTTCCGCGTGTAGGTCATAGCGTTTTCCCCGCGAAAATGCCGGTTGGCCTGACCAGCAGCACGACCACCAGGATCATGAACGAGACGGCGAACTTGTAGTCCGTCCCCAGAAACTGTGCCAGGCCGACGGGCGCCCAATCCGCCACAAGGATATAGCCGAGGAATTTCTTGTAGGCGTAGGTCACCATCACTTCCGAGAAGGCGATGACGAAACCGCCGACGATGGCGCCCACCGGGCTGCCGATGCCGCCAACGATGGCCGAGGCGAAAATCGGCAGCAACAGTTGCAGATAGGTGAAGGGTTTGTAGACCTTGTCCAGGCCGTAAAGCGTGCCCGCCAGCGCCGCCAGCGTGCCGGCCAGAATCCAGGCGAAGGTCACGACCCTGTCGGGATTGACCCCGGACAGCAACGCCAGATCCTCGTTGTCCGAATAGGCCCGCATCGACTTGCCGGTCTTGGTCTTGTTGAGGAACCAGAACAGCAGAACCACGCAGGCGACGGCCGCCGTGAGCGAGATCACCTGCGAGGTCTTGATCGCCAGGCCTTCGTTCAGGCCCGTGGCCTCCTTGAACGCGCGGACCTTCATGATGAAGCGGGTGCCGTCGTCGACCCGCTGGTCCGTCGGCCCGATGATGAACCGGATCAGGCCGTTGACGACGAACATGACGCCCGTCGACGCGATCAGCAGGATCACCGGCGGCGACCGTTTGACGCGGTAGTAGCGGAACACCAGCCGGTCGACGATCAGCACCAGCGCAATGGTGCCGACGATGGCCGCCGGCAGGGCGAGAAGCACGGTGGGCAACGGTGAAATGCCGATCCCGGCCGCCTGCAGCACCCACATCACCAGGATGGCCACCATGGCCCCGAAGGACATGATCTCGCCATGGGCGAAGTTGGAAAAGCGCAGGATGCCGTAGACCAGGGTGACGCCCAGCGCACCCAGCGCGAGCTGGCTGCCGTAGGCGATCGCCGGTACGCCGACGAAGTTTCCGAACAATACAATGGCGTTCAGGACGTCCATGGCAACCTGCCTCTAACCGCCGAGGAACGCACGCCGCACTTCCGGATCGGCGAGCAGCGCCTCTCCGGTGTCGGTGTAGCGGTTGCGGCCCTGAACCAGGACATATCCCTTGTCCGCGATGGCGAGGGCATGTTTGGCGTTCTGTTCGACCATCAGGATGGCGATGCCGGTCCGGGCGATTTCGATGACCCGGTCGAACAGCTCGTTCATGACGATGGGGGAAACACCGGCGGTCGGCTCGTCCAGCATCAGGATCTGCGGCTTGGTCATCAGCGCCCGGCCGACCGCCACCTGCTGGCGCTGGCCGCCGGAAAGCTGGCCGGCCGGCTGCCTGCGTTTCTCTTTCAGTACGGGGAACAATTCGAAGACCTGGCTCATTGTACGGGAGATATCGTCGTCCCGGATAAAGGCGCCCATTTCCAGGTTTTCCTCAACCGACATCGATGTGAAGACGTTGTTGGTCTGCGGCACGAAGGCCATGCCTTCGCGGACGCGGGCCTGAGGCGACAGGCCGGTAATGTCCTTGCCGTTGATCGTCACCGTGCCTTCGCGCAGATGCAGCATGCCGAACACCGCCTTCATGGCGGTCGACTTGCCGGCGCCGTTGGGGCCGACAATGACGGCGATCTGGCCGGCCTCGACCCCGATCGTGCAGCCGTGCAGAATATCGGCGCCGGTGCCGTAACCGCCCGTCATATCCTGTCCGATGAGCGCGCTCACGTGGTCGCCTCGGCCGTTCGCGACTGTTTCATCCCGCTCCCCAGATAGGCCTCGATGACCTCTTCGTTGGACATCACGTCCTCGGCGGTGCTTTCGAACAGCACCTTGCCCTCGACCATGACCACGACCGGGTCGCAGAGCTTGGCGATCATGTCCATGTCGTGTTCGATGACGCAGAAGGTATAGCCGCGCTCCTGCTGCAGACGGAGAATGGCATCGGTGATCGTGCCGAGCAGCGTGCGGTTCACGCCGGCGCCGACCTCGTCGAGGAAGACGATCTTGGCGTCCACCATCATGGTGCGGCCCAACTCGAGAAGCTTCTTCTGGCCGCCCGACAGGTTGCCGGCCAGTTCGTCGGCGACGTGGGAAATCTCCAGGAATTCGATGACTCCGTCCGCCTTGGCGCGCACCATTTCTTCTTCGGCGCGGACCTTCGCGGGCCTGAACCAGGCATCGATCAGATTTTCCCCGGACTGACCGCCCGGCACCATCATCAGGTTCTCCCGGACGGTGAGGGAGGCGAATTCGTGGGCGATCTGGAAGGTGCGCAGCAGGCCGCGGGTGAACAGATCGTGCGGCTGCAGGCCGGTGATATCCTCGCCGTCCAGAAAAACATGGCCGGATGTCGGCCGGTAATGTCCGGCAATGACGTTGAACAGCGATGTCTTGCCGGCGCCGTTCGGTCCGATCAGGCCCGTGATCGAGCCCTGCTCGATGGTGAAGCTGGCGCCGTCAACGGCCCGGATGCCACCGAAATGCAGGTGGACGTCGTCGATAACAATCATAAGAAATATGCGCGGCACATCCGGAAAAAGCTCCGGGCGGCCCAAGTCCGCCCGAAGCCGTTCCGTGAATGCCGTTCGGCCTACCGGTAGCCGACGACGACTTCTTTGCCGTTTTCGTACTTCACCTGGCGGTAGTTGCCGGAACTTTCGCCGGAGCCGATCAACTCGACCGCCGACGCGCCGACATAATCGACATCACCGCCACCGGCGATGATCTCGAGCGCCTTCGCCAACTGGCCGGGGTAAATCTTCTCGCCCGGTGCATTGGCGACTTCCATGACCTTGTCCTTGAGCTTGCCGCTTTCCGACGAGCCGGCCGCCTGCATCGCCAGCAGGATCAAAGCCGCGGCGTCATAGGATTCCGGCGAGAACGGACCCGACGTGAAGCCGGCCTTCTTGGCCATGTCGACGAAGGTCGCGGCACCCGGGCTGTTGGTGCCGGGATTGGCGCCGATGGAGCCGTTCAGATCCGCGCCGTGGTTCGTGACCAATGCCGGGGACACCATGCCGTCCGGGAAATAGAAGCGGTCGAAGGCGCCGGTATCGACGGCGGCCTGGACGACGCCGCGGCCGCCCTGGTCGACGTATCCGGCGACAACCAGCATATCGCCGCCGGCCGCCGCCAGCGCGCCGACTTCGGCGGTGTAGTCGCCCTTGCCGTCTTCATGCGGCGCGTTGATGGTGACCGTGCCGCCCGCCTTCTTGAAGTTGCTGGCGATCGCGTCGGCGAGACCCTTGCCGTAGTCGTTGTTCGTATAGGTGACCGCGATCGACTTGATGCCGTTTTCCTTCAGGATATCGGCGACAATCACGCCTTGGCGCGCATCCGATGGCGCGGTCCGGAAGAACAGCCCGTTGTCCTCGATCGTCGACAGGGCCGGCGACGTGGCGGACGGCGAGATCATGACAATTCCGTTCGGCTTCGCGACGTTCTTCAAGGCCGCGGTGGTCACGCCGGAGCAGTCTCCGCCGACAATCGCTTTGACGCCGTCGGACGTGATCAGACGCTCGGCCGCCGCCGTGGCGACGGCGGAATCGATGCAGGTGGTGTCGCCGCGCACAGCGACAACCTTCTTGCCGCCCAGCAGTTTGCCGCTGTCACTCACTTCCTTGATGGCGAGCTCCGCGCCCGGAGCCATGTTCGCCACCGTGGATTCGATCGGCCCGGTGAAGCCCAGGAACACGCCGATCTTGATGTCTTCGGCAAACGCAGCCGTGGTCGCAAACGACGTCGCCGCGGCCAAGGCAATGGCATATCTTGTTTTCATTAAGGTATTCTCCCTGTTTCGTAGACTGTGACTTTTTCTTTTGCTGCGGCACCGATTCCTCGCGGTGCGTGAGGCACGCCTCCCACAGCGTCGACCTCGCAACTCACGATAGCGTCAGCGCTTAGCCCTTCCCAGTGATCATAATGACTAAGCTCATGATTAACAGTGGTTTCTTCCGCTTTTCATCGGATATGACTCTGCACACATCGGTGGCCCCTATCGACGGCCTCCGGCCGTGGAAATGTACTGGAATCCTGCCATTTTATCGCCGACGATGCGTGGTCGGGAACGAGAAGCGCCCCGGCCCCGAATCCCGATTCGGCCACGCGGCGGCGGAAAAGTGCCGAAACTCACCGCCAGGGAAGTCATCGTCGAAGATCGGTCAAGCGGCATGTCGTATTGGGCTCGGTTACTTCACTTCAACCAAAAAGTGCTCGAGAAACGACTGCGCCAGGGGCGAGCGCTCGACCTTGCCTTTGCCCAGTTTGAAGCCGCGGCTGAGGGCGTCGGTGTTGGCGAAGGCAAGCAGGGTCAGGTCGCGGTTGGGCACCATGAGCACCAGGGACGACACCGAATCCCACCAGCCGTAATGCCAGATCAGCTTGCTGCCCTTGACCGTCTCGACGAACCAGCCGAGGCCGTAGGGCAGGTCATGACCCTTGGTGGATTTGGCCGGGGTGAAGGCGAGGGCCTGGGTCTCGGGCTTGAGAAAGCGGTGATCCTGGATGGCGGTGATGTATTGGGCATAGTCGGCCAACGAGGCGACCAGGCCGGCGGATGTGCCGAAGTAGGTGGGGTAGGCGGCGGGTACCAGGTCGCCGGTCTTCTTGTCGATGACGTAGGGTGAGGCCAGCGGCACGGCGAGTTGGGCGATCATGGGGCCGGTGTTCTTCAGACCAAGGGGGTCGATGATGGTGCGTTTCAGGTTTTCGCCGAAACTTTCGCCGGTGATGCGTTCGATCACCCGGTCCAGCTTGCCGAAGCGCGAACCGTCGTAGCGGTAGCGCTTGCCGGGCGTGCCGCCGCGCGATGTGTGGGTGAACAGGTGCCGCACGGTGATGGTGCCCGGGCTATTCAGATCGATGCCGAAATCCCGGGCGGGGGTGTCCAGGTCGAGCCTGCCCTGTTCGACCAGCCGCAGCAGCAGGGTCGAGGCGAAGGTCTTGGTGAGCGAGGCGAGATGGAACGGCGTGTCGGGGGTGACCGGCGTCTTGCTGTCCAGGTCGGCGTAACCGTAGCCCTTGAACCACACGAGATCGCGGTCATGCAGAATACCCGCCGCCAACCCCGGAATGCGCAGATAGTCGTGCAGGAAGGCGACGTCGGTCTCGAACGCCGCCAGGGCGGCCTGGTCCATCTTGCCGGCTCCGGTCACGGACGACGAGTCCGCTTGCACCGGTGCGGTGCACGGGGAGCCGAGAAAGGCGAGAAACAGGACCCCGGCGGCCATCCGGGCCGCGTGTGCCGCCGGCGATCGCCCGTTGTTCGATATCCGAAAAATCGTGTTCGTCCCCCCAACATCCGACACCTCGGCGCGGGTCCGTTCCCGCGCCCGGTATTAGCTTAGCGCAGTCCGCCGGGAGGCGTACACCGTGACACGTGCGGCGTGTGTAAAGGGAACGCGGTTGGATGTGTCGGAGCCGGCACGGCGCTAGAGCAATTCCTCTTTAGATGGAATCCATTCTGTTTCTCGAGCGGCCTGCCCATCCACCAGGAAGACGGGGCCGCGCGATGCCGGGCACCCGCCTTCG
>JANQFL010000019.1 GCA_028277845.1 Sneathiellales bacterium
ACCTTTGCCCACGGCATGGCTCCCCTCCGAAAAGAAACTCATGCCTAGTGTGTCAACCATGTCCCCGAACACCTGTCAGCTATGTCTCCGGTCCATACAGCGTGCCCATGCATGACGTCGCCTGGAGCGCCGGTGGCATCCTCGATTACATCGACGTTCTGCGCCAGGTGCATGAGGACTATATCCGCGCCGGTGCAGAGATCATCATCGCCAATACCTTCGCCACGTCACGTTACATGCTCGAGGCCGCCGGCATGGGCGACAAGGTCGGTCTGGTGAATGTTGCGGCCGTGAATGCGGCCTTGGCCGCACGGGACAGCGTGTCCAGCGGCCGCGATATCTGGGTGGCCGGGTCGATCTCGCCCATGGCGCCCTATGACGATTCCGATCAGACACCGGACATGGCGACGATGACGGCCAGTTTCCGCGAACAGGCCAGGATCCTGGCGGATTCCGGGGTCGATTTCATCGCCCTCGAGATGATGCGCGACATCGATCACACCCGGGCCGCCATCGAATCGGTGCAGGCCGTGGGATTGCCGCTCTGGGTCGGGTATTCCTGCGGTATCGATGGTTCCGGCACGGTCAAGATGGTGCCCAGGCTCGGCGGTGAATACCGGCTGGAAGACGTGGTGAAACAGGTCCGGGTGCCGGACGACGCCGTGATCGCGATCATGCATACCCAGGTTGAGGACACATCGGCCGCACTCGATATCCTGATGGCCGAATGGCACGGCCGGGTCGCCGCGTATCCCCACAGCGGCCATTTCCAGATGCCCCACTGGCAGTTTCAGGCCGTCATGACGCCCGATGAATTTCTGGCGCACGCCCGCCGGTGGCTCGGCAAGGGTATCCGCGCCGTGGGCGGATGCTGCGGAATTGGGCCCGAACACATACGCGTCCTGGCCAGCGAACTGGCTTGAACCGTGCGGGAAATCCGCCGGCATGGCGGGCATGCGCATTGGGAATTGGTCAAATCTGCTGCCGTTTAATAGGTTAGACGTTCCTGTAGAGTTCGATTGCGAGGGTACATGGCGGACAAGAGCGACAACGGAACCCGGTCCTGGCGGGATATCAAGGCCATCAGCCTGATCGGCCTGGCGCACGGCAACAGCCATTTCTTTCAGCTTGTATTGCCGCCGCTGTTCCCGTTCATGATCGCCGATTTCGATGTCGGCTACACCGAACTGGGCGCCATGATGACCGTGTTCTACGTGTCGTCCGGACTGGCCCAGCCGGTGGCCGGTTTTGTCGTCGACCGTTTCGGCGCGCGGCAGGTGCTGATCATCGGCATGGCGCTCTATTCGGCGGCCATTCTGCTGGCCGGAACATTGTCCGAGTTCTGGATGTTCTTCCCAGTCGCCGTGCTCATCGGGCTGGGCAACAGCGTCTATCACCCGGCCGACTACACCATTCTCGGCGCCACCGTGTCCCAGGAACGGCTCGGCCGTGCGTTCAGCGTGCACACGTTCGGCGGCAATCTTGGCTGGGCGGCGGCGCCGGTGTTCATGCTCACGATGCAGGCGATGGTCGGCTGGCGCGGCGCCTTGCTGGCGGCCGGCGCGGTGGGCGTGTTCGTCACGGTGCTCTTGATCCTCAACCGGCACGATCTGCGCGAGGAAAAGGACGGCGCCGACAAGGACGAGGCACAACCGGCGGCCGGCCTGGCGCCGCTGATCAACCTGCCCGTCATGATGTGCTTCATGTACTTCACCCTGACGGCGGCATCGCTGATCGCCCTGAAAGCCTTCCTGCCGGCGACGTTGGAATCCCTGCACGGTACGCCGCTGTCGGCGGGCAATACGGCCCTGACCGGATATCTGGTCAGTGCCGCGGTCGGCGTGCTGCTGGGCGGCGTCCTGGTCGACCGGCAGTTCAAGCACAATGTGGTCATCGTGTTCGGCATGATCGGTGCATCCGCGTTGTTCGCCGTAGTGGCGCTGATGACCTTGCCGCCGCTGGCCCTGATCGTGATCATCGCGTCCTCGGGTTTCCTGCTGGGCGTGACGACCCCGTCGCGGGACATGCTGGTGCGTTCGGCGACGCCCAAGGGCGCGACCGGGCGGGTCTTCGGCTTCGTCTATTCCGGCCTGGATGCCGGCGCCGCCCTGGCGCCGATCACCATCGGCATCCTGCTGGACGGCGGCGAGCCGGTCTACGTCATCTGGTTCATCACCGGCGCGCTGTTCCTGGCCGTGTTCACCGTCCTGTCGGTACGCTCACGCCGGCCCCAGCCGGAAGGCGAACCGGTCCGGGCGTGAGCCCGCGTTCTTCGCTTTATTGTTGGGTGAAGAACCGGTAACACCTCTGCATGTCCGCGACGCACCCTGAGACTGTCGGAAGCCCAATGAAAATGGCCGTCCGGCTGGCTCTGTTCTATGGCACCGCGTTCACGATCGTCGGTTTGATCATGCCGTTCTGGCCGGTGTGGCTGGAGGCGCGGGGACTGAGCACCGAGGAAATCGGTATCGTCCTGGCGGCCGGCATGTGGGCCAAGGTCGCCGCCAATCCGGTCGCCGGCTGGCTGGCCGACCATTACGGTCAACGTAAACGCCTGATCGTCATATTCGGGCTCACCTCGACGGCGCTCTATTTCTGCTATCTCTTCACAGACACGTTCTGGACGATCCTGCTGGTGGCGGTGCTGTTCGGATTGACCACGGCGTCGATCATGCCGCTGGGCGACAATCTGACCCTGATGGCGTCGAGCCGGTATCAGCTCGACTATGGCCGCATCCGGCTGTGGGGATCGGTCAGTTTCATCGCCGCCACCTATGTGGGCGGCGCCGTGCTGCTGGACGCCGATCCGAAATGGATTTTGTGGTCGATCATCGCGTCGCATCTGGTTTCGGTTACCTGTATTCTGGGGCTACCGGATTTACGGCCCCAGAAACTGGAGCCGGGCAGCCGGCTCGGCGACATCGGCCGGCTGTTTCGCAATCGCGCGTTCCTCATATTTCTGTTGTGCGCCAGTTGCCTGCAGGTCAGCCACGCCGTTTTGTACGGTTTCGGCACCCTGCATTGGCGCGACGCCGGGATCGGCGGCACCATGATCGGCCTGCTGTGGGCGATCGGCGTCGTTGCCGAGATCGCCTTGTTCGCCGTCTCGGGCCGTGCGGTGCGCCGCTTGGGGCCGGCTATGCTGCTGGCCATCGCCGGCCTGGCGGGCGTCGTGCGCTGGATCCTGACCGCCCATACCACCGACGTGTCGCTCCTGGTGGCCGGTCAGGTGCTGCACGGCCTGACCTTCGGCGCGGCACATCTCGGCGCCATGCACTATCTCGTCCGATCCGTGCCCCAGTCGGTTTCGGCATCGGCGCAGGTGCTCTACTCGGCCTTGCCCCTGGGCATCGGTTTCGGCCTGGCCATGCCCCTGTCCGGTATTGCCTACGGCCGCTACGCCGGCGACGCGTTCTTCTTCATGGCGGCCTTATCGACCTTGGGTTTGCTGCTGGCGCTGGCGCTCAGACGGATCGCGCCGACCGGCACCGAACGCAAATGAAAGCCATTCTCGATTGATCCTCAATAACTTGGCTTGACGTGTTCGATCATTACGCCATGATGACGCCCGATGTTACGTTGCTTATTGTCTTTTCTCGCACCAATACTCGTCATCGGCTCCGCCGTTGCCGAGGATATCAAGATTCACTCACTGGCGCTGGCATCGGGCATTGACGCCATATCGGTCCGTGACGATGGCGTCATTGTCGTGGAGGACAAGGAGCGCCGGCGATTCGGCCTGTCCTTCAGCGGCAACAGCCCCATTCTGCAGACATTGCGCGACCCCGACTCATCGTCGAATCCTTCAAAAAGCGATGGCCTGCCCGACGGCGAAACCGCAAAGGGGCGGGGCGCCATCGCCGAAGCGTGGCTGGCCGGTCCGACTGGACGGTACAACCACGGCGTCCTCGGCGATGCCGTAGAGGCCTCGGAAGTGCGGGTCGCATGGCGCGACGGTGGCTCGGGCCGTTTTCCGGCTGGGGAAGATGCCGTATTCGAGGACCGCATGGTCCGGATGGCCGACGTGGACGGCGATGGTTCCGAAGACCTGGTCGTCGTTCGCTCCTATCTGGAGAAGGGGGCCGCGGTGCTCGCCATCCGCGCCCAGGACGGCGTGCTCTCGGTTCTCGGAGAGAGCGAACCCATCGGCCGCCCCAACCGTTGGCTCAATCCCGTCGGCATTGCCGATTTCGACGGCGATCGGAAGCCCGAAATCGCGGTCGTGACCACACCGCACATCGGCGGCACGCTGCGGTTCTATCAGTTGCGCCGAGGCCGCCTGGTCGAGGAACTCAGCCAACCGGGCTATTCCAACCATATTCTGGGATCGCGTGTTCTGGATATGGCGGTCGTGCTGGATCTCAACGGCGATGAGGTCAGCGATATCCTGTTGCCGGCCGACGATCTCCGCCGTCTCGTCGCGGTGACGGCCAACAGGGGGGAAATGACCGTCCTGTGGGAACTGCGCCATCAGTCGCCGGTCGTCACGTCGGTGCTGGCGCGGGACATCGAGGGCGATGGCCTTCCCGATATCGTCTATGGTCTGGAAGACGGCACGTTGGTGCTGATCAGCCGTAAGGTGCGATCCAACTAAATTCGAAGACCCGGCATCGGGTTACATCGCCGCGTATTGCGCGCCCGGCCCCTGTTTCCGTGCGAGCCAGGCACCGGCTGTCGCGCGGTGCTCGGGATCGATGGAATTGGCATAAATATGGGCCTGCTCGACGCATTCGATATCGAATCCGCCGAGCCGTTCGATCATGGCGGCAACGAAGTTGGGAAACACCTCGCACAGCTCTTCCATGGACGGGAAGTCTTCAGTTAGCTGGTCATGGATGTCGTTGAGGGCCGCCAGGCGTTGTGCCCATGTCATGGGGCGCAAAATCGGTGTCCACCGCGCCGAGAGTTCCTCGACGATCGGGGCCGGTCCGCTGCCGTTCGCGGTAAGCGACGGTATTTGAGGCGATGCGGCAGACATACCTAAAGCTTATCCGAGTTTACATCGTCACACAATTTCCAGTTCTTCACTTAAGCGCAATGTTTGTTGATTTCCAGCCCTTCTATTGCGCAAATGTCACAAAAATATCACTGAATAATCAATTGGTTGACTGAATCGATGGCATTCTTAACCTTTGGTCGGGGCGCGGCGATTTGCCGTAACGGGTCAAAGTTCTTCCGACTTATACACGCGACGATTATTAACCATATTTTTGTGTAAAAAATCGCGATTCCCACGCCCTGCCGCACTTGCTTGGGCCACAAAAGGCGGCTAACGTCCGCTCAAGCATAAACGAATAAAGTAACCATGCGGGGATACGTGGCGGGAAACGGCGCGGCAAGCGGAGCCAACGGCAAGATTGCCCTTGATGTCAAAGATCTTCACAAGAGTTTTGGTTCGCTTGAAGTATTAAAGGGCGTTTCGGTGACGGCCCATGAAGGGGACGTCATTTCGATGATCGGTTCATCGGGGTCCGGCAAAAGCACCTTCCTTCGTTGCATCAATCTTTTGGAAACCCCGGATTCGGGAGAGGTCCGTGTCGGTGGCGAACTGATCGCCATGCGCCAACGCCGCGACGGCCGGGCCGAGCCCGCCGACCGCAAACAGGTCGACCGAATCCGCAGCCGTCTCGGCATGGTGTTCCAGAGCTTCAATCTGTGGTCGCACATGTCGGTCCTGGAGAACGTCATAGAGGCGCCGGTGCATGTCTTGAAGGTGCCCAAGGCGGACGCCGTCGCGCGTGGCGAGGCGTTGCTCGAAAAAGTCGGCATCGCCGACAAACGCGGGCACTATCCGAGTCATCTGTCCGGCGGCCAGCAGCAGCGCGCGGCGATCGCGCGGGCCCTGGCGATGGAACCCGACGTTCTGTTGTTCGACGAACCGACGTCGGCGCTCGATCCGGAACTGGTGGGCGAAGTGCTCAAAGTCATGCGCGACCTGGCCGACGAGGGCCGCACCATGATCGTGGTGACCCACGAAATGGGATTTGCCCGCGAGGCGTCGTCGCGGGTGATCTTCCTGCATGAAGGCCGGGTCGAGGAAGAGGGCACACCGGAGCAGGTGTTCGACAATCCCCGTTCCGGCCGCATGAGGCAGTTTTTTTCGAGTCAGTTGTGAGTTTCCGGCCGGGGGATCGGGCTTGCCCCGGCGAATATCGGAGCATAACAAGAGCCCAAGAGTAATCGCCATCGGTGATGGCAAGGCATCGACAAAAATCAGGGAGTGTTGTCATGAAAAAATTGTTTGCGATTGCGGCCGCGGCCGCCATTTCGATCGGCCTGGCGACGGCCGGCGCCGACGCGGCGGGCAAGAAGGTCCGCATCGGGACGGAGGGCGCCTATCCGCCGTTCAACTTCTATGATTCCGACAAGAACCTGGTCGGCTTCGACGTCGACATCGCCAAGGCGTTGTGCGAACGGGCCGGTTTCGAGTGCACCTTCGTCGCCCAGGACTGGGACGGTATCATTCCCGGCCTGCTGGCCAAGAAATACGATGCCATCATCGCGTCCATGTCGATTACCGAAGAACGCAAGAAGCGCGTCGACTTCACCGGCAAGTACTACAACACGCCGGCCCGCTTCATCGCGTCGAAGGGCAATAAGCTGGATACCTCGCCGGCCGGCATGAAGGGCAAGAACATCGGCGCCCAGCGGTCGACCACGCATTCGAGCTACCTGGAAGACAATTACGGCGGCTCGAACCTCAAGTTCTACGCCACCCAGGACGAAGCCAATCTCGACTTGGTGTCCGGCCGCCTGGACGCCATTCTGGCCGACTCCATCGTTCTCTGGGAGTGGATGGAAAAAACCGACGACGGCAAGTGCTGCGAATTCGTCGGCGCCACCATCAACGACGTCAAATGGTTCGGCGAAGGCGCCGGTATCGCCATCCGTAAGGGCGAAGGCGACCTGAAGGCTGCGTTCGACAAGGCGATCAAGGAAATCCGCGCCGACGGAACGTACAAGAAAATCAACGACAAGTACTTCCCGTTCGACGTTTATTGATCGGGAAAATCGGATCGAAGGGATAGGGGCCGGCCGGTTGACAGGCCGGCCCTTGCCCGGCGACCATCCCCAGTATCGTGGAAACACTGTATCTTTTTTCGTTTGGTGCCGCCGGTTGGGGTGATGAACTGGCGGAGGGAGCGTGGCTCACCATCCGGCTGGCCGCCGTGTCCCTGGTGTTCGGCATCGTCATCGGCCTGCTGGGTGCCGGCGCCAAAATGTCGAAACTGGCGGCGCTGCGCTTTGTCGCCGACGTCTATACGACGCTCGTGCGCGGCACGCCGGAACTGCTCATTATCCTGGTCGTCTTTTACGGCGGCAGCTTTGCCCTGCAGGAGATATTCTCCTGGTTCGGGCAGGATGAATATATTGAGGTCAATGCCTTCGCGGCCGGCGTTTTTGCCCTGAGTGTCGTCTTCGGTGCGTTCGCGACCGAGGTATTTCGCGGCGCTTTCCAGGCCATTCATGTCGGACAGATCGAAGCCGCGCGGGCGTGCGGTATGTCCCGCTGGCTGATATTCCGCCGTATCCAATTGCCACAGGTCTGGCGATTCGCCCTGCCGGGGCTCGGCAATCTCTGGCTGATCCTGATCAAGGACACCACGCTGGTCTCCATTATCGCGCTGGACGAACTCATTCGTAAAACGCAGATCGCCGTTGGTGCCACCAAGCAGCCCTTTACGTTTTTCGCAGCGGCGGCGCTGATCTATCTGGTTCTGACCATCATCTCCATGTACGCCATCGGCCGCATGGAACGGGTGGCCAATCGTGGCGTGCGGAGGGCCTGACGATGGGCGTGACCTTTCAGGATATCCTGGACCTTTTCATATCGAGCCTTCCGAAATTCGCCTCCGGCACTTTGTTGACCGTGGAGCTGGTCGGTATCGCGCTGATCATCGGCGGCCTGCTGGCCATTCCCATCGCCCTGGCGCGGGTCTCGAACAATCCTCTCCTGTGGACGCCGGCGTATGGCTATATCTTCTTCTTCCGGGGCACGCCGCTGCTGGTGCAAATTTTCCTCGTGTACTACGGCTCCGGCCAGTTCCGGCACTTTTTCGAGGATATCGGACTGTGGACCGCTCTGCGTGAAGCGTATTGGTGCGCCATTATCACTTTGTCGCTGAACACGGCCGGCTATACGGCGGAAATCCTGCGCGGCGGGATCCAGGCGGTTCCTCATGGCGAAGTCGAGGCGGCCAAAGCCGCCGGCATGTCCCGTTCCCTGATCTATCGCCGGGTCATCTTTCCCCGGGCCTACCGCATCGCCATGCCCGCCTATGGCAACGAAATCATTTTCATGATCAAGGGCAGCGCCCTGGTCAGTTTCATCGCATTGTTCGATCTTATGGGTTGGACCCGCGCCATTTTCGCCCGCTCGTTCGGGCTCGAGGTTTATGTCTACGCAGCGGTCATCTATCTGGTGTTGACCTATCTCGTCAGCCGGCTGATCAAGTTCGTGGAGTACAGGCTCAGTCCGGATCTGCGTCCGCCACCGGATGCCAAGGCCGGGGAGAAGATAGCCGAGCCTGTACAAACGGAAACCGTCGTAATCGGTCGGTAACCATCCGTCGGATAGGGTATCCGTCTTAATCGCTGCGGAAAGAGGGGCTTGCTGGATGGGGACATTTCTGGTCACGGGTGGATGCGGATTTATTGGCTCGCATCTCGTCGAACTGCTGCTGGCGCAAGGCCACCAGGTCCGCGTTCTGGATGACCTTTCCACCGGCAAGCGCAGCAACATTCCCGATAATGTCGATCTGGTGGTCGGCGACGTGGCCGACGCGTCTTTGGTGGAAACCGCGATGGCCGGCGTCGCCGGATGCTTCCATCTGGCTGCCGTGGCCTCGGTGCAGCGCGGCAACGAGGATTGGCTCGGCACCCACCAGGCCAATCTGACCGGCGCGATCGCCGTATTCGATGCGGCTAGGCATTGCCGTGCGGAAGGACCGGTGCCGGTGGTTTACGCCTCTTCGGCCGCCGTGTACGGCGACAATCCGAATGTTCCGTTGTCGGAGGACGCAGCGACTGTGCCGTTGTCCGCCTATGGTGCCGACAAGCTGGGGTGTGAATTGCACGCGCGTGTCGCCACCCAGGTCCACAGTGTTCCCACCACGGGATTTCGCTTCTTCAACGTCTACGGACCGCGCCAGGACCCGCATTCGCCTTACTCGGGAGTCATCGCCATCTTTGCCGACCGTCTGGCGAAGGGGGATTCCGTAATGGTCCATGGTGACGGCGAACAGACCCGTGACTTCGTATATGTGGCCGACGTCGTTCGCATCCTCGCCGCGGCCATGGCACTGCCGTCGGACTCGGCAGCGGTTTACAACATTTGCACGGGCCGGGAGACGTCGATCAACCGGCTGGCCCAGGTGATCGCCGAAGTCAACGGCCGGCAAGCACAGATCGAGCATGGCGACGCGCGGCAGGGCGATATCCGGGTGTCGATCGGCGACCCGCGCCGGGTCGACGCCGCCTATGGATTGCCGGCCGACACACCGCTGGAAGTCGGTCTGGCGCGTACGCTGGGCGGCGGTACGTCCGAGGCCGCCTGAACGAGATTGATCTTTGTGTCCGTCGGGGATCGTGCTAACGATTTGGCTCCACGCACAATGACGGTCAGAGGGGCGGCGTCCGGCCATGGCATGGTCTTCCAAAAACCTCACGGGTATCGCCTTCGCGTGCAGCCTGGCCGTTTTAGCCGGATGCAGCAGCGGGGAGCAGGATCCCGTGATGCAGGAACTGGCGCCCGCCGCCGGTATCGTGGTGCCGCAACCCGCCAAGGTCGACGTCTTTGCCACATCGTCGGAGCGCACGGCGAAAATTGTCCTGGTTTGGTCGCAAGTGCCATCGGTCCGCACATCCCTTGACGGCCGGACCTTGCTGTTGCGCTTCGATCGGGTGTTCGAGGCGCCTTTGCTCAAGGCCCTGCCACGCCGTTTGGCGGATTGGATACAGACGATCAACGCCACGCACGATACGATCCTCATCCGCACCGCGCTCGATGTCAGAATCGATGTGACCGTCGCCGGCCCGGAAGTGACCTTGGATCTATCGACGCAAACGCCGGTTCCTGGCGAAACCGTGATTATCGGGGGATAAATTCGAGGGGCGGGGCGTCGCCGTCAGTCGTCACTGTGGTTGACGCACAAGCGCGTGGTGTCGTCCCGGGTGATGGGGTCACCCGTCAGGCCGCAGCGCTGATTCTCGGCACACGGCGGTGCGGCGTCGCCGACATACATGCCGCAGGTGCTGCAAATACCGAATTTTTTATTGCCCTTGCGAAACTGAATTTCCCGCAATAGCCATTCCAGGCCGTTGGCGACATCGGCACACGAGCCCGTCGTCATCGCGGCGGCGGCCTTGGCGATGCTTTTGAGAGGATCACGGCAGATGAACGCCGTACCTTTCTCGGTCACGTCCAGCGTAACCCGCCGTTTGTCGATCGTGTCCCGTACCCGCTTGATCAACCCCTTTGATTCCAGTGCGATCAGGGTCTGGGAAACCGTGCCTTTGGTGGCGCCGAGATACTCTGCCAGGGCTCCGGGGGTACGGGAATATTTGTTGGCCGATGCCAGATAACGCAGGGCTTCCCACTGGGCCGGGTTCAGGCCGTCGACGAACTGCATTTCCCGGGAAACCCGGCTGAGCCTGTCCAGGGCGCATGCGATGCGTTGCGCGTTATCGTCCGTCTGATCTGGCATCGGCGGATAGTATCGACTCGAAATTACCCTTGCAACAATCATTCTGGACCGTTAGGATAGCAATTAGTATCGAGTCGATAAAAAGCAAACAGGGGCCGGCGAGAACCATAACGATCTGCCAAAGCCGGTTTTGGGGTTCACGTCTGAGTATGCGAGGAAAGGCGGGATAACCATGGCAGAAGCGAAGCAAACGGTCAGACGGAACAGACGGTACATCGCCGCCGCGATGAGCGCCCCTATATTGAGCCGCGAGCACGAACGGGATCTGGCCGTTCGCTGGCGCGACGACGGCGACGAAAGCGCGCTGCACGAGTTGATTTCATCCTACCTGCGGCTGGTGATATCCACGGCTTCGCGGTTTCGGAACTATGGCCTGCCCATGAGCGATCTTGTGCAGGAGGGCAATGTCGGCCTGATGCAGGCCGCCGCCCGTTTCGAACCGGAACGGGAAGTCCGTTTCTCCACCTACGCCAGTTGGTGGATCCGGTCGGCGATGCAGGAGTACGTCCTGCGCAACTGGTCGGTGGTTCGGACCGGGACCAGTGCTTCGCAGAAATCGTTGTTTTTCAACCTGCGCTGGCTGCGCTCCAAAATCGACAACGGTGTCGGCGGCGCACCGTCACCCGAAAAGATCGACACCATCGCCACGGCCCTGGGTGTGAAGACCAGCGAAGTCGAAATGATGATCGACAGGCTGTCGTCGCGGGACCAGTCCCTGAACGAACCGGTTGGCGAGGACGGCGCCGACGAGTGGGAAGACTTCCTGATCGACGATACCGAGAGTCCCGAAGCCATCGTGGTCAATTCAATCGACCATGAGATCCAGTCGAAATGGCTGTTTACGGCGCTCGATGAACTGACCGACCGTGAACAGTTGATCATCCGCGAGCGCAGGCTCAAGGAAGACCGGGTCACTTTGGAAGAGCTGGGCCGCAAGCTCGGCATCACCAAGGAACGGGTGCGTCAGATCGAACACAAGGCGTTCGAGAAGCTGCAGGGATCGGTTCTCAAGCTCAGCGACCAGCATCGCGGTCAGGTCGCGTATCTATCTTAGATTGAGGTTCGCTGCGGCGGCCCGCTAACTGGGCCAGTCATTGCATTTCTTTGTTTCGGCCCGGTACGCGGCCGGCGTGTCCATTTCGCCATGCCGGTTGCGCGCCTCGTTGGCCACGGCGGCCATGGTGCGCTCAAGCACCCGCTTGAGCACGTCCCGGTTCTTCTCGATGGCGTGGTTTTTCGACTTGGCCCACTGCATGTGTTTCGGCAGGGCGCGCTTCAATTCTCCGCGCAGGTCCGCCGTATGCCGGTTGAGGGCCTTGCGTTCGATCGCCACGTGCCGTTTTTCGTGGTCGAGAGTGACCCGGTAGGCGCATGAACCGGTCTTCAGTTCCGAAGCGAGGAAGATCCGAACCGGATCGGATGCGATATCGACCTTCACGATCGTTGGCTCGAAGCACACGCCCTTGCCGTTGGGCGACTTCGTGTAACGGATGCCCATTTCCATACGATAGGACCGTTTGACCTCGGTCTTGCCCATCAGGTGCGCCGATCCTCCGCCGCGGCTGCGCAGTTGTTTACGCGACAAATTGGTCTGCAATGACGGGCTGCGGAACTCGACGTTGAGCCGGATTTTCGGTGCGGAGGCCGCCTTGTCCCGACATGCGTTCGCCTGGGCCGGCGCGGAGCCAGCCACCAACACGAAAAATACACCGAAGACCGGAGCAATCACGCACACGGGACGAAACAAGTGCATAGACACGGATTCCCTATCTTTCCAAGTGTGCCCGCGGGGCCGCTACGACAGAACAATAAGTAGGGGATGTAAACCCCCCGTAAATGGCAAGGGCGCCGACAGGTGAAATTCTCAACTTTTCTGCCATTTTCATTGCCGTCGGTGAGTTTTTTCCACGGCCCCTCTTGACTCGCGGGGCGGGATATCCAATATGCCGGGCCAAGGCTGGCACTCACTTTGAGCAAGTGCCAGCTTTTCATTTGTGAAGTACATCCTACTAGGAGGAGTTAACTGGATGAAGTTTCGTCCTTTGCACGATCGGGTGTTGGTCAAGCGCCTCGAATCCGAAGAAAAGACGGCTGGCGGGATCATCATTCCTGACACCGCGCAGGAAAAACCCATGGAAGGCGAAATCGTCGCCGTTGGCTCCGGAGCCCGTGCCGAAGACGGCAAGGTCACTCCGTTGGACGTCAAGGCCGGCGACCGCGTTCTGTTCGGCAAGTGGTCGGGCACCGAGGTCAAGATCGACGGCGAAGATCTGTTGATCATGAAGGAAACCGACATCATGGGCGTCATCGAGGGTAAATCGAAGGCCGCCAAAAAAAGCAAAAAAGCCGCTTAATCTGACTTCGGAGAACAAAGCACATGGCTGCTAAAGAAGTAAAATTTGAAACCGATGCCCGCTCGCGCATGCTGAAGGGCGTCGACATCCTGGCGAATGCCGTCAAAGTGACCCTCGGCCCGAAAGGCCGCAACGTGGTCCTCGACAAGTCCTTCGGCGCGCCGCGCATCACCAAGGACGGCGTCACGGTCGCCAAGGAAATCGAGCTGGAAGACAAGTTCGAAAACATGGGCGCCCAGATGGTGCGTGAGGTCGCAAGCAAGACCAACGACATCGCCGGTGACGGCACCACCACCGCCACGGTCCTGGCCCAGGCCGTCGTCCGCGAAGGCCTCAAGGCCGTTGCCGCCGGCATGAACCCGATGGACCTGAAGCGCGGCATCGACCTCGCCACCGACTCCATCGTCGCCGACATCGAGAAGCGCTCGAAGAAAATCGGCAGCAGCGCCGAAGTGGCCCAGGTCGGCACCATTTCGTCCAACGGCGAAGCCGAAATCGGTTCCCTCATCGCCGAGGCCATGGAGCGTGTCGGCAAGGAAGGCGTCATCACGGTGGAAGAGGCCAAGAGCCTGGATACCGAACTGGACGTCGTCGAAGGCATGCAGTTCGACCGCGGTTATCTGTCGCCGTACTTCATCACCAACGCCGAAAAGATGGTGACGGAGATGGACGATCCCTACATCCTGCTGCACGAGAAGAAGCTCTCCAACCTGCAGTCCATGCTGCCGCTGCTGGAAGCCGTCGTGCAGTCCGGCCGTCCGCTGCTGATCATCGCCGAGGACGTCGAAGGCGAAGCCCTGGCCACCCTGGTGGTCAACAAGCTGCGCGGTGGCCTGAAGATCGCCGCCGTCAAGGCGCCGGGCTTCGGTGACCGCCGCAAGGCCATGCTGGAAGACATCGCCATCCTGACCGGCGGTCAGGTTGTCTCGGAAGACCTCGGCATCAAGCTGGAAAGCGTCACGCTGGACATGCTGGGCCGCGCCAAGCGCGTCAGCATCACCAAGGAAGAGTCCACCATCGTCGGCGGTGCCGGCAAGAAGAAGGACATCCAGGGCCGTTGCGGTCAGATCCGGGCGCAGATCGAGGAAACCTCCTCGGACTACGACCGCGAGAAGCTGCAGGAACGCCTGGCCAAGCTGGCCGGCGGCGTTGCCGTCCTCAAGGTCGGCGGTGCCACCGAGGTGGAAGTGAAAGAGCGCAAAGACCGCGTCGAAGATGCCATGAACGCCACCCGCGCCGCGGTGGAAGAAGGCATCGTGCCGGGCGGTGGTACGGCTCTGCTGTACGCCACCAAGGCGCTGAACAAGGTCCAGCCGGAAAACGACGACCAGAAGGTCGGCGTCGAGATCGTCCGCCGCGCCCTGCAGGCGCCGGTGCGCCAGATCGCCGAGAACGCCGGCGTCGACGGTGCCGTGGTTGCCGGCAAGCTCCTGGAGCAGAAGGACAACAACTTCGGCTTCAACGCCCAGGCGGAGAAGTACGAGAACATGATGAAGGCCGGTATCATCGATCCCGCCAAGGTGGTGCGCACCGCCCTGCAGGACGCCGTCAGCGTCGCAGGCCTGCTGATCACCACGGAAGCGATGGTCGCCGATGCGCCCGAGAAGGACAAGGGCGGCGCCCCGGCCATGCCCGACATGGGCGGCATGGGCGGTATGGGCGGCATGATGTAAATCAGCCGACCACACCGGTTCACAAGTCCCGGAAGGGGCCGCTTCGGCGGCCCCTTTCTTTTTTGGGTGTTGAGGCGTCGGGTAGAGGCAAGTTTGGTTCGATATGCAAAGGCCGGGTTGTAACAGAAGGATGTGCCGAATTCGTCGGATGGGGCAAAGCGAGACCTGATTCCGATCACACGCGACTTTATGTACCAGTAGAAAGTACGGCGAAACATTCTCGCACTAATAAATGCCCACTTCTCCATATGTTTCTATAGTGTCACTGGTTCTGTGGGTTGGAAGGTCAACGAACTCCGAAATCATGACGATGAAATAAGTCGCCAAATACCTCAAGATCAACGAGAAAACGTCCTGCCGCTTTACCTCAGAGGATAAATTTCCCGGCTTCAGGGTGGGAAGGTCTTGGCGGTTTATGCGTGGCGAGGTTGAGAAGTGGGTAAATGAACAACAACAGCCGAAGGGGCAGGGGAGAATAGATGGATGACTGTATGGGTAGCCAGAGCCGGGAAATATGGAGAGCGTGAAAACCAGGCTCTTGAAGAAGGGCGAGCTTTTATCGGTTGGGGAGAGCTTGAGGATTTATCGAGAATTAAAACCAAGGAAGAAATACAGGATCTTCTGGAAGTCGCTTACCCCGACATGAAGCCGGGTACCGTTCGAAATCATGCCGGACAGGTCTACAATTTCCTTAAATCTCTCGAAATCGGTGACCTGTTCGCTTTGCCGCTGAAAACGCGCCCGGCCATAGCGTTCGGTAAAGTGGCTGGAGAGTATGAGTATATTACCGAAAACCCAGAAGATGCCCGCCATAGTCGCCGCATTGAATGGATTGGCGAACCCATTCCTAGAAGCGCCTTTGACCAAGATATTCTGTACTCCTTCGGCTCTGCATTGACCGTATTTCGCGTAATCAAGAACGACGCCGAACAACGGATCAATGCGGTGATTGCTGGCAACAAAATGCCGAACGTGACTAATGTGCCTGTTCCTGATGATGAGGATGACGCATCGATAGATTTGGAGCAGATTGCGCGGCAGCAGATCAGTGACTTTATCGGTCGAAAGTTCAAAGGCCATCGGATGGAGGGCCTTGTCGCCGAAGTACTCAGAGCGCAAGGCTTCGAAGTCCGGGTCAACAAGCGCAAAGGTGCAGACGGTGGAGCGGATATTCTAGCTGGTCGTGGTCCAATGGGATTCGATGAACCCCGTCTATGTGTTCAAGTCAAGTCCAGCGATACTGCGATCAGCTCCAAGGATTATGATGAGTTGAAAGGTGTGATGCAGAAGTTTGGTGCTATTCATGGGCTTTTTGTGTCTTGGGGAGGTTTCAAGGGAACGGTTGAGGAAGAGGCAAGACGAGATTTTTTCCGAATCCGGCTTTGGAACGCCGAAAATCTGGTTAGCGCTATTCACGATGTCTATGGGAAACTCGCGAAAGAGATTCAGACGGAAATCCCCATGCAGCAAATCTGGGTGCTGATGGATGATGACTAACGTTTGTGGTGTCGCGTCTCGCATTGCTGCAAGGCGGTACGATGAAAGATAACCGACCATACCGGTTCACAAGTCCCGGAAGGGGCCGCTTCGGCGGCCCCTTTCTTTTTGGCCGACCGCTGCTAAATCGTGTCTCACACAACTCCGTGATCTGCTCTGGCCCCAAACCCGAGTATTCGTGTAAGCTAATATAAAGCGCGATAAGCAGCAGACCGTGGAGGGGAGGACCCCATGATCAGGCGTACTTTCATCGCAGTGCTGGCAGCCACGTTCGGATTGGGACTGGCCGGGTTAGCCCACGCATCCGAAGCGGAACTGGCCCGTTCGGACGATGGGCTTTTCACCCAGCCCTGGTTCAAGTCGAATTCGTTCCTGGAGCTGTCGGAAGATCTGGCCGAGGCTAAGGAAGAAGGCAAGCTGCTGGCGATCCTATGGGAGCAGCGCGGCTGTCCCTATTGCCGCGAGATGCACCGGGTCAACTTCGCCCAACCCGAAATCGTCTCCTACATCCGCGAGAACTTCGACATTCTGCAGCTCAACCTGTGGGGCGACCGTGAAGTGACCGACTTTGACGGCGAGTCGGTGGTCGAAAAGAAACTCGCCCGCAAGCAGCGGGTGTCGTTCACGCCGACCATCGTCTTCGTCGACGGCGCGGGCGAGGAAGTGTTCCGCATGCCCGGCTACTTCAAGCCGTTCCATTTCCGCGGCATGTTCGAATATGTCCGCGAAAAGGGCTACGACAAGGAATCCTTCCAGCGCTGGCTGCAGGCCAAGGCCGAACACATGCGCGAGCAAGGCAAGGAAGTCATCCTCTGGGAAAAAGAATAACCCGGTATCCGGAGGCGCCGGCCTATCGACACCATGAGCCGGCTCACAAACAAAGGGGGCAACAAGGGAGGACGCGTTATGCGTAACATTTCACTTGCATGGTTGATGGTGCTGGCCTTGGCGTTTGCCGGAGCGGCCGGCACGGCCCAAGCCGACAGTATGGACGACAAGACACACAAGCTGGTCATCCAGGTCAGCACCGATGACGCCCGCACCCAGGCGATCGCCCTGAACAATGCCGTCAACGTTCAGAAATCGCTGGGCATGGACAATGTCGAGGTGGAGATAGTCGCGTACGGACCCGGATTGTCGCTGCTGACCGCCGGTTCAAAACAAAAGGACCGGGTTTCCAGCCTGGCACTGCAGGACATTACGTTCAGCGCCTGCGGCAACACCATGAAGAAGATGTCCAAGAAATCAGGAAAGATGCCGACATTGATCGACGGCGTGACGGTGGTGCCCGCCGGCGTTACGCGTATCATGGAACTGCAGCAGCAGGGCTACGCCTACATCCGGCCCTAAAGGGGAAATCGAAGCGGACGGTGGTGCTTGCCGCCGTCCGCTGTGTCAGCCGATTTCGCCCAGGATCGGGAACGCTTCCAGGATCCAATAAGCCATCTCGCCCAATGAACCGGTGATGATCATGACGCCGGTGATGACCAGCAGTCCGCCGGCGGCGATTTCCACCTTGTGCAAATGGCGGCGGAAACGGCCGAGGAAACCCATGAACGGCTTGACGGCCAATGCCGCGGCCATGAACGGAATGCCCAGCCCGGCGGCGTAGGTCGACAACAGCGACACGCCGTAGCCCATGGAATCCTGCCCCGCCGCCAGGGCGAGGATGGTCGACAGGATCGGGCCGACGCAGGGTGTCCAGCCGAAGGCGAAGGCCAGGCCCAGGACATAGGCGCCGATGAGACCGGCGGGCGTCTTGTTGGGATTGAACCGGGCCTCGCGGTACAGAAAGGCGATCTTGAACGCCCCCATGTAATGCAGGCCGAAGACGATGATGACGGTGCCGGCGATGTAGGAAATGATTTCCAGGTGATCGAAGATCAGCCGGTTGATGGCGCTGGCCGAGGCGCCCATGATGACGAAGACGGTGGAGAAGCCGAGAACGAAGGCGAGGGCGGAGATGGCGATCTTGCGCGCCAGCCCGGAGTCGATGCCGTCTTCGTGGGTCAGGTCCTCCATCGACGTGCCGGCGATGTAACACAGATAGGCCGGCACCAGGGGTAGTACGCAGGGGCTGAGAAAACTCACCACACCGGCCCCTGCCGCCGCGGCATAGGATACGTCGAATCCGTCCATTTACGCTGTTCCTCGTCGCGCCGGGCCGGGCCCGGCCAAAATGCCGACCGTCATCCGGCGTCACGCTCCTACAATCTTGATATCCCGGTTGGGCTTGACCCGAATTAGCTTCTTTTTCTCGATATAGCCACTCACAAGTTCGTAAATCGGCGGGCCCTCGGCGCCTTCGTTGACCGACGCCCAGCCGGAAACCACATAGGTCTTTTTCGGATCGATCCGCTCGCCACTCGCCGTGAGTGTCATGTCGGATATGCGCTCGCCGATCGGCTTGTGAATATCGATGGTGTAGCTGAGCCCGCCCGTGCGTACCATGTCGCCGCCCTGCTGGTAGTAGGGGTCGGGATTGAAGATGTTGTCGGCCACATCTTCCAGGATGGTCTTGATGAATTCGCCGGTCATCTCGCTGCGGTAGGCGTTGGGGTAGGTGATGGCGGTCTGGGTATAGACGTCGTCTACCGTGATGTCCTGCCCCGGCAGCAGCGAAGCACCCCAGCGGAAGCCGGGCGACAGGGCGATCTGGGCGTCGCGCTCCTGCAGCAGGGCGTCGCAGATCAGGTCGTCGAAGGTGCCGTTGAAATTGCCGCGCCGGTAGAGCAGCGATTCGGTCCGTCCCAGCACCCGGTCCAATTCCGCCTTGTGCGGCGCGCGGATTTCGCCGATCAGCGACGCCATGTCCGGGTCGGGTTGGATGATGTCGGCGAAGACCGGGATCAGTTTGAAGCGGTAATCGGCGACCTTCTTGTTTTGCACGTCCAGATCGAGCCGGCCGAGGAACTTGCCGTGGCTGCCCGTCGAGATCATCAGCGTATCGTTGATTTTGACCACCGACGGCACGGCGTCGTGGGTGTGGCCGGTCAACAGCACGTCGATGCCGTCGACCCGCGAGGCCAGCTTGCGGTCGACGTCGAAGCCGTTGTGGCTCAGCACCACGACCAGGTCGGCGCCGTTGTCGCGGGCCGCCTCGATACGCTCGCGCAGCTTGTCTTCCTTGATGCCGAACGACCAGGTCGGGATCTTGTAGCGCGGATTGGCGATCGGCGTGTAAGGGAAGGCCTGGCCGATGACGGCGATGTTGACGCCGCCACGCTCGAAGGTCCGGGTCGCCAGGAAGACGTCGTCTTCCCATTCCGTGTCCTGCACATTGCCGGCCAGGAAGGGGAAGTCCAGCTTGCCGACCAGATCCTCGACCCGCTGGCTGCCGTAGGTGAATTCCCAGTGGGCCGTCATCACGTCGACGCCCAGCTTGTTCATCACCCGCACCATGTCCTCGCCCTGGGTGGCGAGGGAGGTGAAGGAGCCTTGCCAGGTGTCGCCGCCGTCCAGCAGCAGGGTCTGGGTCGGCCGTTCCGCCCGGATGGCCTTGACCAGGGTCGCCATGCGGTCCATGCCGCCGATGCGGCCGTAGGTCTTGGCCAGGCTGGTGAAATCGGTCGAGGTGAAGGCATAGGCTTCTGCAGAGCCGGCCTTGAGGCCATAGAGATCCAGCGCCGCCTTGCCGGTCAGGTGCGGCGGCAGGCCGTGCACCTCGCCGACGCCGATATTGACCGAGGGTTCGCGGAAAAAGAGCGGTACCAACTGGGCGTGGCAGTCCGTGAAGTTGAGCAGCGTGACCTGGCCGACCGAATCGAACTCCAGCAACGTATCCTGCGTAATAGCCTGGTTGGCCGCGGCATGGCCGACGCGGCCGGGCAGACCGGTCATGGCGGCCGTGGCGGCGGCGACTTGTAGGAAATCTCGGCGGGTCAACACGGCTGTATTCCTCCAATTCGGGCGAGGGACTCGGCTGATGCCTTGGGCCGGGCATCAATGACTGTCAAACAAATGGGGGGATGGTCGCCGACCATCCCCCCGATACTGTGATGGTCCGAAACGCTCAGTTACGGACGGCAGGCGTCTCGATCTTCAGCCCGGTTCCACGATGGTTCAGGAACAGCTCAAGATTGACGTATTCGTCGGCGCCATAAGCGAAGGGCTTCGACCGCACCTGCTTGTTGCAGCCGCGGAAACGGCGATGCAGCGATCCGATCTTGTTCCATTTCAGGCGGTAGGTCGGGAAGCCGTTGCTCTGTCCCTGGGTCAGCACGTTGGCGCGCAGGATGCCGCCGGCATTGTCCTGGTGGCAGTGTTTGCACGCCATGTCGAGCTGGCCGCGGCGCTCGTTGTAAAATGCCTTGCCCGCCTCATAAAACTTGCGCGCCGGGCCGTCGATATCGACCTCGACGGGCAATCCTTTGGACTGATGGCGCACATAGGTCGTCAGCGCCAGCATCGGCTCGCTTTCCCATTTGAACGCCTTGGCCTTCATGAACTTGGTGCGGCATTCGTTGATGCGCTGCTCGACGTTCTGCAGCTTGCCCATGTCCTCGCGGTATTTGGGATATTTGTTGGCCACGCCGACCATGGATTTCTCGGCGTTCTCGTGGCAGCTCTGACAGGCCTTGCCGGCGTCGCCCTCGACCTTGGTCCAGTGTTCGCTGCCGCTTTCGACCCAGATGAAACCCGGGTTGGCGAAATCGTCGTCCTGCATGGCCTTGGTTTCTTCGGTCGCCCAGTAATAGCCCGAGCGGACTTCGTCTTCGGCGTACGCCGCGGCTGTGAGAGTCATCCCGAAACCCACAATGGCGGCGCCGATCAACCGTGCTTTTTTCATTTTTGCGTTTCCCTCCCTGTCTTCACCGATGGCGCTGAGCGGGTCAGCTGACGGTGATTTTGGCGGATTGGGTTGTCTTGCTTCCATCGTCGTCGGTCCAGATCACCTCGACCGTGCCCGATTCGCTGGCCCGCAGATTGAAGGCCAAATACGGGTTGGCCGAAATCGCCGGCGCCCAATTGGATTCGAGAACCTTCTTGCCGTTGTAGTTGCAGACCACGTTGTTGATGATCTTGCGCGGGATCTTGTTGCCCTTCTTGTCCTTGCGCTGGCCGGTCTCCATGGGGTGGGAGATCAGGCTCTTGACGGTGATGATATCGCCCTTTTTGGCTTTTTTCGGGACTTTCAAACGTGCTTTTGCCATGTTCCTGAACTCCTGCCTCAGCCGCCGCAGCCGCCGATGGTCACTTTGACGTTGACGTCGGTCTGATAGAACGTGCCGTCGCTCATTTCGGCCAAGGCGATGACCGGCGAGGTCTGTCCCATGCGGCAGCGGAACGATACGTGGGCCGCGCCGCAATCCGGCGTGAAGTGGAAGGACGCCACATCCGGGTTGGGATTGTTCTGCACGAAGACATGCAGCGACTTGACGTAGTCGCTGTCCGTCATCGGGCTCTCGACCGACATGGTCAGTGGTACGACGCGGCCGTTTTCGGCGATTTGCGGCGCCTTGATCTTGATCCGGCCGGATTTGGTTTCCTTGCCGCCGGTAATCGCGGCGACGGCTTTTTTGGTTGAGGCTACGTCGGCGTTGGCATCCAGCGGCACGATGGTGATCGTCGCGGCCAGTACCGCGCCGCCACCCGCCGCAGCGAGGAAACCGCGGCGGCTGAGCCCGTCGTGATCCCGTGCTTTCATGGGTCGTCTCCTAATCTTAATCGGTCTTGTGCCGGTTACCGGCGGGTTATTCGTCCTTCAAGGTCATCAGATACGCCAATACGTCCTCGACCTCCTGGGCGCTCAACATGGTCTTGCCCTGGAATTTCTTGAGTACCCGGTGGAAGCCGTTGTTGCGGTAGAACGAGGGCATGATGGTGTCTTCGTTCAAGACCTTGGGGTCCACAATGCGCATCCGGATTTCCGCCGCGGTGTAGCGTTCGGCCACACCCGACAGGTCCGGCGAAATTTCACCATGGAAAGGCTGTTCGGGGATCGGCATCTGGTGGCAGGCCAGGCAATTGCCCTTTTTGCGGTTGATGGCGATCTTGCGCCCTTTGACCGGATCGCCAGGCTTTCCGGTCAAGGATTGTGGAATGGTGTCGTCGACGACTTTGTAGGTCGTGCTGACGTCTTTGACACCGTCTGCGAGTGCTGCCCCGGACGCAAATACCAACGCCGTGGCGAGACCTAGGATTCGGCCCCTATTCATGATCGCTGTTCCTCCCCTTGTCGTTACGCAAATCACGATGTTGCGGATTAGTTTTTTCTAATATTATAAAAATCAAAGGTACGGCGCAACAAAGTAAGCGAATTTTGATGCTGGATGCCGAAAAAGTCCACGATATTAACAACTTAAATATCCTCAACAAGCGTAAGGTCTTGTTTTTGACGACCTGCGCATGCCGGGCCGGGGGCTTGTCCCCGCGCAAGAAACGACAAATATTGCCGCCATGGACATGCGCACACTGCTGGTGATCCAGCACACCGAATCCGAGTTTCTGGGTCTGATGGAAGACCACCTGGAAGGGCGCGGCATCGCGTTTCGCTACGTCCGTCCGTTCGCCGGATCCGATATGCCGGGGACCGCCGCGTTGGCGGACGGCCTGATCCTGCTGGGTGGTGGTACGTGGGGCAGCACGGGTGCGCACGCGATGCCCGGTCTGGACAGGGAGGTCCGGCTGACGCGGGATTTCCTCAATCGCGGTAAACCGGTCGTCGCCATAGGTCTCGGCGCGCAAATTCTTTGCCTGGCCGCCGGCGGCGAAACCGAACCGGCGCCGATGCGCTTCACCGCCGGGCATTGCCATCGCCTGGACGCCGAGGCCATGAACGGACACATGCCTGAACGGATGCCACATGCCGTCTTCATGCGTGACCGGTGCCGCCTGCCCGATGACGCCTTCGTTTTAGCCGAGGATGACAACGGCGGCGATCCGGCCATATTCCGCGTCGGCGACAACTCTTTGGGCTTTACCGGTCATCCCGGATTCAAGGCCGCCATGTTTGAAGATTTGATACTCGAGTGCGAAGATGGGCCCGACGATCCGCTCCCGGTTCTCGAACAGGTACGCGCCATGCAGCACGACGGCGCGGCGGTCCTGAGCCAGTTGATGGTCGGCATCATTCAGGTCACCGGACTCATGCGGCCCTATGACGAAAAGGAAAAGAAACGGCGGACGGTTATTCCGATCCAACGGCGTTAGAGCACTCGGCCGCGTCAAGCCGCTTAAACTGTTTACCGGGTTTCTGCTGGCATGTTTCATGCCATTCGCCGCCCTGGCGTCCGAGCCGCTGGCACTATCGGGCAGCGCCTATATCCGTATGCATGCCGACGATCCCGTCAGGTGGCGCGTGTGGAGCCAGGATGTATTGGATGAGGCGAAACACACCGGCAAACCGGTATTCCTGACCATCGGTTTCTTCTCCTGCCATTGGTGCCACGTGATGCAGAAGGAGAGCTTCCGGGATCCGGCGACGGCGAAACTGATCAACGAAGGCTTCGTGCCCGTGATTGTCGACCGGGAGGAACGGCCGGACCTCGATCAATCCTATCAGATCGCGGCGGCGCGGTTGGGGGCGCAGACGGGCTGGCCGTTGAACGTGTTCCTCGATCACAAGGGGCGTCCGTTCTTCGCCGGGTCCTATTTTCCGGGCGAAGCCAAACTGGGCATGCCGGCGTTCCGGGATGTTCTTGCCAAGGTCTCGCATGCCTGGTCGTCCGAACGCGGAGCCGTCGCCGCGGTGTCGAAGGATGTTGCCGGCATTGTTGCGCGCGGCCAGGCAAGCGCCGGCACGCTCAACGGTGCCTTGTTGGACAGCGCGGCACACGCCTTGACGGATCAGGTCGACGTTTTCGACGGTGGTTTCGGCAGCGGGTCGCGGCATCCCAATCTGCCGCAGTTGGAGTTTCTCTGGCGCCGCGCGGTCGCAACCGACCACGAAGGCATGCGCGAGGCGTCGCTGGTGACGCTGCGGGCAATGATCCGTGGCGGCATTTACGATCATGTCGGCGGCGGCTTTTTCCGTTACGCGGTCGATCCCGCCTGGCGTCATCCCCATTTCGAGAAAATGCTGCACACCAGCGCCGGCATGATCCGCCTGCTGACCATGGCCTGGCGGCAAACGCGCGATGAGGAATTTCGGCAAGCCGTTTTGCGGACCGCTCATTTTCTAACCACCGTCATGCAGCTCGAAACGGGTGGATTCGCCGCCAGTCTGGATGCCGACACGGGCGGCCGGGAAGGGGCCAGTTATCGCTGGACGCTCGAGCAACTGGCTTCGGAACTGGCACCACACGGCGAGCTTTTCCTCAACGCATTCGCTTTGCATGCCTTGGACGATGAAGACGAGGACGGCGTGCTGTACCGGACCGGTCAGTCGCTGGAATCGCTTGCGGAAATGGACGGAACGTCAACGGATGAGGTTCGCCGTCAACTGACGTGGTCGGTGGGCCAATTGGCAAGGGCCCGCGCCAAGCGCGAGTCGCCCGGCCGGGACGACAAGTTGGTAACGGACTGGAATGCGCTGACTGCCGCCGCCTTGGCCGAGGCGGGAGCAACGTTCGGGCGGCCCGAATGGGTGGAGGCCGCCAGGGCGGCATTCAACCGGATCCTGCCTCCCGGAGCCGATCCCGGGGCGGTGCGGCACATCGTCGGCGAAAGCACTAACGGCATGCATTTCCTTGGAGATTACGGCGCCTTGTTGCGGGCCGCCTTGACGTTGTTCGAAGTGACGGGCGAGCCCCGGTTCCGTGCCGTGTCGAAGCAATTGGCGGTTGCCGCCATGGCGCGGTTCGGTCATGCGGATACCGGTGGTTTTGCCATGACACCGCCTTGGACCGATGCCCCGTTCCCGGTGCCCGCCGACCTGGATGGCGAAATACCGTCCGGTACCGGTCTTTTCGTCGAGGGGCTGTCGAGGCTTTTTTATCTGGATGGCGACCCGGCTTTGGCGGCACGGGCGGAAAGGGCGGCCCGGTCTGTCGCGGCTGCCGCCGCGGCCGACCCGTTTCCTTACGCGTCGATCCTGAGCGGTTTCGATACACTTTTGGCCGCCGTGCAAATCGTTTTGATCGGGCGACGCGGCGAGACATCGGCGGACGGCCTGGTCAACGCTGTTTGGCAAGCACCTGTTCCGGGACGCGTTCTTCAAGTCATCGCCCCCGGAACCGAATTGCCCGAAGGCCACCCGGCCCGCTTCAAAGACCAAATCGACGGTCGCGCCACGGCATATGTCTGCCGCGGCAGTTTGTGCTCCTTGCCGGTAACGGACGCGGAGGACCTGAAATCCGTAATCGGTGAAATGGTGAGACTGAAGGCGCCGAACTAGCGGCGGGTGCCGGGTAGATCAGCAGTCGTCATCTTCGACGTCGACGGCAAAACCTCTAATGGCGGGACGTGAGTAGGCCAGGTCGACGGAGTAAGGAACGTTTGTCGTGACGCAGAAGGCGCGTCCGCTGTATGGGCCTTTGTCCTCGTCGGAGTAGATGAGAAATCCGGCCGACGTGATTTTCTGACCCTTGATCTCGACGTGTGCCGCCTGTTTCAACCAGGAACAGAAAAACGTTTCATCGGTGCCGGTGATCTCCGTGTAGTAGCCGCAAAGTCCCAGTTTGCCGCCGTGGTCGAATGTCTTGAGATAGACCACCGGCTTTGCACCATCGTTCATGTGGATGGTCATGCGCCTGTAGTCACGGTTCGCATTTTCGGTCTTGAGAAACGAATACCCCTGGGTCGTGGCCGTGCAGGCGGCGAGGAGTGTCAAAGCGCCAATCGCGGCAAAATACTTCCGAGTCATGAGTCCTCCGTATGTTGTGGGCATCTCCTACTGAATATCGAGATTTCATTTGCGTACGAACTATATATGGGAGCTGGGGAGGTTGAATTCAACCCTTGGTAGTTGGATAAAATAGGTACGCAAAAATAGGTAGTGTTTTGTCGCGGTGACGTTCACCGGATGCGCGGACAAGGATCCGTAATTATCCCCTTCCGTTTCTGCCACGCATTATTAAATTAGAAGTTTCTAATATTTTACTTGCCGAATATATTGCAGCGGCGGTATTGTTTTTGTGCGACAGGGAGGAACGACGGCATGGCTGAAAAGCTGGTCATCATCATGGTCAACACGGACCCGAGAAACGGCGAGGAGTTGGGTGCGCCTTTCTTCCAGGCAACCGTTGCCGCGGCCATGGACTATGAAGTCGAGGTGATTTGTACGGCGACGGCCGGCAAGCTGATGAAGAAGGGATTCGCCGAATCGCTCTTCGTCAAGGAAGGCTCGCCCAAATCGGTCCACGACTTCATCAAGGATGCCCACGAAGCCGGCGTGAAGTTCTTTTGCTGTTCGCCCAACCTCGATCTGTTCGACATGACCAAGGAAGACCTGATCCCCGAGTGCGAAGGCATTGTCGGCGGGGCCTACCTGATCGAACAGGTGATGGAAGACGACGACGTCCGCGTTCTGACCTATTAACCGTCGCCACGAACGGACTGACATGAATCACGCAGACAGCACGCGCGTTCAGGAATATATCGGTGACCCGGTTTCCGAGTCGCCGGTGGTCGATTACGAAACGCTGGAAGAGGTGTTCGAGGATATCCAGAAGGACATCCGCTTCGACCACGAACTGAACGGCTGCCTGAACTGCGGTATCTGCACGGCGACCTGCCCGGCGGCGCACTATTACGATTTCAGCCCGCGCGAGATCGTGCAGTTGTTGTGGACGGAAAACCTGGAAGGTATCTACGACGCCATGCAGGAAAAGATCTGGGCCTGCGCCCAGTGCTATACCTGCGCGGCCCGCTGTCCGTTCGGCAATTCGCCGGGCGGCCTGGTCATGATCATGCGCGAAACGGCCATCAAGCACGGCATGGAATCGGCCAAGGAAGTGCTGCGGCCATTCAGCCGGGTGATGTTGAAGCTGATCACCACCGGCAACCAGTTGGCGCCCAACATGATCACCCCCGACCATTTCCCCGACTGGGGCCCCAACATTTCCCGTGTCGACGCGCCGCTGCCGCTGCTGCGCAAGGCGATCCCCATGCCCACCATGAACACCATGGACACGGCCTGGGAGGTCAATCTGAAAACCTCGGTCGAGCTCTACACCATTTGGGAAGAAACCGGTGTGCTCGACCAGCTTGAAACCATGGACGAAAACTTGTTCGACGTGATCGAAGACATTATCGACGAGAAACGCGAAGAACTGGAAGAGTGGGAAGAAGAGCAGGAAGAAGAAGACGACGATTGATCGTCGCGCACATTCCGCGCAAAGGAGACAATGATGGCAACCTCATCGAACGGTTCCGGCGACTCCGGCAACAACGTTCCCGGTGAACGCTTCACCGGTCACGGCAACGAGTGGCGTGACAGCAATCTGAGTCCGGAGCAGGCTCAGTTGGCGACGGCGTGGGTCGAGACCAAGGTCGACAAGCGCGCCATGCTGACCAACAAGGAACGGGTCGACGACGTTCGCGACATCATGTGGGAGTTGGAAAAGGATGGCGAGATCGTCGTCCAGCGCGTTACCGACGAACACGAGCCGGTCATGGTCAAGACGCTTTATGGCTGGGACAAGAAGGTGCCGACCAACCGGCTGTGGCATCACAAGTCCTGCGGC
This sequence comes from Sneathiellales bacterium, assembly GCA_028277845.1. GTDB lineage: Bacteria > Pseudomonadota > Alphaproteobacteria > JANQFL01 > JANQFL01 > JANQFL01. The sequence continues at coordinate 27,798 of JANQFL010000019.1, forward strand.
CAGTGCGGCAACATTCCGGGTTATCCGTCTTCGGTTTTGTGGCTGATGAACCAGATGAACCTCAGCTATCTGGACGAAACCGACCAGACCTCGTGCACGGCCTGGAATTATCACGGCTCGGGTATCGGCAATGTGGAAAGCCTGGCTGCGGTGTTCCTGCGCAACTTCCACCAGGCCTACGTTTCGGCCAAGGCCCGCGGCCTGCCGGAAAACTATTTCTACCCGCTGGTCCACTGCGGCACGTCGTTCGGAAACTACAAGGAAATCCGCGGCTATCTGTTGCACTCCGCCGAACTGCGCGAGCGGGTCAAGAAAATCCTCGGCAAGCTCGGCCGGCTGATCGACGGCAAGCTGCTGATTCCGGAAGAAATCGTGCACTATTCCGAATGGCTGCACGTGGTGCGCGACCGCATCAAAGACATGCAGCAGATCGACGTGTCCGGTGTGCGCGCGACCATCCACCCGGCCTGTCACGTTTACAAGATGGTGCCGGAAGACGCGGTTTATGACGACGACGTGCTCGGCGGTAACCGGGTCGCGGTGTCGACCAGTGTCATGGATGCCCTCGGTGCCCAGGTCATCGACTACCGCACCTGGTACGACTGTTGTGGTTTCGGCTTCCGCCACATCATTTCCGAACGCGAATTCACCCGCTCGTTTTCCATGGACCGCAAGATCAAGGTCGCCGTCGAGGAAGCCCAGGCCGACGTCATGATCGGCCACGACACCGGCTGCATCACGACGCTGGACAAGAACCAGTGGATCGGCAAGGCGGCCGGCAAGAACTACGAACTGGCCGTCATGGCCGACTGCCAGTTCGCCGCCATCGCCTGCGGCGCCCATCCGTTCAAGATCGCCCAGCTGCACTGGCACGCGTCGCCGGTGCAGGACCTGATGGGCAAGATCGGTATCGATTGGGACAAGGCGAAGGCCGAGTTCGAGAGTTACCTGAAGGACGTCGAGGCCGGCAAGGTCGAGACCCTTTACGATCCCAAACTGATGATCACATCCGGACCCGGATTCCAACAATGAGCAAACCCGTACTCGTCGTCGGCGGCGGACCCGCCGGCCTTTCCGCTGCCCAAAGTCTTGCTTCGGTGGGCCAACGCGTCGTGCTGGTCGAGAAGGAGCAGGACCTCGGCGGCGCGCCCATACAATCCGGCTACGCCAAGCTGGTGCCGTCGGGCCTGTGGGCCAAGGACGTCATCGGCGGCATGGTGCAGCGGGTGATGGACAACGACCTGATCGACGTCCGCGCCGGCCAGACGGTGGAGGCCTTCGACGGCGATGCCGGGCAGTTCACCGCCAAGCTGGGCGACGGTTCGGCGGTGGAGGCGGCGTCGGCCGTGCTCGCCACCGGTTTCACCCACTTCGATTCGGTCAACAAACCGGAGTGGGGCTTCGGCACCTATCCCGACGTGGTGACCACCACCCAGGTGGAACAGATGTTGTCGTCGGGCGACGGCGTCAAGTGCCCGTCCAATGGCCGCGAGCCCGAACGGGTGGCGATCCTGCTGTGCGTCGGATCGCGTGACCGGCAGATCGGCCGCGAATGGTGCTCCAAGATCTGCTGCACCGTGTCGGCCAACATCGCCATGGAAATCCGCGAGCACCTGCCCAAGTGCCACGTCTACATCTACTACATGGATATCCGCACCTTCGGCCTCTATGAGGATACCTACTACTGGGAGAGCCAGGAGAAGTGGAAGGTCAAGTACATCAAGGCCCGCATCGCCGAGGTGACGTCCGATGGTCAGCGCCTGATCGTCAAGGGTGAGGACACGCTGGTCAAACGGCCGATCACCATTCCCTTCGATATGGTGGTGCATGCCATCGGCATGGACCCCAACGTCGACAACATCTCCATCGCCTCGACCTTCGGGATCCGGCTGCAGAAGCACGGCCATATCGAGAAAGGCTCGTCGTACAGCGACATGTGCGGCACCTCGCGTCAGGGCGTGTTCGTCGCCGGCGCCGCGACCGGGCCCGAGACCATTGACGATTCCATCGCCCAGGGCCAGGCGGCGGCTATGGCCGCGCTGGCGGCAGCGCAAGGCCCCGGCCTGGTGGCGGCCGAATAGCCATGTTCCCCTGGGCGCGCAACACGTCGAAAAACACGGGCGTAGCGGAAACGCCAGCGCCGGTGCTCGACCTGTCGGGGCCCAAGTTGCGCTTCTTCCTGGAAAGCCTGCTGGACGCGGCGGAGCGGGAAGGCGGCATCGAACGTTATGTCAGTGCCCTGACCCTGAAAGCCGTGCTGTTCCAGGACGTCCTCGGCAAGGGCCGGGTCGAGGACATGACCTCGACGGAATTCAACGACCTGTGTGCCTTCATCACGCCGGTGCGCCGCCGGGTGGGGGCGTGGCTCGGTGAATTCGGGTATGCCCGCATGCACGAGGCCTTGGTTGCGTTGCTGAAAGGGTGGAGCGACACGTCGACGGCCGATCAGCGCATCGCCCGGTTCCTGAAGTGTTTTCCCGACGAAAAGAAGCACCGCTTCGCCCGCGATCTGGCGGCCGAGGTGCTGCACTTCACCGCGCCCGATCATTACCCGCTGATGACCCGGTGGATGTGGGACGCCAAGGCCAACACCGGCGCGCTGCGGGAGATTTGGTACGGCGACAATGTGGATGCTATGACCATCGACGCCGGCGACGATTTCCTGACCCACAAGACCTCGCGCGACGAGTTGACCGGTTTCCTGTCCGACAACGGCGTCTTCCGCGACGTACCGCTCTACATCGACCTGCTATGCGCCCATATCTATGCCGGTTACATCAACGACCGGGGCGGCCAGTTCCTGCGATCGGACTTTCAGGCGCCGCAAGACCCCATGCTGCATACCCGGCGGCTGCTGGGGCTGGACGGCATCGATTCCGAAACCGGGCGCACCCGGCTCAAACTGATCGACGGTTCGGCCCACGTGGTCGAGACGCCGAAACTGCTCAACTGACCTGAAATCATCGAGACCTTATGCCGATACATGAAAAGTCTCTGATCCGGCCCGAGAATCTCCACAGTCACGAGGAACTGGAGATCGAAGGCGTCGACGTCTCCGGTCACTGGAGCACGTTCATCGAGTCGCGGGTCATCACCGACTACAACGAGCAGATGGAAGAAGAGATCGCGGCCCTGCCGGGCGGCGAGAACATCCACCGCTGCTGGCAGTGCGGCTCGTGCACCAACTCGTGCACCGTTCATGCCGTCAATCCCGACTTCAACCCGCGCTACTGGATCTACCTGATCCGCACGGGCATGGAAGACGAACTGCTGCGCGACAAGGACATCATCTGGCGGTGCGTGTCGTGCAACAAATGCACCTATGCCTGCCCGCGCGACGTGGTGCCCGAGGCGGTGATGAAGGCGACCGCCCACTGGCTGGAGCTGAAAGGCCATACGGAACCGTCGCCGTCGATGCAGTTCGACGAGGAGTTTTCGAGCCAGGTGTTCGAAACCGGCAAGATTGAGGAAAGCCGGGTCATTCGCGGCTTCTTCGCCCGCACCGGCCAGCCGCTAATGCAGGAATGGCTGATCGAGATGGGCAAGCGCATCGCCCGCAAGCTGCCGATCAAGATGGGCATCGCCATGGGACTGGGCTTCCTGTTCCGCCCGCGCACCAGCAATTGGGGCGGCGCCAAGGCGGCGATCAACGAATACGTCAAGGAACAGAAGGCCGCCCAGCGCAAGGCGCTCGGCCTCAACAGCGGTGCCGGAGACTGACGCCGATGTCGGACAAGAAAGCCAAGTATCAGAAGGTTGCCTATTATCCCGGCTGCGCGCTGGAAGGCACCGGCCATGCCTACAACCGCTCGACCAAGGCGGTGGGCAAGGAACTGGGCCTCGACCTGCACGAGATCAAGAACTGGAACTGCTGCGGCGCCATGGAGGTCAAGAACATCGATCCCAAGCTGCAGACCTACCTGTCGGCCCGCAACATGCAGTTGGCCCAGGATCAGGGCTTCGATACGGTGATGGCGCCGTGCAACGGCTGTTATCACAACCTCAAGAAAGCCGAATACGACCTGGAGCACGACGACGCGTCCAAGGAGGTCAACGGCCGGTTGTCGGCCAAGGCCGGGCACGGCTCCTACGAACCGGGTGGCGTCGAGACCATCCACGCACTGGACTGGATCAAGCACACCGTCGGCGAGGACGGCATCCGTGACCGGGTGAAGAATTCGCTGAGCGGTTTGAAGATCGCCAACTACTACGGCTGCATGTACACCCGGCCGCGTCATATTTTCCCCGAGAAGGATCAGGGCCCGGACACGGAATCCACGTCCGAGCCCCACTTCATGGACGATATCCTCGAAGCCGCCGGCGCTGAGAACGTCGACTTCCCGCTCAAGACCGCGTGCTGCGGCGGTGCCCATACCCTGTCGGACTCCGACATGTCGACCAAGCTGGTGCTCAACATCCTGCAGGCGGCCGAGGCCTCGGGTGCCGATGTCATCGCCACCGAATGCCCGACCTGCCACTCCGGCCTGGAGATGCACCAGGTGCGGGCCGAGAAGACGTTGGGCGTCAAGACCTCGGTCAAGATCATGTATTTCACTCAGTTGCTCGGCGTGGCCATGGGCATGAAGCCGAAGAAGGTGGGCGTGCATGAGAACGTCTCCGATTCCGTGCCGATGCTGAAAGAGAAGGGTGTGTTATGACCGGCTTCGCCGATCTGGAAGCCGACCTCGACGCACTGGCCGGCGGCCAGGCCGATCCGGCCAATGCGGCCGCGGTGCTGCTGAGCATCGGTGAGCAGGTCCTGGAGACCTGGCTGGACGCCCATGGTAAGCAGCCGACGGCCGACAAGAAGGAAGGCTTTCGCCTGCTGGCCCTGCACCGCCAGGCGGCCAAGGGCGACCCGAGCTTCAACGCTTGCCGCGAGACCTGCCGTGAGCTGGTCTATTATTTCAATCTGATTTCGCTCGACCCGACCCACGATGATGCGGGCAAACGTGTCGTCATGGCGTCGATGATCGCCCGTCACTTGCTGCTGTTCATTTCAGGCAAATTGCAGGAGGCGGAACTGGGCGAGTTCTGCTGCGCGTCAAAGCCATTGCGCGCGGCGGGTGGCTAATGTATTCGGTTAATAACTAAAGACCTTACGAGGGGTGTGGAATGGCGACCGTACGAGGATGTGAACTACCGGACGATTTGCTCTACGACGTGGAGAACAACATCTGGTACCGGGACAACGGCGACGGCACGGTGACCATCGGCATGACGGCGGTGGCCTCGGCCATGGCCGGCCAGCTGGTGGCCTACACGCCCAAGAAAGTGGGCAAGACGGTCAAGCCGGGAAAATCCTGCGCCACCATCGAATCGGGTAAATGGGTCGGTCCGGCCAAACTGGCGTCCGGCGGCGAAGTCATTGAAATCAATGACGCTTTGTCGGGTGATCCGACCCTGGCCAACGCCGAGCCCTATGGCGCCGGCTGGCTCGTCAAGGTGAAACCCGACGATTGGGATGGCACCAAGGGCGGCCTGACGCCGGGCTCCGATATTGCCGGCCCCTACGAGGCCAAGATGGAGGCCGACGGCTTCGCCGGTTGCGGTTGAACCGTTCCGCGTAAATACGATACAAGAGGCCCGCAGGAATGCGGGCCTTTTTTAATGTTGAATTTACCTTGGCCCGGATAGATTGAGCAGGCAAATCAGAGAGTTGCCCATTCCCGACGGGATTTACGGGCCTGGATATTCGGTAACGCGCGTCCGGTGCGGCGTGTGACAGATTTTGTACTCCGCAGTTGTGAGGATGACTGTGTCGCAAAACGGATTTCACGAAGCGATATCCCGCGAACACGAGATCAAGGGCGGCAGCAACCGCTCGTTCGGCATTGTGTTCTGCGTGGTGTTTGTCATTGTCGGCCTATGGCCGTTGATGTCGGGCGAGGCTCCGCGCTGGTGGTCGCTGGCGATCGCCGCGGTTTTTCTGCTGCTGGCCTTCGTCGCGCCCGCCGTTCTTGCGCCGCTCAACAGGCTGTGGACCAAGCTGGGTTTGCTTTTGAGCAAGATCGTGAACCCGGTCATCATGGCCATCCTGTTCTTCATCGTCATGACACCGATCGGCCTCATGTTGCGCTTGGCCGGCAAGGATCCGTTGCGGCTGAAGGACAGCAATGCGTCTTCGTACTGGATCGTACGCGACCCGCCGGGACCCAAGCCGGAAACGATGAAAGACCAATTCTGAGGATTCGGGACCAATGAGTTTCATAGCAGAACTATGGCGGTTTTTACGCGTGCGGAAGAAGTTCTGGCTGCTTCCGATCTTCGTCATGATGGCGATGTTGGGCGGACTGATCGTGTTCACCCAGGGCTCCGCGGTCGCACCGTTCATTTATACGATTTTCTGATCGGGGGCCTTTGTGCGCATACTCGGAATTTCCGCCTATTATCACGATAGCGCGGCGGCGCTCGTCGATGATGGCGAAATCGTCGCGGCGGCACAGGAAGAGCGCTTCACCCGCAAGAAGCACGACGCGTCCTTCCCCGCCCATGCCGTCGAGTATTGCCTGAGCGAAGTCGACGGTGGCCTGGAATCGGTCGACTATGTCGCCTTCTACGACAAGCCGTTCCTGAAGTTCGAGCGCCTGCTCGAGACCTATCTGGCGTTTGCGCCGAGCGGCTTCCAGTCGTTCCGCATGGCGATGCCCCTTTGGCTGCGCGAAAAGCTGTTCCAGAAGGATCTGCTGCGCAAGGAACTGAAGAAATCGGTCAAGGATTTCGACTGGGCCAACCGGTTGCTGTTTTGCGAACACCACCTCAGCCATGCCGCCAGCGCCTACTTTCCGTCGCCGTTCGAGGAAGCCGTCGTCCTGACCATGGACGGGGTGGGCGAGTGGACCACCACGTCGGCCGCCATCGGCCGGGGCAGCGCATTGAACATCGAAAAGGAAATCCACTTCCCCCATTCGGTGGGACTGCTCTATTCGGCGTTCACCTACTACACCGGCTTCAAGGTCAATTCCGGCGAATACAAGGTCATGGGCCTGGCGCCTTATGGCGATGCGAAATACAAGGACCTGATCCTCGACAATCTGATGGACCTCAAGGACGACGGCACGTTCAAGCTGGACCAGTCGTACTTCAACTACTGCACCGGCCTGACCATGACCAACGCCAAGTTCGACGAGCTGTTCGGCGCGCCGGCACGGACACCGGAGGACCGCCTGACCCAGCGCGAGATGGATCTCGCCGCCTCCATCCAGGCGGTGGTCGAGGAAGTCGTGCTGCGGCTGACCCGGTCGCTGGCCAAGGAGACCGGCATTCCCAATCTGTGCCTCGCCGGCGGTGTCGCCCTGAACTGCGTGGCCAACGGCAAGGTGCTGCGCGACGGCGCCTTCAAGGATATCTGGATTCAGCCGGCCGCCGGGGACGCGGGTGGTGCGCTCGGCGCCGCGCTGAACGCCTATTACCAGTTCCAGGACAATACCCGCAAACTCAACGGCGCCGCCGACGCCATGCGCGGCGCCTATCTCGGCCCGGTGTTCGCGCAGGACGACATCGAACGCCGCTTGACGGCGGCGGGCGCCGTGTTCGAGACCCTCGACGATGGCGCCGTCATCGAGGAAACGGCGAAGGCCCTGCACGAGGAAAAGGCGATCGGCTGGTTCAACGGCCGCATGGAGTTCGGCCCCCGCGCCCTGGGCGGGCGCTCGATCCTGGGGGACCCGCGTTCGGAAACCATGCAGAAGGTGCTCAATCTCAAGGTCAAGTACCGGGAATCCTTCCGTCCGTTCGCACCGTCGGTGCTGCGCGAGGACGTGTCCGACTGGTTCGAACTGGATTACGACAGCCCGTACATGCTGCTGGTGGCCGACGTGATCGAAAAACGCCGCCGGGCGATGACCGATGACGAGCAGGCGCTCTTCGGCATCGACAAGCTGAACATCGTGCGCTCCGACATTCCGGCCGTGACCCATGTGGATTATTCGGCCCGGGTGCAGACCGTGCACAAGGACACCAACCCGCGCTATCACGCCCTGATCAGCCGGTTCAAGGACCTGTCGGGCTGTCCGGTGGTGGTCAACACCAGCTTCAACGTGCGCGGCGAACCGATCGTCTGCACGCCCGAAGACGCCTTTCACTGTTTCATGGGCACGGACATCGAGGTGCTG
>JANQFL010000108.1 GCA_028277845.1 Sneathiellales bacterium
ATCCGGCGGCTGCCGTCTCGGCCATACCGCCAGGTATGGCCGTCACCGCCAGCCTTGGCCTTGGCGCCAATACGCTCCGTCAGAATGTTTCCATCTAAAGAGGAATTGCTCTAAGTGTCCCACGTTTCAAGGCCGGCGAGACACCAGGCATGTCCCACCGGCCTTAAAGCCATCTTAACCATCGTAGGGATATGATTATCGCAGATTACAACTAAAAGTAGTATAACGCACCCCCTCCCGACCAGCAACCCACAAGTAGCGTTCCGTTGTTCAAGCGGAACCAAACCGACGAGTTTCGAGATGGAAGAGAAAAATCGGAATACAGACGACGTGACGATCGATGACGAAAATCCGGCCGACGCAATTTCAGACGACCCCGGCGGGACCGTCCCGGCCGGTGCCAGGTCCGGCTTGACGTTGTCTCTACGCAACAAACTCATCGGCTTGTTGTTGGTTTTCGGCCTGGTTTCCTCCCTGGTCGTATTTGCCGCCTTTTTGATGCAGAAAGACCGGGTGGCCGCCGTAATGGATGGGGCGGTCGCGAACTATGCGGCGCAATTATCGGATACCGTGGACCGGCAGTTGGCCGCCCGCTATCGCGACGCACAGGCGTTCGCCCTGAACGGTGCGGCGGTCGATCCGACCTATTGGGGTTTCTATCACGAGCGTAATACCCTCAACATCGCCATGAACGCCTATGTGCGGAACAACGCGAGTTACCGCCTGATGGTGCTGGTGGATGCGAACGGCAAGGTCCTGGGCGCCAACGGCATGACGCCGCAAGGCGAGGCCCTCGATCACGAAGCCGTATACGCCACGTCGTTCAAGGATGCGCCGTGGTTGAAGAAGGCATTGGACGGCAAATTCCTGGAAGGCGGTAACGGCCTGACCGGGACCGTTGTCGAAAGCCCGGCCAGGAGCGAGATCGTCGCCAAGCTCTATGGGACCGACGGCTACGGTATGGTGTTCGCCGCGCCGGTCCGTGACGAGGCCGGCGACGTTGTCGCCGTATGGGCCAACTTCGTGGATTTCAACGCCGTCGAAAGCCTGATTGCCGATTTCTATTCGCAACTCGCCGCCAACGGCATGGCGGCGGCGGAACTGACCGTGCTCGATCCCACCGGTAAGGTCATCGTCGACTACGACCCGTCGGTACAGGGCACCACGGACTACACACGCAACTTCGAAGTCGTCGGCGCCCTGAACCTGGCCGAGAAGGGTGTCGGCGCGGCAGTCGCCGGTGTCGCCGGCGAACGTGGCGTCGTTTCGGCGACCCATGCACGCAAGGGCATCGTTCAGGTGTCGGGCTACGCGGCGTCCACCGGCGCGGGGGACTTCCCCGGCATGGGCTGGACCGTGTTGGTGCGCATACCCGAAGTCCAGGCCTACGCGACGGTCGACGAGATCGTCACGAATATGCTGATCGCCATGGTCGTCGCCGGCGCCATCGTGTTGGCGGCCGGCGTATACTTCGGCACCAGCTTCAGCAAACCGATCAAGAAGATGACGACGGCCATGCAGGCGCTGGCCGACGGCGACATGGCCGTCGACGTACCGGAACAGGACCGCAAGGACGAAATCGGCGACATGGCGGGTACCGTGCAGGTGTTCAAGGACAACGCCCTCCGCATGGAGGAGATGCGGAAAGAACAGGAGCAAAGCGAGCGCCGCGCATCCGAGGACCGTCGCCAGGCACGGGAAATGCTGGCAAACGAGTTCGAGGCCAGCGTCAAGGGCGTGGTTCAGTCGGTTTCGTCTTCGGCGGCGCAGATGCAGTCTTCCGCCCAAAGCATGTCTTCGACGGCGGAGGAGTCCACCCGCCAGGCAACGGCCGTTGCATCGGCCTCTGAAATGGCGTCGTCCAATGTCCAAACGGTGGCCGCCGCTGCCGAGGAGCTGTCGTCGTCCATCACCGAAATCAGCCGGCAGGTGTCGGACAGCGCCCGCATCGCCGGTGAGGCCAGTGCCGAAGCCGAACGCACCAACCGGTCCGTCGAAGGCCTCAACGACGCGGCGCAGAAGATTGGCGACGTGGTCGAACTGATCAACGACATCGCCTCCCAGACCAACCTGCTGGCATTGAACGCCACCATCGAGGCGGCGCGCGCCGGCGAGGCCGGCAAGGGCTTCGCCGTGGTCGCCTCCGAGGTCAAGAACCTGGCGACCCAAACGGCGCGGGCTACCGAGGAGATCGCCAACCAGATCTCGTCCATGCAGGAGGAAACGACGCAGGCCGTGGGTGCCATCAAGGGGATTACCGGGACCATCGGCAAGATCAACGAGATCGCGGCGTCGATTTCCTCGGCCGTCGAGCAGCAGGGCGCGGCGACCGGCGAGATCAGCCGCAACGTCCAGGAAGCCTCGCGCGGCACCCAGGAAGTCTCAAGCAACATCTCCGGCGTCACTCAGGCCGCCCAGGACACGGGCAACGCCGCCGGCGACGTGCTGACGGCGGCAGGCGATCTCAGCCAGCAGTCCGAGCAACTGCAAACCCAGGTGGATACATTCCTGGAGCAGGTTCGCGCCGCATAGATTTCGCGGAGCGGGCCGGCCTCGGTTCAATCAACAAATCTATTCCCCGACCTGCAGCAGCAGGCCGCGTTTGCGGGCGACATGAAAAGCGAACAGGAAGATGCCGACCCCAATGGCGAGGTACACCAGGTTCAGCAGCAGTGCGTTGGCCATAAGTCCGTAGGGAACCACGCCATCCTGCAGAATGGCCCGCATGCCTTCGAAAACGTGGCTCGACGGTATGGCGTGGGCGACGGGCAGCAGCCACTCCGGCAGCACCTCGATGGGATAATACACCCCGCTGACGGGCAGTAGCGCGAATATGCAGGCCCAGGCCAGGCTTTCCGCGCCCAATCCCAGGCGCAGCACCATTCCCGATACCATCAGGCCGACGGCCCAGCCGAACATCAGCAGCGATAGGAAGAACACCACCAGCGACAGGCCCAGTTCGTAAACCGAAAAGCCGAAAAACCAGATCGCCAGCAAGGACGCCGGCACGATCCCGATCAATGTGCGGATGAAGCTCATGACCGTGATGGCGCAGACCAGTTCGCCCGGCCGCAAAGGGCTGACGAACAAGTGGCCCAGATTGCGCGACCACATTTCCTCGAAGAACGACAGGGAAACGCCGAGCTGACCACGGAACAAAACATCCCACAACAGCACCGCCGACAGCAGAACGCCGAACGCCTGGGCGACGTAACTGGTTTGATTGGCCAGGAACTGGGTCATGAAGCCCCACATGATCATCTGCACCGTCGGCCAGTAGGCCAGTTCGATGATCCGCGGCCATGATGTGCGCATCAGATAGGTGTAGCGCAGGATCATGGCGGCCGCCCGCCGCGCCGTGACGGTGGGTTGGAACAGGGGTGACGGTGCGGGTGCGTTCAGTGGTTCGTACTTCATGAGACCGGACTCGTTGTGCCGTCGCCGAACGTGTGGTCCGCGTTGCCGCGGGCGATGTCGAGGAAGACCTGTTCCATATTTTCGCGGCCGTAGCGGGTGATCAGTTCCGCCGGGGCGCCCTGATCGACGATCCGGCCGGCCCGCATCATCAGCACGTCGGAACACAACCGTTCCACTTCGCTCATGTTGTGGGAGGCCAGCAGGATGGTGGCGCCGGTCTCGCGCTGATAATCCTGAATGTAGCGCCGGATCCAGTCGCCCGTATCGGGGTCGAGAGATGCCGTGGGTTCGTCCAGCAACAACAGCTTGGGCTCGTTGATCAGGGCCTTGGCGAGCGCCACGCGGGTCTTTTGTCCGGCCGACAATTGGCCGTAGGGCCGGTCCAGCAGGCCGGCGATGTCCAGGGCGTCCGCCAATTCGGCGATGCGGTCCTTGATGCGCCTGACTCCGTACAACATGGCATAGACCCGCAGGTTCTGCGCCACGGTCAGGCGGGCGGGCAGATCCACATAGGGCGACGAAAAATTCATGTAAGGCAGGGCTTGGTGGCGCCGCCGCCGCATGTCCACGCCCAAGACCGATACCGTGCCGCCGGTCGGCAGCAACAATCCGAGCATGATGGCGATGGTCGTGGTCTTGCCGGCGCCGTTGCCGCCCAACAGGCCGGTCACGCTGCCGAAGGGCACGGCGAACGACACGCCGGACAGCGCCTCGACGTCGTCGTATCTTTTGACGAGGTCGATCGCTTGGATGGCATTGACGGTCGATGTCTGCAATTCCGAGTCGGTCATGGCGCCAATATGGGGTAAGAGCCTTTCGGAAGCCAGTGGACAAATGCCGGGCCGGCGTCTCCGCCGGGCGATTGACAGGCGTGGCCGGGCGGACGATTGTCCTGGACGAGCACAACCGATGGATCCTGAATTTGGACGACATGCGCCCGAACGACATCCGTAGCGCAACGCGGGAAATGGCGCCCGGCCCCCATGGCCGCATGCCGCAGGGCGGCCGCATCCGGCTGCGGACCCTGGTCCTGATCCGCTGGCTGGCCATTACCGGCCAGTCCGTTGCCTTGCTGCTGGTGCATTTCGGTCTTGGCTACGAGCTGGCGATTTTTCCCGCCCTGGCCCTGGTGGCCGCATCGGCTTTGCTCAATGTCGCGCTCGGGGTCGGCTGGTCGGCGGCGACGCGGCTGCACGACCGGGGCGCCGCGTTTTTGTTGGGGTACGATATTCTGCAACTGGCCGGTCTGATCTTTCTGACCGGCGGCCTGCACAATCCGTTCGCCCTGCTGTTTCTCGTTCCCGTGACGATTTCGGCGACCATGCTCAATCTGCGCAGCACGGTTTACCTGGGCGCTCTCGGGATGCTTTGCATCAGTCTCCTGGCCTTTTTCCATGAACCCTTGCCATGGCCGGGCGAGGGGCTTCAGCTTCCCGCCCTCTACATCGCCGGGATCTGGTTCGCCCTGGCCATCGGCACGGCGTTCCTGGCGGCCTATGCCTGGCGCGTGGCCGCCGAGGCCCGGCGCATGTCGGATGCCTTGTCGGCGACGCAACTCGCCCTGTCGCGCGAACAGCGCCTGTCGGCGTTGGGCAGCCTGGCCGCCGCCGCGGCCCACGAGCTGGGCACGCCCCTGGGCACCATCGCGGTCGTGACCAAGGAACTGAAGCGCGACCTGCCCGACGGCAGTCCGTTCGGCGACGATGTGGACCTGCTGTCCAGCCAGGCGGAGCGCTGCCGGGACATTCTGGCCCGCCTGTCGCAGCGCCCGGATACCCAGGACGATCAGGCGTTCCACGCGATCCCCCTGGACTCCCTCGTCGACATGGCCGTCAATCCTCACCGGCGGAACGGCATCGCGGCGACCGTTCATGTGATCGACGAGGTCGATGCGGCGCTCCGGTCCAATCCGCCGTTGGTCATGCACAAGCCGGAAATCGTGCATGGCCTGGGCAATCTGGTTGAAAATGCCATGGATTTTGCCCGCGCAACGGTGGACGTGGGGGTTTCCTGGACGGATCGCGAGGCCCGGGTCATTATCCGGGACGACGGCCCCGGCCTCTCCCTCGATGTGCTGGATATGCTGGGTGAGCCTTACATGACCACGCGGCGCGAGGCCGGCGGCATGGGCCTTGGCGTGTTTATCGCCAAGACGCTGCTGGAGCGGACCGGGGCAAGCCTGCGGTTTGCCAATCGAAAGGATGGCGGCGCAGAGGTTGCCATTACATGGCCCCGTGGCATATTAGAAGAGTTGGAAATAAGGCGTCAGCCTGCGGAACCTTAAGGGAATGACCTCGCGGTTCATCTGCAACCATGAACAAACAGTCCAGTGATCCAGGCGGAAGGCCCGCAGTGAACGAAGATACGACCGAACGCACCTTGTTGATCGTCGACGACGACGAACCGTTTCGCAACCGCCTGGCCCGGGCCATGGAGCGCCGCGGTTTCGCGGTGACGACGGCGGAGAGCCTGGCCGCTGCCGAAGCCGCCATCAGCGGCGCGGCGCCGTCCTTTGCGGTCGTCGATTTGCGGCTGGACGACGGCAACGGTCTCGACCTGGTGCCCAAACTGCGCGCGGTCCGGCCCGACATGCGCGTCGTCATCCTGACCGGCTACGGCAACATCGCGACGGCCGTGTCCGCGGTGAAGGCGGGCGCGGTGGACTACCTGGCCAAGCCGGCGGACGCAGACGATGTCGAAGCGGCGCTTTTGGCCCGCGGCCTCGACAAGCCGCCGCCGCCGGAACAGCCCATGTCCGCCGACCGGGTGCGTTGGGAACATATCCAGCGGGTCTACGAGCTGTGCGACCGCAATGTGTCGGAAACGGCGCGGCGGCTGAACATGCATCGGCGGACCTTGCAACGCATCCTGGCGAAGCGGTCCCCCAACTGAGGGCTATTCCGCCGGACGCCACGCCATGATCACCCGGTCCTCTATCGGCAGGCCGCGCGCCTTTTCCCGCAGGCGCAGGTCCGACAAGGCCGGGTCGAGATTTCCGGGATTCATTGCAACGAAACCCATGCGGGCGTAGAACGGGCCGTTCCACGGCACCGTCGAAAACGTGGACAGGGTCAGCCGTGTGTAACCCGTCCGTTCGGTCCACGACTGGACGGCGTCCACCAGTTGCCGGCCCAGTCCGCGCCGGCCGTGGTCCGGGTGTACGGACAGTTCATCGAGATGCGGTTGGTCTTCGATCAGGATGACCAGGGCGAAGCCGACCGGGCGGTCGTGATCGTCGGCGGCAATCCATAACCGGCCGTCGTCATGGGCCGCCTGCAACTGTGCCCATTCGGTCACCGGCGAATCGGCAATCTCGCCCATGCCAGCCGTTCGGAACAGCGTTGCCGCGCTGTGCTCCACATGAGCGAGCGCCGGCAAGTCGTCTGCGCGCGACGGGCGGATAGGGCGTGCTGTGTCGGCCATGGCGCGTCAGGCATACAGGCCCGAAGCGGGGCGAATCAAGCCGGCAATGTCGCGGGTGGGGGGGTGGACCGCTTACGAGCGGTGCAGCCACCAGGCGTTTTCGTTGATGGAATAATACGGCTTGTAGTGCCGGATGGTCTTCGCATCGACCACCTGCTTGATCTGGTTGTCGAGCACCAAACTCTTGTTGCCGTGTTTGACGACGAGAACGGCGTGGGCGATGCCCAGGTTCAGGTCCTGCAAAACGACGATGCGCATCTTGGACGGGTCGATGCCCAGCCGGCGCAGGGTCATGTACTTGACGATGGCGTAATCCTCGCAATCACCGTCCTTGTAGAAAAACTGGCCCGGCGTCGCCCAATAATCCTCAAGCCCCCAGTTGATCGGGTCGAGGATGTAACGGGTTTCGTTCATGACCTTGTTGACGGCCTCGATCTGCTTGCGCGGGCTCAACTTGGACAGCTTTTTGACCAGCGTCTCCCAATTGTCGTAGGCGCATTCCTGGGTCGGCGTCGGCTTGCAGTTGCTGACGATGACCTTCTCGTCCTCGAAACGCTTGAGCATCCCGGTCCATTTTGTGAACGGGCCGAGATTGGCGCGCTTGATTTCAATGGAACGGAAATAGCTGGTCTTGATGACCGACTTGGACGCCTTCGCCGCCCGCGCGTCGGGCACCGACGCAAAGCCTGCAAGTGCGACGCCGCATGCGATCGCCGCCATCAAGGAAAGGGATCTGAAGGGTTTCCGATGTACCGTCATGGTCGTGCCCGGGGGGTCTTCCAAGCCGTTCGTATCCGTAAGGCCAAGCATGGCCCGGCCAGGTAAACCCGCCGTTAAAGGAAATGGTTAAGCGGTTAACGGAAAGGGTTAATCAGTTGTTAAGGGCGCGACCGGTATCTTGCTGAACGACGAGATCATCGCGCGCAACAGCCGTCTCTCATGCAGCAGTTGAAACCAGAAAGGGCGAACCGTGGCCGTTGAATTCATCGATTCCGGGGAAGAAAAGAACCATCGTGCCTGGGCCGTCATGGCGGCCATGGCCGTGGGTCTCCTGGGTTTGATTTTGTTGGGGATTTTTGCGGTTTTCCGGTTTGTCGACGGCGAACGCACGCGCGATTTGCAGGCTTGGCAGGTACGGCTCGGCATCGTTGCCGACAGCCGTGCGGGGGCGGTCGACCTGTGGTTCGACGACCTGTTGGGCTCCCTGCGCAGCCTGTCCGAAAATGCCTCCCTGCAGCTCTATCTTTCCGACGTTCTGCAATCGGACTCGGCCGATCCCGCGGCGTCGCCCCAGGCCGGCTATCTTCAAAATTTGTTGATCGCCACTGCCGACCGGTCCGGCTTCGAAGGCGACGTCACCGGACCCGATATTCCGGCCAATGTCGAACGGGTCGGCATCGCCGGCCTGGCCTTGACCGATCCGGCCGGCCGGGCCCTGGTCACGACCCGGGGCATGCCGCCCCTGCAGGCGGCGCTTCAGCAGCAGCTCGCCACCCGGCGCCCGGCCGAATCGGTGTTCTTCGACTTGCACAAGGGCGTGACCGGATTGCCGACCATCGGGTTCGCGGTTCCGGTCTTCGCGGTTCAGGGCGATCACACCGCCAGCACCGAAATCGGCCTCATCATCGGCATCCGCCCGTTGGACAAATCGTTTTACCAGTTGCTCGAACAACCCGGCGAAACAGGTGTAACGGCGGAGACCCTGTTGGTCCGCCGCCGCGATTCTGTCGTCGAATACCTTTCACCGCTGGCCGACGAAACCGGGCCGTTGCGCAAGGTTCTGGCCGCCGATACCCCCGACCTGTCGTCGGTGTTCGCCATATCGTCGCCTGGCGGGTTTGCGGCCAAGCGGGACTATGCCGGCAATGATGTGCTCGTCACCGGCCGGGTGCTGTCGTCGGTGCCCTGGACGCTGGTGCGCAAGATCGACAGCGCCGAGGCAATGGCGGAGATCGACCGCCGGCAACGCAATCTGACCGCGACCTTCCTGGGCGCGCTTCTGTTCGTCAGCCTCCTGGTCGTGGCCGTCTGGCGTCATGGCACCAGCGTGCGGGCCAGTGAAGCGGCCGCGAATTTCCGTGACCTGGCCGGCCGTTTCGAGCGGCTCAATCAGTTTCTGCGCATCGTCACCGACGGCCAGCCGACCGCGATCGCCGCGGTCGACCGCGACGGGCAATACAAGTTCGCAAACCGGCAGGCGGCCGACGGCCTGGGCATTTCCACCGACGACATGATCGGCAAGCGCATGGCCAGTGTCATCGGTCCGGTCAAGGCCCGCATTTTCGAAAAGCTGAACCAGCAGGCGCTTGCCACCGGCGAGCCGGTCACCGAAACCCACGGCTTCGATGACGACAGCGGCGAGCACATCGTCAAGACCGACCACATCCCGCTGGGCGGTATCGTCGAGGAGGATTCCGAGGACGTCCGCCCCGGCGTTTTGATGGTGATGCAGGACATCACCGATCTGATGCGTGAAAAGAACCGGCGTGAAGGCACGCTGCGCCAGTTGATCGCGACACTGGTCGGCCTGGTCGACCGGCGTGATCCGTATTCGGCGCACCACTCGTCCCGGGTGGCCGAAGTCGCCGCCGCCATCGGCGAGGAAATGGAGCTCGATCCGGCGACCCTGGATACCATCGAGATCGCCGCCAACCTGATGAACCTGGGCAAGATCTTCATCCCGAAATCCCTCCTGACCAAGACCGATGCATTGACGGGCGAGGAATTTCAGTTGATCCGCGACAGTTTGGCTGCCAGCGCCGAGCTGATTTCCGGCATCGAATTCGACGGGCCCGTCGAGGATACCCTGCGCCAGATTTCCGAACGTTGGGATGGGGCCGGGCCGAAAGGTTTGGCTGGCGAGGATATCGCGCTCGGTGCCCGCGTCATCGCGGTCGCCAATGCCTTCGTCGGCATGGTCAGTCCGCGGGCCTACCGTTCGGCCATGCCGTTCGACAAGGCATGCGACGAGTTGCGCGACCAGGACGGCGCGTTTGACCGGCGGCCGGTGTCCGCGCTGGTCAATCTGGTGGACAATCGCGGTGGCCGGGAACGCTGGGCCGAATTTCAACGCGATCCGGAATCCAGCCGACTGGTCGACGGTTAAACTCCCGGCCACGGTGCCGATGTCGGTTTGAGCCCTCTGGAGCACCGGCGGCCACGGGGGTAAGATCGGTTCATGCTCAAACGCTTCTTTGGCCGCAGCACCCGTCCCGCTTTGACCGGCACGCAAGACGCGCCCGCATCGACGCCCGAGCGAACCCGTATCTACGCCGTCGGGGACATCCATGGCCGGCCTGATTTGCTGGACAGGCTGCACGACAAAATTCTTGCCGACGCCGAAACTTGTGACGCCGACCGCCGGGTGATTGTCTATCTCGGCGACTATGTCGACCGTGGACCCGGCAGCTATGACATCGTCGAGACCCTTGCGCGCAGGCCCCTGCCGGGCTTCCAGTCCGTGCACTTGAAAGGCAATCACGAGGCGATGTTTCTCGACTTCCTGGATGGCCGTGACGAAGGAGACCTTTGGTTGCGTAACGGTGGCGACGCCACGTTGACATCATACGGAGCCGCGGGCAGCAATGGCTTGGCCGCGCAGCCTTCCGAAATCAGGTCTCAGCTCCGGTTGCAGATCCCCGACCATCATTTGGAGTTTTTCCACTCCCTGCCGCATATGCACAAAGAGGGAGGCTATCTGTTCGCCCATGCCGGTATCCGGCCGGGACTTTCATTGGCGGATCAGGATCCGCACGACCTCATCTGGATCCGTGGTGAGTTTCTCGATTCCGATGACGATCACGGGTTCGTCGTCGTCCATGGCCATTCGCCGGCGCGCCAGGTCCTGGTCAGACAAAACCGTATTGGCATCGATACGGGCGCGTTCGCCACGGGTGTCCTGACCGCTGTCGTGCTGGAAGGCTCGTCGTTGTGGTTTTTGCAAACCTCGCGAGGCTAAAACCGGCCCGTTGTTCCCGCTATGGCGCAACGGTTGAACGTGCTATGACCAGCGCATAATGACAGAGTCTTCATCCCTTCTTCGATTGATCGACGCCATGCCCGGGGCCCGGGTGCTGTGCTGTGGCGATCTGATGCTCGACCGTTTCGTTTATGGCGCCGTCGACCGGGTGTCACCGGAAGCGCCCATACCCATCGTCCGGGTCGACCGCGAAGCCAGCATGCTGGGCGGCGTGGGCAATGTGGCGCGCAACGTGGCCGGACTCGGCGCGCGGGCCGACATCGTTGCCATGGTGGGAAGCGATGCCGCGGCGGACCGGATCCAGTCGCTCATCGAGGCCGAACCCGGTCTGCAATCGCACCTGGTGCATAACGCGGCCCGCCGCACGTCCGTCAAGACCCGCTACGTCGCCAATGGGCAGCAACTGCTCCGCGCCGACGAAGAACATCAGTCCCCGATCACCGGCGACGCGCGCGAACAACTGTTCGATACGTTTGCCGCGCGGCTGCCCGACTGCGACGTGGTCGTCCTGTCGGATTACGCCAAGGGCGTTCTGCCCGCCGATGTGCTCGTGACGTTCATCGACCAGGCCCGGGCGGCCGGCAAGCCCGTGGTGGCCGACCCGAAGGGGCGGGACTTCGCCCGCTACAGAGGGGCGACCTTGCTGACACCGAACCGAAAGGAACTGGCGGCGGCGACGGGCCGGGCCTGCGGCTCCGACAAGGATGTGGAATCGGCGGCCGGCGACCTGCTGACGACGTTCGGACTGGAAACCGTCCTGGTGACGCGGTCCGAACAGGGTATGACCCTGGTCCGCCGGGTCGAGGGGGTCAGGCACATCCCCAGCCAGGCCCGGGAAGTGTTCGACGTGTCGGGCGCCGGCGATACGGTCGTGGCCGTCGCGGCGACGGCCATCGCGGCCGGGGCCGATGTGGCCGCGGCGGCGGAGCTCGCCAACGTGGCCGGCGGTGTGGTCGTCGGCAAAGTGGGCACGGCCGCGGTGACGGCGAGTGAACTGCGCGACAGCCTGTATGTCGATGACCTGTTGGCCAACGAATCCAAAATCGTGTCGCCGCGTGAAGCGGCGGATCAGGTGGACCGCTGGCGCGCACGGGGCAAACGGGTCGGGTTCACGAACGGCTGTTTCGATTTGATTCATCCCGGCCACGTTTCGTTGCTCAGGCAGTCGAAGGCGACGTGCGATTGCCTTGTGGTCGGTCTCAACAGCGACGACTCGGTGTCGCGCCTCAAAGGCGCGGACCGGCCGGTGCAAAGTGAAATGGCCCGCGCGACGGTGCTGGCGTCACTGCAGCCCGTGGACCTGGTGGTGATCTTCGCCCAGGACACGCCCATCGAATTGATCGAAACCCTGCGGCCGGATGTCCTGGTCAAGGGCGCCGACTACACCGTCGACGAAGTCGTGGGCGCGGACGTGGTTCAGGGATATGGCGGGCAGGTCGTTCTGGCCGACCTGGCGGACGGATACTCCACCACCGGGACCATTGCGAAGATGTCGGGCGGCTGAGGAAACGGAGCGGTTGATGATTGTTGTGACGGGCGGCGCCGGATTCATCGGGTCCAATATCGTTGCCTCGCTGGCGGATGGCGGTCGGCCGGTGGCGGTGTGTGACCATTTCGGCGAGGGCGACAAATGGCGCAACGTCGCCAAGCATGACCTTGCCGACATCGTCGCTCCCGAACGGCTGCTGGCGTGGCTCCAGCAGAACGGCGGCGGCGTTTCCGCCATCGTTCATATGGGCGCGAACTCGTCGACCACGGAACGGGATGTGGATCTCATTGTCCGTTCCAATTTTCAACTGTCGGTTGATTTATGGACGTTTTGCGCACATAGCGGGATTCCGTTGATCTATGCCTCCTCGGCCGCGACCTATGGCGATGGCTCGGCCGGCTTCGAGGACGATTGGAGCGACCGGTATCTGGCGCAATTGCGGCCGCTCAATCCCTACGGCTGGAGCAAGCACCAGTTTGACCGGTGGGTCGTGCGCCAGCGGGCCGACGGTGCCGTCGTGCCGCCCCGGTGGGCGGGTCTCAAGTTTTTTAATGTCTACGGTCCCAACGAATACCACAAGGGCGACATGATGAGTGTCGCCGTCAAGGCCCATCGGAGCATTACCGCCGGCCAGCCGGTCACGCTGTTCAAATCCCATCATCCCGACTTCCCCGACGGCGGTCAGCTGCGCGACTTCGTTTATGTTGACGACTGTGTCGCCATCGTGCGCTGGCTGCTGGATGCACCGGACACTGAGGGCATCTTCAACGTGGGTACGGGCAAGGCCCGCAGCTTTGCCGACCTGGCGGCGGCCGTGTTCGCGGCGCTCGGACGCGAACCGGACATTTCCTACGTCGACATGCCGGATGCCATTCGCGACCGTTATCAGTACTTCACCCAGGCGCCCATGAACCGGATCCGGCACGCCGGCTACAATCAACCGGCGACCGAGTTGGAAGACGGCGTTGCTCAATACGTCAAAGGGTTTTTGTCCGCGGCGGATCGCTACCGCTAAGGCTCAACCGCGGCCGTCGCTCCACTCGGGATCACCGAGGCGTTGCAGGCGGTCGGCGGCGGCAAGGCCGAAATTCAGGATCACGCTGCGCCGGCGGCTGGCATGGGCCTTTTCGAACGGCGGCTCCCGTTCGACCACGGCCCCGAAGCGGTCGGCGACGATAATGCCGGTGCTTTCGGGCAGCGTATCGCGCGGAA
This sequence comes from Sneathiellales bacterium, assembly GCA_028277845.1. Lineage (GTDB taxonomy): Bacteria > Pseudomonadota > Alphaproteobacteria > JANQFL01 > JANQFL01 > JANQFL01. The sequence goes on from JANQFL010000108.1 coordinate 13,521, forward strand.
AATGGTCCGGTACGCCGAAATAGAACGTATCGCAATAGGGCAGGTATTCCGGCCACTTGTCGTCGCCGCGGAGGTCCGCGGTCGTGCGCTTGATCTCGACAATGGTCAGGTCTCCGCCGGCATTGAGACCGATCACGTCTGCCCGACGGCCGTTGGCGAAGGTAAACTCCGTCAGGGTTCTGTAGCCCATGCTTGCCAGCAAACGTCCTATGCCGCGCGCAAGGTCGCGGGCTTCCCGAATGGCGTCAGACGACATCGATTGCTCCTCGAGAGGAGCGGATTATGCGGGCATCAGGGCCTTGGTCAATACGGCACCTTCGAACGTCGCGTCCTCGGTGTCGGCGCCGGTCAGGTCTGCGCGCACCAGTTTGGCGTTGTCGAACCTGGCGTCACGCAGATTGGCCGAATGAAGTTTCGCGTCTTCCAGATTGGCCATGGTGAAGTCGGCCGCCATCAGGTTGGCGGGCCATTTGCGCCCGGTGTCGTTGCCCTGCGCATCCTTTATCGGGGACGGACAGATGGATGCCTGTTTGAGGTTGGTCTCGTTGAGCCTGGCGTCGTTCATATTGACGCCGTTGAGATCGGCGCCTTCCAGATTGGCCTTGTCCAAAACGGCATGAGAGAGATCGGCCATCGTGAAGGATGACCCTGCCAGATTGGCGCCGGTTAGATCGGTTTCCTTCAAACTGGCTCCACTCAGGTCGATTCCGGCAAAGGCCACCCGGTTCAGATCGGCACCATCGAGGATCGCGCGCTCACCGCTCTTGCCCCGGCTGATGATCCAGTTCTTGTGCTGCTGCAGGGAAATCTGTACGTCCGGTTCCAGATCCTCCAAACGCCGGGCGAAATGTGCGCCATAGGCGTCGGCTTCCGAAAGATCGACATTCTCCAGGTTGGCGCCGGCCAGTTCCGCGCCGTTGAGCACCGCCCCCTTGACCTGGGCGCCCGCCAGGTTGGCGCCGGATAGGTTGACGCCCGTCAGATTGGCGCCGACCAGACTTGCGTTGGTCAGGTCCACCGACGCGAGGTTGGACCGGCTGAGGTCGGCCAGTTCCAGGTTGGCGCCGGTGAGAACGGCGCCCGTCAAATCGGTCTGCTTGATGGCCGAACGGGCCAATCGCGCACCGGTGAGATTTGCGCCCGACAGGTCGGCTTTGCGACGATCCAGGTTTTCGGGATCATGCTTGAGCACCGAGATGGCCCGCTCGTTCAAGACGGGTGTCATCAGGGTTCCGTCGCGAAGGTCGGCGTTTTCGAGGTTGGCGTCGGTCAAGTTGGCGCCGCGCAGAAACGTGCCGCGCAGGTCCGAATTCGTCAGATCGGCCTTGGACAGGTTTGCGCCGCTCAAATCGGCCGCGAAAAGATCGGCTTCGCTGAGATTGGCGCCGATCAACGTGCACCGGCTCATGTTGGTGCCGGCCAGTTTCGCCAGTTTCAGATTGGCGCTGCCGAGATGAAATCCGGACAGTTCCGATAAAGTCAGATTAGCCCGTGCCCCACCACGTCCACCCAACCAAGTCTGGTGGTCTTCAAGTACGGAGACGAGTTGGTCGGGTGTCATTCACGATCCTGCTGGCCGGCCTGGTAGCTGGGAACTGCCGGCGCGGATGCCCAGCTTTTGTGCCACATGGCGACCGACACACCTTCGCTTAAGGGGGTTAAAACTTTGTGAGGTACGGGCGCATTATCCGGCGGAAACCGTGCGATGCAGCGGCCGTTTGATCGCCGTGTGTCGAAATTTCTTACATGCTAACTTAAGGGCTACGGATTTTCTCTAATGCGTTGATATTAAAAGAAAAAAAGCTCTGCATTCCGTGCGCGGAAAGCAATCCGGGGAATGATGCTGCATTTTGAGCGTCGATGTTTTTTACAGATGGATTATGAGGAACTGCGGATAAAGCCCTAACGTGTTCAAATTAAACAAAGAATTTGTTCTGGCTCGGAAATTGCTATTAACCGGTTACACAATTGATTTGGAGCCAATCCTTGACCGGATCCCAGCCCATGGCTCATCGTGGCCGCCCTTTGTCCGTTCGCCGATCCCTGCTGGTGTGGATCGCCTGCGCGGCTGTCGGTTGGGCGGCCGCACTTGTGTTGCTGTACGGCGTGCTCCGTTTCGGCTGGTTCTGAAGCCTTTCCCTTACCCGCGGATCGCTTCGGCAGGGCAAAATGTAGCCTTGCCGGGTGCTTTGCATTCTCTCAATCGCTGAAACCCCATTAGTAAGGGGACTCGCCCCGAAATTCCGTGTAACATTTGTGACCCTTGTCACATGTTTGTTGCACTGCGCGTTGTATGTCCTAGTTTCACATTGGTTGTTGGACAGGGAGATCACAATGCACTCACCTCTCGCCTTGGATGGCGCGGTGGCGCGGGGACGCGAGTTTGTCGTCGCCTTTCTATGTGGATTTGGTGGTGCGATCGTCGGGGCTGTTATCTCGCTGACCTTGGGCGGCGATAACGTCTGGGTCGCCGGCAGCATCATCGGCGCCGCCAGCGCTGCTTGGATCGGTTGGCGAAACTACAACTATTTGACGCTCAAATAATCGGCGGCACTCAACGTCACCAGGAAATACGTTCTCATGCAGGTGTCGACACATTGCGCGACTGAGTCGACAGTGCAGGCGTAGAGGTCGCACCCAAATTCGGCGCGGCGACGAGGTGTGCCGGCCGGTGCGGAGTGGCCGCCACCTTCAGCAGCTCCTGTCCGACCAGATACCTCGTGACGGCCATGATCGCCAGCATGTGATAAAACAAGTCGAAAAATGCGAGGTTCAGGAACGCGCCGCCGACAGCAAAGCCGATCAATCCGACCCTGGTCATGGACGCAAGATCACGGGCCCATGCCAGATCCGGCCTGTCTCTGGTCCGTTTTACGATCCAGGTTCCAGCCCTAAGTCCTGCCGCACCCAGCATGAGAAACAGCACAAGCCCGACAAATCCGTGGGCGCCAAGGGTTTGAAAATAGATACTGTGCGCAACGCGCCCGGTGGTTCCGTCCTGCGCAACGAATCCAGCGCTATATCCGAATCCTCCGCCCCAAAGCGGGCTGTCCGTGGCCACTTCGATCGCGTACACCCATGCCTCGATCCGGGACATGGCCGAGGCATCTTCCTCGTATGTCTGGATCGTGTTCATGCGGTCGAACCAAGTGTCCGGCATGAACGCCAGCGTGCCCATGAGCGCAATAACGAACGCGATGCCGATGATCAGGCGTTGTTTGGACTTCCAGGCAAAGACGATCAGCATGGCGGTCATGGCGATCAACGCCCCGCGCGAATAACTGCCGATGGCGGAAACGAGGAACAGCGGCATCGCGCCCAGCAAACCGAGCCGCACCCACCGGTGTTGGGACTGAAGCTGGAGATACCGCATCAGGGGCAGGACGGCGATCAAGGCCAATGCCAGTTCATTGTTGCCTTGGATGAATGACCCCGAAGGTCCCCAGACACGATGGTCGCCGCCGCTGAGTACGGTGAATATGCCGCCCTTGACGCCGAAAAATGCCATACAGATGACGATGATCCAGACCAGCGCGTGGAGGCGTTCCCGCGACTGCATGATCAGCATCGTCAAGACACCGTTGAATGCGATGATCTTGAACGCCTTTTTCCATAGATCAAAAGCTTCATCCGGGTATTGGGCAATGGCTGAGGTGAAGCTGATCCACAAAAGAAATGTCACCAACAAGATCGATACGGTGTTGACCGGAAACTTCTTTGGCTCTTTCGAAACAATATATGCCAGGGCCGTTGCCGCGCCGACCGTGAACGCGAGCGGGAGCGTATAGGCAAATCCCCATGTAAGACGGTGGGGGTTCATGTAAGACAGCCACGAGAAGACCAGCACGCCGATGTGCGGGCTGACGAAAAAGACCGGCAGCGTGCCCAAGGTCATTAATGTGACTAGAATATCCCGCATATCTTGGTGGAGTCTTTTTTCAACCCGATTTGACGATCGTACCAAAAGCAGTGCTGGCTATTGACACGTCCCGATCATTCGCGCTCCAGCATTGTCCTTCGTCCAAAATGGCCCAATGTCTTTGCCAACAATCTCAGGACGACCGCTTCGGCGCTTGATTGCGGACGGCCACATAGCTGCCAGAGGCCAATGACCGTTCCGGCGTATATGGCGGCTCCAGAGAGGGATAATACCACTAATTTTATTGCCAAAGCTGAAATATGCGGCTCGGTAACGATCCATTTATCGAGCTGAACGACCGCGCCGATCATGATGGTCATGGCAACCACGGCGCGCCAGCATGATCCGAACAAACGGCCGATAGACAGCTTCAGAAGAATACTGACGGTAGTCAAATCGAGGAGGGCATACAGTCCGGCCGCAAACGTCGCCGCCCACGCGGCACCGATGACACCATAGGTGTCGACCGCCCATATGAGCGTTGGAATCTTGACCAAGAGAGAAATACCAATCAGACCGGCAAAAAATTGCGGCCGGCCGAGAACAAAGTAGATCGGTCCGCCGTTTGATACCAAAACGCCGAAAAACCCATAAATCGCAAGGACCTGTATAAGCGGTATCGCCTCGATCCATTTCGCGCCCAAAGCCACGGGAACGAGGTAATCGGCGACCAGCAAGATTCCGAACGCCATTGGTCCGACCACCAACAGCACTGTCGACCAAATGCCGACGAAACTATCCGCCAGTTTTTCCCGGGACACGGCCAGCTTGGCATATCCCGGAAAAATCGCCCTGCGAATGGGTGCCACCAGTTCGGACGTCGGCATGTTGGAGACTTCGTAGGACACCGAATACAAGCCTACGCTGGCAGACCCCATCATGCGTCCGAGCACGAACTCGTCGTACCTTAAATTGAAGTAGCCGAGAATGTTGTTGAGAAGCAGCCAAATTGAAAAACCGAGGATTTCTCTTGCCCGGATGAGGGAAAAGCGCGGCCTGTAGGGGTGCATGATGTAACCCAGTACAAGGACGCAGAAGTAATTTGTCGCCATGCCGACGACCAAAGCCCAGTAGTCGCGCCACATAAACGCGCAGATGACCGTGACGGCGAAACTGGCGATTTTGGGGATCACCATGTAGAGAAAGTCGCGGTCGAACGTCATTTCCTTACGAAAATCGACCACACCAACGTTGTAGAGCGACGTGACGACGGCAAATCCGGCAAGACAGTAGATAATGGGCTGAATGCGTGGTTCGTTGAAAAAGTCCGCCGCGTATTGCGCTGTCGTGATCAGAATGGCTGCCAGAAGCAGACCCCGGATCACGGTCATCGTCCAGACTGTGTCGTAGTACGAGCGGTCGGCGTCTTGCTTCTTGATCAGGTAGGTGTCGAATCCGAATTCGCCCAGCATCAGGAGGAACCCAAATAGCATCGTGGCGATGGCGACGACACCGAAGTCTTCAGGCGTGAGCAGGCGAGCGAGAATGATCGTGCTGACCAGGCCGATTCCACGCATGGCAAAGCGCATGCCGATCATCCAGGCGGCGCCCTTGGCGATTTGGTTACCTATGGAGGAGACAGAATCCGGCATGCGCGGTGGTACCTGAAAACGTGAGACGTATTAAGTTGCCAATATGATCAACTTCGAAAACTCGAAACCTGTGTATCGTCTGCTTCGCCTTACAGAGCGCCATCCGAGTCACTGATCGATAAGTAGCTCCTTGAAGTATGCAATCGTCCTCTTCAGTCCGTCCTGTATCGGAACGGTCGGCTCCCAATTCAGGGTTGTACGGGCAAGCGAAATATCCGGGCATCGCTGAACAGGATCATCAACCGGCAAGGGCTTTTTCACGAGACGGGACTTGGAACCGACAAGCGACACTATGGTCTCGGCCAATTCGCCAATCGGCAATTCGGCCGGGTTGCCCAAATTCATCGGTCCCGTGACGTCGTCCGGCGTGGCCATCAAACGAACGAACGCGTCGATCAAATCATCGACATAGCAAAACGCCCGAGTCTGGGTTCCGTCGCCGTAGATGGTGATGTCCTCCCCTTTGAGGGCCTGCACGATGAAATTGGAGACGACGCGGCCGTCGTTGGGGTGCATGCGCGGTCCATAGGTGTTGAAGATCCGCGCCACCTTGATGTTCAAGCCGTGTTGACGGTGGTAGTCGAAAAACAGGGTTTCGGCGCAGCGTTTTCCTTCGTCGTAACATGCCCGGGGTCCGATGGGATTGACCTCGCCGCGATAACCTTCCTTTTGCGGATGTTCCTTCGGGTCACCGTAAACCTCGCTCGTCGACGCCTGGAAAATCTTCGCCCGGGTGCGCTTTGCCAGGCCGAGCATGTTGATGGCGCCGTGGACGCTTGTTTTGGTCGTTTGCACCGGATCGAACTGATAATGGACCGGTGAGGCTGGACAGGCGAGGTTGTAGATTTGGTCGGTTTCCAGGTACAGCGGAAACGTGATGTCGTGGCGCAGCACCTCGAAACGCAAGTCGGACAACAAATGGGAAATGTTGTTGCGGGTCCCTGTAAAGTAATTGTCCACGCAAACGACGTCATGGCCATCCTGCAGCAAGCGTTCACACAGGTGAGAGCCCAAAAAACCCGCACCTCCAGTGACAACAATCTGGATGCTCATAATAAACTCACCGGCAATTATTTATTCTGTTAATGAAGTCGAGGAAATGAAGCTATCAAAGTCAAAACAAGTGAGTGTAATACTAACAGTAAGAATGCTACGAAACCAATAACGTCGCGCTGTTTATCATGACACAGTCGAATTCGATAAGCCGGTTTTGGCGATCGCTCGCGACGGGAAAAAAGCCGGTGGCCTCAAACCCCAGCTCATTGAATTTCTGCAAAGATTTCGAAAATGTCGGCATTCCGCGATAGATGTTTTTCAAAGACATTTCGGACTGCAGGGCCACTACGTGTCTCACTGTATTCCGTCCTCCGTCGATTACTTCCAGGTCGTAACCCTGGGTATCCAGCTTCACATACATCCTGCCGATGTCATGGTCCATTTCAATGGACCTGACAACTTCATCCAACTTGCGAATCTCGACGACTTCTTCGCGTTCGACGGAATTGATGACGTCGAATTCGTTGACGACCGAGTGGTCCGGCGACAGAAACGAGCTGAAAACATCGCTCTTCATGACATTGATTTTCTTTCGCGTGCTCTCGTTTCCCAGCGCGTAATTGTAGGTGTCCCAGTTTCCCTTATCGGATGCGACTTGCTCCAGGACCTGAAAGTTCGATTTGATCGGTTCGAACGAAAGAATTGTGCCTTGATAGCCGACCTCATCACGAAGAAACCGGCCGTATTGTCCTTTGTTGGCGCCGACATCCAGCACGCAGGATATGTTCAGCTGTGCAAACACCATTTCCAGGTGGCGCGCCAACTCATAGTTTTTCAACTGCCACAGCGGAATAATTTGATAACCGGCACGGCGCGCCAGTCGAGAGATCAGGGTTTTAAGCGCAACTTTCATCGAAACGTCTTTCCAAGAACCATCCTGTGAAGTCACGCGTTACAATTGACGTGAAGGATTGAAGCGGATTCGACAGTTTGTTCGAAGCCGGTTTCCGAATTGGTCAGCGGTACACCAATTTACGCCAAGCGCCGGTGAGAATGCCGATCATGAAACGCCATTCTTCTCGTGCAATCCTGGAGAACAATCGGTTCTTCAGGATATTGACGACGAGTTCCGACAGTTCCCAATACGCGGCCTTCAATATGTACCGATCGCGGGCCATGATATGTTTCATGTAAAATGCGCCCCGCCCGATCAGATACGACCGGTTTACGGCATCGACATGCTCTTTCGTGCGCCGCCCGTGATCGTGAAATACCAGTGCGTCCGGCGAGTACACGGCGATGAGACCGCGCTTGTGGGCGCGATAAATCAGGTCGATGTCCTCGCCATAGACCGACGTGCCGGGCCCCATTGTCACATCGCTTCCTTGCAGTGATTCCAGGGCCGACCGCAGATAAGCCATATTGCAGCCCGGAATCATGCCCAGCGCCAATTCAGCAGTATCCAAGACAACGCGGTCCTTTGCCGTGCGAATGCTGATCGGTGCATCCTGGTCGTTGAACAGCTCTACGCGCCCGCCCAGGAATGAAACCTGCGGATCACCGTTGAACTCCTCGGCAATGGCCTTGATCCATGCCCGGTCCGGATAGCAATCGTCGTCAATATAGGCGATCACGTCGCCGGTGGATTCGCGCCAACCGGTATTGCGCGCGAACGACACGCCCTGTCGTGGCTCGAAAACGTAGCGCACGGGAAGCGAATTCAGCGCAATCCAGCTTTGAATGATTTCCGCCGAATCGTCGCCGGAATTGTTGTCCACCACGATGATTTCCCATGAGATGCCATCCGGGACATCCACACGTTTGAAATGGTCGAGCAGCGTTTCAATTTGAAATCCGCGATTGAAAGTCGGAACGACTACGCTGATGGTCGCTATCCTTGGCATCTGTCAAAACTCTCATCGAACGAATATGTGTTTGACGTCATTTGACTATGTCGACCCGCTAGGATTTCGGTGAAAAACAATGAACTGGTCCGTTCCGATCCCGAAGTCCGGCGCATGAGCGTGTATCATGTAGCCCAAAACGATTTACAAACTATTTCGTTTAAGGTGAAGAGGTTAGAATTGAATTGAGTTAATCAGTCTGTTTATTCAGGAACCGTAATATCGATGGTCGAAATACTTAATTTTTCAGCCAGTATTTTTCTCATGGAATTGTCACCCGATTTTACTTAATTGTGTTCCATGAATGGCGCATTTTGTTTTCGTCACATCGGGACATTCGTGAAGTGTTTTAGCTGCTTACCGGGTTGCGGTCTGGAAAGAACGACGAAAGTGTTCCCCGGGTTGACGGAATTGAAAGGCACCACAGGTGATGAGTAAAGTAATTCTGTCGAATTCTTCAGAAGTTTAGGAAATGAAGCAATCAAAATCGCTAAATGATCAACAGGAATACTACGATCGCAGGTGGGTGACCGAGTCGCCGTTCATGAACCGGCTGGAATTGATGCGGCTGATCGAAATACTGCGCTGTCTGGAATCCATGGAAGTAAACTTTGCGAAGAGACGTCTGAAGATCTGTGATCTTGGTTGCGGCCGCGGTTTGTTGGCGAGTCACCTGGCGTCGTTTGGCGACACGCTCGGCGTCGACTTGTCGGCTTCGGCGGTGGCGGAAGCCAGCAAGAAATGGCCACATATCGAGTTCAGACAGGCGAATGTCATCGAGTTCGATACCGAACAAGCTTTCGATGTCGTCGTTTCGTCGGAAGTGCTTGAACACGTCCCGGACAAAGAGGGTTTTTTCCGAACGGTGTCGCGAATACTCAAGCCCGGTGGACATGTCATCCTTACGACACCAAATCTGGACCTTTACGACAGGTACATCGCGACGGATGCCGAACTGCAGCCAATCGAGCAATGGCTGTCCTTGAAGGATTTGAGGGCGTATGTCGCGGAAGACTACATTACGATCCGGCATGAAACATTTACGTTCGACGTGTTCTATTCCGGTTTCTTTCGGCTCCTTTCGGCGCCAAAGTTGATACGTTTATGCCGCGTTTCGCGACTGGAGTGGCTGCGCCAAATGTTCCTGCGCAAATTCGATTTGGGCTTGCATCAGATATATCACGGGGTGAAAAAGGGTTAGTTGTCTAACCTGTTTCTAACTGGTCAAAGTATTTCCGTGAACAGTTCATATAAAACCAGCTTCCATCAATTTGCACCGAAGTGAACACCAAACAACTCCGCATACTGATGGTGACCGAAGCCTGGGGGTTCATCCATGGCGGCGGTATCAACGTGATGATTCAGACGCTCGCCAATCAACTGAAAAAGACTGCGTTGGTTGATGTGTTGGTGCCGTCCTGGCAGGTAAAAAAGGCGACGACCGAAAGCACCGGCGGTTTCAATGTGGTTAGATTGGGATTGGCTTCGCCGGTCAACGTGCAAAACAGATTTCGCTCAATCTTGAGTTTCTTTGCGCTGTTTCCGTCGGTGCTGTTGCAATTGACGCTGTACATCACGCGCCGCGACATCGATGTCGTTCATCTCCACTATCTTGGCCACTATCACTTCTATTTTCGTCTTCTCCGCATTGTCGGGGGACCTCCGTACATCATCACGTTGCACGGCAGCGACGTGGCGCGGTTCTCCGAACAGCCGTGGCTGTCACGCAAACTCTGCGAGTTCGCTCTGAGGGGCGCGTCCGCTGTTGTCGCCGTATCCGACAATCTGCGCACCTTGGCACAAGCCCAGTGGCCGGACCTCGATGCGATCACGGTCGTGCACAACGGCGTTTCCTTCGAACATGCAACACTGCCAACGGATGCCGACTATTCAGAGGTCGCGAACATCCTGGCACTGCAAGGGGCTTACATATGCGCCCTGGGCGCCGTCGAACCTGTCAAGAATCAGATCGTATTGATCAAGGCATGGCCGCAGGTGCTGGAAGCCTACCCCGATTTTCATTTGATCATCGCCGGAACCGGTACGCTTGAACCGTCGTTTGATGCATTGATCCAAAGCTTGAATTGCCAACATCGCATTCATCTTGTCGGCAAACTCGTTCATCTCCCGACTCTGAAGGTGCTGCAGGAGGGCAGGGGGCTGGCATTGACATCCAAGCGGGAGGGTCTGCCCTACGCCCTGCTCGAAGCCGGCATGTTGGGCAAAGCGGCCATCGCCTCCCGAGTGGGTGGGATGCCGGAGGTGATCGATGACGGTGTGACCGGCATCCTGGTCCCGGTCGACGATGTGGACGCGACGGCGAAGGCTGTGATGACCCTTGTCGGCGATGAGGCCAATGCGAACCGCATGGGGCTGGCCGCGCGAGAACGGGTGAAAAAGCAGTTTTCCGCCGAATCCATGGGTAACGGATACCTGGAACTCTATCGGGCCGCAATCGGGGCTCAGTAAATCAATTTGAATATATGATTATGGCGGATGCTCAGCCGAAAACACATGCGGGTGCCGCGATTATTGTTTGGTAATATTTGTTCATTAGTCAGGTCCCGATGATTGCCTAAAGGCTATCTTAATCACCAGGGCCTATGCTTGGGCGCCGCAGTTCTGACAAGAATTCTTTAAAATCAAACGACGGCAGTGGTGAACAAGGGGCGGGTCGTTTCCGTGAGCAGAACACACGAACTCCAATGGCACGAGACGCCGGACAAGGACGCGATCGGTCTTCTGTCTCAAGCCCACCCCGAAAATCCGTTTTACACGCACGAATATGTCGCGTTCCGACTGGCGCAGGGGTGGACGCCGCATATGCTCTGGCTTGATGCCGGTTACGATGCGACCGGCGCGACCGCGGTCGGATGCACGGCGTTCGGTAAATCGGGCCGCGCCAGTCGAACGCTGGAAATACCCTCGATGCCGGATGTTGATGCCGACCATGTGTTTTGGCAGGAACTGCGGACCTTGTGCCGCAAGGAGCGCATCACCGATCTGACGGTGGGTAGTTTCGCGTCGCCCGGCGGGACGATTCCCGATTTGGGACCGGTTGTGTCCCGCAAGGACCGATGGGAATACGTCCTCGATCTGCAGCAACCCGATTTGTTCCGGAAGATGCGCAAAGGGCATGCCTACAGCATCAAACGCGGCCAGAAAGCCGGTCTGGTATTGAAGCGCCGAACGGATATGGAGGCGTGCCGGATCCATGCGGACCTGATCAACGCGTCGATGGAACGGCGTCAGCAGCGCGGCGAAAACGTCAGCACGGGCGCGCAAGCAGACAATTTCGCTTCGATCCTGGACGCCGGCGCGGGAGAGATCTTTCAGGCGGTGCAGGACGATAACGTTCTGTCGTCGAACCTGATTCTGCTCTCCGACAAGGGCGGCTACAACCACACCCAGGGGACACGGCCCGACGGTATGAACGTGGGTGCCGCCCAGTTCCTGATTCATGCCATCGCCCAGTCGTTGGCGGCGGACGGCGCGACCCTGTTCAATATCGGAGGAACCGACGACCCGGAATCCGGGCTGACCAAATTCAAAAGCGGGTTCGGCAAGTCGACCCGTGTGATCAGCCTGCAATCCGCCCAATTCACCATGCACCGCAGTTTTCTCGGTACCGTGAAATCGGTACTGCGTTCCGTGCATTCGCGCTGACAGCCGGACACGAACGAGGCCGCAGTGATCAAGTCTTTGATACGGCAAGTGCTGAGACGGATGCCGGACAAATGGCAGTTCGCCTTCGATGTCGCTGTCATCGTTCTGCAGGAAACGCGCGCCAACTGGACCATGCCGGTATACCGCGTTCGCGGCCCGCTGGCAGGCGAAGACATCGAGGGGACGCTGGTCTATCTCGGGGATCAGCCCCAGTACAAATCCTGGGTGTCGAACATATTTTCCGAACCGTCCAAACCGGAACGTGTGGGCACCGTCAGTTTTCCGAGTGCGGTTCAGCGTCGTGGCGACTCCCTTGCCGCCGACATTATCCTGTGTCCGACGAACCCGGCCGCATCCAAGTTTCTTCGACGTGCCGGCTGGCGGATCGTCCCCAAGTTCGTTGACAGCGTGATCGACCTGCGCCGGCCGGTCAAAGATCTCATTCGCAGCAAGGGCGCCAAGGACGATGTTCGGGTGGTGCGAAAGCTGCAGTACGAACCGCGGATACTGACCGGGGAGGAACACCTCAGGGAATATTACGAGGATATGCTGCTGCCCATGGTCGAAACGCGGCACAAGGACAACGCACATATTTCTCAATGGGACGAAGTGCGGAGCATCTTCGCCGACGGGCATCTGCTGGGTGTGTACCGCGACGGTGCATGGGTCGCGGCGATCCTCATCGGCAATGCCGGGGACAAGGGCGTTCGCATCGCCAGCGTCGGATGGCGCGCGGGCGATGCACAACTGCTCAAGGACCGTGTCGCGGCGGCGTTGTTCTATCACGCCATACTGTGGGCGCAGGAACAGGGCTTCGAAACGATGAACCTCGGCGGCAGTCTGCCGTTCGTCTCCGACGGCCCCCTCAACTTCAAACTCAAATGGGGCGCCGATTTGCGCGCGCCGGAACTTGCCCGCGAAGGCGATGGCGTCGACGGCGTGAGAAGCTATCTGGCCGTTGCCACGAACACCGCGACGGCGGCGGGCCGGGCGATGCTGAAACACAATCCGCTTCTGGAGAAACATGACGACGCCATCCGCGCGATCGCATGGCAGTCCGACGTGCCGCGCTTGTTCAAACACCAGGTCGACCGCGGATTCCCTTGGATCGATTTATCCGACCATGGACACGAAGGCGAAACCCGTGGCGAAACCGGCTGAATCCGCGGACGGTGGTGCCGCGAGGCCCGATGCACCGAACGCGGTGCCGCCCGCGGTCCTGATTCTTGGCGCCGGTCCCCGCCTGACGTTGACCATCGCCCGGTCCCTGAAACGGCGGGGGGTCAAGGTGATCGTATCCCCTGTCAGTCAGGCGGAAGACGTCATCCCGTCCCGTGCAATCGACCGCTTTGTCACGCTGCCCGACAACGCATCCGGGCCGGACGAATTTCTCCAAGCGCTTCTGGCGCTGATCCGTTCGGAGAACATCGAACTGATCATGCCGACCGGCGACGGCGCCATGGCGATTCTCGGCCAGCACTACAATGCGCTGAAAAACGAAACGCGCCTGGGCTGTCCCACGCCCGATGTCATGGAAGCCGTCCTCAACAAGGAAATCACACTGGATGCGGCTAGGCGGTGCGGCATTCCGGCGCCCCTCAGTTTGCCGGTGGCCGACGCAAGTGAAGCCAAATCGGCATCGCATAAACTCACATTTCCGGTGATCGCCAAGCCGACCGTGCGCAAGGGCGCCAGCCCGTTCAAGGTGCGTTACTTCAAGACATCCGAAGCGTATATGGCCAGCGCCGAGGCCGAACCGGAATTGTGGCAAGACGTTCTGGTGCAGGAGTATTGTCCGGGCTACGGCGTCGGCATCGGCACCTTGTTGCATGACGGCGAACCCATGGCCTTGTTCCAGCACCGGCGGATCAAGGAACTACCCTATTCCGGCGGAGTCAGTGTCATGGCCGTCGCTGAGGAACCCGATCCGGGCATTCGTCAGGCGGCGCTCGATCTGTTGCGGGAGATCGGCTGGTACGGCATCGCCATGGTCGAGTTCCGCTACGATCCGGCAAGCGGCAAGTTCTGGCTGATGGAAATCAATGGGCGGTACTGGGGCTCGCTCTTCGTCGCCGCCAAAGCCGGGCTGGATTTTCCCTATTACGAATGGCAGTTGGCACACGGCCAAAAGCCTGAACCGCCGGAGCGGTATGCCGTCGGCACGAAGGCACGGTGGCTCAGCGGCGATATCATGCGCCTTGTCGGTATCTTGTCCGGGCCGCAACTCGGCTTCAACAGGCCGTCGCCGTTGCGGGAAATACTTCTCTTCTTCCTGCACTTTTCGCCCCACATCCGGCACGCGGTCTGGTCCGTCGCCGATCCCAAGCCGGCCATTTGGGAGTGCTGGGAGACGCTCAAGCCGTTGATCACAAGGGCGGTCAAAAAGATCGCGAAGCTCGTCTTGCCGTCGTTCGTGCTCGAGCAATTGTCGATCTACCGGAGTCTCGGCAGCCGCAGGAAACACTTTCTTAGGTCGCAACTGAAACGGCTGTTCCGGCCAAGTTCCGCACTGTGCAGGATCGGGCAGCGGCCTGTCCGGTCGGTACTGTTCGTCTGTCTCGGCAATATTATGCGCAGTCCCATGTCGGCCGAAATACTCAAGCGGGAGTTGCCGCCGGACATGGCGCGGGACATGTCCATCACGTCTGCCGGCTTGTGGCGCGGCCTGGATCCGCAAAACCCGCGTCGGTCGCCCGAGGAGGTCCAGATGGTGGCCAAGGAGTTCGCCGTATCGCTCGAGGCTCATCGTTCCCAGCCGGTGACCGATGCACTGGTGGCGAAACAGGATCTGATCTTCGTCATGGACTACGAGAACGAGGCAACGATGCTGGACCGGTTTCCCGAATGCCGCGACCGTCTGTATCTGCTGGGGGCCTGCATATCGAAAGTGCCCGTCAGACAGTATGAAATCGAGGACCCGTGGGGTGGCGGCAAGGACACGATCCGCGTCGCCTTTCGGACCATTCAGGACCGCGTCTCCGGGCTGGCGAAGCTATTGACTTGAACCGGGTTTTCGATATTCCGTGCCGCCATATGTTCATGCAATGTTTATATGTTGCCGCCATATCTAGCGCGGTATGTACTCGGACTTTTCTTCGATCGATCAGCGACTACAAATGAAAGATATTCTGCGCCGTAAATACCGTGAGTTTTCTCTGCCCGGCCTGGCCAAGCAGGAACTTCGCCGCGACCGGCAGGGATTGCCGGACACCGACACGCCGCTTGATGAAGCCGTGCGGGCGGCGATGGACTGGCTGGTGCGGGCGCAGGACAAGTCCGCTTCCCAGGATGGCGGCGTCGCCCGGGATTTCAGCCTGATCAAGGGTTGGGCCACATCATACCCCGAAACGACGGGCTACATCGTCCCGACCATTCTGGAGGGCGCGCGGCGTAAGGTGCGGCCCGACCTGCGGGAACGGGGCCGGAGAATGCTGGACTGGATGGTGTCCATTCAGTTCCCTGAAGGCGGCTTTCAAGGCGGCAAGATCGATTCGACGCCCGTCGTGCCGGTGACGTTCAACACCGGCCAGATCCTCATCGGTCTGGCAGCGGGCGTGGCCGAATTCGGCGAGTCCTACGTCGAACCCACCGAACGCGCCGCGGCCTGGCTGGCCGACACCATGGATGACGACGGCTGCTGGCGGAACTTTCCCACGCCGTTCGCGGCGCCTGGCGAGAAAGCCTACGAAACCCATGTTTCGTGGGGATTGTTCGAGGCCGAGCGTGTCCGGCCAGGCAAGGGATATGGCGACGCCGGCTTGAAAAACGTGTCCTGGGCGCTGACCAAGCAACGCCCGAACGGCTGGTTCGACAGCAATTGCCTGACCATGCCCAGCGCGCCGCTCACCCACACCATCGGATATGTCCTGCGCGGTGTTCTGGAAGGCTACCGGCTGAGCGAAGACAGGAACTTGCTGACCGCGGCACAAAAGACGGCCGACGGTGTGCTGTCGGCCATTGGCCCCGACGGCTATCTGCCCGGGCGTCTCGATGCCGATTGGCAACCGGCCGTGTCGTGGGTCTGCCTGACCGGATCGGTCCAGATCGCCCACTGCTGGTTGATGCTGTACGGATACACGGGCAATGAGGCCTACCGGGATGCGGCATTTGCCGCCAACGCCTATGTCCGGCGGACCATCAGGATGACGGGTAACGAAGATCAGTTGGGCGCCGTCAAAGGCGCGTTTCCCGTCGATGGCGGCTATGGCTCCTACGAGTATCTCAACTGGGCCGCCAAGTTTTTCATCGATTCCCATTGGCTGGAGCGCGATATCCGGCTTGGCTGACGGTTGGGTGCGTGCCTGAGATCCAGTTGATGGTGGTGTCCTCCACCCAGGCGCGCCACTCGGCGCGCGAAAACGTGTGATCGGCGGGGTCGAGGTCACAGCGGGTCACCCGCGTGTCGTCCAGAAGGCTCCGCCACATCGTCGAACGTGCGGCCGCATCGGTGAACTCCCTGGCGGTGAAATCCTGCCCCGACAGGATCAGCAGAACTCGGCCACGGAATTTTTCCAGCCCGCGCCCCATGCGCGCGGCCAGCGCGTCGTTTCCTGATGTGTCCGGGGCGGCCGCATTTTTTTCATGACCGGGATCGGGGTCGATGTCCGGCTGTTGTCGCTTGGCGCCGCCGGCCACGGTGGCGATCATGGCGAACAGGGACTTCAGTGAGCCGGCGATGTCGACCCCACCGCCGGCCAATTTGCGCCAGAAGGCCGGATTGCGAAGCTGCGCCAGATAATAGTGTTTGAGGTATGTGCGCGCCGCGCCTTCCTCGCTGTGCACCCAGGGGTTCAGCAAAGCCACGGCCGTGATGCGCGGGTCCCGATGGGCATAAAACAGGATGGCCGAGGCCGCGTCGCACAATCCCCATAACACGACGTTTTTGATCGATGGACACCGTGCACACAGGATATCGACGGCGGCCCCGATATCGTCGTCGATGGCCTCGAAACCGGCGAAGACGCCCTCGCTGTCACCCATGCCGCGGTAGTCGAAACGAAGCACCGGCCAGCCTTCGGCCGCCAGGCGCCGGGCCAGCAACACGAACTGGCGGTGGCTGCCGACGCGGTATTGCGGGCCGCCAACGACAATGACAATGCCTGTCTCGGCATCCGCGTTCCCGGTGTGCAGAATGCCGACGAGGTCCGCCTGTTGGCAGGGAATGGTCAGGGGTGATTCCCCGAATGTCTCGGCCACGATGGTCATGCCGGAGCCTTCCCGTCGGTCAGGGTCTGCCGTGTTGCGTCGATCAGATTGGGCGCCGTGGCGGTTTCCTGCAAAGACCAGAACGGCTCCCCGACGATAGGCCGGAGTTGAACGTCCATGCCGGCCGCGCGCCATACATCGATCTGCCGGCGTGCCGCGGGAGTCGCCTCACGGCCTTCATCCGATACCAGTTCGAACCAGGAGACGGGGGTTGGCCGGGGGTCGAAATCGCCGAGCTTCAACGCGTCAATGTCGGCCGCCAGGTCCGCGCTCAACATATAGCCCGCGACTTCCACGGCCGTGCCGGCATTCAGTCGGTCGCGCAAGTCCTTGGTGGTTTCGCCTTTTTCGCCGGTCAGGCCGGCAGCCATGCGAATGCGCAGGAACTGCGTGATGAACTGACTGCCGGACGTCACCGCTTGCCACAGAACAAGGTGGTTGATCGGATGCGTGGTCCGCGCGAGCAGATCAAGGGCGAGCACGGCGCCCAGCCGCAGGCCGACGAGCGAAATACCCGCACGCTCCTTGCCGGAGAGCCAAGATAGGGCGGCTTCGGCATCGCCAAGCCAGGTGGTCCAGCGCCCGTCGGTGAAATCGCCGGCGCTGTCACCGGTTCCATGGGGGTCGAGGATCAGCGTCCCGATACCGGATTCGGCCAACGATCGCGCCAGCATTGCGGCCATGAAGCGGCTGCGGTTCATTTCTTCCGCGAACGGCGGCAGGTATAAGACATCCCCGTTATCGGGGGTATCGGCCTTGGGGGGATGGTAAACGCAGAATACGGGTCTGGCAGCGCCGTCTAGAAAGAATGGCTGCATGGTGCCCGACCGGCCCCCGTCCGTCAGGCGGCCTGTTTAAGGTCGATGAAGGCGCACAGACTGCCTACGGTTTCGAACGTTTCGGCGCTGATTTCATCGTCTTCGACCACGATGCCGAAGGAGTCTTCGATACCCGTAATCACGGCGACGACGGCCATGGAATCAAGCTCGGGCAGGCTGCCCAGCAGTGCCGTCTCCGGTTCCAACGTTTCCGCCCGGTCGCCCAGCTGCAGGGTGTCGCGGAGAATGGATTTGACGTCGTCGAGGGTCGCCATGGTCGGTATTCCTAAGCCAATCGGTACGGGAGAAAAACTATGCTCGGGTCCAATGTCGCCCGCTGCGGTTTCTAAATAATGAAAACATGTGGTCAAATAAAGCCTTAACCGGGCTATTCGGATGGGAGGCCGGGGCCGAAATCGTTAACGGCGCGGGTCCGGAATCCGTGACATGGGCGAAACATCGTGGCATTACCATCCACTTTTGATTAAGTGTTCTCCGACTAGATTACCTTGAAATTCAACGATCTAGGAATTTCCCGCTCGGTTGGGACCCGTTTCACAGATAAATGCTTGTCGATCATCTCATTTCCCAACACGCCGCCGATTCCGCGCCGGCCAATGCGCTCGTCCACAAAGGCGACGTGTTGTCGTATCGGGCCCTGGAGGAGCAGGTCCAAGGCGTCGCCAATGGCCTGCTCGAAGCGGGCCTGGGCCGGGCCGGTCGCGTCGCCGTTTATCTGGAGAAGCGCCTCGAAACGGTCGCCGCCATGTTCGGCGCGGTCCGGGCCGGAGGTGCTTTTGTTCCGGTCAACCCGTTGCTGAGGCCGCGCCAGGTCGGACACATTCTGCGCGATTGCGGCGTCCGCGTGCTGGTGACCAGCCCCGACCGTCTGAATTCGCTGGGCGATGAAATCGGCGCTTGCCCGGAACTGACATCGGTCGTGCTCGTCGGGTCAGGCACCGTCGATATCGGCGCAAAACAGGTTGTCGCCTGGCAGGATCTGATCGCGGCGCCTTTCCGTCAGGCACACCGTGTCATCGACGGCGATTTGGCCGCCATCATGTACACGTCGGGCAGCACGGGCTTGCCCAAAGGCGTCATGCTGTCCCATCGCAACATCGTCGCCGGGGCTTTGAGCGTGGCCGAATATCTCGAAAACGGGCCGCACGACCGCATTTTGTCCGTTCTGCCGCTCAGCTTCGACGCCGGCATGAGCCAGTTGACCACCGGTTTCGCGGTTGGTGCGGAAGTCATCTTGATGAACTACCTGCTGCCCAAGGATGTCGTCGTCCAGGCCGGCAAACACCGGATCACCGGCCTGACCGGCGTGCCGCCCCTGTGGAACCAACTGGCGCAACTGGAATGGCCGGCCGAGGCCGTCGACAGTCTGCGGTACTTCGCCAATACCGGCGGCGCCATGCCCCGCGCGACGCTGGACAGGCTTCGAACCGCATTGCCCAAGAGCAAGCCGTTCCTGATGTACGGACTGACCGAAGCGTTCCGGTCGACCTACCTGCCGCCGGAACAGGTCGACCGGCGTCCCGATTCCATTGGCAAGGCGATTCCCAACGCGGAAATACTGGTGATCGGCGAGGACGGCAATCCCGTCGGCCCCGGACAAGAAGGGGAACTTGTGCACCGCGGCGCATTGGTCGGTTTGGGTTACTGGAACGATCCCGAAAAGACGGCAAAACGCTTTAAACCGGTACCCGGTGGACCCGATGGATTGGTTGTACCCGAAATCGCCGTCTGGTCCGGCGACACCGTGCGCATCGACGATGAGGGCTATCTCTATTTCGTCGGCCGGCGCGACGACATGATCAAAACCTCGGGTTACCGGGTCAGTCCAAACGAGGTGGAGGAAACCGTCTACGCCAGCGGGGCCGTCGGCGAAGCGGTCGCGCTGGGTGCGGCACACCCGACCCTGGGCCAGGGGATTGTCGTCGTGGCAACGGCGCCCAACGGTGCGGCCTTCGACGTGGACGCCGTCATCGCCTTCTGCCGCCGAGAGTTGCCGCCGTTCATGGTGCCGCACCAGGTGATCGAACGCGACTCCCTGCCGCGCAATCCGAACGGCAAGATCGACCGCACGGTTCTGGCGGCCGAATTCGCCGATACATTCCAGCCGGAAAACGGTGCGGAGGACGGCGCATGAGCCAGAGCAAACCGCGACATGCGCCATTGCCGGATTTCGGCGTCGATGGAGACCGACTGCTGGTGGGCGGCATTCCCGTCGACCGCCTGGCGGACCGGGTCGGCATGACGCCGTTCTATGCCTATGACCGCAGGTTGCTCGGCGACCGCGTCGGCGAATTGCGTGCAGCCTTGCCCCAGGAGGTCAAGTTGCACTACGCGGTCAAAGCCAATCCCATGCCGGCCGTGGTGCAGCACATGGCCGGCCTGGTCGACGGTTTCGATGTGGCGTCGGGCGGCGAACTCAAGACCGTGCTGGACACGACCATGCCGACCGGTGAAATCAGTTTTGCCGGCCCGGGCAAATCCCGTGACGAAATCGGCCGCGCCGTTGCCGCCGGCATCGTGATCAACGCCGAGTCCGAAGCCGAAATTCGGGCTGTTGCCGACATCGGCGCGGCGCAGGGCGTGACCGCGAAGGTCGCCGTGCGCGTCAATCCGGATTTCGAACTCAAAACGGCCGGCATGCAGATGAGCGGCGGTCCCAAACCGTTCGGCATTGACGCCGAACGCATGCCGCAGGTGCTTTCGTCGATGGCCGGTTTGCCCATCGAGTTCGTCGGGTTTCATATTTTCAGCGGCTCGCAGAACTTGCGGGCGGAAGCCATTCTCGAGGCCCAGGAGAAGACCATCGAACTGGCCGGCGATCTCGCCAGTCACGCCCCCGCGCCTGTGAAAACGCTCAATATCGGCGGCGGGTTGGGTATTCCGTATTTCCCCGGTGAAACGCGGCTCGATCTTACCGTCGTGGGCCGCAATCTGGCGAATTTGATGCCGCGGGCGCAGTCTTTGATGCCCGGAGTGGAAATCGTCATCGAGCTGGGCCGTTTCCTGGTCGGTGAAGCCGGTGTCTATGTTTGCCGGGTCGTCGACCGAAAGGAATCCCGTGGCCAGGTGTTCCTCGTTACCGATGGCGGTTTGCACCACCATTTGGCGGCGTCGGGCAATTTCGGCCAGGTGATCCGCAAGAACTATCCGGTGGCGATCGGAACCCGCATGCGGGCCCCGGCCGAAGAATCGGTGAACGTTGTCGGGCCCTTGTGTACGCCGCTGGATGTTTTGTCCCAGAAAGTGGATCTGCCCCGTGCCGATGTGGGTGATTTGGTCGTCGTGTTCGCCTCCGGCGCGTATGGACTGACGGCCAGTCCGACGGCGTTTCTCGGCCATCCCGCTCCGGGCGAAGTCCTGGTCTAGGCAGTAAGGTAGAGTGCGATGAGCGGTTTTTGCGGGTGGTTCGGTGCTGGCGGCGAGGTTGCCGAGTCGGACTCTCAGTTGCAGGTCATGGCGGATGCACTGCCCCACTACGGGACCTGCGACCGGTGGATCGGCCGCAAAACCAACGGCGCTCTGGCCATGGCCGCATCGGCCCGGCTGGGCGCGTTTCTGTCGAACGGACGCTTTCTGGCGACCATCGAAGGGTACCCCTATTGGAGCCACCCGGACCTGCAAACCCTGGCCCGGGAGCAGGGCCACGCCAATGCCCTGGTCGAAGCCTTCCGCCGGTTTGGCGTCGATTTGTTCGATCACCTGCATGGCCCTTTCAGTTTCGCCTTGTGGGACCAGGACGACGGTCAAGGGCTGGCGGCGGTCGATCGACTGGGCGTGCAGCCGTTGAGTTACGCCCGGGTCGACGGTGGATTGATATTCGGATCGACCACGGACAGTGTCCGTGTCCACGAATCGGTCGGCTCGCCGCTGTCTCCCCAGGGTGTCTTCAACTACCTCTATTTCTATCGGGTGCCATGCCCGGGCACCATTTTCGGCAATCAGGAAAAGCTCAGACCGGCGAATTATGTCCGCTTCGCGAACGGATCGGCACAGGTCGCGACCTATTGGCGGATGCCTTATGGCCAACCGTCCGACGCGTCGTTCGGCGAATTGAAGGAAGAGTTGCTGGCGCGATTGCGTCAGGCCATGACCCGGTGCCTGGCCGACGAGGACGAGACGAACGGCGGCGCGTTTCTCAGTGGCGGCCTCGACAGCTCGACCGTGCTGGGATTGCTTGCCGAGCAGCGCCCCGGCCGGTCGCCGGCGTTCACGATCGGCTTCGACGTCGACGGATACGACGAATCCCATTTTGCCCGGGTGGCGTCACGCCACTTCAAGACGGACCACGAGGAATACAACCTCACGCCCGACGATGTGGTCGAACTGGTGCCCAAACTGGCGCATATCTATGACGAACCAATGGGCAACGCCTCCGTCGTGCCGTCCTTCTTTTGTGCCCGTTTGGCCCAGGGCAAGGGAACGTCGCTTTTGATGGCCGGTGACGGCGGTGACGAACTGTTTGCCGGCAACAGCCGCTATACGGAACTACAGGTTTATGAGCGCTACCGGCATATCCCTGCGCTGTTGCGCAAGGGACTGATCGAACCGGCGGTGGCCGCGCTGGCAGCACTCACCGGCGCGCGGATCGTGCGGCGGGCGCGGAACTACGTCACGGATGCGAACCGTCCGCTCTACGAGCTGATCGAACGCTACAACCTGCTGGCCGATGTTCCCGCCGGCGAGATCATGCATGGCGATGTGGTTGATCAAGTGAACGCCGGCGATCCGATGAACACCTTCCGCGAACGCTACGAAGCGATGCCGAATATCGGAACCGTGCAAAAACTGATGTTGCTGGATCAGCAGATCACGCTCGCCGACAACGATATCCGCAAAGTCAGCCGCATGTGCGAGCTGGCGGGCGTCCGGGTCCGCTATCCGTTGCTGGATGAAGAATTGGCGGTATTTTCAGCGACCGTTCCGGCCGAGATGCACCTTCGCGGCGGCCGGTTGCGTGATTTCTACAAGCGATCATTGCAGGAATTTCTGCCCGACGAAATCATCGGCAAATCCAAACACGGTTTCGGCATGCCGACCGAAATCTGGATGAAAAGCGACGCGCGGCTACGGGACATGTGCCGCGAAAGCCTGGTGTCGCTCAAGCGGCGCCGATTGCTGAACGACGGCTATGTCGATCCGGTCATCACCGACCTGGAAACCGACGAACGGACGAAATTTTCAGGCGCCACATGGGATCTGATGATCCTTGAACAGTGGATGGCGGCCCGGTCGCTTTAAGACCAACCGGTCAACTCTCCGATGCAGCGCGTTTCCTCAGCATGGCGTGCAGCGGCTTGAAGACCGGCCAGGGATAATAGTTGATGTGGTACATGGTCCGGATGTTGTCCGTCCACTTGCGGTGCCAATCCATCGCCCGGCCGTAGAACTCAATGCGCTCGACCGATTTTTCCGCAAAGACCTGTGTATAGGCTTCGTGCCGCATCAGATGGGCCGGCGACGTCGACGGCTGGCTTTCGTCGTACGCCGTTTTCAGGACAACGAGCTGGCGGTCGTCGGATATGCAGAGATCGGATGCAACCAAAGTGTCGTCGTACCAATACCGCATGACCGTGGCCTTTTGCCGCCGCGCGAAATTCGACAGCAGGGCGCGGTAGGCGGCGCCTTGGGCGTTGTCCGCATGAATGGCACCGCCGGCGCCGTGTTTCCAGCCGGCGCTTTCCAGATTGCCGTGGTCGCGCACGGCATCGGCCATCTGGTCCGGCTCCGTCAGTAACTCGAGCCGGGTGGCGACGTTTTCCCGTTTCAGGCGGTTGCGTTGGCGCTTGATATTGTGCCGCAGGTTCTTGCCGCGGCTGGCCCAATAGTCATCGAATGTGCCTTCGACCCTGATATGCGCGGTCGGAATGTAATCCAGTGTCAGGCATTCGGAGCTGTCTTCGGGCCTGGGCGTTAGCGCCGGGTCCTGTTGGCTGATTGACATGAGCAGATTGATCCCCGGCAACTGGCCGGCAAGGGACCGAAGCTGTAGGGGATCGAACACGCAGCTCCTCGTCTGCCAGGCGCCGACCGGCGACTGCAGGGGTTGAAATGTCGCCCATCCCATCGACCGAACAGGTTCGAATATGCCCATGGCGCTGGGATCGCCCGGGTCTCCGCACAGCGCGATTTTCTCGTTGCCGTTGGCGAACGTTTCGACCAGAGGAAAAAAGAAATCCGGGTCCATCAAGGGCGTATTGGCGCCGGCCGTATTGAGCGCCGCCCATTGCGCGCGAAAGTCTTCGTATTGGGCGATTGGATGGATGGACCAGTTCATTGGATGCCGCGCGGATCGATCTGTTGTTGCAATAAAGGGTTGTTCAGCGTGGGAACAGGCTGCCTGGGTTGCCGGCGCACTATCCGACAATATCCCTGGTGCGTTGAACAATTGAGTCGATTTCGTTGTCGGTGAGTTCCTGATGACAAGGCAGTTGTATGACATTCTTGGAAAAATCATCCGTTACCGGGCACAGATCGGGGGTCACGCCTTCATAAAGAAACTGCCCGAATCTTTGCATCGGTACCGCGGCATCCTCCAGCCGCGGAAAAACGGATCTCATGTCGTCCAGATACAGTGGAAACACATACGGCACGACACCGTCCGCCAAATCCTTGATCAGCGGCCGGCCGTTCGACAGCGAGTCCAATGCCCGAAGAAACGCGCGGTAGTTTTCACGGCGCCGTTCGATCGCCCGTCCGAAGGACAGGCAGGATATCAGGGTCTGAGAGGTGCGCGTCATCGCCAGATGGGTCCGCTCGGCATCGAACTCAAAGCCATCGTCCTCGACATAATGAATGTCTTCGTCGGCCGGCCATTCGGATACGTTCGTGCGGAGTTTGACGCCATCACGACGGAACAGCGTCCTGAATGTTTCCAGCGCCATGAACGCCGGCTGAAGCAACCACATGCGGTTGTAGTTTATGGCGTGTTCAAGGGTGTTGTAGACGGTCTTCAGGTCCACGTATGGGCTTTGAGCCTCGACGCCGGGTGTGGCCAGGCTGTCGTCTCGGATGACCAGGCATCCGCCGTCCAGGACCGGGAAAAACTTCCAGTAGCTGCCGATCGCGAAATCGCCATACGAACCCACGGGCCGGCCGTTCGATGCCCCGAAAAAGCAATGGGCGCAGTCTTCGATCAACAAAATACCCTCGTCATCGCAAAAATCCCTCAATACCTGCAGGTTTTGGGGAAATCCGAAGTAGTTGACGGCCAGTAGCGCCCGGGTCTGCGTGCCGACCTGTTGCTTGAGGTGTTCGAGATTGACGGAGAGGTCCCGGTTGATCTTGTAGAAAACCGGCCGCGCGCCGACGTTCAGCATGGGGTCGATCATCGAGGAACAATGATAGGCGGGCAGAAGAATCTCGTCCCCGTCACGGAAGTTGATGATTTCGGCGGCGAGGGCGATGGCATAACGGCCGGACGTGACTTCCACATGGTGGCCGGAATCCAATATGGAGGGCGTCGCGGATCGGATCCGCTGGAACAGGGCCTGTGTCGACAACACCGGGTGATTGGGCACGTCGGGCGACGGGATGAGGCGTCCCTGGACAATTTCGTGTGAGTTGCCTTCGGAGTCCGTGATCGAGCGCATGGGGCCGCGCCTCAAGGCGGCTTTCCGGTCCATCCAGGCCCTTATCTGCTGGGTAACGGCATTCATATCCTGGCGCGGGGATTCTGCTCGGTTTCCGGAGATAGACATACGTACGAAATTGGTCGGTGCGAGGGCTGCAACTGCACGGTTTTATACTTCGGGAGACGTTGGGCCAGCCATGATGATTTTTCGGCGTTAATTATCTGTTGAATTATTAGGAACTAACAATCGTGATTGATGAAACAACGGCACGTTTGCGGCCATGGAAACCCGCTGCTGATTCGTTGACACGGCGAATGATGCAACGTTAGTTTTCGACCAAATGATATCGTTTTCGGCGTTTCTGCGTATAAAACTTTCAACGTTCGCCAGTAGTTGGTACAAAGTTAGCCATATTCGTCTGCCTGCCTTGGTTTTGCTTTGGCGGCGGAATTGACGGGAATACGGACTATGCTGCGCCAATCGCTGGCTGGGGGACATAAATGTGATGAAAACGCGCGTTAGAGAGCTGTTGGGAATTCGAGTGATTGCCGCTGTTGCTTTGGCTGCGCTCCTTGCGGCTTGCGGCCCGAGTTTTGATGAACTGCCGACGGCTCAGTTCGTGACGGCCGAAGAAGGGCCGGGACCGGACTATATCATCGGACCTAACGATGGCCTCTCGATTTTCGTTTGGCGCAATCCCGAATTGTCCACCACCGTGACCGTACGCCCGGATGGCCGTATCACGGTGCCGTTGATCGAGGATCTGCCCGCAACCGGCCGGACGCCGACCCAACTGGCCCGGGATGTGGAGGAGCAGCTCAAGGTCTATATCCAGGATCCGATCGTGAGCATCATGGTGTCCGGTTTTTCCGGTCCATTTGCGCAGCAGGTCCGGGTTGTGGGCGAAGCGGACGATCCCAAGGCCATTCCATATCGGGCGAACATGACATTGCTCGACTTGGTGATTGCGTCAGGCGGATTGACGGAATTTGCGGCAGGCAACCGCGCCGTTTTGGTCCGGTATATCGACGGCAAGCAACAACAGTTCGGTGTCCGTCTGGACGATTTGATCAAGGACGGCGACGTATCGGCCAATGTCCGTGTTCTGCCCGGCGATGTGCTGATCATCCCGGAGAGCTGGTTCTAGTTACGAAATAGCCGAACCGCCGGCGGCGGCAGGGGCGCCGTAAACAATTGGACTAAAACGCCGCGGCGGTGTCGGCGATAAAAGGGGTAAAGACGTGTCTGGGGCCGGGTCGGTGACAACCGACGCGGCCCGTCGCGTTGAGTGGGCAGAATGTAACAGCCGCCACATTCTTTTCGCAATGTGGCGGCTATGATGCGTGAGTCGGTAAGGGAATGTCCGAGGTGGCAAGCTGGTCAACGTATGATTAAGACTACTTTTACCTTGGTTCGGGAAACTGGCGAAAATGGTTTTGTTTCAATTCGTTAACAATTGTTTGCGTAGTCGTAACTGGTACGGAATGCCCTGCGGACAGGGATAGCGGTGCGGTAAAATCGTCCTATGAAAGATATTTACAATCTCGTTCTCTCGCAGTTGGTGGGAATCTGGCGCCGTCGCTGGTGGGGCGTGCTGGTCACCTGGATGGTATGTCTGGGTGGTTGGGTGTTCGTGGCCAATATGCCCGACACCTATTCGTCATCCGCGCGCGTCTATATCGATGCCCAGTCCATGCTGGCACCGCTGATGCGGGGATTGGCCGTCCAGAACAATATATTCAGCCAGATCGAATATATGAAACGGACGCTGCTGAGCCGCCCGAACCTGGAAAAAGTGACGCGCATGACCGACCTGGACCTGACGGTCAAGGATTCGGTCGAAATGGACGAGCTGATCCGTAAGCTCGAAGACGACATCACCATCAGTTCCCATGGGCCCAACCTGTTCCGCATCAGTTTCGACCACAACGATCCTGAAATGGCGAAGAAAGTGGTGCAGTCTCTGCTGACCATTTTCGTCGAGAGCAACTTGGGCGCCAGCCGCAAGGATTTGTCCACGGCCACCCGGTTCATCGATGAACAAATCCGGTTCTACGAGCGGCAGTTGGAGGAAGCGGAAAACCGCCTGGCCGAATTCAAACGCCGCAATATGGGTTTTCTGCCGGGCGAGGGCAGTTACTACAATCGATTACAGGAAGCGCGGGCCAATTTGGCCGGCGAACGAGGCAAGCTGGCCGAAGCCATGAGCCGGCGCAACGAGTTGGAAGAACAGCTCAAGAAGGTGCCTCAGTTTCTGGAATTTGAAGTTGAAACCGAAGACGCCGAGCCGGAAGGCTTCGGTCAGGGACCGGAATCCAATTTGACCATCAAGGTTCTGGACTTGGAGTACCAGATCGAACAGATGCTGCAGCACTATACGGATAAGCACCCGGACGTGCTGGCGGCGCGGCGACTGCTGGATTCCCTTCGCAAGAAAATAGAAGAAGAACAAGCGGCTCTCGGCGAGGGAACCGAGGACGGTGAAGGTGAGGCGGAAGCCAAGCCGACGGTGAAGAAAACCATTCCCAATCCGGTGCACGAACAGGTCAAGGTCCAGTTGGTCGAAGCGGAAACGCAAATCGCCATCTTGCGGCAACGAGCGACCGAGGCGGAAGGCCAGGTGGCGAAATGGCAAAGCCTGGCGGAAACCGTCCCGCAGGTGGAAGCGGAATTGAAGCGCCTTAATCGTGACTATGATGTCGTCAAGAAGAACCATGACCAGTTGTTGGCCCGGCGGGAGTCGGCCCGTTTGGCGCAGGATCTGGAGACCAAGGCGGACAGCGTGGAATTCCGGGTGGTCGACCCGCCGCAAGTCCCGTTGTCGCCCAGCGGACCCAACCGTCTGCTGTTCCTGACGGTCGTCATGGTGGCCGGCCTTGGTGCCGGACTGGCATTGCCGTTTGCCCTCAGTCAGATCGACGATTCCATTTCCAACGTATTGAGGTTGCGCGAATCGTTTGCCGTCCCGGTTCTTGGCGGCGTATCGGCGATCGTCAGTCAGACCAGACGGCGTCGACGAATGGTCGAGCTATCCGGGTTCGCGATGATGGCGGCAGGCCTGTTTACGGCGTACGCCGGGATGGTGGCGCTAGAATTCATGAACGTGCTGCGCAGCCTGTAGCACGTCAGAGTACCGCAAGGATTTATCATGAGCATGATTGAAAAGGCTGTGGAACGGCTGAATAAGCCCGGCAAGAACAGCCTCGTCGAAAAGGCTGCGGAACGGCTCGAAGATGAGATCTTGCGGGGCGATACCTCCGAGACGGGCGTCATTTCGCCCGACGGTCATGCCGATGCTGTCGTCGAAAACCCGGAAGAGGCCGCCAGCGAGGCCGCGGTTGCCGACACCGTTCCCGAGGTCGAGCCGGAAAAGGCCGAGCAGCCGCCGCCGGAGGAACGTACTCAGCAGTCCAAGCGCCGCATTGACATCGATTTCGATCACCTGTCCAAAGCGGGATTTGTGACGCCGCAACGCATGCGCACGCGCATCGCCGAGGAATATCGCGTCATCAAACGGCCCCTGCTGCAAAAGGCCTTCGTTCGCGGAGGCAATGCCTTGCACAACGGCCATCTGATTTTGGTCACGAGTTCCCGTCCTGACGAAGGAAAGACGTTCACCGCCATCAATCTGGCGATGAGCATCGCCTCCGAGCGTGATTTGACCGTTTTGCTTGTCGATGCGGACTTCGCCAAATCGGGCATCGGCAAGACCTTGAATATCGAAGCCGAAAAAGGGCTGTCCAATGTCCTCACCGACAGCAGCCTGGACTTGTCCGACGTCATGATTCGGACCAACTTGCCGAATTTGTCCATCCTGCCCTCGGGTCCGGCCGATCCGTTTACGACGGAGCTGCTCGCCAGCGACCGCATGGGCCGTTTGATCGAGGATATCGCCGCACGGTATTCGGACCGTGTGATCATCTTCGATTCGCCGCCTGTGCTCGCCAGTTCCGAACCGGCGGTGCTGGCGACGCACGTCGGGCAGGTTTTATTTGTCGTCGAGGCCGATGAAACGGGTGAAAGTGCAATTCGAGAAGCGCTTGACCTTATTAGTTCTTGCAAAAACATCGGTCTTGTATTGAATAAGACCCAATCTAGGATCGGTTCCGAGCTTTTTGGCTCATATTATTACGGTGAGTCTCGGACCTAGCGCCTCAAATTGGTTGGGGGGGATACGTCGGCCCATGGGCCTGTGTTTACGACAGCACATTGCGATTGCGTCTGCGGGGATTATCGCAGGGGTATCCGGCTCCGCTATTCTGACGAACCCGCTTTGGGCGCAGCAATGGCGCGTGACCCCGTCCCTGGGCGTCAATTCCACGTTTTCCGACAATATCAACGGTGCCACCGACGGTAATGAAGAGTCCGATCTGGTGCTCACCGTTACCCCAGGGATCTCGGTCAATGGCGCGGGCGGCCGCATCTCGTTGGATTTCTCCTACAATCCCAGCTACCTGTATTACACGCAGGGCAACGGCGAAGACGAATTTCGGCACAGATTGCTGGGCCGCTCCAAAGTCGAATTGATCGAACAGTCGGTGTTTGTCGAAACGCAGGCGTCGATCAGCCAGCAGTTCGTCGATAGCGCAGCGGGCGTTACCGATTCCGCCGATGTTCTGGATTCAAACAATCAAACCCAGGTCATCACATTCAATATCAATCCCGAGTTTCGCCACCACTTCGGTACATGGGCGGAATCGGTCACCAACTACAATTTCAGCTTCACCCATACCGACTCCGATGCGGTAACGAGCACGGATTCGCAATCGGCGTCGTTCGTGTTGTCGAGCGGCGAACGATTCACGAGTTTCAAATGGGACGTTAGCACCAGCCGTTCGAAAAGCGGTGAAAACAACGAGCGGTCCAATTACCGGGCCAATGTGGAGTATCCGTTCAACCGACACATTTCCGCGCTGGCGGGCGCCGGTTACGAAGTGTTTGATGACGATTCCCTGAACAGTGAACCGGATGGCATCATCTGGAATGTCGGTGTTCGCTTGAATCCCGGCCCGCGGACCCAGTTTACGGCCAATTACAACGACCGCTTCGACGATCAGTTCTTTTCATTCGAAGGGTCTCACAAGTTCGGCGGCAACACGAACGTCAATGTGTCCTATACGACCAATCTGACGACGTCGCAGGGTCAACTCGGAGAGGAACTCGCCAACACGAGCACAAATACCAGCGGACAGATCATCGACCCGAGCACCGGCCTGCCGTTCGAGGCCGGTGATTCGTCCTTTGGATTGACGGACAATACGTTCAAGCAGCAACGCTTCCAGGCTTCGGTCAGCGGAGGCCGCAAGAGAAATTCGTATTCCCTGCAGGCTTTTCTCGAAACACGGGAAACGGATGCCACGGGCGCCGACGAGACTGTTTTCGGGACCAGTCTTCGATTTTCACGCAAACACACGCGAAAAGCCAATTCGTCCGTCTCCTTTTCATACCGTAATACGGACTTCGGCACCGTGGACGGACGGGAAGACGACTTTTTTACAGCGTCGGCGAGTTTAAGCTATCGAATATTCACAGATTTTAATGGATCTGTGGCATACAATTTTTCGAAGCGTAGCTCATCCGTGGATTCAAACGATCTGACATCGAATTCGCTTACGGTGAGTTTGCAGAAAACTTTCTGAAGGCGTTCCCATGTACACCGGGTATTACAAGCTGACGGGCCGCCCGTTTCAGCTGAGCCCTGATCACCGATTTTATTTCGATAGCCGGAGCCATAAGAAGGCGCTGGCGTATTTGATTTATGGTCTGAATCAAGGGGAAGGCTTCATTGTCGTAACCGGCGACATCGGTGCCGGCAAGACCACACTGGTGGCGCACCTTCTCGCCCAATTGGATCCTGCGAAATTTGTGGCTGCAAACGTGGTCACGACCCAGTTGAGTGCCGGCGATATGTTGCGGGTCGTCGCGGCGGCGTTCGGTTTGTCCCAGGAAGGGGCGGACAAGGCGACGGTTCTCAAACGAATCGAAAACTTTCTCATCGATTGTCACAAAAGCGGTAAACGGGCCTTGCTCCTGGTGGACGAAGTACAGAATATGCCCATCGATGCGCTCGAGGAACTCCGCATGTTGTCGAACTTCCAGTTCGAACAAAAACCGCTGCTTCAAAGTTTCCTGATCGGGCAGCCGCAATTCAAACAGATCATTGCCGATCCCCACCTTGAGCAATTGCGCCAGCGGGTCATCGCCACCTATCATCTGGAGCCGCTCGACATCGCTGAAACCCGCGCCTATGTGGAGCACCGGCTCAAGAAGGTCGGGTGGGAAAACGATCCGCTGTTTACCGAAGACAGCTTGCGCGCCATTTTCGAAGATACCGGTGGCGTGCCGCGCCGCATCAACACCCTGTGTTCCCGGCTGCTCCTTTACGGGTACTTGGAGGAATTGCATCAGATCGATGCCGAGACCGTACAGGAAGTGGTCAAGGACCTGATGCAGGAAGGCGCGCACACCAGCGGCAAGGCCGTGGATCCGACGCAGGAGGACGAACAGGCGCTGCCACCGAAATCGGCCCGCCAGTCCAATGGTAGCAACGGTTCCGGGCAAGGCGATGCCGATGCCGACGGGTCGGTGCTCGAGCAGCGGGTCGCCGTTCTGGAAGAGTATGTCCGCGCCCATGACAAAACCATCTCCCGTGCGCTTGATATCGCGGCTCAGTGGCTGGAAACCAATGACGACGCGGGGATCGAATAGCGTGGACCGGGCGATGCGGCAGCCGACAGGGGACGGCGGTCAATCGGCTCCCCAATCTCTTGGCCGGGCAAAGGGACATGCCGAAACGGCGCGCGTCGTCAATGCGATGTCGATCGACATCGAAGAACATTTCCAGGTTGGCGCGTTTGAAAACGTCATCGATCCATCATCGTGGGACCGATTGGCCTCTCGTGTCGAAGACAATACGGATCGCGTGTTGAAGCTTTTCGACAACGCCGGGGTCAAGGCGACTTTTTTCACGCTTGGCTGGATCGCCGAGCGGCACCCGCAACTTGTTCGCCGCATTGTCGAACAAGGCCACGAACTGGCGAGCCACGGCTATTCTCATGTCCGTGTCACCAATCAGGATGCCCAGGGGTTTCGCGCCGATGTCCGCAAAACCAAACAGCTTTTGGAAGATGTCGGTGGCGTCGCCGTGAACGGCTACCGAGCCGCCAGTTTCTCCATAGACGACAGCGTATTGTGGGCGTTCGAGGTTCTCGCGGAGGAGGGATACCGCTATTCCTCCAGCGTCTATCCGATCCAACACGATCATTACGGCATGCCGTCCGCGCCGAGACGGCCGTTTTATCCGGACGGCAAAGACGGCATCAAGGAGGTCCCCATTACGACGTGGGACCTGCTCGGTCGGACGCTGCCGTGTGGCGGCGGAGGGTATTTCCGGCTGCTGCCATACGCCTATTTCCGGACCGCCTATCGGCGTCTGAACCAGCGTGATCGGCAGTCGTGCGTCTTTTATTTCCATCCCTGGGAAGTCGATCCGCAGCAACCCCGGATCCCGGGGATCGGCGCAAAGGCGCGCTTTCGTCACTACATCAATCTCGACAAGATGCAGGCGCGTCTGACCCGGCTTCTGTCGGACTTCGCCTGGGACCGGATGGATCGCGTCTTTCTGGAAGGCGGTTCGGCCAAAGCCGGAGCTTCCTGATGACGTCTTCGGTCACGGTTCAGCCGCTTCGTGACAATGATGCGGATCGTTGGGATGCCTTTGTCGGTCAACAAGCTGACGCGACGTTCTTCCACCTATCGGGGTGGAAAGACGTCATAGAAAAATCCTTTGGCCACAAGACACACTATGCCTACGCCGAACGCGCAGGCGAAATCGTCGGTGTGCTGCCGCTGGTTCATGTGCGCAGTTTGATCTTCGGTAATTCGCTGTCTTCATTGGCTTTTGCCGTCTATGGCGGGTCCGCGGCCGTGGACGAGGAAAGCCGCGATGCCTTGGACCATTGGGCGGTGCAATTGGCCCAATCCCTGAAGGTTCGGCATCTTGAATACCGTTCGATGCAACACGTCCGTCCAAGCTGGCCTTGCAAGGATAAATTGTACGCCACATTCCGCAAGCAGTTGTCCGAAGACCACGATGTCAACATGAAGGCGATTCCGCGCAAGCAACGGGCCATGGTGCGCAAGGGGATCAAGGCCGGACTGGCCAGCGTAATCGACGACGACGTCGACCGGATGCATCACGTCTACGCCGTCAGCGTGCGCAATTTGGGCACACCCGTTTTCCCGATACGGTACTTCCGCGCCTTGAAGGAAACGTTCGGCGATGCCTGCCAGGTTCTGACCATCGAGAAAGACGGCGATGCCGTCGCCAGTGTCCTCAGCTTTTTTTTCCGCGGCGAAGTGCTGCCCTATTATGGCGGCAGTGTGCCCGAGGCCCGACCCTTGGCCGGAAACGACTTCATGTACTGGGAAGTCATGCGGCGTGCCGTCGAGCAGGGTTGCACGGTCTTTGATTTCGGGCGCAGCAAGTTCGATACCGGCGCGTTTGCGTTTAAAAAGCACTGGGGATTCGAGCCGACCCCTTTGTGCTATGAATACCGGCTGTTCGGGACCGATGACATTCCCGACGTCAATCCGCTCAATCCCAAATACCGCTTGTTTATCGAGGGCTGGAAGCGCTTGCCGCTTCCGGTGACCAAATTCATCGGACCCATGATCGTCAAGAACCTGGGTTGAATGGCCGTGGCCGACCTGCTGTATCTCGTCCACCGAATCCCCTATCCGCCAAACAAAGGCGACAAGATTCGCTCATGGAACATCCTGCGTCGGCTGGCCGAACGCTATCGGGTCCACCTCGGATGTTTCGTCGACGACGACAACGATTGGGAGCACATCGAAACCGTCAAGGCGCTTTGCGGCGATACCCGGTTCGAACGGTTGACGCCGCTGACCGCGAAAGCGCGGGGTGCACTCAGGTCTCTGAGCGGATTGCCCTTGTCCGTCGGCTATTACAAGACCCGCGCATTTACCGATTGGGTCCATCAGACCGTACAAAAAAACCGCATCGACCGATGCCTGATCTATTCCTCGCAAATGGCGCAATATGTTTGCGGGCCGGAGTTTTCGAACATGCGCCGGGTCATCGATTTCGTCGATGTGGATTCCCAGAAATGGCGGCAGTACGCGTCAATGAAGCGGTGGCCGGCAAGTTGGATCTACCGATGGGAAGCCGAAGCACTGCTCGGCTACGATCGCCGGATCGCCGAAATATTCGACGCCAGCGTGTTCGTATCCGATGCGGAGGCCGAGGTGTTTCGCGGCCTGGTGCCTGAGTGCGCCGCATCGGTTCATCACATGTTCAATGGCGTCGATCTGGATTTCTTCGATCCCGACGCCGCATTGAATCCCGTCGGATTGGATAAACAGGCATCCCTGGTCTTCACCGGTGCCATGGACTATTGGGCCAACGTGGACGCGGTAACCTGGTTCGTGTCCGATATCCTGCCGATCGTCCAGCAACACGTTCCGTCGGCAACATTCTGGATCGTTGGCAGCAATCCCACCGCGGAAGTCCAGGCACTCGGCAATGCACCCGGTGTCACGGTAACCGGGCGCGTGGCCGATGTGCGGCCCTACCTGTCCGAAAGCCGCGCCGTCGTCGCCCCGATGCGTGTCGCGCGCGGAATTCAGAACAAGGTCCTGGAAGCGATGTCCATGGCGAAGCCGGTGATCGCCACGAGTGATGCGGTGGAAGGCATCGCGGCCGAGAGCGGCCACCAACTGTATGTTGCGGATACGGCGTCGGATTATGCCGAAAGGGTCATCGCCGTACTGCAGGAGCCCGAGAATGCTCGGTTGCGGAGCAATGCACGAGAATTTGTAGCGCAGCGATTCAGTTGGAATGCTAATCTCGGCGTGCTGGATTCGCTACTGGATGGCGTGTCGGGGGCGTCGAATTCGCCTTAAATGTAAGGTGTTGGAAACCACTTCGTTGCCATAGTGGTTGTGTCCCCGTGCAGCGCGCGAAGGGGTTTTCGGGAGTTATGTCTTGTCGGACACGGTGACCAGATTGAAGCGTTCGGAGACCGGCGGTGCGCCGGTGCCCGCGGGCTGTCACGGTACCGGGTCGCAGGATAGTACCGGGCTGCCCGATCCTTTGGACACCAGGATGGTGGCGTGGTCGACTGTCTGTGTTGCCATTGCAGCCGTGCTGTTCGTGTTCGCGGACACGGTCGTTGGGGCGGTCGACAAGTGGTACAACACGCGCAGCTACAATCACATTTTCTTCATACTGCCGATTTGCGGTTATCTGCTGTGGGAGCGCCGGCAGTTGCTGGCACGGTTGGCGCCCAAACCGTCTCTTGCCGGGATCGCCGTGGTGGCGGCGGGAGCGCTGGGCTGGCTGCTCGGGGAAACGGCGGGCGTCAAGTTCGTGCAACAGTTCGCCCTGGTCATGATCCTGCAAGGAATTTTTCTCGCCGTGTTGGGCTGGGGGGTGGTCCGCCGCATGGCGTTCCCTTTGTTGTACTTGGTATTCCTGGTCCCGTTCGGGGATTTTCTGGTGCCCAAGCTGCAGGACATTACGGCCCAGTTCGTCGTGCGCGGCCTGCAGATGATCGGAATTCCGGTGTTCCTCGACGGTATTTTCATTTCGATACCGTCGGGCAACTTCGAAGTGGCCGAGGCTTGCTCGGGTTTACGCTTTCTCACGGCGTCCATCGCGCTGGGCGTGCTGTTCGCCAACATCATGTACCGTAGTTGGTGGCGGCGCGGTGTCTTTTTTGTACTGACCCTGACGGTGCCGATCGTCGCGAACGGTCTTCGTGCCTTGGGGATCGTTTTGCTGGCCCATTATTCCGACAATCAAATCGCGGTCGGTGTCGATCACCTCGTTTATGGCTGGATCTTCTTTTCCTTCGTCACAGCCATTCTGTTCGGCCTCGGCATGACGTTCCGTGACGGTGGCGTCGATCATGCCAACAACCATGTGAGCGAGCGCTTCGCGCCCGGCAGATCCTCGGCGATCGTAGGTTTTGGGGTCATTGCCGTTGCCTTGGCCGGTTTGTCTCCGGCCTACGGTGCCTATGTCCATCAGCGTCTCGCCGACAGCCGGGTCACGACCGAGCTTGCGTTACCCGCCGGTTTCTCGAATTGGACGCCGGTGCACAAGGACTCGTGGCAATGGCAACCGGGTTACCTTGGTGCCGACCGAAACTACCATTGGCAGTTTCGTGAACCGGGTACCGGCCGCACGGTGGACTTGCATGTGGTGTTCTACCGCTATCAGCGCGATGGTTCGGAAGTGGTCAATTCCACCAACCGACTTGGCGACGGCGGGTGGCAATGGGTCAGCAACGGCGTGGTTCAGGCGCGCGTCGAAGGTCACATCATGACCGTTCCCGTGTCGCGTCTGTCGAAGCTTCGGTCGAAACGCGTGGCGGCCTATTGGAATTGGGTCGATGGACGTACGGTGACCAACCCGATCGTTGCAAAAGCCTTGCAGGTCAAGGCGGCTTTGCTGGCCGGGCAGGCTTCGGCGGCGGCCGTGGTCGTTTCCGCGCCCTATTTGGATACGCCAAGAGAGGCGAACGATGCCATCCAAGCCTTCCTATTGTCCGCCAAGCCGCTCGGGGCGCAGCTCGAATCCATTACGCGGGAATAGGTATTGCCGCCGGAACGGAATGCATGGCCGAGCCACTTACCCGACCATGGCGCGGAAACAGCGCGGATTTCCGGCGCGGGCCGGTGTTGAACAAGGCAGGGAATCCGTCAAAATCATGTCGGACACCGAGGCAACGGCGACGGAGGGCAACAGGACGGCAAATGACATGACTGTAGGCGCGCGCGCACGTTCGTTGGTTTCGAAGGCATCCATGCCGGTGGCCGCCCTGGTGTGCGGGCTGATGGCGCCTGCGCAGGAGGCGTCGGGGCAAACCCTGCCCGATACCTTGAAACGGGTGAAACCAAGCATCGTTGGCGTCGGTACTTATCAGGCGCTTCGCAGGCCGCGGGCAAAGTTCCTCGGCACCGGTTTTGTTGTGGCCGATGGCCGGCACGTCCTGACCAATGCCCACGTCGTCAACAAGGGGTTGGACAGCAAAAACAACGAACGCATTGCCGTTTTCATCGGCACCGGACGGAACACCAAGCATCGGCTGGCAAAAAAGGTCGCTGTCGACCGGCAGCACGACGTCGCATTGCTCAAATTCGAAGGCGCGGCGTTGCCGGCGCTCACGCTGGGGCGTGATGAAGACGTGGAAGAAGGCCAACAGATCGCTTTTACCGGCTTTCCCATCGGGTCCATACTCGGATTGTATCCGGTGACCCATCAGGGCATCATTGCGGCGCGGACCCCGATTGCCATTCCGCGTCAAACGCCGGGCCAGTTGGATGCGGTCGTGGTCAACCGGCTGCGGTCACCGTTTCTCGTGTTCCAGCTGGATGCGACGGCTTATCCGGGCAATAGCGGCAGTCCCCTGTACGATCCCAAAACCGGTGTGGTCTGGGGGATCGTCAGCAGCGTTTTCGTGAAGCAAAGCAAGGAAAACGTTCTCAAGGATCCGAGCGGCATCACCTACGGCATTCTGATCCGGTATGCGCGGGCTCTCATGACCCGCGCCGGACTGGCAAAGAAGTAGTCCTTCGTTGCCGCGACGTTTCCGGCCAAACGCCAACCGGTCAAGTTGCGCCGGATTACTGATCGCCGGCGGCGGGGGCGATATCTTGCACGGACTCACCCTGCTGATCGGTCACCTCTACGTCCGAGGGGCCGGTGATCGAGGCAATCATGCGATCGCCAAACTGTAGGGCGCCGTAAATGGCCACGAGGGCGAACAGCCACCCGACGAGCGCGCAGCCGAACCAGACCAATAGTGCTCTGCGGGTCGACAACGGCCTCCTGGCCGGTTTATGCGGGTTTCTGCGAACCATAAAACGGCATCGCTTCCGGTATTCCGTGTCCTGCGATGATCCAGTTCGGCGCACCGCAGTATGTTAAATTGGCCCGAGTGAAACTGAGTTTTATGGCTGGCGCATAACAATATTTTTTAAATCGCGAAACCTTAAGCTACATTATCTTGTAGTTTCAACAATATTTTGTGGTTTCATACATTCACGTCCAAATATTTATGGAAATGTAAATAATCGGTCATATCGACTGAAAGCCGATTTACGCACGGTGTTAAACATCCGCTGAGTGTGCCCAATACTTCCGGCGCCAGTTACGGCCGGACGCGGGTCCGAACTCTCATCCACACTTTGAACGTGACCCAGGCGCCAATCACCATCGACAGGATAAGGACTTGTGGACCCCCGATCAGCAAGTCAAGCAACTTGCGGATCAATTGCCGAAAGGTCATGTCCTCGTCGGCCACGTCCAAGGTGCCGTTGGCGGATGGTGACGGTGACTCGGAATCTACACCTTTGAGAACATCCTGGCTAATGGCGGCGCGAAACTGGGTCTGCTCCTCCATGATGAGCAGCTTTCCCGATTCCGAATCCTTCATCAGCAGAAACCGCCCCAAACCGGCGATGGAGAAGCTGATAACCCCGTTCCCTTCGTGGATCGGGTCAAGCAGGTCCTCGGCCAGGTCATAGAGTCCCGACCGGCGCGAGGAACGGCCGTTCTGTGATACGCCGCCGCTTTCCGGACTGCCGTAATAGGACGGCAGCAAGTCCTCCAGCGACAGTGCGTCATCGACGGTTTGGCGTCCCTGCTGATCCAGTTGACGCGCGATTTCGCTGCCGAAAATCTGTTGTGCGTCCAAGGACTTGGTCACATTGGAAAACTGCGGGTCCTCTTCCCGCCATTGCAACTGGTAGCGCTGCAGCTCCTGCTGAATGGGATGGGCGTCGGGAATGCTCACGCCAGGGGATGCCTGCTCCAGGCCGGGGTCGTCCTGCGTCGGCGTCAAAAACGTGCGGTCCTTCCCCTCGTCCGCGGGAATTGCACCCGCATGCGCAGGCGTGGCGGCCATGAACATCACGGACAGGATCAATCCTGTGATCGTCGTTCCGTGACGATGAATGCGCATTGCCAATAGAGTTCCGTACCGGTTGAAGAGAAATTCAGATGAAATCCGGGCGACAAGAACCGACATACCTTCTGATTAACGTCACGAACCTAATTCACGGTAAACGAAAATCCAGTAACCGCGTGTCCGTCAAGTTGGTTTTGTCCGCACGCGGAACATTTTTGTCGTCGACACGCCGACCGTTCCCCGCCAGCACCCTCCACAGGTGATTATCTTGGATCTCGTGTTGCCGGCGGCCGTCGATCCGGGTCGATGTTACAGGCATATTTGCCCGATGTCGGGATTCTTTACACCCGAAACCCGGGGAGAATTTGGCCAGTTTTCCTAATAAAAACAAAGACATGTGGGATAACGGCTTGCCTTGCGCGATGATTCCGACTGTGATTCGTGTGTTTGCTTCGCGACTCGCCGTCGGCAATCTTTACAGGTTGTCCTTGCCGTAACTTGGTTAACAGGGTTAACGTATTGAATTATAACGATTTATGTGTTTTGGCATGGGATATGCAAAGTACTGCTGCGAGTGCGCTACGGCGCGTTTGTTGCCCACGTTTCGGGCAGAGACACCAAAGTTTTAGGCCGGCGATTTGAATCCAGGTTCAATTCCTCGGGTGTCGGCGGAGCAAGGAGGTAGATTATGAAGTCAACACTGAAGAAAGGCCTGTTGGCTGCTGCGACCGCTGGCGCGATGACGCTGGGGCTGGCTGGCACGGCTTCTGCATTTGACCTGGGCGGTTACACCGGTCCGGTCGAATTCAAGTTCGCGGGTGTGTCCACCGGCCAGAACGTTCAGGCCGGAACGAATGAAAACACCTGGACGGTCGGTAACGTCACCAGTATTACGGACGGGTTCAACACCCTTTGGAACTCGGGCGACGGTGGCGAATTCCTGACGTTCATGATGTACGGCATCGCCGACGATTCGATCGTGGCCGATGGCGCCGACTTTGACATTTATTCGTCCGGTGCTGTAGGTGGCGTCGGTGACGGCAGGATCCACATCGATGTCTACCTCGACAATTCGGCTGGCAGCGTTGCTTCCGGTCCGGCCGGTCGTACGGGTTACGGCACCTACTCGACCATTACCGACGGTAGCCTGTTCCTGTCGCTGGAACTGGTCCCGGGTATCGTTGCCGACGTTGCTTCGACCGGCGGCGTGAACGAAGGCACGACCTCGACGCTGTTCCAGAACTCCAACGCAACCACGGCACCGGCCACGGGTGACGGCACGTTCTACGCCGATGTCACGGGCGGTTCCTGGGCCACGCGGTTCGATACCGACGGCTTCACCACGCTGCTGGGCACCCTCGCCGACATGTTCGGTCAGTTCGACTTCACGCCGAACAACAATGCGGTAACCGCAGGCTGCGGTACCGGTCCGATTACGCCGGCTTGCTGGGAAATCGCTCTCGATGACCCGATCCGCGCCAACGTGATCCCCGAGCCGGGCACGCTGGGTCTGCTGGGCGTCGGTCTGGTGGCTCTGGCTGGTCTCAGCCGCCGCCGCCGCAAAGCCTAAGTCGACAGACACGTCCTTCGGGACAAAAAGAAACCCGGCGCGGAAGCGCCGGGTTTTTTTGTGCCGGATCGCTGCCGGAAAGGACGGGTCAGACGTAGCTGAATTTGCGCTCGTAATCCACTTCCATGGCATGGCCGAACGTCTCGTAGGGGCCGAACGTTACCTCGGGCGTGACCGACGAATACGATGCCAGGTGTTTCAACAGGCGGGCCTCCGCTTCGGCCGGCTTGTCGAAGCCGCGGCGCAGCTGAACGGCCAACTGGCCACCGTCGCCACCGTCGGTCAGGTGAAAATTGCCCGTGATGGCGGCGGCGATATCGTGATCGGCGTACAGAGCTTCCTTGACCGCTTCGGGGAACAGATGCCCCTGCGGCGTGTCGAGGGACTTGCCGCGTCCGTACACGGCGACGAACGGCAGCTGCAGATCCGGCTTGAGGTCGTAGCCGTGTTCCCGCAGCGTGTCGACCACGTGATCGTAGGTCATGATCCTGCCGATATCGCCCGACTTGTAGCGCAACAGCGGGATTTTCATTTCCTCGCTGAGCATGGAGATGACCAGTTCATTGTGGCCATCGCCGCGGGGCATTTCTTCGACATAGCAGCGTTGCGGGTAATAGGCGAAGAACATGGGGCAGAAGTCCACGTCGCCGCCGAACAGGGCCTTGCGCAGCTTTTCGTCCTGGTGGGCCAGACGCCGGATTTCGATGCTCTCACGGGTTTCGTGGAAGATGTTGAGATCCAGCTCCGCGACGCCCATGGACGACCCGACCAACTTGCCGCCTTCCGCCGTAATGTCGTCGATCCCCAGCAGCTTGGCGATGTAGGTGCGGTAGTTCTCGGCGATCCCCTCTTCGCCGGTAATCAGATGAACCCGCAGCGACGGCCAGTCGATGCCGTGCTGTTCGGCGCCGTCCTCGATGATCTTCTTGATGAAGGACCCTTCGCCGACCAGGATAACCTGGTCGAACTCTTCCGAGAATTTCTTGACGATGGCAAAGACCATGTCGTCACGGACGCTGGTCTCGGCCAGGAAGGTTGCCGTCGTGTTGACCTTGACACCCATGGGCAGGCAGTTGATCAGGACGGTGGCGCGGTTGTCGACGTCGAACAGGTACTGCAGGCCCATATCGATGCTTTTGGCCGAGCGCTGCAGATTGTCCTTGGTGTTCACGCCGAACGAAAAGACGCCGGAGTGCCCGGAACTGGTCAGCAGCGTGCGAATGTCATCGAGATTTCCACCGGTGCACAACTCGGAAATGCTGTGAGCCGCGAACGTGTTGTGCTTGTCGAGGATGGGGGCCTGCGCGCAATAGGACTGGATGTCCGTCACCGTGCTCGGGTCGACGCCGTTGCTCGACAGCATCTGCTGATAGAACGGGACCGACTGGGCGACACGGTGAAAGGCCTCGACCGTTTGCATTTCGCTCATGGCCAGCAACGTTTCCGGTGGTGTCTCGCGAAGAATGCGAATCAGTTCGGCGCGTTCAACGCGTTCCTCATCCGTCGAAAACGGCTTCATTCCGGCCTTGTCGTTTGAACTGGCTTTGAGGGATGGGGTGGCTGACATGGTGAGTCCGGTCCTCTGGTGTCATGAAGAATTGTCACAGCACATAAGCGGTGATTAACGTAAATAAACCGTTTCGATCACGAAATTCGGCGCCGAAAACCCTGCGTTTCGTGGTTCACGGCGCCGTCGTAAGCCGACACCTGCAAATGACCGGCTGTCCGGATTCCCGGCCTAGCGCGAGCGGGCGAATTCAGGCAGGAATTCCTGCTCCAGACCGTCCATGAACTCCCAGAAGACTTTGGGGTTCTTGGAGTAGGCAAGGCGCTCGACTTCCGATATGTCGGCAAGATACGGCGTCACCGGGCCGTAATAGTCGATTTCAGGGCCGATCGGCACGAACAGAAAACCGAAGCGCCACAGCAGCCGAACCAGGGTCTTCTCCATGGCGGCATACCAGTGGGTGATACCGTTGCGCTTGCTGTGCTGGTACATCGCCTTGTACAGACCGAGGACGATCTCCGGCCGTTGGCGCCGTTCGATCTTGACGATGCCGTCCACGTTGGAGCCCATGCCG
Source organism: Sneathiellales bacterium (assembly GCA_028277845.1). GTDB lineage: Bacteria > Pseudomonadota > Alphaproteobacteria > JANQFL01 > JANQFL01 > JANQFL01. The sequence goes on from JANQFL010000108.1 coordinate 56,801, forward strand.
TAGAGACCGTCACCCGCGCGGCGGCGGTATTTCTTGCTCACGGCCAGCCGGGAAATCTCCGCAAGTTTCGTCGGGTCCTCCGGCATCTGATCGGGTTCCATGGACACCGTGCAGTGTTCGTGCAGCGGATAACCTTGCTCCGAATGGCAGACCAGCCGGACGGTGCCGATAATGTCATCGTCGAGATTGTAGGCGCCGAAGTGCTTCGAATGCGCGTCAAACTGATCGATTTCTTCCTGTCCGGAATAGTCGTCACCTTGAAGCAGCTGACGTTCCTCGCAATAGACTTGGTAGCGCAGCGCGTAGCAATCTTTCAACAAATCCCGAGATGTGATTTCTCGAAATCGGAAGTAGGGCGAAGGGGGAGTCTTCGAAACCGGCGGGGTGACGATGACGTTGGGTGCGTCCGTCATCGGATTGGCAGTGACCCCTAGAGCATTCATTATATCGTTCTCCAGAACTACGCCTGCTGGGTTGCGGCGCTTTACCAGTCCATAAAATCTACGAACATGGTTAACGACATTCAAACATTTCAGCCCCGCCCCTTGTAACCTTTTTGTGGCATGAATGTGCGCACAGGCCCCGCGAAACCGAATCTCCGAAAACTCTATACGCAGTGCCGCGTCCACATGCGATCTCCGATCAGAGAAGACTCGACACCCAATTCTTTTACTACGGCTAATTTAAGGAAACATGAATACAAATCTGCAGTTTTTCTGCAATTTTTATTCAAGCGTGTAGACTCCTATTTGACCACACCAATAAATATGGTCGGTTTGTTTTGGTTTCTCTGACGGAACCCACAATGTTCATTTGTGCGACGGTATGGTGGGATGGCCGGTCCGCCGCTCCCTTTGCTCAGTCTGGTGCCGTGGCGGGGCCAGTGAACGCGGCCCCGCTGCGATGACGTTCGGATACGGAGACAAGCCTACCGTGATCAGTTCGCCTTCAAGGACTGGAGGAGTTCCTCCGCTTCCCCTTGCTCCGGAAAATAGCTTTGCCGGGCCAACACTTGTTCCAGCACGTCGCGGGCCTGTTCCTTTTTGCCGTTGAGGATCATGGCTTCCGCCAGGTGGTACTGGATCGTGGAGTATTGCGGTCCGGCCGCCGCGGCCCGGTTCATGACCCGTAACGCGCGCGGCCCGTCTTGCTTGGCGATGAGCGCTTTGCCCAAAGTATCCAACACCGCCGGGTTGTCGGGTTCGATCGCTTCGGCCGATTCCGCGTGTTTAATGGCATTGTCCTGGTCGCCCGCCGCGAGCAACAGCGCACTCAGATTGTTGTGCGCCTGCCAATAGTCGGGGCGCACGGCGATGATGTTTCGATAGGTTTCGATGGCCGTGCCGGCTTTGCCGTCGAGGGTCTGCTGCACCGCCAGTTCATATTTTAGGTTCAGATTGTCCGGGAATTTGGTGATCCAGGTTTCCAGCAGCCGGTTGGCTTCGTCCTGTTCCTTGCGTTGCCGGTGCACCTGAAGCGTCTTCATAACGAGTGTTTGCGTCGGACGCGCCGTCAACGCGGTATAGAACTTTGACAACGCCAGGTCCGTGTTCTTGCGTACGAGCGCGATATCGCCTTCCATTTCCAGCACCGCCGGGCGTTGCCGCGCATCACCCTCCAGGGACTCCAGCACTTGGTTCGCGTCGTCCAACTGTCCGCGCTGCGCCGCAATCAACGCGAGGCCAACGGCGGCATCGAAGTTGCCGGAGTGCAGTTTCCTGGCCTCGCCGAACTGCTTTTCAGCACTGTCCAATTTGCCGGCCATGACATAGGCGTTGGCAAGCTTGGTTCGCGCGATCGAGGAATCGGGCGCGGATTTCACCAAGTTGGAATAGGCGTCGACGGCGTCTTCCAATCGTCCCAAATCCGTAAGTGCCTGACCCATGATGTCAAAATAGACGGGCGTGCCTTGCGAAAACTTCAAACCCTCCTGAGCAAGGTCCAGGGCCTGTTGCGGCTTGCCGTCAAGCAATTGCATGCGCGCGAGCCTGGAACGGGGTTGAACCATGTTCGGTGACCGTTCAACGATCGTTTCGAGCAGCGATTTCGCATCCTGCGTCTTTCCGGATTTGAGCGTCAGTTCCGACAGCCGGTTCAAGACCCGAGGGTCATTGGGGTGCTGCTTCAGGAATTCCTCAAGGATGGATTTCGCCTTGTCCATGTCACCCTGGCGTTCCGCGATAACGGAAAGATTGTTCGATGCGTCGGGCGTTCCAGGAGCGATTTCGATGGCTCTGGAAAACAGGGGTTTGGCTTGATCCAGCTTGTTTTGCCGCATCAGCACGATGCCTTCGGCGGTATAGCCGAACGCGTGATCAGGCCAGTGTTCCTGCATCCGTTTCGCCGATTTTAAGGCATCGTCAAATCGGTCGGCCCGCAAATGGGCGATGTAAACGTTGAGTTCCGCTTGCGTGAGCGACGGATTACTTTTGAGGGCTTGTTCAAGGTCCCGAATTCCAGCATCGTCGTCGCCCAATGCAATTCGTGTCGCCCCCAACTCGGCCCGAAGTGCGGGGTTGTCCGGTTCGATCGACAAGGCCTGGCTGTAATACTTCGATCCGGTATCCAGATCACCGCTTTTGACGGCGGCTTCCGCGATCATGGCCAGCAGTTCGGCGTCCTGCGGAGATTTCTCGACCAGCGGTAAAAGCTGGTCGAGGGCGTCGTCGGCTTCCGCGAGACGCAGTAACGTTGCGCCAAGCAAACGCCGTGCGTGTTCGTTGTCGGGAACCTGCGACAAAAACTGCGTCAGGCGCCGCTTTGCGTGTTCCAGTTCGCCGACGGCGAACCCCGACGCGCCGCTCAGAAGCAAACTTTTCAAATCGCTGGTGACGACGTTGAGAACGCGTTCCACATGCACCTTGGCGGTGTTGTAGTCGTTCTGATGATATGCTGCCAGGGCACGAAGGTAGTTGGCCGCCGGCGTGTTGGGCGAGGCTTTCAGGACCTTGTCCAAATTGACGACGGCTTCGTCGTAACGGCGATCACCGATCTGTGCGCGGGCCAGCCCGATCAGTACGATTCGTTGGCCGGGGTGTTTTTCGTAGAGCTTGAGAAATGCCGCTTCCGAGCTCTTGAAGTCTTTTTGCAGGTAAGTGACGTCCCCCTTCAGGATCAGCACGTTGATCAGTTCCGGTGACTCCGCTTCCGCCAGTTTCAAGTATTTGTCGGCGTCGCCGATTTGGTTCTGCGCCATCATCAGGCGTGACATGCCGACCAGCGCGTCGACCGATTTCGGATCTTCCTCGAGGGCCGATTCATAGTCGGACTTTGCCTGCTCGAATTGCGACAGACCCGCGTGGGCGTCGCCGCGCAGGGTCAATATCGAGGCGCGTCCGACGGCCGAACCATCGTCACGCGGCTGCAAAGTGTCCAATACCTTCTGATATTTACGTTGCAGGATCCACGCGTGCCCGAGAGGGCGTGCGATCGCACCTTCATCCATACCCAGATCGCGCGCGCGGACGAGTTCCTTCTCCGCCGAGGCACCATCACCGATGTCGACATAGAGTTGACCGAGCAACAGTCTGGCGCGGGCGCTCTTGGGGTTCAGTTGCAGCGCGTTCTTCAGTTCGATGGAACTGGACCGCAGGTCGCCGGCCTGCCGGTGTTTTTGCGCGCGCTCAATATGCTCTTCCTCGCTGACGCTGGAAATTTCATCGCAGGCGCTCAGAGCCAGCGTCACCGCACCGAAAAGAGCGATAACACGGATGAATTTACGGCGTGGATATGGATGCGTCACGGTAGTGATCCCCAATGATAAAACGTCCCGAGACCGGGTCGAAAAGGCGCTGAGAAGAAATGTTTGAAAATCCGTTGGTTTCTCAAATGTGATACCGCGAAACAGGGGTTATTGCTATCCGAATGCGCAACAATTCTTCTTGTGCACGCCGCAGACGGCACCCCTCCATACGGCTGCACGGTGCCGACTCCGGACCATCTATGGTAAACAAACATTTAAAGTGGTGGATTTTCCTTGAAAATGGTGTTGAACCCGTCACCGGTCCGACCGCCCTGATTCCGGCTCTTGATACCAATTCTTGATAACCGTATTACTAGTTGGTGGTTTCGGGCGGCCGCTCGGGAACAGGGTTCGGGCGCGCTTGGGTTAACCCGGATTCACGCTAATTTAATGAACAAATCGCTTTTATTGTGACCGGCGTCGCATATTTCGGCGCACGAATCGGTATTTTCATCGTTATGAGTGAAACGCCGATAACGAAATTGTTGGGGCAGGCGACTCGCCGGCTCGCGACAAGCTGCAATAGTATGGACCTATTAATCGTACGCGGATCTTGTGGGGGCCGTCAGGGGCAAGGATGAAGTTCCGATGAAAGTCCGCATATTCAAGCACTACATTCCTTTGCCGTTGATGGCTCTGGCGGCATTGGAGTTCGCCGTTCTGATTTTGGCCATCAGTGTCGGTATCGGCGTGCGCTACAGCGTCACTGGGACGGTGGCGGAAGATTTTGCCGCCTTCGGGGCCGAAATACTCACCTTTGCGTCGATCCAGTTGCTGGCCATGGTCGCCGTCGGCGCCTATCACCTGGATCATTACCGAGATCTTCGCGTGGTGGCCATTCGGCTGGCGGTCAGTTTTGTCGCCGGTTTCCTGGTTCTGGCGATGATTTACTATCTGGTGCCGGCTTTGGAGATCTGGCGTAGCGCGTTTGTCATCGGACTGATACTGGGATTTGTCGGTGTCATTTTCGTCCGCGCGGTTTTTCTGCGGGTTACCGGTCTTCGCAATTTCGGCCGCAAGATCGCCGTACTGGGTGCCGGAAAATGGGCGAAGCGGATAGAAGCGCTGCTACAGGATGAAAAGCGCGCCAATTTCAAGTGCGTCGGGTTCATCCCGATGAACGGGCGCGGTCCCGAAGTCGACGAGGCGAAGGTCATACCCGGTATCAATTCGTTGAGCGATTTCTGCAGTGACCGGAGTGTCGAGGAAATCGTTGTCGCGGTCGAAGAACGGCGCGGCGGATTGCCTGTACAGGACTTGTTGGCGTGCAAGTTGGAAGGCGTGCGCGTGACGGATTTCTCCAGCTTCTGGGAGCGGGAAACAGGCCGCGTCGATTTGGACGCCCTCAACCCCAGCTGGTTGATTTTCTCCGACGGATTTGCGGCCAACCGGTCACAGAGGGTGGTCAAGCGGGTATTCGATTTGTTCGCCAGCCTGACGCTGTTGCTGTTCAGCATGCCGATCCTGTTCATAACGGCGATTGCCATCAAACTCGATTCCCGCGGTCCCGTGTTCTATCGCCAGAACCGGGTGGGGTTGAACGGCGAATCGTTCGAACTGATGAAGTTCCGGTCCATGACCGTCGACGCGGAAAGGGACGGCCGTCCTCAGTGGGCCGCCATCAATGATCCCCGTGTCACGCGGATCGGGGGCTTTATCCGCACGACCCGAATCGACGAACTGCCGCAGATCTTCAACGTTCTGAAGGGCGATATGAGTTTCATCGGTCCGCGCCCCGAACGTCCGTTCTTCGTCGAGGAGCTGGCCGCCAACATCCCCTATTACTCCGCCCGTCACGGCGTGAAGCCTGGGATCAGCGGGTGGGCGCAGCTGAACTATCCCTATGGCGCCTCCATTGATGACGCGCGGGAAAAGCTGCAATACGACCTTTATTACATTAAGAACTACAGCGTATTTCTGGACCTCACCGTCATGCTTCAAACGGCTCGCGTAATTCTGTGGCCGCAGGGGGTCCGTTGATCCGGCCCCGGGGATCGGAACCATGGCATTCGGACTAGTCAGCCATCTGGCGGCATTCGCCGCGTATATGTTGCTGGTCGCTTTGCTGATCATCAGTTGGCGCAAAGGCGGGCTGGGTGCATGGCTGCTCATCGCGTGTGGATTGACGGCCCTCTGGGCCGCCACCGTGAGTCACGCCGAATGGTCGTCCCAGTCGACGCTGTGGCCATGGTTGATGGAAGGCGTGCGCACGAGCGGCTGGCTGGTGTTCATGGCCAGTGTCCTCGCGGTGCATGCCGGCAGCCAGTCTGACGCGAGTTCGCCGCGTCTGCTGTTGCCGATCATCGCCGCATTTTGCGTGGTCCTAGTCGGCACCGACATTGTCCGCGCAGTGGTCGGGCAATCAGTTTTGACGGCCGGTTTCGCGCTTTTCGTCCGCCTGATCGGTGCCGTGATCGGGCTGGCGCTGGTGGAGAACCTGTACCGCAACACGCCGAACGAACGGCGTTGGTCGGTCAAATATCTGTGCTTCGCCATCGGCGGCATGTTTGCATTCGATCTGTTCATTTACGCGGATGCGATGTTGTTCCGCCGTCTGGACGCAAACCTGCTCGACGCACGCGGTGCCACCAGTGCGCTGTTGACGCCTTTGATTGCCATCTCGGCATCGCGGAACCCGCAATGGTCCCTGGATGTGTTCGTGTCGCGCCGTGTGGTGTTTCACTCGACGACGCTGATTGCGGCGGGTTTGTATTTACTGTTGATGGCCGCGGCCGGATTTTACCTGCGCGAGTTCGGCGGCGGTTGGGGTTCGGTCCTGCAGATCACCTTCCTGTTCGCCTCGGTCATCATGCTGGCGGTCATTCTGACGTCCGGCCGGGTCCGCTCCCACCTGGCTGTCCTGTTGAACAAGCACTTCTTCCAATACAAGTATGACTACCGCGTGGAGTGGCTGCGGTTCATCGAAACAATTTCCGCATATGACCGCGTGCGCAATCTGCACGCCCGCGCCATTCAGGCAGTGGCGGATGTTGTCGACAGTCCCGAAGGGGGCCTGTGGCTGGCAAGCGAAAATGGCGACTTCCGGCTGGAACGCGAATGGAACCGCCGCATCGATCCGCTAATTGTCGAGCGGCAGGACGGTCCGCTCGCGTCGTTCTTCAAGTTGCGGCAATGGGTGTTGAACCTGGAAGACCTTGCGCGCGGCGAACGGCCGCCGGAAGGATTGGAATTGCCGCAATGGCTCGCCCGGTTGGATTGGGCGTGGTTGGTCCTGCCGCTGATGCACCGTGGCCGGTTGCTGGGATTCATCGTTTTGTCGCGACCCCGTGCCGCCCGGTCGTTGAATTGGGAAGACTACGATTTGTTGCGCATGCTGTCGCAACAGGTGGCCAGCTATCTGCGCGAACAGGAATCGGAAAAGGCTTTGTTGTCGGCGCGCCAGTTCGAATCGTTCAACCGGCGTTTCGCCTTTGTCGTGCACGATATCAAGAACCTGGTCAGCCAGTTGTCGTTGCTGGCGACAAATGCCGACAAGCATGCCGACAATCCCGCCTTTCAGAAGGATATGGTCGACACCGTCCGGGATTCGGTCGAAAAGATGAACAGTTTGCTGTTGCGCCTGCACAAGGGCACGGACCCCGCGACGCTGGACTCGGTCGATCTGGTGGACCTGCTGAACGAAATGCAACAACGCTATTCTCACGCCGAGCCGCGGCCAGTTTTGGATCTACACCAGAACCATGTATTGGTAACGGCTTCTAAAGACCAACTGTTTACAGTTTTGTCGCATCTGTTGGACAATGCGATTGCTGCGGCGGACAAAACCGGATCCGTCATACTGCGATTGACCGCCGACGACGAAACGGCGGTCATCGACGTTGAGGACGATGGCGAAGGCATGGACGCCGGTTTCGTGCGTGACCAGCTGTTTCAGCCGTTTCGTTCTACCAAGTCGGGGGGGTATGGTATCGGTGCGTATGAAAGCCGCCAGATTATTGGCGAACTTGGCGGACGTCTGGATGTCATCAGCAAGCCGGGCGAAGGGACAACCATGCGGATAAACATCCCCTTGCAACGGTCTGCGGAACAGCAGCCATCAGTGGCTAAAGTCGTATGAGTGATAAAAGAAAACTGATGATCGTCGAGGATGATGTTGGGCTTCAACGTCAGCTTCGGTGGAACTTTGAAGACTATGATGTGCACATCGCGTCCAACCGCGAGGAAGCGGCGCAATGCCTGGATTCGGAGAATCCGCCTGTGGTCACGGTGGACCTCGGATTGCCGCCGGACGCCGATGGTGCAACGGAAGGCTTGGCCACGGTCGAGCATATTCTGTCTGAAAAACCCAACGCCAAGGTCATTGTCGTTACCGGCAACGAAGAGCGCGAACATGCGCTGAAGGCGATTTCCCTCGGGGCCTACGATTTCTATCAGAAGCCCATCAATGCCGACATTCTCGGGCTGATTATCCAACGGGCGTTTCACCTCTACGACATGGAAGAGGAAAACCGTCGCTTGGCGAAAAGCGATCGCGGATCGGCTTTGCAAGGCATCGTGACCGCAAGCTCCGAAATGTTGCGCGTGTGCCGCATGATCGAGAAAGTGGCGCCGTCGGAGGTCAGCGTCCTGCTGCTCGGCGAGAGCGGCACGGGCAAGGAAATCCTGGCCCGGTCGCTGCACGATCTAAGCCAGCGGGCCGATGGACCGTTTATCGCCATCAATTGCGCCGCCATTCCCGAAAATCTGCTGGAAAGCGAATTGTTCGGTCATGAAAAGGGGGCCTTCACCGGGGCCGTCAAGCAGACCCTGGGCAAGATCGAACTGGCCAACAACGGGACATTGTTTCTCGACGAAATCGGCGATCTGGCTTTGCCGCTGCAGGTGAAGCTGTTGCGGTTCTTGCAGCAACGGGTTGTCGAACGGGTCGGCGGCCGGACCGAGATTCCTGTCGATGTGCGGGTCGTCTGCGCAACCCACCAGGACCTCGAAGCGCAGATTGCCGACGGCCGATTCCGCGAGGATCTGTTTTACCGCTTGACCGAGTTGGTGATTAAAATCCCGCCGCTTCGCGAACGGCACGGCGACGCCGTGTTGCTGGCGCGCCACTTTCTGACCAAGTTCAACGAAGAACAAAATCGCAAAGTCCAGAATATCAGCGATTCGGCGCTTCGTGCGCTGGACGCCCATCAATGGCCCGGCAATGTGCGTGAACTGGAGAACAGGATGAAGCGCGCGGTCGTCATGGCCGAAAACAACCGGATCGAAATCGAAGACCTCGATCTTGAGGTCGCCGAAGGGGACTGCGAGCCGTTGAATCTGAAAAAGGTCCGCGAGATAGCGGAAATGCGTGCGCTGCAAAGGGCATTGTCGCAGGCCAACGGCAATATTTCCCAGGCCGCCAAGTTGCTCGGTGTCAGCCGTCCCACCCTCTACGATCTGCTCAAGCAGCATGAAGTGAAGGTGTAGTTGCGCGAACGCGCCATGTGGTTCGAAATATGAAAGGTCCGACAATGTTGGCGAAAAATCTGCGTTTCGCGTTTCTTGCCACGACCCTGGCCGTTCTTCCTCTTGCTCCGGCGCCGGCCGCCAGCACGTCGGAAGAGGATCGTGTTCAGTCGCAAACCTATGTACAGGATGCGCGTGATTATCTGACGCGCGGCGACTACAAGTCCGCCGTCATCCAATTGAAAAACGCTCTGAAGAGCAACCCCGACAATGTGGAAGCACGTTTTCTGTTGGGCGGAATCTATCTGAAGACTGGCGATGGCGCGTCGGCCGAAAAGGAGTTCCGCTCGGCCCGCAGGCGCGGCATGGACGAATCCAACATTGCGGCGCCTCTGGCGCAGGCCTATCTCCTGCAGGGCAAATATCACGAAGTCATCGAGGAACTGCAGGGCAATGCCCTGGCGCAGGATCTGCCGCCGGATCACGCGGTTCTGGTCGGCCAGGCGCAATACGGGCTTCGCCAGTTCGAGGACGCCGAGGCGACCTTCACGGCCGTCCTGAATTCCCATCCCGAACACACGCCCACGCTGCTGGGCTTGGCGCGTTTGAAAATCAGTCAAAGGGACCGCGCGGCGGGTGAAACGCACGTCGATGCTGCGCTTGCGCTGGATCCGCGCAATGTCAACGGATTGATTCTTAAGGGAGAATTGCGCCGCTTTGCCCGCGATTTCGAAGCGTCGGCACGTTTCTTCTCGAGCGCCCTCGAGGTGCAGCCCGGCAATGCCATGGCCAAACTTGGCCGGGCTGCCGTCTACATCGATTTGCGGCGCGATGATGACGCGCAAGCCGATATCGACGAGGTGCTCAAGACCGCGCCGCGGCATCCGCTGGCCAGCCACCTTTCGGCGGTCATGTTGGTGCGGCAACGGGAATATCAAAAGGCGCACGACCGGCTGACGGAAGCCGGGTCCGCCCTGCGCGATTTCATTCCCAGCGTGTTTCTGCTCGGTACCATCAATTACGCGCAGAATCAGTTGGAACAGGCGGAGGCCAATCTCAGCCGCGTCGTCACGGTGAGTCCGGACAACGTTCTGGCCCGGCAGTTGCTGGGTGCCACGCTGTTGCGCAAGAACGACACCGGGGAAGCCGTACGCGTCCTCGAACCGGTTCGTGAACTGGCTCCGGACAACGCACGCGTATTGTCGCTGCTGGCCACCGCCTATCTGCGCAACAAGCAATATGCCGAAGGGACCGAACTGTTCGAGAGGGTCGCCGAGCTTGCGCCCGACCAGGCCGGCATCCGGACGCAGTTGGCGATCGGTCGCTTGTCCCGTGGTCTGCCGGAACAAGCGGTTCGGGATCTTGAAACCGCAATCGATCTCGATCCGGACTCGCGGCAGGCGGCCATATTGCTGGTCCTTGTGCACCTGAAGAACGGTGCCTTCGACGACGCCCTGACGGCCGCGCGGACGCTCTCCGAGCAGATGCCGGACAATCCCCTTCCGTTCAATCTGGTCGGTGCCGCATTGCAGGGCAAAGGAGATCTGCCGGGTGCCAGGGCACAGTTCGAAAAGGCCCTGACGATCAAAGCGGACTATTTCCCGGCCCACCGGAACCTGGCGTCGCTGGAGATCAAGGCGGGCAACGTGGCGGCGGCCGTCCGGCGCTACGAGGCATTGCTGGAGGCGGATCCGAAAAACATACGGGCCCATATTGCCTTGTCGGATTTGTCCATCCGCAGCCGGAAGCTGGATGAAGCGATTTCCTGGCTGGAAAAGGCGCGGGTGGCGGCGCCGAATTCTCCGGCGATCGGGCTGCGGCTCGTCAGCCTGTACGTGCGCCGCGGCGAAGCGGAAAAGTCGCTCACGCTGGCCCGGGAATTGGAGCGGGCGACGCCCGAGGATCCCCGCGCACTGGAAGCCTTGGGCCGGGCGCAATCCGCCAGCCAGGACCTGGCGGGCGCCGTCACCACCTTCCGGCGCCTCGTCGACAAACTGCCCGACCGGCCCGAACCCCTGCTCATGCTGGCAAGGGCCCAGGCGGCATCACAGAACTTGGGCGGCGCGCGCCGCAGCCTGCTGCGGGCCATCGATCTGCGCACCGACTACATCCCGGCGAAAATCGAACTGGTGAAGGTATCGGCGCTCGACGGACGGATCGACGAAGCGCTGACGCTGGCCGACGAAATTACCGCGGCGCAACCGAACACCGCGCTGGGCAACATGTTGAAGGGGGATGTCCTGGTCAACGCCAACCGGCACCAGGAAGCCGCCGACGCCTACGTCGCGGCGCAAGCCAAACAGCCAAGTGCCGCGCTGGCCGTGCGGCTGTTCAACGCCCGCATGAAGACCGGCGCCAAGGACCGGGCGGTCGGCGCGTTGTCGGAGTGGCTGGAACAATCGCCCGACGATCAGGCCACGCGGCATGTTCTGGCCGGTGCCTATCTCGGCATGAAGCGCTACGACGACGCCATCGGCCAGTACATGATCCTGAGCGACGGCAGCGGGAAGAATCCGGTCATCTTGAACAACCTGGCCTGGCTGTATCAGCAAAAAGGCGACCCCAAGGCGTTGGAATACGCCGAACAGGCCTACCAGATGGCGCCGAAGTCGGCGGCCATCGTGGACACGTTGGGTTGGATACTGGTCGACAACGGGCAGTACGCACGGGCTTTGGAGCTGCTGCGCCAGGCCACCATCCTGGCGCCGCAGGAATCGGAGATCCGCTATCATCTGGCGGTGGCGCTGCACAAGTCCGGACGAAACGACGATGCCCGCCAGGAGCTGGAAGAGATCCTGCGCCTCGGCAAGGACTTCGGCAGCGCCGCGGCGGCGAGGGATCTGCTGCGCCAACTGTCCAAATAACCGGCAGGGGTCGCGCGGGCTGCACCGCGGGCTAGCCGCCGCCGGTTCGGAACTGGGCGAACAGGTACTCCAGCGTACAGAGGCGGTTGTACTGTTCCCGGCTCATGATCTTGTCCGTATGGAAAAACGCCGACATGTGCGGAAACGACAGATCCAGCACCCGCCCGACAAACCGGTCCGACAGAACGCCGCTCCTGTCCTTTTGCATGCGGCGATGCTGAATCCGGAAACTGTATTTACGTAGAAACGGCGGCCGCATCCGCACCGTCCAGCTCGCGATCCTGTGCCCGAGCGGCGGTGCCTGGTTCAAGGCGTTGCCGGTATCCGTCGGATATTCGGCCAGCCGTGTGTCGATATCGGCGATCAGTTCCGCTTCGAATGCGCCGTCGTTCTTATGGGCGATGGCGATCGGGGCCGCCGCGCGGACGGTGTCCACCGTGACCAAAGGCGTCATGGCGGCGCCGATCCGGTTGTTGACGCTGTTGTTGCGGCCCATCCAGTACCGGCACCGGAACAGCGGATAAACCAACTCGATATGCCTGCGCGACAGGGGTTCGGCCGGCGCACCCAGCACCGTCCGAATTTTGTCGGCGAGCCGCTCGAGATACGTGTCTTCCCGAAACGCCTCTGTCGCCGTTCCGGGGTCATAGCGATTGTAAAAGGCGTGCACCAACTGCCGCGTCGTGAACGGGCGGTCCGGAAGGTAGAAGAAATTACGAAAGATTTCCCCGCCGCCGCCGTTGAGCATCAAGGCGCCGCCGGCGCTGCGGTCGAAGCGCGTTTCTCTGTCTGCGCCGGACTCGAAGATACCGTCGGCCGGAAGGCCGTCGAACGTCAGGTGGTTTTGCCGCACCACGGCGGCGAAGTCTTCGGCCGACGGCGAAGCGAACGTGCTTTTGTCGATGACGTTCAAGGCCAGACCTTCGCCGGCCGCGATGGTCTTGGCTGCGGAAACGTCGGGGTCGCTTGCGCTGCCGTAGACGTGTAGCCGCGGATCAATGCCTTGTTCCCGCAACAGGGCGAAAACCAAACGCGAATCGTATCCGCCGGACAGCGCGGTATCCACGGCATTGCCGTAACACGACTTAATGGCGGCGAACACGTCGCGTAATGCCGCGAGACAGTTCTGCTTCGACTGCACCCGGTCGATCGGATCGTCGTCATCTGCAACGGCATGGCGTACGGGGATCACACGCACCCCGTCTTCGATCCGAACCAGGCTGTCGCCGTCCAGCATGGAAATCTCGTCGACGACGGTCGCGTCGCCGTAAAACGCACCCTGAAAAACGAACTCGTATATCTGTTGCGCCGCCGGTGTCGCCTGCGGCGTGGCCGCCAGAACCGCGAGGAACGAACTGGAGATGACCGAGCCATCCTGGCTGAGATAGACGCGGTACGTGCCGACCCTGTCGGTAAACAGGGTCAGGCGGTCGTGTTTGTTGATCACGGCGCAAAAACTGCCATGCAATCGCGGCCAGTCCGGTTCGCCGTCCGTCAGGTCGTCATGCAGGCTTTGCAGCGCGGACGCGCCGGTTGCGCCACGGTAGATCAGCGTTCCCGAACAGAATGAGCGGGCGGTATCGGTTTCTCCGGCGACCGTTGCGGGCTGGCCGTCCAGCGTGCCGTATACCGCGCCCGCCGTGTTGCGATGCTCGATGTGGACAGGGGATACGAAGCCCTGTTGGCTCAAGCTTCCGTGCACGAGTCCGGCAAGTCGCGTGCGTTCCGCGGGGTCGTCACACGTGACCAGAAAAAAAGCACCCATACACTCTAGATCCAGTGGGTCCGCCGGGCCATTTACCGTGCATACGGTTCACCAATATCATTGGCCCGGCCGGCATGTTATTGATCTCACCAGAGGTGGATAATAGGGTCTCGCCGGGTTTGGGCCACTAGAAAAGAGCAGCAATCATGAAAACCGGGCTGTATGCCACCGCAAGGAATTCCAAGGCCTGGCGCGTCGCCGCGGCTGTCTTTCTGATGCTTCTGGTCGGCACGGGAACGGTGCTGGCGGACATGACCATCATTCTGAAGGATGGGCGCAAGTTCGTTCTGCCCGTCAAGCCGGGCGAAATCGAATCCATCGAATTCGATGCTGCCGGCAAATCCGGTTCCGCGGCACAGCCGAAGGGCAACGGCAACAGCACGTCGCTGGCGGAACGGGCGGCCCGCAAGGAAGGCCGCGTGACCGGCAAGGTTCAGGGTTCGATCCGCGCCCCGGCGGGAACGCCCGCGCAGCGGCTGGCGGGCGGCCGGGTGCTGCGTGTCGGGCCCGGGCGGACGTTCACTATACCGAGCCAGGCGGCCAAGGCCGTACGCGACAACGATGTGGTGGAAATCGACGCCGGGACCTACCGTGCCGACGTGGCGGTGTGGCGGGCCAACAACCTCGTTCTCAAGGCGGTCGGTGGCCGCGTGCATCTGGATGCCGCCGGCCGTTCGGCGGAGGGCAAGGCGACGTGGGTGATCAAGGGGCGCAACACGACCGTCGACGGGGTCGAGTTTTCCGGATCGCGTGTACGCGATCTCAACGGTGCCGGGATTCGCTTGGAAGGCTCGGGCTTGACGGTGCGGAACAGTTATTTTCACGACAACGAAATGGGCCTTCTGACCGGCAGCAACGCCGAGAGCGACATCGTCATCGAGTATTCCGAGTTTGCCCGCAATACGGTCGACTATCACAAGACCGGCCGCCTCGGCCACAACATCTATATCGGTAACGTCCGGTCCTTCACGCTGCGCCACAGCTACATTCACGACGCGACGATCGGTCACAATGTGAAAAGCCGGGCCCAAACCAACAAGATCCTCTACAACCGCATCATGGACGGCCCGACCGGCGGCTCGAGCTACCTGGTGGATCTGTCAAACGGCGGCCGGTCGTATCTGGTGGGCAATGTGTTTCATCAAAGCCCGAAGAACGACAATGCCAGCCTGATCAATTTCTCGGCGGAGGGGGCGACCAATGTCGATCAGCGCCTGTTCATCATCAACAACACCTTCGTCAACGATGACGTGAAGGGCACGTTCGTGCAAAACCGCGGACCCGAGTCGGCGACGATCAAAAACAATATTCTCGTCGGTCCCGGCATGGTGGTGACCGGCGCGGCGGAAATCTCCAACAATCTGTTGGCCCGCAGTAATGCAGGCGGGGACGTGGAAGCCCATCTGTACGGCGACGATGTCGCCAAGGCGTACGGCAAGGCCAGCGGCAACCGCTTGGTCCGGGACGCCGGGCTGGTCGACCGGCAGGGCTTCGATTACAGGCTCAAGAAATCATCGCCGGCCATCAACACGGCGGGCACGCCGGGCATCATCGACGGTTTCGCACTGACGCCGACCCATGTGTATGTATCGCCGGGCAAGACGGCCGAACGCAAGACCGTCGGGTCGTTGGATATCGGCGCTTACGAATTCGGCGGCTGAGGAGCGCGGACGGGACTCAGAGCTTCGGCAGTTTCCGCGCGCTGTCTTCCGCCGATTCACGCAATTGCCGCAAGGCCTTGGAAAGCTTGCCGTCGGACGGCGCGTCCGCCGGCGCGGGCGCTTGCGGTGACGGCATCGGGGCGGCCGGCGCGGCTTGTGTCTGTTGCGGCAAGGCACCACCGGCCGTTCGGCTTTCGCTCAGCTTTTCGGCCAGCACGATGAAGCGCTCCACCGTTTCCCGGCTCGCACGGGCGGCCGCGCTCATGTCGCTGGCGGATCGGGCGATCACCTTGCTGCCCGCCTGATCGTCTTCCAATGCGCTGATCAGTCTGTTCTGCGTGTCGACCACCTGGTTGACGACCGGCGTCAGCGAGAGAACAAGGCTTTCCACCATTTCGCGCAGATGGCCGAAGCTCTCCGCCGTGCGGGCCAGATCCGCGGCGCTGGTGGCCACGGCCGATTCGGTCAGGTACTCGATACGGTCGAGCATGGTGTTCAGCAGCGACTGAAACGCCTGGCTGTGCCCCTTGACTTCGTCGGACATGCTGTGGGCGAAGCGCTCCATGTCGGTGGTCAGCGCCTTGCGCGCTTCCGTCTCCGCCTTCTCCGCCTCCGCGACCCCCTTGCGGATCTCCTCGACCATGGCCTGGGATTGCTGGTTGGACATATCCGTCAGCGTCTGCGCCGCCTTGGCGAAGGTGCTTTCCAAATTGGCGGCCATGGCGGTGGACGACTGCAGCAGAACGTTCACTTCCTTCAACTGGTTGCCGAAACTCTTTTCCAGTTCGGCGACGAACGCCGACAATGTGGTGCTGAGAACGGCTTCGGTCCGTTCGCTTTGATCCTGCGACTGCTGTCCGGCGATTTCGGCCAATCGGCCGAGCGGCTCCGACAAGGCCTGTTGCACCGAGGCCGCCAGCCGTTCCGATGCCGCCGCGGTATCCCGCTGAAACGTTTCGGTCAGCTGCTTGGACTGGTTTTCCAACCGCTCGGTCATGTCCAGCAGGCCCTGGCGCACGGCCTGTTCCAGGCTCACCGATGACGATTTGTTGGCGCGGGCCAGATCGCGCAGATAGTCGGTTTCCATGGGACCGAGGAACTGCAGGTCAATGGCGCGGCAGACCCGGTCATGCTGCTGATACCGCAGCACCAGAATGACCCGGTACAGCAGGCCCATCAATACGGCCGACACGGCGGCCATGGAGAGGATCAGAATGCCCGCCTGGGCGCTGGACGCCAGTGCCGGTGTCAGTGCGTCGCCGGCGTCGGCCGGTGCGGCGCCGAAGCCGACGAACAGGGCCAGGGCGAGACCGATCAAACCCAGATTGATCACGGCGACGGGCAGGTAGCGGAACACCGGCGCGATCAAGGCCCGGTCGACGAGCAGTTCACGGCGGAAAATCTGTTTGGCCGGGATCGACGCGATCAGGCGGCGCGGCGCCAGGCCGAACTCGTCACCCGACTTTTCCGACCGGTGCAGTTGCGTCCCGTATTCCGACGCCAGCCGGGCCAGTTCGTCGTCGTTGCGGAACGCCTGATAGAAATTGCGCAGATCCGCGTCGCCGTCATTGCCCGGTGCCGGGCGCAGGGCTTCGAGACGCCCGGCCAAGCCTTGAAACCGGTAAAAATCGACGGCGGCGAGGCCGATGTAGATCAGCAGAAACGCCATGGTCGCGGCGATGACGACCGCGGCGCAAATCGTCAAGGCGACATTGCCGGCAATGCCGTCGGGCGGAACCGAACCGGTGACGAACGTGAAGATCGCGTTGATCACGACCGGTGCGTTGCCGAACCAAAGTGCGCCGGCGAAGGCGGAGGCGGCCAGGGCCACGATGATCCAAATCAGTCTCAGCACGGTTTCGATCCTTGTCGGTCTTGGGTTTCTAAGTGCAATCCCGGTGCGGTCGGTTCATGGACCTGGCAAAATGGTACATCGGTCGCATCAATCAGTGAAAGTCTGTTTCTTCATGACGGAAAAGCCTGAAAATTCAATGAATAAAGACGCTTAGGCCCGGTCCGGCGGCCGCGTCAGTTCGAGGACTTCGATCGGGGTCGCGGCGCGGCCGCCCAATTCGCCGAAGAAATAGTCGAAGTAACGGCGGAACCGGTCGAGAAAGTCCTCGAGGTCTTTCTCCGACTGAACGTAAGGCGTATGACCGCTGGCCAGGGACGGGCTGTGATAGGCGTAATTGAACACCCGGTGGCCGCGCGCCAGCATGATGTCGGTCAGGCGCATGTGCTCCTCGGCGTCGACGCCTTCGGGGGACAGGCGCAGCCGTTCGAACAAGCCGAGGCGCCCGAAGATACCGGGCAGGCGCAGGCGCTCCGCTATCGGTGATTTGATGTGCCCGCTCAGCCGCCGCCCGAGCGCTGGCGCCATGCCGGCATAACAGACCGACAGCGGGATCTCCAACAATCCGTCACCGGGCCCGAAAAAATAGGGGTGGGCCGGGCACCCACGGAAGTCGGGGCCGTTGTCCGTATCCCGCAGATCGCTTTCCGCCACGACCGACACGTCGACCCTGTATCCCAGTTGACTAAGCGTTTCCGCCGTGCCGGGCCCGACGCCGTAACGCCCCGCCTTGTAGATCACCGGACGGGTTCCGAATGTACCGGCAATGGTATCGGTCAGCGCCGCCAGTTTGCGGCGTTCCAGATCGGCCGGCAGGTTGCCGGGATAGGAATTGACCGACGACACGGTTTCCTCGTGGGGCGGGCTGACCCATGGATGCAGGTGGGCGCCGATCTCACACACACCGTCGCGATAGAGCGCCTTGAGCGGTTCATATCCGTCCGGCTGACTGGCCACCGGATAATCCATGACGTAGGTCGGCCGGATACCGTACGTCTCGAACACCCTGTGCGCCCGGTCCTGGTACTGCATCGCCGTCACCGACGTCGCATTTCGGTCGAAGGGCTTGGACCAGTCGAATTCCTCCTCGGTGTCGACAACCACCACCAGCAATGGCGGTGTGTCCTCTGGCAGGACAGCGCGGGAAGTGCTGGTCGGGTTCCGCATCAGCCACGCTGTCCGGCAAAGTGTTCGGACAGAAACATCTCAAGTTGGGCGAACTGGTCGGCCCGGGACATGCCTTCCCGCACCTGCATCGGCAACGGTGCAATGGTCCCCGCGGACGCCTTTTGTGCAATCCATTTTTCGAGTTGCGCGGCGATGACATCGGGTTCGCGGGTGACAATGCCGGCGCCGCGGTCGCGGATCATGTCGGCCACGACACCCTCTTCGCAACCCACCGAGAGAATGGGCCGCCTGGCGCCGAAATACTCGAACAGTTTCCCGGCGATCACGGTGCGTTCACCCGGATTGTCCCAGCGCAGCAAAAGCAGGATATCGGCCCGGCGCTGGACCATGACCGCCTGGTCGTAGGGAATGGGCGCGTTGAGCTCCACATTCCCTTGCAGTCCGTAGCGGTCGGCCAGCGCCTGTGCGTATGCCAGGTCGGGGCCGTAGAACCGGACCTTGACCGCCTTGCTTGTCTCGCCCATGCGGGCCATGGCGGCGAACAGCGGTTCCGGGTCGCGCTTTTCCTCGTAAAGGGCGCCGGTGTAGACGATGGACAATGTCTCCGGGCCATCCGTCTGTTCCGCCTGCTCGGCCGGGAAATCTTTCGGATCAAAGCCGTTCATGATCAGGGCGGTCGGTTTGCCGTACGTGTCGCGCAGTTGTCGGTACCACGGTTCGGTCACGGTGACGATGGCGTCGGCGCCGGACATGACGCGCCTGTCGTGGCGTTTTTCCAGCCAGCGTCTCCATGGCGGTGCGGCGTAGTAGGGATGCCCCGTCCACAGATCGCGCATTTCGGCGGCCCAGGGCACGCCCGTCTTGCGCGACAGCCTCCGCGCCAGCAGCAACGACGAATGGGGCGGTGCACTGGCGTAAATGACATCGGGCCGATTCCGGGCGATCAATTCGAGCCCGGCCCTGGTGCCCGCCGGCAGCCAGCCGATTTGCGAGTCCGGCCACGTCACCAGATCGAGGTACAAATCGCGCAACGGGCGCAGGAGTTTCTTCACCGCCGCCTTGGCGCCGCCCGTCGCGGCCGGGGTATCCGCCGGCACCACGGCTCCGGCGTCGCCCGGCGTACCGCTTTCCGGACTCTTCGCCGAACCCTTGCCCATCAAAGGCGCCAAAACGCGGTCGGGCAGGTTTTTGACGTCGATATAGTCCGTATAGGTGATATGGGATTCGGGGATCTCGGGCGGCAGGATCGCGGGAAACGGCAGGCCGCGAATGGACAGAACGCGGACAGTATGACCTTGATCCAGCAGATAGCGGCTCAGCTTGTTGACCCGTGTCGCGGCGCTGGGCGCGTTTGGCGGATAATAGCCCGCGACGATCAAGATATTCACGTTGGAACCCCCGGCCCAATTGGCGCAAGTCGGCAGATTTTCGCGCCCGGTTGCTCCGGGCGGCGAAATTCGACCCGTTTTAGTCCTTGAATGCGGTTCTGGAAAGGATTGCTGCCCATTCCCCCTTCACAAACCTAGCTCCGGCCCCTTAAAAGCTGATTAAGCTGTCCGGGTGCGACCGGGGAGCCCTGCTTCCCACACGCCGGGCCGTGCCGCCATGAAGATTTAACCGTTAAGTGTTTAGTTTTCTTTCAAAATTTCTCGTCACAATGCACTACAAAATGCACACCGCCGCCAAGGAACCGATCGACCGATGAGCAAACTGCGCGTCCATCTCATTGCCGCCGCCCGCCCCAATTTCATGAAGGTCGCGCCGCTCTATCACGCCCTGGCGGCGACCGACTGGTGTGCGCCCATCCTGGTGCACACCGGCCAGCACTACGACGTCAACATGTCGGATGCGTTCTTCACCGACCTGCGCCTGCCCGAGCCGCACCATCATCTCGGTGTCGGCAGCGGCAGCCATGCGGAACAGACCGCGGGTGTCATGGTCGCCTACGAGAAGATCTGCATGGACGAAAGGCCCGACTGGACCATCGTCGTCGGCGATGTCAATTCGACCATCGCCTGTGCCATGGCTGCGGCCAAGCTGTGGATCCCCATCGCCCATCTCGAGGCCGGCCTGCGCAGCCGCGACCGCCGCATGCCCGAGGAAATCAACCGGGTGCTGACCGATTCCATCGCCGACGTGTTGTGGACGCCGTCACCCGACGGCGACGACAACCTCAAGGAGGAGGGCGTACCGGCGGAGAAGATTTCTTTCGTCGGCAACATCATGATCGACTCCTACGAACTGATGCGCGAAGCCATCGAAGCCGCCGGCACCCGTTCACGCTTCGGCCTCGACCCGCAAGGCTATGCCGTGCTGACACTGCACCGTCCCAGCAATGTGGACACGGCCGACATGCTGGGCCCGCTCGTCGAAGGCGTTTGCCAGGTTTCGGAACGCCTGCCGCTGGTGTTTGCCGTGCATCCGCGCACGCGGCAGCGCCTGTCCCAGTTTGGTCTCGATGGCCGGCTGGATGCGGCGCCGGATGTCCACCTGACCGAGCCGATGGGTTATGTCGAGTTCATGGGGCTTGTCCGCGAGGCCCGATTCGTGGTGACCGATTCCGGCGGTCTGCAGGAGGAGACCACCTATCTGGACATCCCCTGCCTGACCCTGCGCGACAACACCGAACGCCCGGTGACCGTCGACCAGGGCACCAACCGGCTGATCAAGGCGGATACGTTGGTGTCGTCGGTCGACGAGATCATGGCCGGCAACTGGCCCAGCGGCCGCTGTCCGACTTTGTGGGACGGTCAGACCGCCGGCCGCGTGGCCGCCGATCTGAAAGCCCGGTCCAAGGACAAACTATCCTGAAAATTCAGCGTGTCAGGCGCTGATAGACCGCCTTGTAGCGGTCCACGCTGGCGGCCCAGTTGCGTTCGGTTTCGACGTACCGGCGCGCCCGTTCCCGCTGTGCCGGCCAGCCGCCGCGTGCGTTCATCACTTTCAATGCCGTCGCCGCCAGGTCGTTCGGGTCGTCGGCCCGGAACAGGGTGCCGGTATCGCCGTCGCGGATCAGTTCGCGGTGGCCGCCGATATCGGACGCGACGACAATCTTTTCCTGCGCCATCGCCTCGAGCGGTTTCAGCGGCGTGACCAGATCGGTGAGACGGATATTGACCCGGGGATAGACGAACAGGTCGACCAGGTCGTAATAACGCTGGACTTGGTCGTGCGGCACGCGGCCGGTGAAGACGATGCGTCCGTCCTGTCCGAGTGCGTCGGCCTGAGAGCGCAGGCGTGCGTCCTCGGGTCCGCCGCCCACCAGCAGCAAACAGGTCTCGGGCGCCGCGGCCCAGATCCTGGGCATGGCCTCGATCAACAGGTGCAGGCCTTCGTAGCCGTAAAACGAACCGATAAATCCGATGACCGTCTTGCCGTCGAGACCGAGTTCGCTCGCGAGTGCCTGGTCCGCATCCCCACCGCCGGAGAAAACATCCGTATCGACGGCGTTGGGGATGACCGTCACCCGCTCGGCCGGAATGCCGCGGGCGATGATGTCGCCGCGCAGGCCTTCGCAAATCGTGGTCACCGCATCGGCCCGTTTCAGGGCGTAGGACTCGAGCCAACGGGTCGCGGCGTAACGCGGCCCGCCCTCGCTGCCGTTGCCGTGGCTGACCGCCGCGTCCTCCCAGAACGCCCGCACTTCGTAGACCACCGGCAGTCCGAAACGGCGGCCGGCGCGCAAGGCCGGGATGGCGTTCAGCACCGGTGAATGGGCATGCAGAATGTCCGGTTTGATGTCCGGAATGATGTCCGCCAGGCGCCGGGTGGTCGCTCGAATCAGCGCGATCTCGCCCAGTCCGGGAATGGCGTCCAGCCACTTGGCCGGCGCCGGCGTACGGTGAAACTCCAGCCCGTCCACGGTTTCCTTGGACGGACCGTTCAGGGTATGGCGTGGCGAGGTCAGGTGGGCGGTTTCCCAGCCCAGCGCGCGCTGGTGGCGCAGGATCGACCGGGACCGGAAGGTGTAGCCGCTGTGCAGCGGAATGGAATGATCGAAGACGTGAAGAATACGCATCGCCGGGCGGCCTGTTGAAATCCCTGACGCCGGGTTTTACCCGTGCGCCGCTGCTTTGCAAACTGTCTTGCTGGCGCCGCCGGACCGTCAGGGGTCGAGACGCAGGTAAACGTGATAACTCATATAGCCGCCGATGGCGGAGGCCGCGGCGATGACGCCGACCAGGACGGCGACGATCCAGGTCATGCGCTTGCTGCGCCGCTCATCGTCTTCGGACTGCTGGCGCCGCCGCTCGGCCGATGCGGCGATCGAGGCCTCGACATATTCGATGGCGTCCTCGTCGAGATATTCGCGGCCTTCCTCGGGCAGGATTTCATGCTCGGCCAAAGTCTGCCATTCCGAAATGAGAAAGTCGGGATGGCGCTTCCGTTGCTGCCAGTACCGTGCCGAGTTGGTCAGCGTCGCCCGGGCGCTCAGGAAGCGGCGGTCTTCCTCCATCCAGTCGCGCACCCGCTGCCAGCGGCGCAAGACGCCCGAACAGGCGATGCGCACGACGGGTCTGTCCTGGTCGTCCAGGTCGGCGACCACCAGCCTTGCGTTGATCAGGGCTTCCAGCAGTTGCGTGCGCTGGGGCGTGACGCAGATGTCCGACTTCAATGCGGTGCGGGCCCGCGGTTCACTATCGTCGTCGACCGACACCGTGACCAGGGCACGCAACAAAGCGGGCAACGTCGCCTGCAATGACGGGTCCATGGACGTGAATATCGATTCGAACCGTTCCGTCACCAGGCCCTCGTAGCCGCCCAGCCGGTTGTAGGCGTTGAAGGTCAACAGCCGGTCGCCCATCCGGATCCGTTTGTGCAGTTCCTGCATGACGAACTCAAGCAGCGGCAGGCTGCCGTCATCGGCGATGGCGGCCTGGTGCAACATGTCGTCCAACCGTTCGCCGGTTTCCGGGTCGGTTTCGAACTGGAGGCCGGCGGCCCGAACCGGACCACGGATGATCTGGCCCAGTTCGGCGAACGTGGGCGGTGTCAGGTGATATTCGCCGCCGTCGTTGATGAGGCCGGCGATTTCCGGCATGTCGGCGCAATTGGGGCGGTAGTCGCTCCTCAGTGTGGCGACAATCCAGACCTGTCCGGAACTGGCCATGGCGTACAGTGCGGCGGAAAACCGGCGGCGTTCCTCGGCGCTGATACCGGGCGATGTGAACAGTTCCTCCAACTGATCGATGACCAAGACCAGCCTGGCGGCCAGCCTGTTGTCCCTACCATGCGGGCCCTGGCCGTTTCCGGCCCGGCCCAGGGCCATGCGCAGGGGGATATCGGCGCGGCGCGGCGCCTCACGCAGCAGGTCGGCCAGTTCCTCGACGGTGACCCCGCCCTCCGCCATTTCCGGCAGGCCCTTGCGGTCCAGCAACGTGGCCGCCAGGCCGGCGAAAAGATCGCCTTCCGCCACCGAGGGACGGAAGCGGCACCAGCGCCACACATCGATGCCGGAAACCGCGCCCGGCTCGGTGATGGCCGGTATGATGCCGGCGTCGACCAGCGAGGTTTTGCCGCAACCGCTCATGCCGGAAATCATCATCAGCGGGCAACCGTCGGCGGCTCGGTCGAGCAGCAGTTTGGTGGCGTCGGCGATGGCCCGGCGCCGGCCGAAAAAGACATCGGCATGGCTCGGGCCGAACGACTCCAGTCCGGCGAAGGGCGAGCCGTTGGTCCACGTGGCCAAGCCGGTGGCTTCGTCCCGTTCGCTGCGGTTGCCGCCGAGGGACTTGGAGATGATCCGCGTCAGGTCCGCCCGCAGCATGCGTTCCAGTTCGTCGGTGGTGTCGTAGGCGCGGAATGCGGCGTCGAACGCGTCCGATGCGCCGCCGAACCAGTCGTCCATGAATTCGTTGAACGCCTTCTTGTGTTTCAGGCTGGCGCTGACTTCGCTGCGAATGGCGATCCCGTTGCCGGCCCTGCGGTAAACCAGCAGATGCGGCGTCCCCTGATCGGCGTGCGCGACGGTGCGGGCGGCGGCCTGCACGACGGCTTCCGCATCCTGGGACTCGGCGCCGTTTTCCGGGTGGCGTGGCCGCGACGGACCAAGACGGGACGACAGGAGTGAGATGACGATGTCGGGCAGGTCGCCGTCACGGCTCGCCCGTCGGGCGTCGGCCAGGGCATCCAACGACATGCCGTCGGTCAGCACGAGCTGAATCGAGACCTGCCCGCTGAAATCGCCCTTCAAGGCGTTGACGACGGTGGCCGCGTTGTCCCGCTCGTGGCGGACAGCCTCTTCGGCGCTGACAAAAATTCTGAGCGTCGGCGCAATCATCCCATCTCGACCGTTCTGGCAAGAATCCCCTGATGGACCGGCGTTCCCGGCACGAGTACACCCCGTTCGGGTCACTGTCCCAATCCGGCTGTTATAACACCTTGGCGCCGTTAAGATTCAGTGTATGAGCGTTAACGCAAATTCACCATTTGGTGTGCGTTCGGGGATAACCGTTCCCGCGGAAAAGTTCGATATCAAGCCGCCCCGGCCGCATCCTCGGTGCCGGCGATGGCGATGGCCTGTTTCAAGGCCTGCGCCAGCAGTTCCGGCGCGTCGTCGCCCTCCAGCAGGGCCGCCAGCAATGCATGGCCGTGCAGGCGCAGGATCTCGAACTGGCGGATATTGGTATCCGGTCCCGTCCCGATACCGTCCATGACCTTGCGCAGGGAAGTGACCAGATCCCGCACATGTTTGAGGTCGTGAGCCTGGACATATTCGGATATCTCTTCGACCAGCATGGACAATTTGGCGATATCGTCCTGATCCGGACGCAAGTATCCTTCGCTGCGCTCCAGATCCTGCTCGATTATCGTCGCGATACGCGCCAGTTCACCGGTCATGCGCTGGAGCCGCTGCAGGCCGACACTGAGACGCGCTTTTTTTAACGATTCCCGGTCGCAGCGGGCGGATTTGTCGCCCGTTGCCTTGTAGCGCAGGTTGTTGGGCACGACGATGGGTTCCGGATCGCCGGTGTTCTGACGTTCGCCGGTACGGCGGTCGGGTCCGACATAATCCGCCGTCGCGACGAATTTTTTGCGTGCGCGGACGAGATTCTCAATGCGGTCCGCGATCAGCTTGACCGACAGGGGCTTGGCGATCAGGTCGTCGGCCCCGGCGTTCAATGTGTTCCAAATGCGCGACTCGTCGCGCTCCCAGGTCAGGACGATGATGACGGCAAAAGGATTGGTGCCCAAACGGCCGCCGCGGATATCGCGGACGACCCGGTTGACGGATTCGTCACCGGCTTCGCTGTCCAGGATGAGCAAATCCGGGTCCCGCACCGTCACCATGTCGGCGGCTTCCTCGATGCTCTTGCATTCGCGCATGTTCAGAATGCCCAGGGCGCGCAAAATGTCGCGTACGACACGGGCGTGCGCCGTCGGCTCGAGCAATATCACTTCGATATTTGCGAAATCCAGTCTGGAATTCAGTCCGCTCATGGAATACTCGATACACCGGTCCTGTTGCGGAGGGGCCTGCTGACGGGCCATTTGAGTGCCACACCCTTTAAGAATACGTTACCATTTCATATTCTCAACATTAGGTTGAATTGTAACAAAAAGGCCTACGCCAACCGCGTTAGCCGATGCACAGCCGAGGATGACCGCGTGAAAAAGTCCGATTTCGTCTTCTTTTTTCCTTTCCGAGTGCGTTACTCGGAAATCGACGGGCAGGGTGTCATGTACAATGCCCACTACCTGACCTACTACGATACGGCGATCACCGAGTTCATGCGGTCCATCGGATACGACTACATGGGACAGGTTAAGCGCACCGGCGAGGATTTCCACCTGGTCAAGTCGCTGGTGGAATACAAGGCACCAATCCGATTCGACGATGACGTCGAGGTCCATGTCCGCGTCGGCCGCATCGGCCGTACCAGCCTGACCTTCGAACTGGCGGTCTTTCCCAAAGGCGGCGACCGGTTGATGGCGACCGGCGAAATCGTCTGGGTCAACACCAATCAGGCCACCCACCAGACAACGCCCGTTCCCGCCGACCTGATCACGCTGCTCGACGCGGCGGCGGCGCAGTGACGGAGAGTGAAGAGACGGCGATCGCCGGCCGGCGGGTGTTCGGCATCGGCGCCGTGGTGTCCAAGACCGGTGCCGTTTACGCGCGCAATTTCGTGTTTCTCGCCACGCTGTACCTTGTGCTGGCGATCGTCATCTACATCGCCAGCGCCTATCTGCCCGCCCTGCTGATTTATGCCACCGCCGAGCTCGGCCTGGCGATGCAATGGTTCGATGAAACCTCCCTGCGCCACACCATGCAGCCGGTCGCCATTCTGACCAGGGTGGGCGTCGAACATTTCCTGACCATTCTGTGGTTTGCCTTCGCCATTTCCTTCGCCGCGCAGTGTGTGGCCGATGACGTGACCCAACGCGAAGTGTCTGTCCGCCGCAGTTTGGCCGCCGGATTCAAGTCGATGCCGGCCGTGACGGCGCTGGCGGCCTTGATCTGGGTGTTCAGCGTGCTGGCGTTGTTCGGCCCGCGCTTGATCGGAGAAGCCATGGTGGCCTCGGCGGCGGACCGGGGCGCGTTTGGCTTGACGTCCGGCTCGGCCATGGCGAACCCCTTTGTGGCTGTGATCGGGCTCGTGGGCCTGCTGTCGATGGTGCTGATCGCCGTTCTGTATTGGTTGTCCGTGCCGGCGGTCGTGTTCGAACGCAAGGGGCCGTTGTCGGCACTGTGGCGGGTGGTCGGGCTGAGCCGCGGGGCGCGCTGGCGGATCATCGGCCTGCTGTTGCTCGTCGTCGTCCTGGCCGTCGCGGCGGTGTTCTTCGTGTCCTTCGTCGTCGGCATGGTGGCCGACCTGACCGGACTGCAAGCCGTCAATTTCGCGGCCTATGTCTTCGGTGTGCTCGTCGTGGGCTGGGCCGCCACGGCCGCGCCCGTCGCCTACGCGTTGCTCCGGTCGGTCGAGGACGGCAAGGGCGACTTTGCCGCCTTCGGCTGAATAGATTCATTGAACGTACGGGGATCCATAAGATGACCGGTTCACAGGTTCCACCCGACCGCATGCCTCATGGCGGTTGGGCGCCGCTGATGTTGGAACTCGCCGTTACGGACTTGGAAGTCAGTTTGGGTTTCTGGTCCGAGGTGCTGGGATTCACGGTTGCCTACCGCCGTGACGAGGAAGGCTTTGTGTTTTTGGAAAGAGATGGCGCCCAGGTCATGTTGTGCCGCCGGAACGGCCGTTACGAGACCGGGCCGATGAACTCACCGTTCGGGCAGGGCGTGATGCTGCAGATCGCGGTGGGAGATTTGCAAGCTGTTTTGTCCGCCATGGCGGAACACGCGTGGCCGCTCTACGAGCCGCCGAGACAAGCCTGGTACCGGGTCGGTGATCAAGAGGGCGGCAACTATCAGGTCCTGGTTCAGGACCCCGACGGATATCTGCTGATGCTGGCTGAAGATATCGGCCTGCGCCCCCATTTACCCGCGCCCGTCTGACGTTTCATTGACGTTACGCCAGGGTACGGCCCGTAAGTCCAGATTTACAAACGATAAATTATCGGCCGGCGCGTCTGTTGGAGTCGGCGGTGGGCGTCACAAACCGGCATGCCCGAAGCCCTTGGCCGTCCGGTCGAGGGGATCGGGATCAAGACCGAGATAGGTCTTGCGGAACTTGTCCCACATGGCCAGGCGCGACCAGTCCGGCGTCTTGAGGATCTTGTCCGCGTTCGTCAGGTAGGGATTGGGAAAGAACACCGTCATCATCTGTTCGTCTTCGCCGTTGTGCAGCCGCAATGCCCAACTGCGCGGCGCGCCATCGTGGCCCAGAATGCGGTAAAGCTCCGCCCGTCCGCATTGCCGGTGGGCGGCGACGTCCGCGGGTGTCGGCTCCCGGGCCGGGCCCTTGTGCGGGCCGATGCAGAGGTGAATATGCCAGTCGCCGAAATCGACCGTGAGGTACCCGTCCATGACACCGATGCGGGCCGGAGCGCTACGAGGGCGAATTTCGAACACGGCGCCCTGTACCATCGGTCCGAACACGATCTCGTGCCAATGGTTCTCGAACATGTCGGTCAGCAGGGGCTGCAGGACATCGAGCGCCGGTTCGAGCGGGAACACTTCGAGCCGGCCGATGCCGGGTTCGTCTATGATATGGGATGACGCCATGCGTTCAGTGTCGCGGCCGGGCCGCCTGAAGTAAAGCGGGCCGCGCGCTCAGTCGTCGCTGAGATGCAGGGCGAGACCGTCCTTGACGTGCTGGATCATGGCGGTCTGGGCTTTCTCGGGGTTGCCCGCGGCGATGATGTCGTAAAGCTCCAGATGGGCGTCGGGGTCGGGTGTCACGGCGCCGGCGCGGGTGGCGGCGAAAAGCCAAAGCGACAGGCCCCGGTTCCACAGATTGTCGAACATGTCGATCAGGATGGGATTGCCGGTCTGGGCGACGATCAGCCGGTGAATGTCGCGGTTGGCGTTGAACTCTTCCTCCAGCGTGGGGTCTTTCATCGCCCGCTCGGTGTCCACCGCCTTTTTCAGGCGGGTCAGGCTCTCGGGCGTCCCGTTGGCGGCCAGGCTGTAGGCGGCGTGGCCTTCGATGGCTTCCCGCGCGCCGTAAAGCGCCCGCACTTCGTCGTCGGAAATCTCACGGATGGAAAACCCCTTGCGGCCGGTCTGTTCCAGGATACCTTCCTGCTCCAGGCGCAACAGGGCCTCGCGCACCGGTGTGCGGCTGACGTTGATCTCCGCCGCGATCTGTTCCTGGATCAAACGGTCGCCCGGCGCAATCCGCCCGTTAACGATTGCGTGAAGTATTTGGTCGTATATATCAACCGCCAGTCGTGGTCTCGCGGTTGGCGCCTGTCTAAACATCACACTTTGCCCTTTAACAGAATCATTGTATACAGGATACATGGTAGTCTTGTCAGCATCTGGTCGTGGCCGATTCGAAAAAATTGGCTCGTATTCGCGAGCCAAGCGCGTCGGGCCATTCGTATACGTCGCCGGGACAACATCGATGCAACAAAACGGTACGGTATACGCACCGTTTGATATTTACGAGCAATCGGTCTTCATTTTCAAACAAATTGAGAAGGCCCTCGGCGCCGTTGGAGCGGAAATGCGGCATGTGGTCAAAACCAAGGCCTATGTGACCGATATGCGCGACGCCGGCGGCTTCATCAAGGCCCACGGCGAGGTTTTCAAGGACATCGAACCCGTGCTCACCGGCGTCCAGGCCGGTTTGACCACGCCGGGCATGATGGTCGAGGTGGAAGTCGACGCCGTCATCCATACGCCGGACGGCAAGATCGAGTTCGACTGACCCGCACGCCGCGTTCGGCCACAAAGTTTCCTGAAATTGTCTGCCGCGCCGTGCGTGGACGCGCCGTCCTGCGCGCCATTCACCGAAGATCCGGGTGCTTGGCCATCCTTATGTGAGCCCGAAACCACTTGCCTTGAATGCGGTCCTGAATTGCAATTGCCGCCGGGGACAAGTGGTGCTATCCTCTATTGAATACAGTATTCAAAAAATGAAATACTGACCGACATAGCTGGGAGGGGCCTCATATGACGTTGAGGCACACATACGGAAACGCGGCGCGACGCCCGTGCGCCGGTAGGCAGGCCGACACCCGTTCGTCCGCGCCCGTGGTTCCGCGAGCGGTCGGGGCGGCCTGAGCATGTCGGCCGGACTGACCGACACGGCGGCGATCACGCCCGGGCGCATCGATCAGCGCACCCGCGAATGCCTGTGGTCGTTCGGCCTGTTGTTGCCGGCCGTTCTCATCATCATCGGATTGGCGTCTCTCAGCGGCGTGGTACAGCGCGAGCTGCTGCTGCTCGGTTGCGTCAACATCATCGCCGCCACGGGGCTCGGACTGTTTTCCGGGACCAGCGGCATCCTCTCGCTGGGGCATGTCGCCTTTTTCGGCGTCGGCGCCTACGTCTCCGCCTGGTTTACCCTGCCGGCGGGCATGAAGTCGTTCCTGCTGGCCGATATGCCGTTGTTCATCCAGGAAGCCGAATGGTCGCTGGTGGCGTCCCTGCCGATGGCCGTGCTGGCCGCCATGGTGGTGGGTGCCGTCTCCGGCGTGATCATCATGCGCCTGCGCGACACCTCCGCCGTGATCGCCAGCTTCGGCCTGGTCGTCATCGCCTATCTGATTTTCACCGGCGCCAAGGCCCTGACCAACGGCAAGCAATCGCTTTACGGCCTGCCGACCGAGCAGGCCACCTGGCCGGTGTTCATCGGCGCCCTGGCGGCCGCGCTGGCTGCGGCCTATTACCTGAAAAGCACCCGCTTCGCCCGCAACATGGAAGCGACGCGGGACGAGGAACAGGCGTCCCGGTCCATCGGCATCGAACCCCAGTTCCACATCTTCCTGTTCTGGACCGCCAGCGCGGGTATCGTCGGCCTGGCCGGCGCGTTGTTCGGCCACGTCACCGGCGTCATCTCGCCCAACGGCTTCTATCTGGAAAAAACCTTCGCCCTGGTGGTGATGATCATCCTGGGCGGCTACCGTTCGGTCAGCGGCTGCGTCATCGGCGCGGTGGTCATCACCGTCGCCGAAGAAATTTTCCGCAAGACCGAGGAATATCTCGGCACCTTCGCCGGTACGGAACTCGCCTTCGGTTTCGAGTTCCCGCTGGTTTTCGGCCTCACCGCGATTTCGTTCTCGATCATGATCCTGATCATCCTCTACAAGCGGCCGGAAGGCGTATTGGGGTACCGGGAAATTGCCGCCGTGCTCGGCGGCCGGTTCGGCCTCGGCGGTGGTTCAACCGACGAAGGCGCGTCCGACTACCGGCTGCCGACCTATGCGGTGCCGCGCGACAGCGTGCTGGAAACCACGGCGCTGTCCAAATCCTATACCGGCCTCAAGGCCCTCGACGACGTGAGCGTGCGGGTCGAGGCCGGCGAGATCGTCGGACTGATCGGCCCCAACGGCGCCGGCAAGACCACGTTCATCAACGTGCTGACCGGCTCGTTGTACGCCTCAAGCGGTACCATCAGGTTCAATCATGAAGACGGCACCGAATGGAGCGCCGTCAAACTGGCCCGCAGCGGCCTGGGGCGGACGTTTCAGAACATTCGCCTGTTTTCCTCGCTCACGGTCCTGGAGAACGTCATCTCCGCCGTCACCGTGCGCACGCCGGGCCTGAGCCGGCCGGAGGCGCAGGTGCGGGCCATGAGCTGGCTGAGTTTCCTCGGCTTGGAGGACAAGGCCAATATCCTGTCCCGCAATCTGGCCTACGGCGATCAGCGCCGGCTCGAAATCGCCCGGGCCCTGGCCCTGGAACCGGCCTTTCTGCTGCTCGACGAGCCGGTGGCGGGCATGAACGCCGCGGAAACCGAAGCACTGAAGGAGCCGCTTCGGCAAATCGTTTCGGAATTCGGCATCGGTATCCTGCTCGTCGAACATGATCTCAAAATGGTCATGCAGCTCTGCGACCGGATCTACGTGCTGAACAAGGGCCAACTCATCGCGGAGGGCTCGCCCACGGACGTCGCCAGCAACGCGCAAGTCGTTGAGGCATACGTAGGAGAAGAAACCGATCACCTGACAACGCATGCATAAAAAGTGAGCAAACAGAGAGGAAATGCCATGTCTATGAAAAAACTACTGGCCGCCGGTTTGACCGCCACCGCCCTCGCGGGCGTCTGGGGCACGCCGGCTCTTGCGGAGGATTTCGTCATCGGCGCCGTCAGCGCCCGGACCGGATTCATGGCCGCCTACGACGCGCCGTTCATGCAGGGCGTTTCCATGTATGTGGAGGAAGCCAACAAGTCCGGCGGGCTGAACGGCAAGTATCCCATCAAGCTGATCGAGCGCGACGATACCTCCGACCCGCAAAAGGCGGCGATTTCGGTGGCCGAGCTTCTGAAGAACGATAACCCCAACGTGTTCATTTCCAGTGCGATCTCTCCGGCCGCCATCGCCGCCGGCACCATGGTCAAGAAAAAGAACCTGCTGATCATGCACACCATCGCCTCGCAGCCGACCATTCCGGCCCGCGCCGGTGGCGGCAGCTATCTGGTCATGATGTCGGATGCCCACATGGGCGGCGTCTACGCCAAGTTCGCCCGCGAGGATCTGAAAGCCAAGACGGCGTACATCATCACGTCCGATTTCGATCCCTACACCGAGTTCCTGCCGCTCTACTTCAAGGACCTGTTCGAGAAAATGGGCGGCAAGGTCGTCGGCCAGTCCAGCTTCACCTACGACCAACAGGAATTCTCCAAGGTGGTCGCCGACATCAAGAAGATGCCGCAGGAGCCCGATGTCATCGTCGCCATGCCGTTCGACAACGATTTCCCGATCTTCATCAACCAGCTGCGGGCCGGTGGCGTCAAGTCGACCTACCTCGGACCCGACGTGCTTGACCAGCCGTCCGTCAAGGGCCTGGGCAAGGTTGTCGAGGGCGTGCACTACGTGACCATGGCGGCGCCGTCCGCCAGCGCTTCGGCCGGAGCCTTCGTCAAGGCTTACGAAGCCAAGTTCGGCAACGCGGACAGCTTCTATCCGGCCATGGTCGGCTACAGTGCCATGCGCATGGTCGCCGCTGCGGTCAAGGCGGCCGGCAGTGTCGATCCCAAGGCGATCCGCGATGCCTTCGGTCAGCTCGAAAACGTCGAAACCGAAATCGGTTCGGTCACCTTCAAGGGCGTGGGCAAGGCCCCGAACCTGCCGGTGCACGTCATGCGCATCGAAGGCGGCAAGGGCAAGTACCTGAAGTCGATCAAGCTCGACCCATCGGAAATCCCGACCGCCCGCAAGTAACCGCCACATGCCGTCGGATGGTCCGGTTCCCTGTACCGGGCCATCCGCGGCCGGTGGTTTTCGGCGTCCATCAGACAAGGGCCGGCCATGCTGAAAGTTCAGGACCTGGATGTGCGTTACGGCGCCGTCGCGGCGGTGAAGGGCATCTCCTTCGAGGTCGCGAAAGGCGAACTGGTGACCGTCATCGGCGCCAACGGCGCGGGCAAGTCGACCACGCTCAACGCGGTCATGGGCCTGGTGCCCTTGTCCGGCGGCGAGATTTCCCTCAACGGCAAGTCCCTGGCCAGGGTGCCGGTGGAAAACCGTATCGGCATGGGCATGTCCTATTCGCCCGAGGGCCGGCGCGTGTTCAAGACCCTGTCGGTCCTGGAAAACCTCAAGGCCGGTGGCAGCACCCTGGCCAAGTCGAAAACCGAGGCGCGCATCGCCACGGTGATGGACCGTTTTCCGACATTGCGCGAACGGCGCAATCAGGACGCCGGCACATTGTCGGGCGGCGAACAGCAGATGCTGGCCATCGCCCGGGCATTGATGACCGATCCAGAGTTTCTCATTCTCGACGAACCGTCGCTCGGCCTCGCGCCCAAGATCGTCTCCCAGGTATTCGACATCATCGCCGAACTGCGCGAGGCGGGCGTGACGATTTTACTGGTCGAGCAGAACGTCAAGAAAAGCCTGGCCGTGGCCGACCGGGCCTACGTCATGGAACTGGGTTTGATCGTCAAATCGGGGCCGGCCCACGAAATGTCCGACGACCCCGACATCCACGACAGTTATCTCGGCGCCGCCGCGTAAGACCGGCATTTACAGGACCCAGCATGGAAGCGTTCGCCCAATATCTCATCGCCGTTCTCAATCTCGGCAGCATCTATGCCCTGTTGGCGCTCGGCCTCGTCGTGGTGTTCGGCCTGCTCGGTTTCCTCAATTTCGCCCACGGCGACCTGATGGCCCTGTTCGGCTATTGCCTGCTGTTCCAGACCTTGTGGGGCGTGCCGTTCTGGATCGCGGTGCCCATCGCCATCGTTTTCGCCGGGCTCTGCGCCGTGGCCATGGAACGGATCGCCTTCCGGCCGTTGCGCGGGCACAGTCCGATGACTTTGCTGATCACCTCGTTCGCCATTTCCGGCGCGCTGCACGTGATCTTCCAGATCACCATCAGTCCGCGCTCGAAACCGATCCCGATCCCGGAAATCCTGTCCGGCTACATCACCTTCGGCGACGTGTTCATCGGCCGGGCGCAGATCTTCACCATCATCGTCGCCGTCGGTTCGTTGCTGGCGCTGCGCTACTTCCTGGCCAACTCCCGGCTCGGCGTGGCGCTGCGCGCGTCGGCCGCCGACTTCGACGTGGCCCGCGCCATGGGTATCCGCGCCAACCGGGTCATCGCGCTGGCGTTTTTCCTCTCGGGCGTGCTGGCCGGTGTCGCCGCGCTGTTGTGGATCTCGCAGCGCGGTGCGGTGTTCCCGACCCTCGGCCTGACGCCGATGATCAAGGCCTTGATCGCCGCCATCATCGGCGGGCTGTCGAACCCCAAGGGCGCGTTGTACGGCGGGTTTTTCCTCGGCGCGCTGGAGGCGACACTGCTCAATGTGTTGTCCGACGACCTGGTGGTGTTCCGGGACGCGGCGGTCTTGTTGATCCTGGTGTTTTTCCTGGTGTTCCGGCCCAACGGCATCATCGCCACCAACCCGGAGCCTATGCGGTGAGGGCCCGGCTCAACAGGAACGGGCGCAATAGCAATGGGCGCGGCCATCCGGGCGGTGCCCGGTGGCCGGTGCCGGCGGAAATTTTTCCGGTTTTTCGCCGGCCGGACTGAAAGAACAGCTTGTGCAAAGGCCGGAAAAGGCGTAAAAAAGATCATCTGTATTCTGTATACAGTATACATACAAAAGGCAGTCATCATGTGTGGAATCGCGGGAAGAATTCTCAATGCCTCGGGCAAGGTCGGGGCGGATCTGGTGAGCCTCATGGAAGCGCAGCGCCACCGCGGCGCCGACTCCACGGGCTTCGCCCTCTATGGCCGGCCGCTGGACAGCGGTTACATCGTGCGCGCCATGTCGCCGAACCGGGAGGCTTTGTCGGTGGACTTGTCCACGTTCGAGGACATTCTGCGCCAGCACGGGTCCGACTTCGTATCCGATCCGACGTGGGACGACAGCACCACCGCCCACGTCTCGGTGCGCATGATCATCAAGGACCCGAAGGATTTCGCCGCCTGGTCGCACGAAGCCGACAGCATCAGCGAGCGCATCGAAATCCAGTCGGTCGGCCGCTCGCTGGAGATCGTCAAGGACGTCGGCGGCGCCGAGGAAGTGGCCGAAAAACACGGCGTGCGGGATTTCATCGGTACCCATGGTCTCGGCCATGCCCGCCTGGCCACGGAATCGTCGGTCTCGCCGACGGCCAGCCACCCGTTCTGGGCCCGGCCGTTTCCCGATATCGCCATCGTGCACAACGGCCAGATCACCGATTACTACACCTGGCGCGAAGTGCTGGAGCAGCGCGGCTACCGCTTCATGACCTACAACGACAGCGAACTGATCGCCGTGTGGATTTCCGACCAGATGTCCAAGGGTCTGACCCAGGCCCAGGCGCTGGAGAAATCCATTTCCGAGATCGACGGCGTGTTCACCTATCTGATCTCCAACACCGAAACCATGGGCTTCGCCAAGGACCGCTGGGCCATCAAGCCGCTCGTCGCCATCGAGGAGCACGGCGAGATGGCGGTCGCGACCGAGGAGCAGGCGGTGCGCATGATCTACACCGGCGAACACGACATCATCAATTACGACGGCCCCAGCATGACCAAGACCTGGCGCATTGATTCATTGAGGGAAGCGGCATGAGCGAAGCGATCGTCACCGTGGGTGACCGCCCGATCCGGGAGGTCAACAAGGAAATCAAGGCGGCACTGGCTGAAGGCAATACCGTCACCGTGCGCGACACCCGCTCGCGCCACAATCTGGGCGTCGGTCTGCCGGAAGGATCGCACCTGAAATTCGAAGGCAGCGTCGGCTATTACTGCGGCGGTTTGAACAACGGCGCCCACATCGAGGTCGAGCGCAATGTCGGCTGGTCGGTGGGCGAGGCCATGGCGTCGGGTGAAATCCTGGTCAACGGCTATGCCGGCATGTCCGCCGGCGCCGCCATGCTCGGCGGACTGCTGCATATCAGAGGCGATGCCGGGCCGCGCTGCGGCGTCGCCATGAAGGGTGGCGACATTCTGGTCGAAGGCAAGATCGGTTACCTCTCGGGCTTCATGGCCCATGCCGGGCGCATCATCGCCCTCGGCGGTGCCGCCGGTGCCTGTGCCGACAGCCTGTGGGGTGGAGAGGTCTGGGTTGCCGGGCCGATCGAATCCCTGGGTGTCGACAGTAAGGTGGTCGAGCCGGAACCCGAGGAAATCGCCTCGGTCGAGGAGTTGCTGGCCGGCCGTGGCCTCGCCGACGGCAGCCGCGACTGGCAAAAAATCGTGTCCGCACAGCGGCTTTGGCATTTTGAAAGTAGGGACGCAAGCGCATGGCTGATGATCTGAAAACCCCGTACGAATACCCGTTCCCTGCGCCGTCGGAAGATGCCGTCGCCATGGTCGACGGCGGCGTGCCCGACCGGCCGGCCGGCGTGCCGTCGTCCTACGACCGCGGCGACTCGGTCAGTTGGACGCCGGAATCGATTTCGGAAATTCACGCCTTGTCGCGGCTCGGCCGCTATCAGATCCGTGGCTTCAATTCGTTCAATCACCGCCTGCCCACGTTCGACGATCTGACCTTCGTGCCGGCGACCATGACGCGCCTGCCGCTGGAAGGGTACCGCGAAAGCTGCGACACCAAGACCGTCCTGGGCGGCGGCTCGGGCATGGTGGAGAAGCCGCTGGAACTCGACATTCCGATCTATATCGCGTCCATGTCGTTCGGCGCGCTGTCGGCCAGTGCCAAGGCGGCGCTGGGATACGGCGCGTCCAAGGTCGGTACGCTGACCTGTACCGGCGAGGGCGGCATGCTGACCGACGAACGCCGGGCCTCGAAAACCCTGGTCTATCAGATGACCCCATCGCGCTACATGCTCGACCTGGAACACCTGCGCATGGCCGATGCCATCGAACTGGTGGTCGGGCAGGGCGCCAAGCCCGGCACCGGTGGCCTGCTGCTGGGCATGAAGGTGTCCGAGCGGGTGGCCGGTATGCGCTCGCTGCCCCTGGGTGTCGATCAGCGCTCCACCGTGCGTCACCCCGACTTCCTCGGCGCCGACGACATGCAGGTCAAGATCGAGGAACTGCGCGAGGCGACCGATTACCAGGTGCCGATCTTCCTCAAGATGGGTGCGACGCGGCCGCGCTATGACGTGGCCATTGCCGCCAAGGCGGGCGTCGACGTCATCGTCGTCGATGGCGCCGAGGGCGGCACCGGTGCCTCGCCCGAACTGCTGCTCAACCACACCGGCATTCCGACCATCTCGGCGATCCGCGCGGCGCGCGAGGCGCTCGACGATTGCGGCATGTCGGGCAAGGTCTCGCTGGTCGCGGCCGGTGGCATCCGCACCGGCACCGACGCGGCCAAGTGCCTGGCCCTTGGCGCCGACGCGGTGATGATCGGTACGGCGTCGATGATCGCGCTGGGCTGCAACTCGCCGCGCTATTTCGACGACTATGCGGCCCTCGGCACCTCGCCCGGCAAGTGCCACCACTGTCACACGGGCCTGTGCCCGGTCGGCGTGGCGACCCAGGAACCGGAACTGGAAGAGCGTGTCGACGTGGCGGCGGCGTCCGAGCGGGTGGCCCGGTATCTCACCGCCATGACCATGGAAATCACGCTGCTGGCCAAGGCCTGCGGCAAGTCGTCGGTGCACAACCTGGAGGTCGAGGATCTTCGGGCGCTGTCGATGCAGGCGTCGGCGTTTACCGGCGTCAAGATGGCCGGCATCGACAAGGTCTATTCCTGGTAGCTGCACCCCGGGAGGGCGTACGGACCATTTGAGTAGGAGTAGGAGGCAAGACCGCGGACGGGGGCCTTGGCGGCCGCAATAACAACCCGCCGCGCACATACGGGAAGGCAACCACACAACACGGCGGCAACACCCGCCGGACAACTGCTTAAGGGAGGGCAGCCATGAGTGGAACCGTTGTCGAACTGCCTGCGGGTACGCACACGGTCGTACTGGGCGCGGGCGACACGAACGGCATTATGCGGGGCAAACGGGTGCCGGCCAGTCACTGGCCGACAGTGTGCGAAAACGGCATGGCACTGTCCATCGCCACCCTCGCCATCGACATGACCTGCGATGTCTGGGACACGCCTTACGTCAATTTCGGCAACGGCTATCCCGACATGCATATGTTTCCCGTCGGCCCGGCTTACGCCGTGCCTTGGGAGGAAGGCGTCGCCTTCTGCTTCGGCCGCTTCGAAGGCATGGACCATCAGCCGGTACCCATCGATCCGCGCAACGCGCTGATCCGGGTGCTCAAGCGGGCCGAGGACATGGGCTATGAGGTGCAGATCGGCGCCGAGCTGGAATTCTATCTGCTCGATCCCGAAACCCTGCAGCCGCGGGACAGCGGCATCCAGGTGTACGGCCTGGCGCGGGCCGCCGAACTGGAACACGTGCTGGGGCCGATCCGCCGCCATATCAACGAGGTCGGCATCCCCATCGAACAGTCCAACCCGGAATACGCGGCGGGGCAGGTCGAGGTCAACATCCGCTATTCCGAAGCCTTGGCCGCGGCCGACCGTGTGGTGGCGTTCCGCAGCCTGGTCAAGGAACTGGCCGTGTCGCAGAACTATACCGCCACGTTCATGTCCAAGCCTTTCGCCGCCGAATCGGGCAACGGGTTCCACACCCATCATTCGCTGTGGCAGGGCGGCAAGAACGTGTTCTCCGACGGCGGCAAGCTGTCGCAACTGGGCATTCAGTATCTCGCCGGCATGCAGAGCCGCATGGCCGAGATGTCGCTGGTCTCGGCCACCACGCCCAACGCCTACCGCCGGCGCCAGCCCTATACCTTCTGCCCCATCAACACCGCCTGGAGCGTCGACAACCGCACCGTCGGCTTGCGCGTGATCGAGGGCAAGGACAGCGCCGTGCGGGTCGAGAAGCGCGACGGCTCGGCCGATTGCAATCCCTACTATCTGATGGCCTGTGAAATCGCCGCCGGTCTCGACGGCATCGAACAGGGCATGACCCCGACGGCGCACACCCCTGGCAACGCCTACGAATCGGAGGATGCCCAGCCGATCCCCACCGACTTGGCGACGGCGGTCGAACTTGCCAAGGGATCCGAA
This sequence comes from Sneathiellales bacterium, assembly GCA_028277845.1. Lineage (GTDB taxonomy): Bacteria > Pseudomonadota > Alphaproteobacteria > JANQFL01 > JANQFL01 > JANQFL01. The sequence continues at coordinate 96,230 of JANQFL010000108.1, forward strand.
TTCATGACCGGCATCCTCGGCGAGGACGGCCTCGGCATTCTGCTCGGCCAGGCTGAACGGGAATTGGAGTTCTTTGCCAATCAGGTCACGCCCGTCGAGATGGAACGGTATCTGACCAACATGTAGGTGAGTGCAGCGTCCCTCCTCGTGTGGGACGTCTCCCGTGGGAAAGGACCGGTTGCCGTACCGGTCCTTTTCTACTTGCCGTGCTTCAGATTTTCTTTGACGTCGATACCGCGGTAAAGCGCGTGCACGAACGGCAGGAACCACGGCGTGCCGCGGTACCACGACCGGGTTTCCAGCGTGGTCTTGGTGAACGACGTTTCCTTGCCCTGCAGGCCGAGCATATTCAGCGCCGCCTTGTGGCCGAGATAGGGCGCCATGCCGTTGCCGCTGCCGGAAAAGCCCATGGCGTGCCACACCCCGTCCTGCTGGCCGAGATGGGGCAGGAAGGAGAACGTGAAGCCGGTGTTGCCGCGCCAGCTGTGGGTGATGCGGGCCGATTTCAGTTGCGGGAAAATCTGCACCATCAGCTTGCGCAGCACCGCCGTGGCCTTGGCCTGCGACACCTCCGACAGGGCGGCGCGGCCGCCCAGCACGAAGCGTTTGTGGTCCGGCGACAGGCGGTAGTAGCAATGCCGGCTGCGGGTCTCCACCACCATGCGGCGGCCGGGCATGATGCTGTCGATGGTGCCGGGGTCCAGTTCCTCGGTGGCGATGACGAAGCTGGTCACGGGGATGATGCGCCGTTTGAGCCAGCCGAATGCCGGCCGGGTGTAGCCGTTGGTCGCCATCAGCACGGCGCCGGCCCGCACCGGCCCGCGGTCGGCCTCGACCGTGAAACCCGAACCCGCCGGTGTTACACCGTTCACACGGGTGTGGCCGCCGACTGTTGCGCCGGCCCGCTTCGCCGCCGTGACAAGGCCCGACAGATACTTGCCCGGGTGCAGGCCGCCATGGTCGTGCAGCAACAGACCGCCGGTGTAGAAGTCGGTACCGACTTCGTCGCGCTGGCGTTGCTTCGGCACCATCTCCACGTTGAGCGGCGCGATGGCGCGCAGCTCGTCCAGCGACCGCGCGGTGGCGTCGTACTCGGCCTGGTTCCATTGGCCGCGGAAGCGCCCGTGGGTATGGAAGTCGCAATCGATGTTTTCCTCGGCGATCAGTTTCTTGGCGAAGCCCAGCGGCTCCACGTAGATCTCGCGCAGCAGCGCCTTGGCGGTGTCCATGCCGTAACGCGCCGCCATCTGATCCAGCGGAACCCGGTGGCCCTCTCCGACCATGCCGCCGTTGCGGGTGCTGGCGCCGAAGCCCGGTTGTTCCGCATCGAGCAACAGCACCGAAGCGCCGTTCTGGGCCAGCGTCCGGGCCGCCGACGATCCGGTCAGGCCCGCGCCCACCACCACGGCATCGTATTCCGACGCCAGGTCCGGCGGCGTGTCCGGGCTGCGGTCGATGGCCTCCCACCAGTACGGCATATCGTTGGGATTCATGGGAAATCCTTATGTATTGGCGCTTCGTGCGGCGCTGTTGCGATCGCGCCGCTTGCAAATCCTGCAGTATTGAATACAGTATACAACAAGATAACAACAGCCACAACGACGGCCGGTGCGACCGGCCAGAGGGGGAGGCCATGGCCACGAAACGATATCCGCTTTTCATCAACGGCTTCGCGACCAAGACGTCCGAGACCTTCAAGGTGCGCAACCCGTCGACGGGCAAGACCGTGGGCCTGGCGCCCAAGGCCACCATGGCCCAGCTCGATGCCGCCGTTGAGGCGGCCGGCGAGGCCTTCAAAAGTTGGAGCCAGACCTCCGACAAGGAACGCGCCGACGCCTGCCACGCCATCGCCGCGTCGATCGAGGAAAACGCCGAGGAAATCGCCCGCCTGCTGACCCGCGAACAGGGCAAGCCGCTCAATGGCCTCGGCTCGCGCTTCGAACTGGGCGGTGCATCGGCCTGGGCTCACTACACCGCCGATCTGGAACTGCCGGTCGAGGTGCTGCAGGACAACAACGAGGGCAAGGTGGAGATGCACCGCAAGCCGATCGGTGTCGTCGGCTCGATCACGCCGTGGAACTGGCCGGTGATGATCGCCGTCTGGCACATCATTCCCGCCATCCGCGCCGGCAACACGGTGGTCATCAAACCATCGCCCTACACGCCGCTCTCGACCATCCGTCTGGTCGAGCTTATGAACAATGTCCTGCCCGACGGCGTGGTCAACCTGGTGGCCGGCGACGACGCCCTGGGCGCCGCCATGTCGTCCCACGAAGGCATCGGCAAGATCATCTTCACCGGCTCCTGCGCCACCGGCAAGAAGGTCATGGCCAATGCCGCCGAGACCTTGAAGCGCCTGACCCTGGAACTGGGCGGCAACGACGCCGGCATCGTGCTGCCCGACGCCGATCCCAAGCAGATCGCCGAGGGTCTGTTCTGGGGCGCCTTCATCAACGGCGGCCAGACCTGCGCCGCGCTCAAGCGCCTTTATGTCCACGACGACATCTACAAGGACGTCTGCAAGCACCTGACCCGCTTCGCCAAGAAGATGAAGATGGGCGACGGCCTCAAGGAAACCAACGTGCTCGGCCCGATCCAGAACAAGATGCAGTACGACAAGGTCCGCAAACTGGTGAAGGACGCCAAGAAGCGCGGCGGCAAGATCCTCATGGGCGGCGAACCCATGAACAACGGCAAGGGCTATTACTACCCCGTCACCCTGGTCGCCAATGTCGACCATGGCGTGCCGCTGGTCGACGAGGAACAGTTCGGTCCGGCCCTGCCGATCATCCGCTATTCCGATGTGGACGAAGTCGTGGCCCGGGCCAACGACAATCCCAACGGCCTCGGCGGTTCGGTCTGGTCCCGCGACTTGGAGGCCGCCAAGGAGATCGCCCTCAAGCTGGAATGCGGCACCGTGTGGATCAACAAACACGGCATGATCCAGCCCAATGCGCCGTTCGGCGGCGTCAAGGGTTCGGGCATCGGCGTCGAGTTCGGCAAGGAAGGCCTGGAGGAATACACCAACATCCAGGTGGTCATGAGCTGACCGGTACGCGGATGGGACAGGCGCCCGGCTATTGACAGGGCGCCCGAGTCGCGCGAGATGTATGGCGTGCAGGTGATCCGGACGATCGATCCGGCCGGAGCCTTGACGTTTGCCTGACGGCGCGGGCGTTCGGCCCGTCCGTCGCTTCCATCGCGAAAGGCTTCGGTCCCGTGTTCCTGGTCATCGCCCAGTGTCTATCCAACAGCGTTCGCGGCGCGTCCTGCTCGCCGCCCCGGGTATTCGGTTCGTTCTGAATTCCCCAACAAACACAACGCACAAAGGATAAGCATCATGGCTGACCTGTTCGAAAACCCCATGGGTTTGGCGGGTTTTGAATTCGTCGAATTCGCGGCGCCGGCCGCAGGCACGCTGGAACCCATCTTCGACATGCTGGGCTTCGCCAAGGTGGCGACCCACCGCTCCAAGGACGTCGTCCTCTACCGCCAGGGCGGTATCAACTTCATCCTCAACAACGAACCCAAAAGCCTGGCCGCCTATTTCGCCGAGGAACACGGCCCGTCGGCCTGCGGCCTGGCCTTCCGGGTTAAGGACGCCCACCAGGCCTACAACCGCGCCCTCGAGCTCGGCGCCCAGCCCATCGACATCCCGACCGGCCCGATGGAGCTCCGGTTGCCGGCCATCAAGGGCATCGGTGGCGCGCCGATCTATCTGATCGACCGCTACGAGGACGGCTCGTCGATCTACGACATCGACTTCAAGTTCATCGACGGCGTCGACCGCAATCCCGAAGGCTGCGGTTTCTATGAAATCGATCACCTGACCCACAACGTCTACCGCGGCCGCATGGACTTCTGGGCCGGCTATTACGAGACGCTCTTCAATTTCCGCGAGCTGCGCTACTTCGACATCAAGGGCGAATACACCGGTCTGACGTCGCGGGCCATGACGGCGCCGGACGGCAAGATCCGTATTCCGTTGAACGAGGAGGCCTCGGGCGGCACCGGCCAGATCGAGGAATTCCTCATGCAGTACAACGGCGAGGGTATCCAGCACATCGCCCTCAAATGCGACGACCTGCTCGGTTGCTGGGACCGCCTGAAGGAAAAGGGCCTGCCCTTCATGACGGCGCCGCCCGAGACGTATTACGAAATGCTCGAGGAACGCCTGCCCGGCCACGGCGAGCCGGTCGACGCGCTCAAGGCCCGCGGCATCCTGCTCGACGGCTCGACCGAGGACGGCGACCCGCGGCTCTTGCTGCAGATCTTCTCCGAAACCCTGCTCGGCCCGGTGTTCTTCGAGTTCATCGAACGCAAGAAGGACGACGGCTTCGGCGAAGGCAACTTCAAGGCCCTGTTCGAATCCATGGAACGGGACCAGATCCGCCGCGGCGTGATCGAGACCTGATCGTCATTGTTATCCGGTGGCCGCCATGGGGTGGCTGCATCAAATGCGCACGACCAGCCCGTCGGCCAGCGCCTGCCGGCAGGCGCGCCAGGCCGGAAACGTGCCGGACACGATTCCGGCCGTTACCATCAGTCCCAGGGTGAACAGGTCACGCCGGTTCGGCAATGTGATCTCGATATACAAGCCGAACTGCGCATCGAGGATCGGCTGCGCGATGGCGAGAACACCGTAAAGCAATGCCAATCCCAGGATGGCGCCCAGAATGCTCAGGCTGGCCGCCTCGGACACGAGCAGGGCGAACAGATGGCGGGGGTGCGCCCCGACCGAGCGCAGGATCGCCAGCTCGCGCCGCCGTTCGTTGAGGCCGGCAAGCAGCATGGTCACCATGCCCAGCAGGCCGGCCACGATCACGAACACGGAGATGACGCTCAAGGCCACCTCCGCCGTGCCCATGAGATCCCACAGTTCCTGAAGGGCCACGCCGGGCAGGATGGCCAGCAGGGGCTCCCCACGGTAATCGTTGATCGACCGCATCAAACCGAAGGCGCCGAACCGGGTCTCCGTGCCCACGAGAACCGCGGTCACCGTCCGCGGCGTCAGATCCATTTGACGCACCTGGTCGGCGCTGACCGCCATGCCGGGCACGCGGGCGCCGCTCTTCCAATCGACATGGATCGCCTCGATGGCTTCCAGGCTGACGTGTACCGTACGGTCGACGGCGGTGCCGGTCTTCGCCAGGATGCCTGACACGCGGAACGGCTTGTCCTTGTGGGTTTGGAACCCCTGCCGTCCCAGGCCGTGCGCCACCACCAGCGGATCGCCCTCTTTGTAACCCAGGGCCTGCGCCACATCCCAGCCGACCACGGCGTCGAAAAGATCGTCGAACGGCTGACCGGACGCGAAGGCGAGATTGCGTTTCTTGCCGTAGCGGTAGTGGCGGAAGTAGTCGCCGGTGGTGCCGAGCACCTTGTACCCGCGATGGGAATCGCCGAGCGACAGCGGCACGGTCCACGCGACCCCGGGACGGCGGGCGATGTTCTGATAGCCGTTCCAGGAAATGTTGTTGGTGGCGTTGCCGATGCGGAACACGGAATAAAGCAGCAGCTGGACCGAGCCGCTACGTGCGCCGACGATCAGGTCGGTGCCGGAAATGGTATTGGCAAAACTGGCTTTTGCTTCGTTCCGGACCTTCTCGACCCCAAGCACCAGCATCATGCTGACGGCCAGGGCGAACAACGTCAGTCCGGCCGTCAGCCGCCGGTTGATCAGGCTTCCGACCGCCAGCGCGATGATCGGAAAACGGTTCATGCCGGCACACCGTCTACACTGTCACCGGCGATGCGGTTGATGTCCGCGAGCGCGACCGATCTGTCAAACCGGTCTTGCAGGCGCTCGTCGTGACTGACGAACAACAGTGCCGAACCGGTTTGCGCGACTTCGGCGAACAGGCGTTGAAGAAACAATTCCTGCGTGTCGGTATCCAGCGAAGACGTGGGTTCATCGGCGACGATCACTTCCGGTCCGCCGATCAATGCCCGTGCGGCGGCGACCCGCTGCTGCTGGCCCACGCTGAGTTCCGACACCGAGCGCTTATGAACGCGGGGATCATCCAGGCCCATGTCGCGGAGCAACTCGTATGCGGCCGTGTCGAGGTCCCCGGCCTCCGACAGCACCCGGCTGCGGCGCCGCGGCGAGAACCGGCACGGCAGCAGGACGTTGTCGACCAGCGACAGGTAGGGCACCAGATTGAACATCTGAAAAATCAGACCGATATGATCGGCGCGGAAGGCGTCCCGCCGCGCGTTGGATAGCGCTGCGATGTCCTGGTCCAGCACCTTGACGGTTCCGCATTCGGGCGTGGAGACGCCGGCCAGCAGGTTCAACAGCGTGGTCTTGCCGCTGCCGCTCGGACCATGGATGAACAGCCGTTCCTTGGCCGCGACCTGGAACGCGGGAATATCCAGCGTCGCGCGGTCCTGCCCGCGCCATCGAAACCGGACGCCGGACAGCTGTATGGCGGATGACGACATGTCGAACGGGTGCGCGCGGTGGTGGCGGTCTGGCTAGAAAGCCAGGCGCGGCGCGGCCGGCGTTAATTCCGCCGCGCCTTGCCCCCGGGACGTGATGATCCGCGCGTCCAGTTCCTCCGCCCGGGAAAACGTGGCGAAGTAGCGCACATCGACGGAGTCCAGCGCCGCCGGGGCCGAACAGCGGAACCGGTAGTGGGCATGGAACTCGGCATGGCCCTCTTCCGAATGCTCATCTGAATGTTTATCCGCATGCTCATGCGCGTGCTCTTCCGAATGCTCATCGCCGTGGCCGTCGCCGTCCATCAGCTCGGACTCGACCTCCGCCTCCTCCAGCCGGCATCCCGCGGCCTTGGGAAAGGCGAATATCCTTTCGCCGTCCTCGAGTTTGCCGGCCGCGGCGGCCACGGCGGCGCGGTCGGCGTCGGTCTCCGGCGCATGCTCGAAACCGACGATGTCCGATCCCGGCGCGATCAGTTCGATGATCACGGTGTCGCCTTCGACCGCCACATTCAGTTCCCCTTGGCCATGGACGTGCGGGCCGTGCTGCGCCGGCGCCGTCGATGCGGCCGCCAGCAGTACCGTTCCCGCCAAAACGCCAAATCCGCGCACGCGCTTTCTCCTCAAGTGGGTTTGGCCGGGATTGTCCGATTATTCCCTGTAGGGTTCAACCCGGATGCCGTCCATCACATACCCCGCGCTGACGTCGATCCTGCCGTCGATGACCTGCAGCGATTTTTTCACGCCGGCGGTTTTCATGCGGCCGGTGATCCAGACCGCTTCGAACTGATCCCCCAGCGCATAGGACTGGTTGAGCCGCACGAACACCATCTGGTTCCTGGGCGGCGCCGGCACGTGGATACACGCGCCCACATACGGGACCAGCAGAAACTCCTCGATGGCCGTGCCGTCGAACTCCAGCGGCAGCACATAGCCCGGCATGCGGACCAATTCACCGTCCAGCGCCTCGACCACCTTGCTGTTTTGCCGCCTGATCTCGACCTGCATCCGGATATAGCGCTGCAGCAGCGCCTCGACGTCCAGCCCCTGTTTCCTGAGCTTGTCCTCGAGCTCGACGCCCCATTCCGCTTCCTCGTGGGTGTCGTCGATGATGCCGAGCTTGCGTTTCGCCCGCACCGACGCGATCAGCCCCAGCTTGACGCCCTGCTCGTAGGTCAGGCCCTGCGTCGGGTCGTCGATCGGGGTCGCGGGCGGAACCAGATGCTCCCAGCTCAATTCCCGCGCGGCTTCCGCAAGCGCCGACGCCTGGAAAAGACACCCGAACACGATGGTGACCGCCAAGACATGTTTCATGGCAAAACTCCCGAGCCGCCCAACCGGATTGTTACCCGAATACGGCATTGAGAGGAACCTGACTCTCCACCGAACCTTATCAAATTCCGTTGAGGGCCGGGACCGTACGGCAGGATGGAGCTATTTCGCGGAACGGCTGGAAAGTGGCGCACCCGACACGATTCGAACGTGTGACCTCTGCCTTCGGAGGGCAGCGCTCTATCCAGCTGAGCTACGGGTGCGTCGTGGCGCGGACCATACGCGAAACGCGGTTACGGCGCAATTGCTCTGATTCTCTGTTCGTTGTTCCGTAGCCGGCCCACGCCCCCGTCCCAACCACCCCTAGGGTACACTGACGGGTGGTTGGGACGGGGGCGTGGGCCGGCCTGGCCGCTTTCGCGGATGTGAACCTCCCCTCACCCCCGGTCCTGCCGCACCAGGGCCAGGAACGCGTCTTCCAGGTCGGATTCGTGGGTGGTCAGGTCGTGGATGGTCAGGCCCGCGGCCTGGACGGCGGCGAGCACCTCGCCGATCGTCGTTTGGCTCGGCGGGTAGTGCAGGGTCAGGCGGCGGTAGGGGTGCAGTTGGGCGTTCCAGCGCGCCAGTTCGGCCGGCACCTCGGCGATGTCTTCCTCGACGACGAGGGTCAGGTCCTTGCGGTCGAGCCGGGCCAGCAGGGCCTCGGTGGTGTCGCAGGCGGCCACCTCGCCGTGGTTGATGACGGCGATGCGGTCGCACAGTTCCTCGGCTTCCTCCAGGTAATGGGTGGTGAGCAGGATGGTGACGCCGGCCGTGTTCAGGGCCTTGATGGTGGTCCACAGCTGGTGGCGCAGCTCGATGTCGACGCCGGCGGTGGGTTCGTCCAGCACCAGCACCGGCGGCCGGTGCACCAATGCCTTGGCCACCAGCAGCCGCCGCCGCATGCCGCCGGACAGCGACCGGGCGTAGGCGTCCGCCTTGTCGCCCAGGTGCACGGCGTCGAGTATGGCCTCGGTCAGGCGCTCGCCCCTGGGCACCCCGAACAGGCCGGCCTGGAACTCCACCGCCTCCCGCGGCGTGAAGAACGCGTCGATGTTGAGCTCCTGCGGCACCACCCCGATGGAGGCGCGGGCGTTGCGCGGATTACGGTCGATGTCCCAGCCCCAGATCTTGGCTTCGCCCGCCGTCTTGTTCACCAGGCCGGCCAGGATGTTGATGAAGGTGGACTTGCCGGCCCCGTTGGGGCCCAGAAGGCCGAAAAACGAGCCGGCCGGAATATCGATATCGACCCCTTTCAGGGCCTGCTTGGCCGGCGCCGGGCCGATGGCGGCGTAGGTCTTGCTCAACCCCCGGGTGCGGATGGCCCAGTCCGGCTGCTCCGTGGTGGTCAGCTCGGGGGCCAGCAGATGGCTGACGGCGGCGGGGTCGAAGCTCAAGGCGGCGGTCTCGTTGGCTTGGGGCGTGGGCAAGACACTTTGCCGCGTACGGCGACAAGGCCGTTGATTGCGGCGCGGCAATGGGTATCATCCGCCCGGCGCCGCGGTCAATCGGCGACGCGCCGAAGCGACGAGAAGGAACGTATACGATGCAGCCGCTGGAAACCGTCGAAGTCGAGGACATCAAGGTCGTCTGTGACGGCGATACCGTTGACAGCGGCCATCCCCGGGTCTTCCTCAACATGGGCGACGAAGACTACGTCGATTGCCCCTACTGCGGCTGCCGTTTCATGCTCAGGCCGGGCGCCCGCGCGCATCTGGCCGGCGGCCACTGAGTCGTTTTTCCGCAAAAGCGGCCAGGCCGGCCCTCTCCCCCATTTGCTGATTATTGGCCGACCACCCCCAGGGTACACTCACGGGTGGTTGGGCCATGGCGTTCTTGCGGCGTGGGCCGGCCTCGGTCACGTATGCGTGGCACACGTCAGAGAACGATTCCCGTCTTGGGCGCCGCGCCGCGTGATGGCATAGTGGCGCCATGTCAGACAACGCATCGCCCCATCGCATTTATCTGGTCGACGGTTCGGCCTACATCTTCCGTGCCTATCACGCCCTGCCGCCGTTGAGCCGCGACGACGGCACGCCGGTCAACGCCGTGCTCGGCTTTTCCAACATGCTGCACAAGCTGCTGGAAGACGCCCGCGACGACGGCGCCGTCAGCCACCTGGCGGTGATCTTCGACACGGCGCGCAAGACGTTCCGCAACGATATCTACCCCGAATACAAGGCCCATCGGCCGCCGCCGCCCGAGGACCTGATCCCCCAGTTCGCCCTGATCCGCGAGGCGACCCAGGCGTTCAACGTACCGAGCATCGAGATGCAGGGCTTCGAGGCCGACGACATCATCGCCACCTATGCCCAACAGGCCAAGGACAGCGGCTCTGAAGTGGTCATCGTCTCCTCCGACAAGGATCTGATGCAACTGGTCGGCGACGGCGTCATCATGATGGACCCGATGAAGAACCGGATCATCGACGTCGACCAGGTGCATGAAAAATTCGGCGTCGGTCCCGACAAGGTGATCGACGTGCAGGCCCTGGCCGGGGACAGTTCCGACAACGTGCCCGGCGTGCCCGGCATCGGCGTCAAGACGGCGGCCCAGTTGATCAACGAATACGGCGACCTGGACGCGCTCCTGGAGCGGGCCGGGGAAATCAAGCAGCCCAAACGGCGCCAGAACCTGATCGACAACGCCGAGCTTGCCCGCATCAGCCGCGACCTGGTCACCCTGCGGGCCGACGTGCCGCTCGACGAAGGTCTGGACGACCTGGTCATCCGCGACCCGGACGGCGACATTCTGATGGCGTTCCTCAGGGAAAACGGCTTCAAGAACCTGGCGACGCGCATCACCTCGCGCACCGGCGACGGCGGGGTTGCCGCCGAGGCGGCCGAGGCCGACACCATGGCGCCGCCGAAGGAGGCTGAATACGAGCTGGTGCAGGACGAGGCGGCGCTGGAAGCCTGGATCGCCGCCGCCGCCCAAGAGGGCGTGGTCACCATGGACACGGAGACCACGTCGCTGGACGCCCTGCAAGCGGATCTCGTCGGTCTCTCATTGTCGGTCGTACCGGGCAAGGCCTGCTACATCCCCGTCGGCCATACGGCGCCGGCGGCCCAGGGCGCCCTCGATCTCGGCGACGGCAATGATGGCGGCACCGAGGATGCGCCGCCGCAGATCCCGTTGGACACCGCGCTGGCCATGCTCAAGCCGCTGTTCGAGGATCCGGGCGTGCTCAAGGTCGGCCAGAACATCAAGTACGACATGGCCGTGCTGCGCCGTTACGGCATCGACATGGCGCCGGTCGACGACACCATGCTGCTCTCGTTCGTGCTGGACGCCGGCCTGCACGGTCACGGCATGGACGAGCTGAGCCGCTTGCATTTCGACCACAGCCCGATCCCCTACAAGGAAGTCGCCGGCACGGGCCGCAACCAAGTCACCTTCGACAAGGTGCCGCTCGAAAAGGCTTGCGACTACGCCGCCGAGGACGCCGACATTACCGGCCGCCTGCACCGCGTCCTCAAACCGCGGCTGGTGCAGGACCGCCTGGTCACGGTGTACGAGACGATCGAACGGCCGCTGATCCCCGTGCTCGTCGACATGGAGGCCGCCGGCATCCGCGTCGACCGGGACGAACTGGCGCGCCTGTCCGATGATTTCGCCGGCCGCATGGTTGACCTGGAAGCCGAAGTTCACAAACTGGCCGGCCGCGACTTCAATGTCGGCTCGCCCAAGCAGTTGGGCGAGGTGCTGTTCGAGGACATGGGCCTGCCCGGCGGCAAGAAGACCAAGACCGGCGCCTACGGCACCGGCGCCGACGTGCTCGAGGACCTGGCCGCCAAGGGCCACGATCTGCCGGCCCGGGTGCTGGACTGGCGCCAACTCTCGAAATTGAAAAGCACCTACACCGACGCCCTGCAAACCCAAATCAATCCCGGAACCGGCCGGGTGCACACCTCCTACGCCATGGCCGCCGCGACCACGGGGCGGCTCGCCTCGACCGACCCCAACCTGCAGAACATCCCGGTGCGCACCGAGGAAGGCCGCAAGATCCGCCGCGCCTTCGTACCGGAGGACGGCAACGTTCTGCTGTCGGCGGACTACAGTCAGATCGAACTGCGCCTGCTGGCCCACGTGGCCGGCATCGACGCGTTGAAACAGGCCTTCAGGGACGGCGTCGACATCCACGCCCTGACGGCGTCCCAGGTGTTCGACGTGCCGGTCGAAGGCATGGACCCGATCACCCGCCGCTCGGCCAAGGCCATCAACTTCGGCATCATCTACGGCATTTCGCCGTTCGGCCTGGCCCGCCAGTTGGGCATCGCACAGGGCGAGGCGCGGGCCTACATCGAGGCCTATTTCGAACGCTATCCCGGCATCCGCAACTACATGGACACCACCAAGGAGTTCTGCCGCACCCATGGCTATGTGCACACAGTGTTCGGCCGCCGCGCCCATATGCCGGGCATCAAGGACAAGAACCCGGCGCGGCGCAACTTCATGGAACGGGCCGCCATCAACGCCCCCCTGCAGGGCTCGGCCGCCGACATCATCAAGCGCGCCATGATCCGCATTCCCGACGCACTGTCGGCGGCCAAACTGGGTGCCCGCATGCTGCTGCAGGTGCACGACGAATTGATCTTCGAGGTGCCGCAAGACCAGACCGGGGAGACGGCGGCGGTGGTCAAGCGTGTGATGGAAGGCGCCGCCCATCTGTCGGTGCCGCTGACCGTCGACACCGGCACTGGCGCCAACTGGGACGAGGCCCATTAGAAAGGACGGTGATGCCGGTTATTCCGGCACGCCGGCGGCGGTGAGGCCGGACAATATCGTGTCGAGATCGCCCTGGTTCTGAAAGGGGAAACTCAGGATGTATTCCCGGCAGGAATAGTCGGGCCGCTCGGCGATTATGTTGGCCAGCTCGGCCCGGGCCTCCTCGGTTCGACCCAACAGCCCGAGAACGGACACCAGCGGGGCGCGTGAATTGGCATGGGTGTTCGGATGACGGGCCGATCGCTGGGCCTCGATCAGGGCCGCCTCCAGATCGTCGGTGAGGATCAGGGCATGGGCCCGCACGGCGCAGATGGCAAACTGCAGGGGATCGTGCGGGCTCAACCGTTCGGCCGTGTCCAGATAGGACAGGCTTTCGGCGGAGCGGCCGGCCAGCACCAGGGACCAGCCCAGATTGTAATGGGCGTGGGCGTAGTTGGGATTGAGCTCGATGGCGGTTTCAAACTCGGCGATGGCCTGGTTTTGTTGGGCGCCGATCATGTAGGCCCGGCCGAGCGCCCAGCGGGCCGTTTCGTCCCGGTCGTCGAGCGCCACGGCCCGTTGCGCCGCCTCGAGGGCTAAGGTCCGGAACCGGTCGCGGTCGCCTTCGTAACCCAGATAGGCGTTGGAGAAATATGCCAGGGACAGTCCGGCGAAAGCCGGGGCGAAGTTCGGATCGGCGGCGGTGGCCCGTTCGAACAGCGAACGGGCTTCGGCATTGTCGGACGCGGTGAATCGGTAGGCATGCCACAGCCCGCGCTGGTAGAGGCCCCAGGCGTCCAGGCTGTCGGGTGGGGTCCGCCGCGCCCTGTCCCGTTCGGCGCTGCTCATTTCCGGTTCCAGCGCGGCGACGATGGTGCGGGTGATTTCGTCCTGCAGCGCGAAAAGGTCCTCGAGCTCGCGGTCGTAGCGTTCGGCCCAGACATGGGCACGGCTCGGCGCGTCGATCAATTGGGCGGTGACGCGGATGCGGTTGCCACCCTTACGTACACTGCCTTCCAGGATATAACGCACGCCCAGCTCGGCGGCGATGCGCTGTACGTCGGTGGCCTGGCCCTTGTAGGTGAAGCTGGAATTGCGGGCGATGACGAACAGGCTGCGGAAGCGCGACAGCTCGGTGATGATGTCTTCCGAGATACCGTCCGCCAGATAGGCCTGCTCGGGGTCGCCCGACATGTTGTCGAACGGCAGTACGGCGATGGACGGCTTGTCGGGCAGGGCCAGGACGGCCTGGCCGGCGGCGCCTTGCGCGGTCCAGCGCCAGACCCGAACCGGGCCGGTGACGTTCTTCAGGTTGACCGTGCCGCCGTCGTCGAACGCGGCGCCGGTCTTGCCGCGCACCTGCCGGTGGGCGTCGTCGGAGAGGCAGATGCCGTCCTCGTCGGCAATCTCCTGCAGCCGGGCGGCCACGTTGACGCCGTCGCCGAACAGGTCGTCGCCGTCGACGATGACGTCGCCCAGATTGATGCCGATACGGTAGACGATGCGTTGGTCGGGCGGCGTCTCGGCGTTGCGCCGGGCGTTGCCGGTCTGCACGTCGACCGCCCATTCGACCGCATTGACCACGCTGGGAAATTCCGCCAGCAGTCCGTCACCCATCAGCTTGACGATGCGCCCGCCGTGCCCGTCGGTGGACGGCGCCACCAAGTCCCGGTACCGCTTCTGCAGCCGCGCGTGGGTGCCGGCTTCATTGGCCTGCATCATGCGGGTGTAACCGGCCACGTCGGCCGACACGATCGCCGCCAGTTTTCTCTGAACGCCCTCGGACATGGCCGCACCCTAACCGAGTGACGTGGACGGGTGAAACGTTTTCGTGACGACGATGCGCCGACCGAAAGTTTCCTTGAAGCCGTTCCGCCCGGCCACTTTCGCAAAGCTTGTGCAGGCGCCGCCGAAATATTCTTGTGAATTTGACAGCAAAGAAAAACACGCCTTGCGTGCAACGACGCCTTCCGGCACTGTCCCGGTCCGCGCCGATGACGGCGGGGATATCAGGAGCAAACGCATGGCCCTCATACGGTCAGAAACGATCAAAGGAAACCAACCCGGCCCGGCCGGGACGTAACGCGGCGTTTGCGTCCGTGTTTGTCCCGGCGGCCGGATCGCACAAGGACAAACACGATGAAAAATCCGAATTCCATATAGCCGACCCCCGGCACCCATTTATTCGTTAGGTATTTTGGACTGCGTTCTTTGGCGCGGGTTCCGTATGCCCGGCCGGCGCGCCCGGATCGATGTAATGATCCCCGCGTGTGCCGAACGCCCCGGTTCCTCATCGAATCGAATACCCCCAGCTTTTGTAGCTCAGTGGGAGAGCACCGGACCAAAAATCCGGGAGTCGCGGGTTCGATTCCCGCCTTAAGCGCCAGATCAGTAGCTCAATTGGGAGAGCGCTAGGCTTAGGACCTAGAGGTTGAGGGTTCGAGTCCCTCTTTCCGATACTGCCTTTTACGCAGAAGTCTTTGGGAAAACGGGTGCCGGGAGGGTTCCAGGCGACGGTGGCGATCGGCGGCTTCGGCCGGGGGTTGCGGCCCGAGCCAGGCGCTGGACGCGCTTCGCGCGCCGCCAGCCCGTGGACCCGTACCCCTGCGGCAGATCAACCGGCACGCCGGTGCGGCCCTTGACGGTATTTTGCGTCATGCCGGCCGGACCCCCGGTTCGTCTCCCGCACGGGTGCCGTTCGCGGCGGCGGCGTCCGCCCGCCCGGCGCCGGGGCCCTTCCGGTCATCCGGCAATTGATTGGTTTGGAACTTTTTCCGTTCCGCAACACGAACTGAGAAAGGAGACGAGACATGTACTGGAAGACATTTCTCATCGCGGATCACGAGCTCGGTCTCCTGTACCGCGATCGGACCTTCGTGCGCATCCTCGAAGCGGGCAAGCACAAGGTCTACGGCCGACGGAGCAAGATCGACGTCAAGACGATCGACCTGCGCCAGATGCCGATCCGCGAGGGCGCGCTGAAGACGTTGTACGCCTTGGGCGTGTCGGGCTTCGCCGACCACTTCGCCGTCGCCGACATGGGCGACACCGAGGTCGGTCTGGTGTTCGCCGACGGCAAGTTGGCCGACGTGGTCGGTCCGGGCCAGACGGCGTTCTACGGCGCCGCGTTCCGTGACGTGCGCATCGACACCATCGATGTGGCCGAACGGATCGAGGTGCCGGCCGCCTTGATCGCACCGCTGATCCGGGTCAAGTCCGCCAAGTTGGTCACCTTCGCCCGGGTGCCGAGCGACCATGTCGGCTTGCTCTACGTCGACGGTGTCCTGCAGCGTACGTTGGAGGCGGGCCTGTTCGGCTTCTTCACCGCGGTGCGCATCGTCAAGGTGGTGGTGCTCGACCGGCGTTTGACCACGCTGGAAGTGACCGGCCAGGAGCTGTTGACCCGCGACCGGGTCGGCGTCCGGGCCAACGTCACCGCCGTCTACCGGATCACCGATCCGGTTCAGGCGGTCACGGTCATCGCCGATGTGCGCGACTTCCTCTACAAGGCGCTGCAGTTCGCGCTGCGTGAGGTGATCGGCACGCGGACACTGGAAGAGGTGCTCGGCGACAAGCAGGGCATCAACGCCGCGCTCACCGAGCGGTTGCTGCCGCAGCTCGAGGGCACCGGATTGTCTGTGTCGTCTATCGGCGTGAAGGATGTGATCCTTCCCGGCGACGTGCGCGACCTGATGAACCGGGTCATCGAGGCGGAAAAGACCGCCCAGGCGAACGTCATCAAGCGGCGCGAGGAAACCGCGGCGACGCGGTCCTTGCTCAACACCGCCAAGCTGATGGAGGACAACCCGATCCTCCTGCGTTTGAAGGAGTTGGAGGCGCTTGAGAAGGTGTCCGAAAAGGTTGGCAGCGTCATTGTCGGCAACGGTATGGACGGGGTTCTCGACGACCTGGTCCGTATCAAGCCGAAGGCGAAGCCGGCAAATTAGAGCATGTCGTGCCTAACTGGAGCCATTCTGTTTCTCGAGCGGTCTGTCCATCCACCAGGAAGACGGGGCAGCGCGATGCGGTGCATCGCGAAAGCCGTCTGACGCCGTGGGGGGCGGCCGCTCGGAAACCCGAAGGGACGGGCGTCTTGGCGCCAAATCCGGCGGCTGCCGTCTCGGCCATACCACCGGGTATGGCCTTCACCGCCAGCCTTGGCCTTAGCGCCAATGCGCTCCGTCAGAATGGTTCCAGTTAGGCGCGGCATGCTCTAAGCCGAGGGGCCGGGGGACAAACGTCGCCCGGTCCCCGGTCGCCGCTCAACTCCTCCGCCCAATCCGTTCCACCATTTCACCGTTTACATTTTCCGCCATCATGCCATATGTGCGCCATGGCCCTGCATCGCCTTCCGCCCGCCATTGTCGCCCTTGCCCTCTGCGTCTCGGCAGGGTTGCTGGTCGCCGGCGTGACGCTGCCGTTCCTGTCGGTCAAGCGCTTCTTCCTGTTCACCGACCAGTTTTCCGTCATCGACGCGGTGTCCATCCTGGCCGACGAAGGGGAATGGCTGCTGGCCGTGGTCATCGCCGGTTTCTCCATTGCCTTTCCCGCCTTCAAGATCGCCGCCGCCGCCGGTCTGTGGCGGGCCGCCGCCGGCACGGGACAGGTGCATTTGCGGGCGGTCAAATGGCTGCATACCCTGGGCCGCTGGTCCATGCTGGATGTGCTGGTGGCGGCCCTGGTGGTGTTCACCGCCAAGGCCAGCGACGTCGCCGATGCCTCGGCCGAACCGGGGCTGTATTGCTTCGTGGCCGCATCGGTGATCCTGGCGCTGGTGACCGTGTGGCTCGAGAAATCGGCGGATTCGACGGAATAGGTTGAAATCAGCGGAAAATAGCCGGTTTCGCCGGGCCGTTATGTTCCGGTTAACGTTTGCCGCCGTACATTTGGGGTCCGTCCCAACAGCGTCCCGAGTGTCATGGCCCTGTTCGCTTGGCTGCCCCGCGTGGCGGCCCAAAACCGTCAAAGCCCGCGTCTGAAAAAGGCGGCCCACGTGGTCGCCGGCATCCTGTTTGCCCTGGCGCTGATGGATGTCTTTTCGACCAATCTCGGCCTGGCCAACGGCGCCGTCGAAGCCAACAAGCTGATCGGCTGGCTGCAGGGCACGTTCGGCATGTGGTGGTTCATCCCCAAGCTGATGCTGGCGATGATTCCCGTGGCCATGATCCTGTGGTACCCGCACCGGCGCGTGCTGCTGATCGTCTCGCCGGTCATCCCCCTGACGGCCTTCGTCGTTTGGAACAACTTCCAGATCGCCTTCAGCTAGTTTTTTCGTTGAGAGTTGCCTTAGCCGGGCCGCATCAAACAGACAACCGTTCCGCCGGTAGAGTCATCGTCACGGTGGTGCCGTTGCCTTTTTGGCTTTCAACCGTCAAATCCCCGCCGTGCAATTCGCACAAGGATTTGGCAAGCGGCAGGCCCAGGCCCGTGCCCTCGGCCTTGCGCGTGGCGGCCGATGCGGCCTGGCCGAACGGTTCCAGGGCCCGGGGGATTTCCTCTTCCGACATGCCGATGCCGGTATCGCGGACCACCACCACCAGATCGCCCGACCGGTCGATTTGGCCGGAGACGGTTATCTCGCCGCCCGACGGCGTGAACTTGACCGCGTTGGACAGCAGATTGATCAGCACCTGTTTCAGCTTGCGCTGATCGCCGAACAACTCGGGCATGTCCGACGGCGTGTCGATAATGACCCGCACGCCGGCCACGTCGGCCCGGTTGCTGATCAGGCGCACGCAACTCTCGATGACCGAGAAGACGTCGAACCGCTCCTCCTCCAGCTTCATCTGGCCCGATTCGATGACCGACAGATCGAGAATGTCGTTGATGATCTGCAGCAGGTGCGATCCGCTTTCGTGAATGTTGGTGACGTAGTCCACATAGCGTTCGCTGCCGACGGCGCCGAACATCTGCTCCTTGATCACCTCGGAGAAACCGATGATGGCGTTCAGGGGCGTGCGCAGTTCGTGACTCATGTTGGCGAGGAATTCCGACTTGGCCCGGTTGGCGAACTCGGCCTGTTCCTTGGCCTGGCGCAGGCCCGCCTCCGCCCGCTGGCGGTCGCGGGTTTCCAGGGTCAGGGCCACCAGATGGGCGATGGTGGTGGCGAAGTTGACTTCCTCCAACGTCCATTGCCGTGGGCCGCCGACATGTTCGAGACACAGAATGCCCGCCAGCTTGCCGCGCGCCCGGATGGGCGCGTCGAGCATGGCATGCACGCCGTGGGGTTCGAACAGGATTTGCCTGAATTCATGGGTCCGCGGGTCGTTGACGGCATCGCCCGCGTCGATGACCAGCCCTTGCGACAAGGCCGAGAAGTACTCCGGGAAATCCTCGGCCGAGATCTGCGTGCCGGCGTGATGCCGCGCGCTCTCCCGGATATAGAGATTTTCGCAGGCCAGAACGCTCTGATCGTCGTTGAAGAACCACACGCCGGCGCGCGCCACGTCGAAGGCGACGGCGGCGGCTTCGGTCACTTCGTGCATGGCCGCGGTGATGTCGCCCGACAGCATGGCGTCGCTGGATGCCAGATTGACCAGGGTTTCCGATTGGGCCCGCAGGCGCTGTTCGCTGGCGCGGATGGCTTCCTCTGCGTTGGTCCGCTCGGTGATGTCGGTATAGGTGGTGACGAACCCGCCTTCCGGCAGCGGATTGCCGCGCACTTCGATGACGGTGCCGTCCGGGCGCCGGCGCACCAGGGTGTGGGGCTGAAACTGCCTGGCCAGGTCGACGCGGACCCGCACCAGTTCCTCCAGATCGCCGTCGCCGTATTCGCCCCGTTCGGCGTTGAAGCGGATGACATCCTCGAACGTGGATACGCCCGGCTCGAAACGCCCGTCCGGCAGTTCGAGCAGGTCGAGGAACAGGGCGTTGAAGGCGACGATGTTCAAGTCGGCGTCGACCACGCTGACGCCCATGGGCATGTTGTCGATGGCCGTCTGCAGTGTCACGCCATCGGCGGTCTTCAGGGCGGTTACGTCGCCGCGATCGGTCGGGTTCGGGCCGGTTGCCGGACGGGGACGTGTCATGGTTTCGTCTTTGGCCGCAGTCATGGTCTTATGCCGAATAACCGCAATGTTAGGCCGGCGCCTATTCGATAGTCTAAGATTGCGATTGGCTCTGACCCCGATTATCAATCGGAAGTTATACGAATTGGTAAACCTTACGGGGAAATGCGGGCGTTTGCCGTCATCCGCCGGTAGCAGGTCCGAACCGGCTAATTCTTTGGAATACAAGGCTTTCACCGATTTTCGTGGACAAATACCGTTGTGGCGGCCCAAATCACGGGTCAACAAAATCCGGGGAGTCGGAATAAAGTGAGGCGCATTCAAACCTGGCAGGCGGTCAAGCCGGCCGTTTCCATTTCAACCGGCGCGGTGGCGTCGCAAAGCCTCGAGGCGGCCACGCTCGGCGCCGAAATCCTCGCCGCCGGCGGCAACGCGGTCGATGCCGCCGTGGTCACCGGTCTGGCCATGAACGCCGCCGAGCCGTGGATGAGCGGCATCGGCGGCGGCGGTTACATGGTGGTCTACAGTGCCGCCGCCAAGGCGGTGCGGGTCGTCGATTTCTCCATGGTGTCGCCGGCGGGCCTGCGGGCCGCGGACTACCCCATCGTCGGCGCGCCCGAGGCGGACGGCCTGTTTCCCTGGCCGGCGGTCAGGGACAACCGCAACAACACCGGCTACCTGTCCATGGCCGTGCCGGGCAATGTGGACGGCTTGGGCCTGGCGCTCGAAACCTTCGGCACGCTCTCGTGGTCCGACGCGCTGCAGCCGGCCATCGGCCTGGCGCGGAAGGGACTGCCGCTCGATTGGTGGTCGACCCTCAACATCGCCTCCACGGCGGCCGAGCTGCGCCTGTTCGACACCAGCGCGCGGATTTACCTGCCGGACGGCCTGCCGCCGTTGCCGTCCGCCGAAGGCGCCGACACACGGCTGCCGCTCGGCGGCCTGGCCGAGACCCTGGGCCATCTCGCGGCGCACGGCCGGCGCGCGTTCTACGACGGCGACCTGGCACGCTCCATCGTGTCCGACGTGGCGGCGGGCGGCGGGCGGCTGTCCGCCGACGACCTCGCCGGCTACCGGGCGCGCATCGTCGATCCCCTGGTGCACGATTATGGCCGGGCGGCGCTGCACCTGGTGCCGGGCCTCAGCGGCGGACCGACCATGGCGCGGGCGCTGACCGCTATGCAGGCGGCGGGATTGACGGAAGAGCGCCCCGGCGCCCGGGCGTTCGCCACCTACTACCGGGCGCTGCGCGACGCCTACACCGAGCGCCTCGGCACCATGGGGCATGGCGGCGACGGCGGCCGGTCGTGTACCACCCATATCTCGGCCGTCGACCGCGACGGCAACATGGTCGCCCTGACCCAGACCCTGCTGGCGCGCTTCGGCTCCAAGGTGGTGCTGCCCGGTTCCAACATCCTGATGAACAACGGCATCGCCTGGTTCAATCCCGAACCGGGTCACCCGAACGCGCTGGCCCCGGCGGTGCGGCCGCTCTCCAACATGTCGCCCGTGGTGGCCTTGCGGGACGGCGATCCCTGGTTCACCGTCGGCGCCTCGGGCGGGCGCAAGATCGTGCCCGCCGTGACCCAGCTCACGTCTTTCATGGCCGATTTCGACATGGACCCCGACGCGGCCTGGCACCAGCCGCGCATCGACGTCAGCGATCCCGCCCAGGCGATCTACGATCCGCGCCTGGACGACGACGTCGTGGCGGCGCTGGCGGACGTCGGGCCGGCGGTGCCGGGCGAGCTGTGCGCCTTTCCCGCCCTCTATGCCTGCGCCAACGGCATGAAGCGCGGCGCGGACGGCACCTGGTTCGGCGCCACGGACATCATGACCCCGTGGTCGGGCGTCGCCACGGCCGGCTGAGGACCGTTTGACCTTCCCTGTCCTGGAAGCCTCACCGTGACGGCTGAAGGGGAGTGTGTGTGCATGGGCGCGGCAAAACAGACGGTTCTGATCGGCGTGGCGCTGGCGGTGGCCGCCGGCTTGGCCATCAAGTGGTGGTCCGGCAAGGAGAGCACCGGGCCGCATGTGGCCGTGACCGTGCCGGACCTCAGTGCCCTGGCGCGGCACGGCGCCCGGGCATTCGCCCGCAACTGCACGGCCTGCCATGGCGACAACGCGGCCGGGTCGGACCAGGGACCGCCGCTGATCCATAAGATCTACGAACCCGGCCACCACGGCGACGGCGCCATCGTGCGCGCCATCACCCAGGGCGTGCGCGGGCATCACTGGCCGTTCGGCAACATGCCGCGTCAGCCCCAGGTCACCCGGGACGAAACCCGGGCCATCATCGCCTATCTGCGCGAGGTGCAGCGGGCCAACGGCATTCATTGAGGGCATGGCTCCGGCTTGACCGGCTGTCGGCGGCGATGCACTCTGCCTCGCCGCCACCGTAACGAGTGAGATGCCATGAAAGCCGTCGAAATCCGCGACACCTGGAGCCTGGACAGCCTGACCATGACCGAGCGGCCCGATCCCGAGCCGGGTCCGGGCGAGCTGATCCTGGCCATGCGCGCGGCCACCCTGAACTACCGCGATGCGCTGATGGTGCAGGGCGGCTACGGTTCGGTCGGCGGCGACCTGCCGTTGATCCCGCTGTCCGACGGCGTCGGCGAGGTGATCGCCGTCGGCGACGGCGTGCGGGACTTCTCGGTCGGCGACCGGGCGTCACCCACCTTCTTCGCCGGCTGGACCGGCGGCCGACCGACGGCGGCCAAGTTCGCGACCTCGTTGGGCGGCCCGCTGGACGGCGTCATGGCCGAGCGTATGGCCGTGCCGGCGGAGAGCGCGGTCAAGGTGGCCGGTCATCTGACCGATATCGAAGCCGCCGCCTACACCTGCGCCGGCGTGACGGCCTGGAGCGCCGTGCTCGGCCATGGCGGCGTCGGACCGGGCGACACGGTCCTGGTCCAGGGCACCGGCGGCGTTTCGCTGTTCGCCCTGCAGTTCGCCAAATTCGCCGGCGCCCGCATCATCGCCACGTCGTCCAGCGACGAAAAACTCGAGCGGGTCCGGGCCATGGGCGCGGATGAGGTCATCAATTACAAGACCACCGACAAGTGGGGCAAGCTGGCGGCGGAAATGGCCGGCGGCGACGGCGTCGACCTGGTCGTCGAAGTGGGCGGCGCCGGCACCCTGGCGCAGTCCGTGCGGGCGGTGAAGGTCGGCGGCCAGATCGGCCTGATCGGCGTGCTCGGCGGCGCCCGCAGCGAGCTGAATCTGCCCCTCATCGTCATGCGCGACATCCGCCTGCAGGGCGTCACCGTGGGCTCGCGCGAACGCTTTCAGGATCTCATGCGCGCCGTCGCCCAGCACCGGTCCCGCCCGGTGATGGACAAGACCTTCGCCTTCGATGAATTGAAACCGGCGCTCGAATACCTCATGGCCGGCCGCCATTTCGGCAAGGTCGCCGTCGGCATCGGCTGACGTCCACACCACACACGACACGCGTCACAAGGGAGTGAACCAATGAGCAAACTGGACGGCAAAGTCGCCCTGGTCAGCGGCTCGGGCCGCGGCATCGGCCGGGCCATCGCCATGAAGCTGGCTTCGGAAGGCGCCCGAATCGTGGTCAACGATCTCGACCGCGCGCCGGCGGAGGACACCACCGCCGCCCTCAAGGCGACGGGCGTCGACGCCGTCGCCTGCGTCGGCGACGTCACGGCGCCCGACTTCGGCGAGCGCTTCGTCGCCACCGCTGTCGACAGCTTCGGCGCCGTCGACATCATCGTCAACAACGCCGGCTATACCTGGGACAATGTCATCCAGAAGATGGAAGACGAGCAGTGGTACGCCATGATGGACGTGCACGTCACCGCGCCGTTCCGCATTCTGCGTGCCGCCTCCGAGTTCATCCGCGCCAGGGCCAAGGAGGAAAAGGCGGCGGGGCAATCCGTTTACAGAAAAGTGGTCAACATCTCCTCCATCGCCGGGCTTTACGGCAATGCCGGCCAGATGGGCTATGCGGCGGGCAAGTCGGCCATGGTCGGCATCACCCGCACGCTCTGCAAGGAATGGGGCCGTTACAACGTCAACGTCAATTGCGTCGCCTTCGGCCTGATCGAAACCCGCCTGACCCAGCCCCTCGCCGACGGCCAGGCGACCATCCAGATGGGCAACAAGGAGATCAACGTCGGCATCCAGCCCCACATGCTGGCGATGATGAACCAGGTCATCCCATTGGGCCGCGGCGGAACGGCGGAGGAGGCGGCCGACGCCGTCTATCTGTTCTGCTCGCCCGAATCCAACTACATCAGCGGCCAGGTGCTGGTGGCGGGCGGCGGCTTGCTGATGTGATTTGGCCATCCGGCCACCTAAACGGACCCAAAACGGACATTGTGTGACGGACGTCACAGTCCGCCATGGCCGGTCCGCCTATAGTGACTATGGAAACGAATTTGGCGCGTGGAAGATGGATTTAGCCAAAGCTCCGTTTTCACTACCTCTCACTCCGAATACTCAATACGGCCCCGGTCTCTCCCCGGGGCCTCTTTTTTTGCGATCAGTGTATGCTGACGACCGGATATTTTGGGAGCCGCCATGAACACGATCGTCGATGAATTGGTTGCCGCCCGGTTGCACGGCGCGCCGTTGACCGATATGGACCGGTCGATCATGCCGGTGTCGTTGGAGCAGGGTTACGCCGTCCAGGATGCCTTGCACCGGCGGCTGGGCGAGACCGTCTTGGGCCGGCGCTGCGGCTGGAAGATCGGCTGCACCACGCAGGTCATGCAGCAGTATATGCAGATCGACAGTCCGTGCGCCGGCGGCGTATTCGCCTCGACGGTGCTGGTCTCGCCGGTCGATGTGCCCTATGCGGCCTATGTGCGGCCGGGGGTGGAATGCGAGATCGCGGTGCGCCTGGGTGACGACCTGCCGGCCGCTGGGGCGCCCTATGACCGGGCCGCCGTGGCCGCCGCCGTGGCCCATGTGCATGCCGCCATCGAAATCGTCGATGAGCGCTTCACCAATTGGCGCGACCAGGAAACCCCGGTGCTGGTGGCCGACGATTTCTTCCAGGCCGGCGCCGTCATCGGTCCGCCGGTGGATTTCACACCCGGCATGGACCTGGCGGCCGTGGCGGGGGACATGTCCGTCAACGGCCGGTTGATCGGGCAGGGCATGGGCGCCGACGTGCTCGGCCATCCCCTCGATGCCCTGGCGTGGCTGGCCAACCTGCTGGCCGGGCGCGGTCTTGGTCTCGAACAGGGCGATCTGGTGCTGACCGGTTCGGTGGTGCAGACCCGCTGGGTCGACGCCGGCGACACGGTCGTCTTGCGCATCGCCGGGCTGGGCGATGCACGGGTGACGTTTACCGAATACGCGGAATGAACGTGCGGATCAGGCCGCGTGCGGCGCGGCGGCCTTGATGTCCTGGGTGACGTGCTCCTCGAACTGGACGAAGTTGTCGTTGAACCGTCCGGCCAGGTCGCGGGCCTTGTCGTCGTAGGCCGTCTTGTCGGCCCAGGTGTTGCGCGGCGACAGCACGTCGTCGGGCACGCCCGGGCAGTGCTGCGGCACCAGCAGGCCGAAATTGGGGTCGGTGTCCACCGGCACGTCGGCCAGGGTGCCGTCCAGTGCGGCGTTGAGCAGGGCGCGGGTATGGCCGATCGGCATGCGGTGGCCGGTGCCGTAGGCGCCGCCGGTCCAGCCGGTGTTGACCAGCCAGCAGTTGGCGCCGGTTTCGGCGATCTTCCTGCCCAGCAGCTCGGCGTAGACCGACGGATGGCGCGGCATGAACGGCGCGCCGAAGCAGGTCGAGAACGTGGCCTGCGGTTCCTTGCCCAGGCCCTTCTCGGTGCCGGCCACCTTTGCCGTATAGCCCGACAGGAAGTGGTACATGGCCTGGTCCGCCGTCAGCTTGGAAATCGGCGGCAGTACGCCGAAGGCGTCGGCGGTCAGCATGACCACGTTCTTGGGCTGGCCGGCGATGCCGGTCTCGGACGCGTTGGGGATGAAATCGATGGGGTAGGAGGCGCGGGTGTTTTCGGTCAGCGAGGCGTCGTCCAGGTCGAGCACGCGGGTGTCGCTGTCGATCATGACGTTCTCCAGCACGGTGCCGAAGCGGTTGGTGGTGGCGTGGATCTCCGGCTCGGCCTCGGCCGACAAACGGATCACCTTGGCGTAGCAGCCGCCCTCGAAATTGAACACGCCCGTATCGCCCCAGCCATGCTCGTCGTCGCCCACCAGGGTGCGCCGGGCGTCGGCCGACAGGGTGGTCTTGCCGGTGCCCGACAGGCCGAAGAACACCGCCGGGTCGTCGTTCGGGCCGACATTGACCGAACAGTGCATGGGCAGCACGCCCTTTTCCGGCAGCAGGTAGTTGAGGATCGAGAACACCGACTTCTTGATTTCGCCGGCGTACGACGTGCCGCCGATCAGCACCAGACGCTGGCCGAAGTCGATCAGCACGCAGACGTTGGAGCGGGTGCCGTCGGTTTCCGGGTCGGCATGGAAGCCGGGCGCCTGGATGACCGTGAACTCGGGCGCGAAGCCGGCCAGTTCGTCGGGCAGCGGCTGCAGGAACATGTTGCGGGCGAACAGGTTGTGCCAGGCCGATTCGGTGATCACCCGGACGGCGAGGCGGTGGTCCTTGTGGGCGCCGGCCCAGCAGTCCTGGACGAACAGGTCGCGGCCCTGCAGGTAGCTGAGCATACGGTCGCGGATGCCGTCGAATTTCGCGCGCTCGAGCGGCTTGTTGACGGCGCCCCACCAGATGTTGCCTTCGCTGGATGGCTCGCGGCTGATGAACTTGTCGTTGGCCGAACGGCCCGTGTGCTCGCCCGTGCGCACCACCATGGCACCGCCTTGCGACAGCATGCCTTCCGAACGGCGCAGGGCCTCCTCGTACAGCGCCTCGGTCGAGAAATTCCAATGGGCCGTGTTGACGTTGCTGATGCCGTGTATGTCCAGCCCGTTACGGCTGATGAATGGTCCAGTTTGCTGCACCGAATTACCCCCGGTTGATACACACCGTCTTCGCCGGTTGCTGTGAAACCCGATCTTGATGGCCGGTGCGCTTCATCTCCCAGACATCCAGTGATAGACCCGGTCTGGATGGCTGGGAGAAGAAGCGGATGGACCTGTGTTTGGGCAAGGTGATCGGAAGGTGTTTCCGCGCGCGGCGCGACGGCCTTTCGGTGATTGTTCAAACGCGGCCAGGCCGCAGGTTCCAGTCGCCACGCCAAAAGGCGTGGAGGGCGGCCAGCATAATAAGCTCCCTGACGACTCGCAACCGTTACCAGGGTTAACGGGCGGATCCCCTTATTCGGCCATTTTTCGGGCGGTTTGCGCCAATTCCACAAGTATTGTACGGACGTCTCCTGTGGTTCGGGCGATTTCCGGGAACGGCAGACGGAAATATGCGCCCTGCCTGTGCAGATCGGCGCCGTCGGGATCGCAGCCGGTCATGCGCCAGCCGCCGCCGTCCAGGCCGCCCAGGCCTCGGGCGTAGGCATCCATGGCGTCGCCGTGATGGTCGTTCATATGGTCGACGATGTCCGCTTCCGCCTCGGCGATCTCGCGGCAGCCGCTTTCCGGCAGCACGATGTCCCCGCCTTCGACATCATGGATGCGGCCGAAACCCGCCACCAGGTGGGCCGACCGGATATGGACGCGGTAGAAGGAAAAATCACCGAAGTCGGCGTAGTCTTCGGCCGATGGATGGCGCGCCAGATAGCGGGCGCGCAGGCGCGGATCGTCGGTTGCTTCGATGGTGCCCATAACGGTGGCCCTGGCGCCGGTCAGCGGATCGGGCAGGCCGGCGGTGCCGTCGTACAGCAATGACACGGCGGGCGCTTTCAGCAAATTGTCCGTATGGCGGGCCAGTGTGGACAGCAGCAGGACCGGGCTGCCGTCCTGGTCGCAGGCGGCCAGAACCAGCGAACAATAGGGCACCGGACCATCCGGGCCGGTATACAGGGTGCCCAGGGTCGCCGTGCCGGCGCCGCGGATCAAGCCGCGGATCTCCTGGCCGAGGGCGGCGGTGTCGGTCATGGCCGGGTCTCCTTCCCTGACAAGGCTGTTGTGAGAAACCGTCGCAGAAACAATGCATGGCGGTGTCGAGGAATGCTACCATGGGGCAATACTCCGCCCAATTCTGACGCGATTTCGCCTTAATTGCGCCGCAACCGGCGGAATAAGCTGAGAATGCGCCGGTCCGCAAGGGCCGGCGGGTTCAAGTGTTGAGGGGTAAAGGGGATGCCAACCATCGCGTTGGTCGATGACGACCGTAATATTCTGACATCGGTGTCCATGGCCTTCGAGGCCGAGGGCTTCAAAGTGCGAACCTACAACGACGGGGCCGAAGCCTTGCGCGGCGTATCCGCCAGTCCCGTCGACCTGGTGGTGCTGGATATCAAGATGCCGCGGCTGGACGGCATGGAGACCCTGAACCGCCTGCGCCGGTCCAGCGACGTGCCGGTCATCTTCCTGACCTCCAAGGACGACGAGATCGACGAAGTGCTCGGCCTCAAAATGGGCGCCGACGACTATATCCGCAAGCCGTTCTCGCAGCGCCTGCTGATCGAACGGGTGCGCGCTCTGCTGCGCCGCTCCGAGGTCAACCGCGGCCAGGGCGAGGAGGCGGAGAAAGCGCTGGTGCGCGGCGAACTGACCATGGACCCGGCGCGTCACCTCAGCACCTGGAAGTCGCAACCCGTGTCGCTGACGGTCACGGAATTTCTCATCCTGTTGGCCCTGGCCCGCCGTCCCGGCCACGTCAAAAGCCGCGACCAGTTGATGGATGCGGCCTACAGCGACAACACCTATGTCGACGACCGCACCCTCGACAGCCACATCAAGCGGCTGCGCAAGAAGTTCCGGGTGGTCGACAAGGAATTCGACAATATCGAGACCCTTTACGGGGTGGGTTACCGTTACAGGGAAGAATAAGCCTTGGCCCGTGGGCCTCTCATAGTCGATCCGATGGATCGGCCGGGTTTCGTTGCCGCACATCCCGAGGACGGGACGGATGGCCCCCAACCGGCCGAACCGGCGAAACGTACTGCGCCGGCACCGGTGCGCCGGCGCCGCCGGCGGCGGTTTTCCGCGCTGACCCGCCGTATTCTGGCGATCAATATTCTCGCGCTGGCGTTTCTGCTGGGCGGTCTGCTGTACCTGGATACCTATCGGGATGGATTGGTCGAGGCCAAACTGGAATCGCTCCGGGTCCAGGGCGAACTCATTGCCGGCGCGTTGGGCGAAAGCGCCTTCCGCGGCGATCCGGAAAACCGGGCATTGGATCCGGACACGGCCGGGCAGATCATTCGGCGCTTGAGCGAAACCGCCCGCGCCCGCGCCCGTTTGTTTGACGTGTCCGGCGCCCTGATGGCCGACAGCCGCCTGCTCCTGGGGGCCGGCCGGCAGGTCATATTGCGCCGGTTGCCGTCCGACGATGCCAGTTCCGCGTTCATGGCGCTCCTCGAGGGATTGTACGACTGGGTGACTTCCTGGTTGCCGCTGGGTTCCGAATTCCCGCCCTATCTGGAACGGGCCGACCAAAGGGCCGAGGACTACAGCGAGGCCGCCGAAGCCCTGCTGGGCCGCAACGGCTGGGGCCGGCGCGATGCGGGCGGTGACGGACAGGTTCTGTCGGTTGCCGTGCCGATCCAGGCCTTCAAGCAGGTCCACGGCGCGTTGCTGCTGTCGGTGTTCGACGGGGAAATCGAAGAATCCGTGCGTTCTGCCCGTTTGGCCATCCTGCAGGTCTTCGCCCTGGCGCTGGGGGTGACGGTGTTGTTGTCGGTGTTTCTGGCCAGCACCATCGCCCGGCCGGTGCGCAAGCTGGCCGATGCCGCCGATCACGTGCGCCGGTCGGTCGGCGGCCGGGCCGAAATTCCCGACTTCACCAGCCGGCAGGACGAAATCGGGGAATTGTCCGAGGCGCTCCGGGACATGACGGATGCGTTGTATGCCCGCCTCGATGCCATCGAATCCTTTGCCGCCGACGTGTCCCACGAAATCAAGAACCCGCTCAGCAGTCTCCGCAGCGCCATCGAAACCCTGGGCCGGGTGTCGGACCCGGATCAACAGGCCCGTCTCAAGCAGGTCATCGAATCCGACATCGTGCGCCTCGACCGGCTGATCAGCGACATCTCGGATGCCTCGCGGATCGATGCCGAGCTGTCCCGGGCCGAAATGCATCCGGTCAATCTGCGCCACCTGATGACGACGCTGGCCGACGTCTACGGCTCGGCGGACAACGGCCTCTCGGTCGTGCTGGATTTGGATCAATCGGCCGATTTGATGGTGTCCGGGGTCGAGGACCGGTTGGGACGGGTCTTCCGCAACCTCATCGACAACGCCGTCACGTTCAGCCGGTCCGGCGGGCGTATCGGTTTGTCCGCCTGGCGGGACGACGACGTCATCGAGGTCCGGGTCGAGGATGAGGGCCCGGGCCTGCCGGAGGAACGCATGGACTCCATATTCGAGCGGTTCTATTCCGACCGGCCGGACGGCGAGACATTCGGCGCCCATTCCGGGCTCGGCCTCAGCATATGCAAGCAGATCATCGACGCCCACAACGGCACCATTGTCGCCGACAACCGGCGCGACCCCATGGGGCACGTCGTCGGCGCGCGCTTTATCATCCGGCTTCCCGCCGGTTGACGCCGTATCGCGTCCGGCGCACTCTTTCCGGATGGTTCTTCTCCATGGCGTGTGTGTCGATATCGGCGGGACCGGTGTGTTGATTCGCGGCCAGCCCGGCAGCGGCAAATCGGACCTCGCGCTGCGCCTGATCGACGGCGGGGCCAGGCTCGTCGCCGATGATCAGGTCGAAATCCGGGAATTGGATGGTACCGCCATGGCGTCGCCGCCGCAGGCCCTGGCCGGCCTGCTGGAAGTCCGCGGTGTCGGTATTGTCGCCGTGGAATGCGTCGGGCAGGCGCCGCTCGGATTGATCGTGGACCTGACCGACAAGGCGGGCATCGAACGCATGCCCGCGCCGGAATACGAAACTCTGGCCGGCACGTCCCTGCCGCTGATCCGGCTCGACCCGTTCGAGCCGTCCGCCGCCGCCAAACTGCGCCTGGCCGTTCGCGCCTTGCGGCGGGGTCATGTACTGAAATAGATGAAGTTTTTGTGACGCTCGTGTTCCCACTGCCCGCTTGCCGGCGCACGCGGTATAGTGTCGTCTCCAAACCGGGGCACACAACCGGAATTAGAAAGCGACAGTAGGGGAGTATGGTGGTGCCAGCCGTTGATCGAACATTCCGTCTCGTCCTGGTGACCGGCCTGTCCGGGGCGGGCAAGTCTTCGGCACTGAAAATGCTCGAAGACATGGGGTACGAGGCGGTCGACAACCTGCCCCTGCCGCTGGTCGAAAGACTGATGCCGGGGAGTGGCGCCGGCGGCCACGGCGCCATCGCCATCGGCATCGACAGCCGCACCCGGAATTTTCAGGCGGCCGCCATGGTCGAAACCTATGAACGCCTGGCGGCGCGGTCGGGCGTCACGGCCAGCCTGGTGTACTTCGACTGCGACGACGACATCCTGGGCCGCCGCTTCACCGAAACCCGCCGCCGCCATCCTCTCGCGGCCGACCGGCCGATCGCCGACGGAATTGCCGCCGAGCGGGAACTGTTGGCGCCGTTGCGGGATAGCGCCGATCTGGTGATCGACACGTCCCATCTGTCCCTCCCGGACCTGCGCAGACAGACCGAGGCCTGCTTCGGCCTGGAACACCAGCCCGGGCCGGTGGTCACCGTGATGTCCTTTTCCTACCGGTCGGGGCTGCCGCGCGAAGCCGATCTGGTCTTCGACGCCCGGTTTCTCGCCAATCCCCACTATGTCGAGGAACTGCGGCCGCGCACCGGGCTGGATGCCGACGTGGCCGCCTATATCGCCGCCGACGCCAATTATTCCGCCTTCATGGGCCGCCTGGACGACATGGTGTCGTCTCTGTTGCCGTTGTTCCGCCGCGAGGGCAAAAGCTATTTGACCATTGCCATCGGCTGTACGGGCGGGCAGCATCGGTCCGTCTGTGTCGCCGCCGAACTGGCGGACAGGATCTCCGGCAGGGAACATGTGGTGATTCTGCGCCATCGTGATATGAAGCCGGAATCCGGATAAGATCCGGACGGTGCTGTAACGAGGATCACATGATCGGACTGGTGTTGGTAACGCATGGCCGGCTGGCGGCGGAGTTTCTGGCCGCCACGGAGCATGTCGTCGGGCCACAGGAAAACGTCAAGGCAATCTGTATCGACCCCGAGGACGATATGGAGCAACGCCGCAAGGACATTCTCCAGGCCATGGACGATGTCGACAGCGGCGGCGGTGTCGTGCTGCTGACCGATATGTTCGGCGGCACGCCGTCCAATCTGGCGATTTCCACCATGGACAAGGCCAACGTCGAGGTCTTGGCCGGCATCAACCTGCCGATGCTGATCAAGCTGACAAGCGTCCGCCAGTCCTCTTCCCTGGAGGAAGCCGTCACCGCGGCGCAGGAATCGGGCCGGAAGTACATCAACATCGCGTCGCGTCTGCTGGCGGGCGCCGACGAATAGTCCCGGCCGTGGCGCCCGACAAACCTCCGAAGAAGACCATGAGCGATTCTCTCAGCCGCCGCGTCGAGATCACCAACCGCCGGGGACTGCATGCCCGGGCGGCCGCGAAGTTCGTTCAGACGGCATCGGGGTTCGACGCCGATGTGGCGGTGTGCAAGGACGGCACCGAAGTGTCGGGCCATTCCATCATGGGTCTGATGATGCTGGCCGCGGCGCCGGGCAGCGAAATCGAAATCAAGGCGACCGGCCGCCAATCGGAAGCCGTTCTCGACGAACTGACCGACCTGGTGCGGCGGAAGTTCGATGAAGACTGACGAACACGATACGGACACGGATTTGGGCGAAACGCCGGCGATGAACGGCCTGGGCGTGTCGCCGGGCATCGCGATCGGCCCGGCGCATGTGTTCGAGACCGGCATGGTGTCCGTACCGGAATTCCGGATCGCGGCGCGCGCGGTGCCTGCGGAACTGGAGCGCTTCCAGGACGCCGTCGGGAAATCGCGCCGCCAGGTGCGGCGCCTGCGCAAGCGGGCGACGGGTCTCGCCGAAAGCGCGGCCGAGGAACTGGGTTTCCTGTTGGAGGCGCATCTGCAGATGCTGACCGGTTCGCGCCTGGTCCGCGGCGTCGAAAAGCGGATCGGCGAAGAGCGGGTCAATGCCGAATGGGCGGTGCAGGCCGAGATTTCGCAGATCTCCAAAAGCTTCGCCGAGGTGAGCGACCCCTACCTCGCATCCCGCATCCAGGACATCAGGGACGTCGGCGTGCGGCTCGTGCGCAATTTGACGGAAACGCCGTTTCATGCCTTCTCCAATCTGCCCAAGGGGTCCATCGTCATCGCACAGGAGATCACGCCGGCGGACACGGCGATCATGAACCCGGATGTGGTGCGCGGCTTCGCCACCCAGGTGGGTGGCGCCGAAGGGCACACGGCGATCATGGCGCGTTCGCTGGGCTTGCCGGCCGTGCTGGGCGTCGGCGACCTGACCGAATCGGTGGAAACCGGGGACACGGTCATCGTCGACGGCGTCTCCGGTATCGTTATCGTCAATCCCGACGCTAAGACCCTGGCGCACTACGAATGGCGCCGCAAGGAACTGGTCAAGGAAGAACGGGTGCTGGCGCGGCTCAAGCGCATGCCCTCGGTTACCCGGGACGGTGTCGATATCACCCTGCAGGCCAATGTGGAACTGCCCATCGAACTGAAGTCGGCGCTCGACGTGGGCGCCGCCGGCATCGGCCTGTTGCGCAGCGAATTCATCTACATGAACCGCGACGACTTGCCCAGCGAGGACGAACAGTACCGGGCGCTGTGCGACGTGATCGAGGCCATGGACGGCCGCCCGGTGACCGTGCGCACCCTCGATCTCGGCGGCGAGAAACTCTCGATGGCGCTGCAGGACCAGTTCGCCGACAGCGTCAATCCGGCGCTCGGCTTGCGGGCCATACGGCTGTCGCTGAAGGTGCGCTCATTGCTCGAGGCGCAGCTCTCGGCCATCCTGCGGGCCAGCGCCAAGGGCCCGGTGCGCATCCTGCTGCCGATGATTTCGTCGAGCCGGGAAGTGCGCCAGGTCCGGCAGATCCTGAACCGGCTGGTCCGGCGGCTGCGGCGCAAGCGTATTGCGCTGGCCGATCCGCTGCCGCCTCTCGGCGTGATGATCGAGGTGCCGGGCGCGGCCCTGTCCGCCGACGGCCTGGCCACCGTGTCCGACTTCTTCTCCATCGGCACCAACGACCTCATCCAGTACGCCCTGGCCATCGACCGGGGCGACGAGCAGGTGGCGGACCTCTACGATCCCCTGCATCCGGCCGTGCTGCGGCTCATCCAGTTCACCACCGAGGCGGCGCTGCGGCGCCAGATCCCGGTCAACCTGTGCGGCGAAATGGCCGGCGACCCGCGCTACACGGCCCTGCTGCTCGGCCTCGGCCTGCGCGACCTGTCCATGGTCTCGGCCGCCGTGCCGCGCATCAAGAAACGCATCCGCGCCCTCGACATCGGCGAGGCCACCCAGCGCACCCGCCACATCATGGACCAATGGGACCCGGGCCGCATCGCCACCATGCTCGACGACTTCAACGCCCTGGCGTGAGGGGCTTTTTTGTATGTGACACCGGGGCCGGCCCGCTCCCCCGTCCCAACCACCCCTAGGCTGACTCGACATTCATCGCATCCATAGAATTGCGGCTGCGATATGTAGGAAGCTTAGGAAATGGATGGCGCGTCGGTCGAATCGGGTTGCGATGCGCCTGAAGTGTTTGAGCTTGTTGAAGCATCGTTCGACGGTGTTTCGGATCTTGTAGGCTTCAAAGTCGTATGGGATTGGCCGCTTTCTTGTGGGGTTGCAGGGGATGACCGCTTCCGCGCCGATGTCCGCGATCAGCATGCGCAAGGCGTTTGAATCATAGGCCTTGTCAGCCAAGACCCGGCGGGGCGCCAGCCCTTCGAGCAGGGCCGGCGCGAGGGGCGCGTCGCCCCGTTGACCGGGCGTGAGGATGAGGCGCAGAGGGCGGCCAAGAGCGTCAACGGCCATATGGATCTTGGTTGTCAGTCCTCCTCGGGAACGCCCCAGAGCCTGGTCCCTCCTTTTTGGCCGCCCCCCTTGCCGGTGGCCGCCTGCTGGTGCGCGCGCACCAGACTGGAATCGAGCGAGACATAGTCGTTGTCGGGATCGTCGATGAGGTGCTCGAAGACGGTCTCCCAGACACCGGCCTTGGCCCAGCGTGAGAAGCGCTTGTGGACACTCTTCCACTTGCCGTAGCGCTCGGGCAGGTCGTGCCAATGCGCGCCTGAGCGCAGCACCCAGAGGACGCCGTTGACGAAGCGCGGATTGTCTGCCCCCGTGCGCCCGGGGTCGCCGGGCTTGCCGGGTAAAAGTCCTTCAATCCGCCGCCATTGTTCGGCGGTCAGTTCATAACGCTTCGGTTTCGCCATGTCCGGGCTCCAGATCATCCAATCTGAAACCCCATGAATCACACATCAAACAAAATAGGAATCCTGAATGTCGAGTCAGCCTAGGGTACACTCGCGGGTGGTTGGGACGGGGGAGCGGGCCGGCCAGGTTGCAAGCAAAATACACCTCCATAACCAAATATAAAGATTTCTTTATGTATGCTTGCCGCCGTTGATCCGGGCTGATATACAGCACCGTCTCAACGGCTGCCGGATGGGATTCGGGGCGGCGGTTTCCAGGTTTTATCAATTCGTTTTTGCCCACAGGAGCACACATGAGCGCATCAACCGACTACGTCGTCGCCGACATTTCCCTGGCCGACTGGGGGCGCAAGGAACTCGATATCGCCGAAACCGAAATGCCGGGCCTGATGGCCCTGCGTGAGGAGTTCGGCGCCGCCAAGCCATTGGAGGGTGCCCGCATCGCCGGCTCCCTGCACATGACCATTCAGACCGCCGTGCTGATCGAGACCCTGCAGGCCCTGGGCGCCGACGTGCGCTGGGCGTCGTGCAACGTGTTCTCGACCCAGGACCACGCCGCCGCGGCCATCGCCGCCACCGGCACCCCGGTGTTTGCCGTCAAGGGCGAGACGCTCGAAGACTACTGGGAATACACCCACCGGATTTTCGAGTGGGGCGACGGCGGCACGCCGAACATGATCCTCGACGACGGCGGCGACGCGACGCTGCTCATTCACCTGGGTATCAAGGCGGAGAAAGACATCTCCGTGCTCGACAATCCCGAGAACGAAGAGGAAGAGGCCCTCTACGCCGCGATCAAGAAACGCGTGGCCGAGAAGCCCGGGTGGTATTCCGAACTCGGCGCGGCGATCCGCGGCGTCACCGAGGAGACCACCACCGGCGTGCACCGGCTGTACGAAATGCAGAAGGATGGCACGCTGCTGTTCCCGGCCATCAACGTCAACGATTCGGTGACCAAGTCCAAGTTCGACAACAAATATGGCTGCCGTGAAAGCCTGGTGGACGGTGTGCGCCGCGCCACCGATGTCATGATGGCGGGCAAGGTCGCCGTGGTCTGCGGGTACGGCGATGTCGGCAAGGGGTCGGCGGAATCCCTGCGCAGCGCCGGCTGCCGCGTTCTCGTTACCGAAATCGACCCGATCTGCGCACTGCAAGCCGCCATGGAAGGCTTTGAAGTCGTCAACATGGAGGACGCGGCACCGAAGGGAGATCTTTTCGTCACCTGCACGGGCAACATCGACGTCATCACCCTTGAGCACATGCGGGAGATGAAGGACCGGGCCATCGTTTGCAACATCGGCCATTTCGATTCCGAGATCCAGGTCGCCGCTCTACGTAACTACAAATGGCAGAACATCAAACCCCAGGTCGATGAGATCGAGTTTCCAGACGGCAAGCGCATCATCCTCCTCGCCGAGGGCCGCTTGGTGAATCTCGGTTGCGCCACCGGCCATCCCAGCTTCGTCATGAGCGCGTCCTTCACCAATCAGGTTCTTGCCCAGATGGAGCTGTGGATCAACCCGGAGAAGTACGACAAGAAGGTCTATGTCTTGCCGAAGCATCTGGATGAAAAGGTCGCCTCGCTTCACTTGGCCAAACTGGGGGTGACCCTGACGCAGTTGCGCGATGATCAGGCAGAGTATATCGGGGTGGCTGCGAACGGCCCCTTCAAGCCGGACTATTACCGCTACTGAGCACGCTTTTCCGGCGGCGTCTCCCTTGCCGGATGCAGGCGGTGGGGATAGGATTCCGGTCGTGCCGACGAACCGATCCATATCCTGTCCGCCGTATGCGGATTCGGTGGCCTAATGGGCCCCTGGCTGGCATTTTTTCTCGGTGCCGCGCTGATCACAGCGGTTGCCTCGCCGTTGTTGATCGTGTTGCGGCGGCGCGCGCACCAAGCCGGCCGGGAATACGAGCAATCACGAGCCGACGCTGAAACGGCCCGCGAAATTCTCGAAACGGTTCCCGACGGATATCTGCTTTTGGGCATCGGAACCGGTACGGCCATCTGTTCCCGCCGTCTGGCCATCCTGCTCGGCCTTGCCAGCGGAACCAGCAGCGGCTTCAACGACGTTTTGGCCCGGTTCGAGGATCAGTCGGCAAATTGCCTGCGCGCTCACACCGATCAGTTGGCCCGCGACGGCCAGGGTTTCAGCCTGATACTACCGGTTGTCGGCAATAGCCGTACCCTGCAGATCATTGGAATCCGCGCTATCGGATCAAGTGGCACCCCCACCGCCGATGTGCTTTGGTTCCGGGACCTGAACAGCGCAAGCCATCCGCAGCAAAAGAACCCTTCCCGGAATCCTCTCTCGAGCGATCCCGAGATTCTGCGGGATGTTCTTCAGGCGCTGCCGTTTCCCGCTCAGATACTGGGACCGGACGGGCAGTTCGCATTCGCCAATTCCGCGTCCAACAAAGTGACAGCAACGGCCGACACTTCGCCGACGGAAAACGGCCACGAAGTTGAAATTCAGGGTGGTTCGAAGGTCCGTCTTTCCATACCGGATGATTTGCTCTCGGCGCGCAACGAGTCAGCACAGTCTGCCTCGGTCTGGTTTCGAGTCCTGGAAACCGTATCAACGGCGATTTCCGTGTTCGATTCTCGGGCCCGTCTACAATTCGCCAACTCAGCCTATGCCGGGCTTTGGCATCTCGACTCCGCATGGCTGGAAACCGGCCCGCGGCTTGGGGATATTCTTGATCGGCTCCGGGAGGAACGGCGCCTGCCGGAAGTCCCCGACTATGCCGCGTTTCGTGACGAACAGGTGACCGAGGCGAAAGCCTCTGGGCCGCCGGCGGAATCCATGATGCATCTTCCGGATGGACGAACCCTCCG